>NZ_JACYTY010000002.1:0-845181 GCF_014841445.1 Sphingomonas sp. CFBP 8765 | reverse complement strand
CAGCAGGAGCTTTTACAACATAGCACCGATCTTTCGGTTTAAAATTAAAAAGACCCACAACCGGTCATTCCCAAGCGAATATTGACCTCCCAACTTCCGCCATTCGTTCATGTCCGCTGCGACCTGAAGCCAGTCTTTACGGCGATAGCGTAACTGACCAATCACTGCGGGGCCGAGGTCCACTCCCCGGTTTCGATGAGCACGTGGCACAGATGTTCAGGCCAGACCTGTTCGGCGGTTACCTCAAGTTCTGCTTGGCTCCACCAACGGTGGACGGATATCACGGTATGCTCCATCTTGGTCCAATTGGCGGTCGACACGGTACTTTGATGGACCCGAACAACGAAATATCGCTCGTCGGCCTCAACTATCTCGCCAGTAGGTAGTACAAAGGATGCGAGCCGCTGTGCGACTTGGCGGCCCGCTGTTTCGACCACGACACCTGTTTCCTCAAACAGCTCACGGATAGCCGCCTGCTCAAATGCCTCCCCTTCGGCAAGGCCGCCTCCGGGCGTAGCCCAGAAGGTTTGCCCGATAAGGGCGCCCTTTTTATGCTCGAAGCGAAACAGCAAAACGCGATCGCCTGGATCAAGAACCAACAATCGGGAGGACGGTCGTCGAAGCATATTGTGCTCTAAAGCCGCAGGAACCGATCCAGCAAGCTAGAGCCGCGTCAAATACCCACCGTTTGCAGTAATCCACGAGGCTCACGTCTCAGAAGAGCTTGCGCAGACCGAGCCGGACGGAGCGACCTAACGGATCGATGTATGCGGCTTGGAAACGGTTTGGGACGCGGTCGAGCCGATCGCGCACGTTGATCCGATCGTTCAACAGGTTCTCGACCGTGAACTGCAGCATCATGGCTTTTGCCCAGGGACGTTTAACGATCTGATCGACCTTGAGAGATGCGTAGGGCACGAGCCACGTCCGGCCCGAAAAGCGGAGGTCCGACGCTGCCAGGTCGCTGCGGATTTGGGTCGGCCCCTGCAATCGGCCGTACAGCCCAATGTTCGCAGCCCCGAGCGATCCGCTCAGGTTCAGTTCGGTTTCCCAGCGGGGCCGCCCGCCGGTGCCGGTCAGCGTGTCGCCATCCAGCAGGTCCAGCGCCGGTAAATCGCTGCGCAACGACAGGCGATTGTCGAGCCGCCACGTCGTGGTCATCGACACATAGATTTGCGGTCTGGGCTTGGGCGCGGCTGGCGGCGGGCCGTCCTTCGCGGCGGTGCCGGCGGGCGGCGTCGGCGGCCGGGGGGTACGACCGATCGGCGTCGACAGGCTGAGCGTGACCTGCATCTTCTTTTCGCGTTCGCGCGCGATGTTAACCGGCCTGAGGTCGGCGCTGACGAGTTGCCCTGCGGCATTGCGCTGAAACGCGTCGGCAAACGCGCTCTGGAATGCCGCTGTGGCGCTGCCCAACGTCGTCGTCTGATTGCCGATGCGCGTTTCGAGATAATTTGCGGTAAGCCGCAGATCCTTTGCCTTAATCGGCGATACGGCCACGCCCAGCGTGACGATCCGTCGTCGCTCCGGAGCCAAGGCAGGGTTGCCACCGGCGATCGTCGTGACGAGCACGCTAGTGCCGGTGGTGAAGTCGAAAAAGGGCGTGTTTGGCGTGGTGACCGTCGGATTGGTCAACAGCGCGATCGCCGGCGGGGTCTGCGCTTCGTTGACCGACGCGATCAGCTGGATCGGTCGCACCGGCGACCATGTCAGACCGTAGTTGGAACTGACCAGCCGACCGTAATCGGATACGTCCGACACACCGATCATGCCGTTGACCGACAGTTGCCCGAGGAACGCGAGCACGTCCTGATTGGCGGAGGCGATCGGAAGATCCGCGTTGACGCTTGCCCCCTTCGTCGTTCGCGTGAGATCCAGCGTCGATTGCTGCAAACCCGGCAGGTTGCCCGAACTGCTTGACCGTGCGTAATCGCCCGACAGCGTGATCTGCGCGTCGCCGGCCGGCAGCTTGACCAGCGGACCGTTCGCGACCGCCTTCGTCAGCAATGTGCCGGTCACAGTCCGGCTTCGATAGTCCTGACGCAGCGCGGTCGCTTCGGGGGTCAAGATTGCCAGCGGATCACCGCCCGCATCGATCGAGGCCTGCAAGTCGTCGATCGGGACGCCTTGTTGCGAACGTGCCAGCCCCCGCACCCGGTCGTAGCTGGTGGTGACGTTCCACCCCCAGCGCCGGATACTGCCCTGTACCAGACCCGAACCGTGCAGAGTCAGGCTAGTGTTCCGCTGCCGGAGCACCGCGTCGGGCAGATAGCGGTAGAGCAGAACATCATCAGCAAAGGGCAGCACGCCGCTCCCTCCCGGTATCGTGAGCAGGGCGGGCGCCAAGCCGTTCAAGCCAGTGTTCCTTTGCGCCTCCATCGACAGGTTGAGCGACCCGCTCATCGACTTGCCGATCGGCGCGGCGACCGTGCCGTCGACGGAGATCCTGTCGTTTCGCTGCTGGAGCGAGCGATAGCGGCCGACATCGGTGACCGCGGGCACCCCTGCGCCGGCGACGTATCCCGCCAGAGTCCGCGGGCTTGCTGGGTCGTTCGGCACCGCGGCGATCGTAACCGGATTACCGACCAGAGCATCGAGCGCTGGATCGATACTCCCCCCGCCTACCCCCGTGATGTTGCCGCCAAGCGCATACAGCGTGTCCGGATCGGGCACGATCGCCCGTTCGCTTTGTAGAATCGGGTTGAGCCGCAGATGCGACATCGTCAGCGTTGCGCGGCGCGGGCCGTCGATACGGGCAGCGGTTACCTCGACATAGTTCGTCTCGCCCCCACCCTCCGTCGTGGTGCCGGTGGCCTGCTGATACTTGACGGCGCGAAACGTCTTTTTGGTGATGAAGTTCATTACGCGAACAGTGGCGGGGAAACCGAAGCGTGCAGCCTCGGATTCCGGCAAGACCTCGATCTTCTCCATCGCTTCCTGCGGCAGGCTGTAGAGCTCGTTCATGCTCGACATCCGCCGACCGTTAAGCAGATAGACCGGATCACCGCCGCTCGCCGACGTCGTGAGCGTTTTCAGGCGTTCGAGCAAAGTCTTAAGATCGGTCGCTCCCAGCGCCTGGATCGCCGCCTGATCCAAGGTCGCGGTCGGATCTACCGCTCCAACCGCGCTACCGGCGATCCGTTGAGCCGTGATGACGATGTCGTCCTTGCCGGACGATGGTGCCTCCGGAGATATCTCCTGAGCCGTTCCCTCCCCGGAACATGCCGCACACCCTGCCAGAATGGCGAGCGCCGTCCGATAAGCAACAACCTGTAACTGGCACCTCGTGGGTCGGGGATCACGAAGTGTGTGGTATTCGATCATCGTGACGGTCTCGCGAATGGGTTGGTCAGAGTGGAGCGAGCCATCGTGTTCGGAATGCGGCGCTTTCGGGAAATGGGAAGGGCATGAGCAGAGTCTGGTTCGTTCTCGATGCGTTAGCCGGCCAGATGGTCTCCCTGTTCGCTTTTAATGTCGTCTGATCATAACAATCTGGAAACACGTCTTGGCGGACGCACCACGGCCATGGCCTAGATCGTTATACGGTTTTCGACCGCAGACGCGGTCCAGTCTGGATAGCAGTTGAAAACGAGATTTTCCGCGACAGGGAGCTACTAGAAACGCCATTTGAATGTCACAGCCGCTGCCGGGGTCGTGGCAACGGGGCTCTTTTGCTGAATGACGTGGATGGTCGTGTCGGCGTTCAACGGCCCTTTGAATTCGGCAATGAGGGGCTTGGCAGCAAATCCGCTTACGTCACCCAGCCAGATGTCCATCCCCTTTGGAGCGCACACGATGATCTCGTCCGATTGCCCTCGGTCCAGGCACGTCGGTTCTCTGGGGCGCACCTTGGCAAGGTCAAAACCGACCACGTTTGGAACGACCGTCGTGGGCCCGGTCTGCGACGCGAGCGCTGCGATGATGAGGACGATGGCCATCCGTGTCTCCTTGTTCTTGCTCGGTTAGTGCCGCAGTGGGCGGCAGGCGGCCCCCGACGATGCTGCATCGAGCGCGGTCCGTATCGCCTGACGGGGGTCCACCACCCGGGCGAGCTCCGGTGCTTCGACCCGGACATGTTCGTGGCCGCTTTGCCATTGCCGACGCCACCAGGCACTCCCGGTGCTCGCATTGATCGTCGGCAACCAGATCCGAGCACGCCGCAGCAAAGAGCTCGGTGCGATCAGTTCCTTGTCCGCGGCGATGGCGTGAGATAGATCCTTTGCCAGTTCAACGTTCTTGGCGTGGCCCATGTCTCCGGTAATTTGCTCGAGCTCCTGGATCAGGTCACGCCTCGCCCTGTCCCATTCGTCCGCAGAGAAGCCCGCCGTACCCAGTCCGCATGTGGTACGTTTTAGGTCGACCAGTGCGGGCTGCCATGCGTCGCCCGTGAAGTTGTCCCACAGCATGATAAGCCGGTGGCCTTGCTCGCCATTCTCGATGAACATTCCGACCTTTCCGGACGGACTGCGTGGCTGAGCTCTGCCCAGTCGATTGTTGACCGCGCGGATCGCCAGCCTGTCCATGAGCTCTGCGTTCATCTGCGATCTTTTGGGGCCGCGTGACGAAAGTGTCGGCATTGCCACAGTAATCAGCGCCGTCCTGCGCCCCTGCGGCAGAGCCGAGAAACTGATCGGCGCGATGCGATCGTAACGCAAGCGCGGAACAGGGACGTGGACGACCGGCGACCCGATGCTTTTCCAACTCCCGAAACGCTGGGCGATAAGAGCCTTCGCGGTGGTCGGATCGACGTTTCCGACGATCACGACCATCATGTTTTCTGGTCGGTACAGGCGGCGGTATAGGGCGCGGATCGTTTCCACGCTCGCTGTCGGTACGTCGTCAGAATTCTGCCCATCGATCACGTCGGTCGGAGATCCAGGTGCTACGTCCGCGATGTAGTCGGCGTAGATCACGTTGCCGGGCTTCCTGCCGGCCATCTCGCGCATCACGTCCGCACGCTGATCGTCGACTGCATCGGATCTGAACGTGAGATCGGTCGCGACCTCGCGGAACAGACGCAGCAATGTGTCTAGGTCGGCCGTCCGCGTCGTCTTGGTCGACACGAAGTAATTGGTCTCGCGCCAGCTCGTCGTACCGGCGGAAGGTGCGGGGAAAGTCAGCGGCAAACCGATCTTCGGCAGATAATGCAGATCGTTCGGCGCGTTCAACGTTGGACTGACGAATACGAGATGCTCGATAAGGTGTGTCAGCCCGCGCTCGCCCGGCCGCTGCTCCTCGATGAAGCCACCTTCGTTTCGCATGAGGAGGCCTATCCCAGGTTCGTCTCCCTGCCTTGGGAGGATCGCATAGCGTACACCGTTCGGAAGACGCCCACCAACTACAGGCGCCCAATCAACCTTCTGTGCAGCGTTCGATTTTACAGCGGTTGTCGCGGTACGATGCCCGTCGCCCGCATGTATGGCGGACCCGCTGGAGGATAGGGCAACGACGCCTAGTCGTAGAAGTCTGCTCGCAAATACTCTGAAGCGCAACTTCCAGCCTCCTACCGATCTCCGGCCTGCCTTCCTTCGCCGGCCCGGAACGAAACTTGGCGGATCATCCAAGGTCTTTAAGGCGACAAGGTGGCAGATCGCGCGAGGCTTCCGGACAGGACCTTGCGTCAGCGGATACCCATTCTCAGATGTTCAACGCAACAGCACCGCTGTCCATAAGCAGACAACCATCCATCTCGTCCTCCGATGCTTTCATTCCGTAAGAACAAGTCAGGAATCAATCTACTAATATACAGTTTTCCAAATGCATCACAAGATGGTGTCTGATGGAGCCAAACGATGGCGAAGAACGAGCATACGAGCGAAAAGGCTGGCAAGGCCGCCTCGAAGGTCCTCAAAGACGGACGAACCGGGAAGGACTCAAAAACAGCTGCTGGATCTGCTTTATCTCAGCGCCCCGACAAGAAAAAGAAGTGACCGGTGGGGCCGGTCGGTACCGGCCCTACTCATCACCACGTCGACCCAGAAACGGTCATTTAGCCTTCACCTCGCCAATCCCCATACCGGTCATTGGTTCATGTCTGTCGAGCGTGCAGCTACGAGATTTAGGACAGCACAAGGAGCTAGCTCGGGAGCGGCCCCGCCGCGCGGTAGCTTTCGATCAGAGCATCGAATACGGCGATGTCGGATCTGCTGCGGGCAATGATTTGCGCGCCGGCAACCGCCGCGTAGATTGCTCGCGCTCTTGCCTCGACGCTTTCAGGCAAGCCAATCGCTGCGGCGGCAAGCTGTTTACTGAGCCACGCCACGTTGACGTCAGCGAAAGCCTGTACCTGTTTCAGAACCGGCTCAGGCAGTTCGTCACGCTCGGTTGCCATGAAGCTGCTGAGGCACATCCGATTGTCACGCTCCAGCGACGCCCGAAAAATGCTCGGGTATCGCCGTAACGCGTCCCAGGCGTCCTTCGCGTCGGTGGATATCTTCTCGAGGTCGCGGGCAATATCCTCCTGATAGCGACGCGCTACCGCCTCACCGAGCAACGCCTTGTTGGCGAAGTAATAGTTGATGCTGGCGGCCTTGATGCCGACCTTCGCGGCGAGGTCGCGGAAGTTGATGCCGCCATAGCCGCGCGTCATCGCCGCCTCGCGTGCGGCCAGCAGGATGGCCTCCCGCGCATTCTCCTTCGTCGTTGCCGCCATAATCACGCCTCCACCTGTCATATGGCAGACAGGGGTTGACGGGGCAAGTTTTGCGTCACAGATGTAAACCTGTCATCTGACAGGCAGGTGATGTGATCGACAATATGATCGATGAAAGCGAGACCTCCAATGGCCGAAAAGCTGGCGCTCTATACCTCCCCCTCCGCTTTCCCCAATCCGCAGCGGCTGCGCATCTTCATGCACGAGAAAGGCATCGCCGACCGGTTTGCCGAGACGGTGTACGACATGTCGCCTGGGGGTGAGCAGCGCGGGTGGCAACACCTGAAGATGAACCCGTGGGGCGAGACGCCGACGCTGGTGCTGGCGGACGGGTCCTTTTTGAGCGAGACGTCGGCTATCGCGCGCTACCTCGACGACAGCTTCGAAGGCCGCAAGATCATGGGCCAGACGCCGATCGAGCGCGGCCTTGATCAGATGTGGGACAACCGGGTCTGGGTCCACATCCTCTATCCAATCGTCACCGCCTTCCACGTCCTGCACCAGGGCCTCGGGCCCAAGTTGGAGCTGACGCACAACCCCGCATGGGGTGAGCATTCGCGCAAGGTGGCGCTAGCGCATGCTGCACTGGTCGACCGGCATTTTGCTGACGGGCGGGCGTGGCTACTTGGCGGAGACCATCCAACTTTCTCAGACATCACGCTGGCCACCGCGATCGCGTTTTCCAAGTACCCGGTGAACGCCACCCCACTGGACGAGCGTTTCGAGCATATCGACGCGTTCTGGCGGCGGTGGCAGACCAGGCCGGCCTTCATGGCTGCCTACGCCGACGGGCAAAGCGGTGTTTCGGAACTGGATGACCGCCCGTAGCGTCCACTTCACCCGTATCTATAGAATAACGCCTTAAGCAGGAGAACAAGCATGCTGTTTCATACCATGGTCGGATCGAACGACATCGAACGATCGAAGAATTTTTACGATACGGTGCTCGGGACACTCGGCGTCGGTGAACCGATGCGAAATATCGCCGACAGCGGCCACACCCGGCTCATCTACAATAATGGCAACGGAACGAACTTCATCGTCAGCCAGCCGATAAACGATGAACCTGCGACCGTCGCGAACGGCAGTACCGTCGCCTTTTCATGCAACTCACCTGAGCAGGTGAAGCAGCTTCACGATGCCGCGGTTGCCAATGGCGGCACCTCGATCGAAGCCCCGCCTGGCCCACGCGAGACTGCGTCGATGGGGACGATCGAGCTCGCCTATTTTCGCGACCCCGATGGCAATAAGCTTTGTGGGATCCATTTCCCCAAGTGATATTCCCGCCGCACGTCAGGCTTAAAGGGCCGCCCGTTCTAGGATGTACGGGCGGCAGGCTCGACACGAAGGATGTGCGGTAGACGGTACCGCTTTGAAGACCCACAACCAGACGTTCCCAGTAGCTTTTACGTGACCCAGCTTTGGACGTTCGTTCACGTGAGGGTCCTCGCTTAGGTTGATCATTTTGAGGCGACCCGACGCGCCGATAGGAACCGTCGGTCGCGAGCGGCAGTGTGGTTGAACGAGCCGCTGATACGACAATTGCAGGGATCCCGTTAACGCGGCCTCGCCAATCGAGACGGCGCGTAATAAGCCTCGGCTATGCGCATCGCCATCATCGACACGAGTACCACGCGTGCCGCGATCATTTCGGACGGTCTGCGCGAGGCGGGGCTGGACGATATCGTGGTGATCGATGGAACGATCGGGATGGTCGCCGCCCTGGAGAAAGCCGCGCCGGAAGTGGTGCTGATCAACCTCGAAAACCCTAGTCGCGACGTGCTCGAGGAGTTCTTCGCGGTATCCCGCGCCCTCGCCCGGCCGATCGCGATGTTCGTCGACCAGAGCGATGCGGAATCTACCGCCGCCGCGGTCGATGCCGGCGTTTCGGCCTATATCGTCGACGGGCTCGCCAAGCAGCGGATCAAGCCCGTCATCGACCTCGCGATCCGCCGGTTCCAGGCGTTCGCGCGGTTGCAGGCCGAGTTGCACGAGGCGCGCAGTGCGCTGGCCGATCGCACGACGGTCGACCGCGCCAAGGCGATCCTGATGAAGCGCCGCGGCATCGACGAGCCGACCGCCTACGGCCTGCTCCGCGCGCAGGCGATGCGCTCCAACCGGCGAATTGCCGAAATCGCGGATGCGATCATCACCAGCGACGCACTCATGGGAGATTTGTGATGGCGCTCGACCGGGTCCGCATCGGGTTCCTGCCGCTGGTCGATGCCGCGCTGCCGATCCTGGCGCGCGAACAGGGGTTCGCCGAGGCCGAGGGGCTGGAGATCGAACTGGTGCGCGACATGACCTGGGCGACGGTGCGCGATCGGTTGCTCTACGGTCACACCGATGCCGCGCACATGGTCGCACCGCTGGCGATCGCAACCGCGCTGGGGCGCGGGCGGCCCGCGGTGCCGATGGCGGTGCCGTTCGTGCTGGGGCTGAACGGCAATGCGATCACATTGTCGCTACCGCTCGCGGCGCAGGTAATGGACGGCGATGCGCTCGGCGATCCCGTCATGCTCGGCGCGCGGCTGAAGGCGGTCGCGGTCGAGCGCCTGGCGGCGGGGCAGCGATTGCGGTTCGGCGTGGTGCACCGGTATTCGAGCCACAATTACATGCTGCGCTACTGGCTCGCGGCGGTGGGCATCCGGCCGGATATCGATGTCGAGATCGTCACGACCAGCCCCACTTTCGCCGCCGATGCCTTGGCGGCGGGCGAGGTCGACGGCATCTGCGTCGGCGAGCCGTGGAACGGCGTCGCGGTCGATCGCGGCGTCGGGCGGATCGCACTGGTCACGGCGCAGGTCTGGCGGCGCGGCGTCGAGAAGGTGCTGGCGATGCGCGCAGCGACGCTTGACGAGCGCGGCGACGTCGTCCACCGCCTGGTCCGCGCGCTGCATGCGGCCGCTGCGCATTTCGTCGATCCCGGAACGCGCGATGCGAGTGCGGCCATCCTCGCTCGGCCCGCCTATCTCGATGCGCCGCGCGATGCCGTCACGCGGGCGATCAGCGATCAGGTGCGGATCGTGAAGGATGCCGCGCCGATCCACGTCCCCGACTTCATGTTCCAGTACCGCGAGGCGGCGAACTTCCCGTGGCGCAGCCAGGCGGCGTGGCTCTATTCGCAGATGCTACGCTGGGACGGTACGCCGTTTTCGGCCGAGGAGGCAGAAGCCGCGCAAGGCGTGTTCCGTCCCGACATCTACCGCGCGGCGCTGGCCGGATCGGGTGCGCCGCTGCCCAATGCGAGTTCGAAACTGGAGGGCGCGATCGGCGCGGACAGCATCGGCGCAGGATCGACTCAGGGGCGGTTGATCCTGGGCAACGACGCATTTTTCGATCGTCGCGCCTTCGATCCGGACGATATCACGGGGTATTTGAGCAGCTTACCGTAAAGTTGCTGCACCTGCGAAACGGCGCTTGCGTGATGGGGCCACTTCGGTCATCCTGACATCGTCCGGCAAGGGAGTCGGACACGAAATCATCGCGCGACGGGTTCCAACGAAGGGACCAGCCCGCGTAGGACGGTTCACCGATCGTCCATAGGCAACGAAGCCGCTCCGATGCGTCCGCAAGGTCGCCGTCGGGGCGGCTTTTTCTTTGTCCAACGCAGATGGGGGAAAACATCATGCTGTTCGCATCACCGGGGATCGACGTCACCGGATCGAAGGCCACGAGGATCGATCTGTTCCGTGCCGCCACGCCGCAGATGCGCGCCTTCCACGTCACGTGGCTCGCGTTCTTCGTGTGCTTCTTCGCCTGGTTCGCCGCCGCCCCGATGATGCCGCTCATCAAGGCCGAGCTCGGGCTGAGCAAGGACCAGATCGCCAATATCAACATCGCCGCGGTGGCCGTCACGATCCTCGTACGGCTCGTGGTCGGGCCGCTCTGCGATCGATTCGGGCCGCGTCGCACCTATACGTGGCTGCTGCTGCTCGGCGCGATACCGGTGTTCGGGCTCGCCTTCGCCCAGACCTACGAGGCGTTCCTGTTCTTCCGTCTTGCGATCGGTGCGATCGGGGCCTCGTTCGTCATCACGCAATATCACACCAGCGTGATGTTCGCGCCCAACATCGTCGGCACCGCCAACGCAACCGTCGGCGGCTGGGGCAACGCAGGGGGTGGCGCGGCACAGAGCCTGATGCCCCTAGTCGTTGCGGCAATGATCGGGCTTGGCGTCGAGCACGCCTGGGGCTGGCGCGCGGCGATGTTCGTGCCGGGTGTGGCGATGGTCGCGATGGCGGTCGTCTATGCGCGCTACACGCAGGACACGCCGCAGGGCGACATCGTCGACCTCCGCGCGGCCGGCATCGAACTCGACGGCGGCAAGGCAACGGGCATGGCGATCTTCCGCCGCGCCGCAGCCAACTACCGGACGTGGATGCTCGCCGCGACCTACGGCGCCTGCTTCGGCGTCGAAATCTTCATCCACAACATCGCCGCCAGCTATTACGTCGATCGGTTCGGGCTGTCGCTCACCAGCGCCGGGCTCGCCGCCGGGATCTTTGGCGGCCTAGCGCTGTTCGCCCGCGCGCTCGGCGGCATCGCCAGCGACCGGATCGCGCTCGCCAAGGGGCTCGACGGTCGGGCGTTGCTGCTGTTCGGGCTGATGCTCGGCGAGGGTGTCGGGCTGGTGCTGTTCGGGAATGCCGGCAGCGTCACGCTGGCGATCCTCGCGATGACGATGTTCGGGCTGTTCACGCACATGGCGTGCGGTGCGACCTATGCGCTGGTGCCGTTCGTCGACCGCAAGGCGCTGGGCGGGGTCGCCGGGCTGATCGGTGCGGGCGGCAATATCGGCGCAGTTGCGGCGGGGTTCCTTAACAAGGCATCGGCGACGCCGCAGCAATGCCTGATCGTGCTCGGCTACATCGTCGCGGGCACCGCGTTCTGCGCACTCGCGGTCCGCTTCTCTGCAGCGCACAAGTCGGATGAGCGCCTCCTGCTTGACGCGGCGCTCGATGCCCGGCGTCTTGGCGATGGTCGCGCAACCGCTGCGGTGGTGGCATGAAGCGACTGGTCCTCACCGGTGTGCTGCTCGCCAGCGCCGCACCGGCGGTGGCGCAGACGGTGACGCTGGCGCCCGTCGTCGATGCCCGCCTCCGCTACGAGACGGTCGACCAGGACCGCATCGCCGACGATGCCGATGCGGTGACGATGCGGGTCCGCGCCGGCGTGCAGGCGACTCGCGGGCACTGGTCCGCTCTGGCGGAGGCGCAGGCCAATCTCGCGATCGTCGGTAACTATTATGACGGATTGCACGGAAGCGCGACCCGGCCGCTGGTCGCCGATCCGCAGTCCGTCGGGCTGTATCTCGCGCAGGTCCAGTACCGCACGCCGGCCGTCGCGATTACCGCCGGGCGACAGCGGATCGCGCTCGATGACGAACGTTTCGTCGGCAGCGCGCCGTTCCGCCAGAATGCGCAGACCTATGACGCGGTCCGCATCGAATGGACCGCGGTGAAGAACCTCAAGGCCGACGTCACCTACGCCTGGGATGTCCGCACGATCTGGGGCATCGACGGCGTGGGAGCGCGCCAGCAGGGGATTGCCGGCAACAATGTCTTTGCGAACCTGGGATACAAGACAGCGATCGGCACCGCGACCGGCTTTGCGTACCTGATCGACCAGGACGAGGCGGCGGTGCAGGGCTACCGCCTGTCGAGCCAGACATACGGGGTGCGCTTCGCCGGCGCGCAGGCGCTCGGAGGCGCGAAGCTCGCCTACCAGGCAAGCTATGCCCGCCAGTCCGACTGGCATCGCAACCCCAACCGCTATGCGGCCGACTATTATCTCGCCGATCTCGCCCTCGACCTGAACGGCCCGAAGCTCGGCGCGGGATACGAGGTGCTGGGGGCAAGCGGCGGCGGCGCGCTCACCTCCTTCCAGACGCCGCTCAGCAGCCTGTTCAAGTTCCAGGGCTGGGCCGACAAGTTCCTGACCACGCCCGCCGACGGCGTCCGCGATGCCTATGCCAGCGCTGGCTGGGGCTGGAAGATGATCGGCGTGCTCCAGGGGGTATCGCTGCAGGGCGTTTACCATCGGTTCGAGAGCGATCGACTGGTTCGCCACTACGGCAACGAAGTCGATCTGCTCGCCTCGGCGAAGCTTGGGCGGACCACTGCGACGCTGCGCTACGCCGATTACGACGCGGACCTGTTCGCGGTCGATACCCGTAAATTTTGGCTTCAACTAGATTGGGCGATCTGATGGATCATCACGGCATCACCGCGGACCTCGACACGCGCGAACACCTCGTCGTGATTGGCAATGGCATGGCCGGCTGTCGCGCGGTCGAGGAGCTGATCGCGCGCGACCCGACCCGCTACCGCGTCACCATTTTCGGCGCCGAGCCGCATGTGAACTACAACCGGATCATGCTGTCGCCGGTGCTGGCGGGCGAGAAGACGTTCGAGCAGATCGTCATCAACGATCATGCCTGGTACGCCAGCAACACGATCGCACTGGTGACCAGCGATCCGGTGCAGGCGATCGACCGCGTGGCCAAGACCGTCACCGCGCGGTCCGGGCTGACGGTATCATACGACAGGTTGCTGATCGCGACCGGCTCCGATCCGTTCATCATCCCCGTCCCCGGCAAGGACCTGCCCGGCGTCATATCCTTCCGCGACATGGCCGATGTCGATCACATGCTGGAGGCCGCCGGCAAGGGGGGCGCGGCGGTCGTCATCGGCGGCGGGCTGCTCGGGCTGGAGGCCGCGCATGGCCTAACCTTGCGCGGCATGAAGGTGACCGTGATCCACCTGATGCCGACGCTGATGGAACGCCAGCTCGACGAGGCGGCGGGCTGGTTGCTGAAATCGGCACTGGAGGCGCGCGGCCAGGTGATCCTGACCGAGGCGAATACCGCCGAGATCGTCGGCGACACCCGTGTCGAAGGCGTGCGGCTCAAGGACGGCACGCTGATCCCCGCGAGCCTGGTCGTGATGGCGGTCGGCATCCGTCCGTCGGTGGCGCTCGCGCGTGACGCCGGGCTGGAGATCGGCCGCGGGATCAAGGTCGACGACCATATGATCACTAGCGACCCGTCGATCCTCGCGGTCGGCGAATGCGTCGAGCATGATGGCAATATCTACGGCCTCGTCGCGCCGCTGTGGGACATGTGCCGCGCGCTCGCCGACGGGCTGACCGACAGTCACAGCGGCTATCGCGGATCGGTGACCTCGACCAAGCTGAAGGTCGCCGGGCTCGACGTGTTCTCCGCGGGCGATTTCTCGGGCGGTGCCGGCGCGGAGGACATCGTCTTGCGCGATGCGTCGCGCGGCATCTACAAGCGCGTGGTGGTCAAGGACGACAGGATCGTCGGCGCGGTGCTGTACGGCGACACCAGCGATGGCGGCTGGTATTTCGACCTGCTGAAGCGCGGCGAGGATATCGCGCCCATCCGCGACATGCTGATCTTCGGCCAGTCCTTCGCCTCTGGAGGAGCGCAAGCGGACCCTAAGGCGGCCGTTGCGGCGCTCTCCGACGATGCGGAGATCTGCGGCTGCAACGGCGTCACCAAGGGTAAGGTCGTGGCGTGCATCGGCGCCGGCAATACGACGCTGGATGCGGTTCGCGCGACGTGCAAAGCGTCCGCATCGTGCGGGTCGTGCACCGGGCTGGTCGAGACGCTGCTCGCGGTCACATTAGGCGATGACTATTCGGGCGAACGCACGGTCAAGACGATGTGCAAATGCACCAGCTTCGGCCACGACGACGTCCGCCGCGAGATCGTCGCGCAGAGCATGCGATCGATCCCCGAAGTGATGCAGAAGATGAGCTGGTCGACGCCCGACGGGTGTTCGTCGTGCCGGCCGGCGCTCAATTACTATCTGCTCTGCGCGCTGCCCGGCGACTATAAGGACGACCAGCAGAGCCGGTTCGTCAACGAACGGGTGCACGCCAACATCCAGAAGGACGGCACCTATTCGGTCGTGCCGCGGATGTGGGGCGGGCTCACCAACCCGCGCGAGTTGCGCGCGATCGCCGACGTCGTCGAGAAATACGACGCGCCGATGGTCAAGGTGACGGGCGGCCAGCGGCTCGACATCTTCGGGATCAAGAAGGAGGATCTGCCCGCGGTCTGGGCGGATCTCAACGCCGCCGGGATGGTCAGCGGGCATGCGTACGGCAAGTCGCTGCGCACCGTGAAGACGTGCGTCGGGTCGGACTGGTGCCGGTTCGGGACGCAGGATTCGACCGGGCTCGGCGTCAAGGTCGAGCGGATGACCTGGGGATCTTGGATGCCGCACAAGTTCAAGATCGCGGTCTCGGGCTGTCCGCGGAATTGCGCCGAGGCGACGATCAAGGATTTTGGCGTGGTCTGCGTCGACAGCGGCTACGAGCTGTCGGTCGGCGGCAATGGCGGGATGAAGGTCCGCGCGACCGATTTCCTGTGCAAGGTCGCGACCGAGGAAGAGGCGATGCACTATTGCGCCGCGTTCATCCAATTGTACCGCGAAGAGGCGCGCTATCTGGAGCGCACCGCGCCGTGGATCGAGCGGATCGGCGTGGCCTATATTCGCGAGCGGATCGCCGACGATGCCGAGGGCCGCGATGCGCTGGCGGCACGGTTCCTGTTCTCGCAGCAATTCACGCAGGACGATCCCTGGGCGGCACGCGCGGCGGGCGAGCACCGCGAACAGCATGCACCGATGGCGCGCTTCACCCCCATCGATGCAACGAGGGAAATGGCATGATCGGCGAATGGCTCGATATCGGCTGGGTCGACGAGATCCCGGTCCGCGGCAGCCGCACGGTGCAGGTGGCCGGTGGCGACGACATCGCGGTGTTCCGCACCGGCGACGGGCGTGTCTACGCGCTCGCCGATCGCTGTCCGCACAAGGGCGGGCGGCTGTCGCAGGGGATCGTCCATGGCGGCGCGGTGGCATGCCCGCTGCACAATTGGCGGATCGCGCTGGATACGGGCGAGGCGCTTGGCGAGGACAAGGGCTGTACGCCGGTGATCCCCGTCAAGGTGTCGGGCGGCAGGGTGCTGATCTGCCGCACCGCAACGATGAAGGCGGCGGCGTGATCGCGTCACTGCTCCCTCTCCCCGTCGGGGAGAGGGTCGGGGTGAGGGGTTGGGGTGCGTGCTGCGCTTCCCAACGGCCCCCCACCCAACCCTCTCCCCGACGGGGAGAGGGCTAATGAGCGCGCCCGTCCGCACCACCTGCGCCTATTGCGGAGTCGGCTGTGGCATCCTCGCGACCCCGACCGGCGAGCGAAGCGTCGATATCAAGGGCGATCCCGACCACCCCGCCAACGCCGGCAAGCTCTGTTCGAAAGGCACGCATCTCGGCGAAACCATCGGCCTCGAAGGTCGCCTGCTCACCCCGATGATCGGCAAGCGCGCGGTCTCTTGGGACAAGGCGCTCGGCCTCGTCGCCAAGCGCTTCCGCGACACGATCGCGCAGCACGGCCCGAACAGCGTCGCCTTCTACGTCTCCGGCCAGTTGCTGACCGAGGACTATTACGTCGCCAACAAGCTGATGAAGGGGTTTATTGGCGCGGCGAACATCGACACCAATTCGCGGCTCTGCATGGCCAGCGCGGTCGCCGGCCACACGCGCGCGTTCGGCGAAGACATCGTACCCGCCGCTTACGACGATCTCGACGCCGCCGACCTGATCGTGCTGGTCGGGTCGAACACCGCCTGGTGCCACCCGGTCGTCTATCAGCGCATCCGTGCGCGCTGCGACGCCGGCGCGAAGCTGGTCGTGATCGACCCGCGCCGCACGGAGACCGCGGACGAAGCCGACCTGCATCTCGCGATCCGGCCCGGCACGGACGTCGCGCTGATGAACGGTCTGCTGGCGTGGTGTCGTGACGCGGGTGTGATCGACCACGACTATCTTGAGCGCCACGTCGCGACACCCGACGATTTCTGGGACCAGGTCGGAGAGGGGAGCGACCTGTGGTCGGTGGCGCGCGTGTGCGACGTGCTGCCGCAAGACCTCAGGCGCTTCTTTGAACTGTTCGCCGCCACGCCGAAGACCGTGACGATGTTCAGCCAGGGCGTGAATCAATCGCTGTCCGGGACCGACCAGGTCAACGCGATCACCAACCTCCACCTCGCCACCGGGCGGATCGGCAAGCCCGGCGCGGCCCCCTTTTCGATCACCGGCCAGCCCAACGCGATGGGCGGCCGCGAGGTCGGCGGGCTCGCCTCGAGCCTTGCCGCGCACATGGATTTCACGCCCGAGAATATCGCGCGCGTTGGCCGCTTCTGGGCAGCACCCAACATGGCGGCCAAGCCCGGGCTTAAGGCGGTCGACCTCTTCCGCGAACTCGGCAACGGCCGGATCAAGGCGATCTGGATCATGGCGACCAACCCTGCCGTTTCGATGCCCGACGCCGGGCGCGTGCGCGAGGCGCTGGCCGATTGCCCGTTCGTCGTCGTCTCCGACGTGATCGAAACCACCGACACGTCGGTTCACGCGCATGTCCGTCTGCCCGCCGCGGCCTGGGGCGAGAAGGACGGCACCGTGACCAATTCCGACCGCACGATCAGCCGCCAGCGGGCCTTTATGGCCGTACCCGGCAACGCAAAGCCCGACTGGTGGATCGTCACGCAAGTCGCGCGCCGGATGGGGTGGAAGACCGCCTTCCCCTATGATCGCCCGGCCGAAATCTGGCGCGAGCATTGCCGCCTGTCCGCCTATGAAAATGACGGCACGCGCCTGTTCGCGCTCCCCGGCCATGCCGCCAAGGGCAATGCGGATTATGCAGCGATGGCGCCGTCCCGCTGGGGAGGCACGCCGTTCTCCGATGGGCGCTTCTCGACACCGGACGGCCGTGCGCGGCTGATACCCGTCGCGCAGAAGCCGGTCGCGGCCCCGCTCGCCAAATGGCCGATGACGCTCAACACCGGGCGCTACCGCGACCACTGGCACACGATGACCCGCACCGGCCTGTCACCCAAGCTCGCGCACCACCGCGAGGAGCCGCTGGTCGAGATCCATCCCGACGACGCCGCCCGACTCGGGATCGTCGACGGCGGTCTGGCACGCGTGACGACGCCGCAAGGCACCAGCCTGTTCCGCGCGACGATCGTCACAACGCAGCGGGCGGGCGAACTGTTCGTGCCGATCCACTGGACCGATAGCACCGCGACGGGTGGGCGCGCCGGCCTCCTCCCCCGCCCACTCGCCGATCCGGTTTCCGGACAGCCCGGCTTCAAGTTCACGCCGGCCAAGATCGACCATGTAGAAGCAGCGTGGCGTGGCTTCATCATCGTCCGCGGTGAGCTCGCGACCCGACCCGACTGCCTCTGGGCAACACGTGTGGCGGTTCCATGCGGAAGCGCATGGGATATGGCAGGCACGGGCGACGCCGACGCGCTCGACGCGTTGTTGCCCAAAGGCCAGCGAATCGAGGCGATCGACGCGGCGCGTGGCAGCCGCCGGATCGCAACTCTCGACGACGGCCGGCTCGCGGCGGTGCTGTTCGTCACGCGCGACGGCCGGCTCCCCCCGCGAGACTGGCTCGTCGCGCAACTTGGCGAAGCGATCGCCGCCCCGACGCTGCTCGCCGGGCGGACCGCGGGCGTGCAGGTCGACCGTGGGCCGATCGTCTGTGCCTGTTTCGACGTGGGCCTCAAGACCATCCTGGCGGCGATCGCCAACCAGCATCTCGCCGACGTGCCTGCGATCGGCGCGGCACTCGGCGCGGGCACGAATTGCGGGTCGTGCCGCCCTGCCCTTGCCAAACTCCTCGCCATCGAAGGATCTACGCATGCCGCATGATTTCCCACCCGGTTCGGTCTGGCTCGTCGGTGCCGGCCCCGGCGACCCCGATCTGCTGACGCGGAAAGCCGAGCGACTGCTCGCCGACGCCGACATCGTCTTTTCCGACGCGCTGGTCGGCCCCGGAATCCTGGCGCTCATACCCCCCGGCACCGAGCGGGTCGGCGTCGGCAAGCGGTCTGGCCGCCATTCGAAGGACCAAGCATCGATCAACGCCCTGCTCGCCACCGCCGCGAAAGCGGGCAAGCGCGTCGTGCGCCTGAAGGGGGGCGATCCCTCGATCTTCGGCCGCTCGACCGAGGAAATGGAGCATCTTGCCGCGAACGGCATCGCAGTGAGGATATGCCCCGGCATCACCGCCGCCAGCGCCGCTGCAGCATCGGGCGTCGCTTCGCTGACGCTCCGCGGCCTCGCCCGCAAACTCACCTTCGTGACCGCGCACGCCCGCGCCGGCGAAGCGCTCGACCTCGACTGGGCCGCCCTCGCCGCACCCGATGCCACACTCGCCATCTATATGGGCCGCGCCGCCGCCGGCGAGATCGCGCGCAATTTGATCGCAGCCGGTCGGGCGCCCGACACCGCGGTGATGGTCGCGGTCAACGTCTCTCTCCCGAGCGAACGCATCATCCGAGGGCGATTGTCGGCGCTCGCCTTCCTGGTCGAGACGATCAGCGATAGCGATCCATCGCTGCTGCTGATCGGCGAAGCCGTCGCCGCGGCACGCGACGACCATACGGGGTATTCCGGCTTGATATCGACGCTGGTCGCTCGCGCGGATCAAATCCTGCCCGAGGGCAGTTTGCACTGAGAACTGACAATCTAGCTTAGCGACTGGCACTCCCGGAATCAGAAATCTACGCCGAGCGGGCGCAGTATCGTGCGTCTTGTTCGGAGGGCGGTTGAGGGATGTGCTCCCGGCGGGTTGGGTAGCAAAATACCCAGTTCCGGCCACTCACCGCCGGCTTTCATCCCCCAATCTCGGACCTGCGTTCAGAAACCGCCGCTATAATGCCCCGTTTATCAGCGGCTGCATTTGGTTCGACGAAGTCAGCTGGAGCGGTGAATCCCGGCGCCGATGGAATTGCAGGCAGCAGCCCTAGTTTTCTTTTGAGCTTTGGTGCTAGCAACGGGCAAGACGATCGGTAATCAGTGCAGAACGGTATCGATGCTCATCCGGAACAACGGTGTAAGGGTCGCTTTATACCGTCGTTACCGGGAGAGCTTCATGATCCGCCGTCACATCGCCGTACTGCTAGCCAGCGCATTCCTGCTCGCACCCGTTGCCCCTGTTACCGCCCAGAACACGGTTAGATGGATTTCGGCGACCGACAAGGCGCAGGGCAATAAGGCTCATCCGCAACTGCTCTCGGAGTTCGGCGGTGCATATAAGGGGCCGCAGGCGACATTTGTCGAACGCGTCGGCAAGCGTGTGGCGGTCCAGTCTGGCCTGTCGAATGCGGGCAGCGACTTTACCGTTACCCTGCTAGACTCCCCGGTCGAGAACGCCTTCGCCATCCCGGGCGGGTACATCTACGTCACCCGTCAGCTTCTCGCACTGATGACCTCGGAGGCAGAACTCGCCTCCGTGATGGGCCATGAGGTAGGCCATGTCGCCGCCCGCCACGCCGCCTCGCGCAATACGCGTGCGACGATCGGTGGCCTGCTTGCTCGTGGCGTGAGCCTGGCTACGAAAAGCGACCTCGCGACCCGGATCGCCGGCACGGGCGCGCAGCTGTACACTCTGAAGTACGGACGCGATCAGGAATATCAGGCCGACGCGCTTGGCGTCCGCTACATTACCGCTGCAGGCTACTCACCCTATGCCTCGGCCGACATCCTGGCGGCCCTCGATGAATCGACCGGGCTGACGGCGCAAGCCAGCGGCACCGCACGGTCTGCGCCGACATGGGCATCGACGCATCCAAATGGAGCCGATCGAGTGCAGCGCGCAGAGGCACTGGCGAAGGCCACTGGCAAGCCAGAGCTGGCAATCACCCAGGATACGGCGTTCCTCCGCATGCTCGATGGCCTGCCTTATGCTGACGGCAAGGAGGGTCGCAAGGTCATCCGGATCGTCACTGTTGGCGCAAGGGACACGATCGATACGTTGAGTCAGCGCATGGCAGTAGCCGACAGCAAGCGTGAACGCTTTATCGTCATCAACGGCCTTCCGGCTGACGGGCCGCTGAAGCCCGGGACGCTGGTCAAGCTTGTGGTCGCCGCATAACCGCGGATACGACAATCGGCCAAGCTACGATCGTGGATGACGTGCAACCCATGAGCATATCAGGAACGCTGGTCTTCGCATTGATCTGGTGCTCAGTCCCGCGCTTGCCGACCGGTATGCGGACGCGCTTGTGGACAGGCAGGTGCCATCGCCGACAGCTTCTCGGCCTTTGGCTCAATGTCGGTCGATAATCTCCTTGAGTGCACTTAGTAGGTCATCAAGCAGGTGCGGGCGACGAAGCTGGTGATACAAGTACGCCGTGCACGCCTGGCCTATGATCGCCAGATCTCCTGGCGTTAGGCCGGGCACATCCGACGGAACATGGATCGCGAAGGCTCACTGCCACGTCGTCTGAACGAACGGCAGCTTACCGTGATCAATTCCCGATAGCGAACGGGCCGCTTCCCACCAGAAAGCGGCCCTTCGGGCTCCTGCCCGCCTCCTGAACGAACGTCCGCTTACTCCGTTCGCCTCCCGAAAGCGGACTGACAGCTTTCCACCAGAACTAGACGTTCCAATTCCGTCCATGGCCTGCTCATGAATGTCATCGACCGCGCTGAAGCCGTCCCAGTCAAAACCGCCAGAAATCCGTTGTCTGCCGCCGTTGTCCGTTCAGCGAGGCATCCAGCCCCGTTCGGTTAGTGGGCTCTCTCGAAGCCGGGCTAAGTACCGCGACCGGGTTCAACAATGACAGATTGTTAATCATGACGCGGTACCTCCGGCGTTGTGATTTGCCCGTGGAGTTTCCGATGCGCGCTGTAATTATTGCTCTTTCCTTACCGCTCGCCGCTTGTGGCGGGGCCGGCGGAAACGTCAGTTCCATAGGATCTTCCGCACCAAGTGGGGCTGTGATCTCGTTGACGCCAACCCCCACACCTACGCAAACGCCAAATAGCACGCAGACCAATCTTTTCGACGTTTCTACGGCAACAAAGTTTGACGCCGTCGGTGCCGTGCATTCGCTTGCAGTCAACGCGGATGGCTCGTCGCTTTACCAAGGCAACGCAAGTACCGTTGAAGCCCCCTCGGGAACGATCAGCTATGACCCCCGTGACGGGGTTTTCGTAATGACGATCGCAGATAGCAAAGCAAATGTTTCTAGAAACATCACGTTCCAAGACCCGGGGCACCGGACGACAGCGGATGCCAATAATGTAGAACGCCAAGTACCACTATTGGCCGGCTTCAATTATCTTCATGTTCTTGATGGCACCGTTCCGCTGACCTTTTTCTACAAACGCCCAAATAGCAGCGGATCATTTGTCTCGCTCGCGGGGTTTGAGCGAAGCCAGGCAAGTGAGGATGGCTCGTCTCTGGCCGAACAAGGGGTGCTGGTTTTTGGAACGCGTTCTACGACCACGCAAACGCCGACGAAGGGGGCTGCACATTTCGACGGCCAGTTCCTGGCGACCATGATCGCTCAGCAAGGCAATTCAGCTCGGGTGCAGCAGTGGCTGGAAGGAATAAGTGCGGTAGAAGTGGACTTTGCGAAACGCACTCTTTCGCTGAGTCTTTCTGGCAAAGTCGGCCCTGCATTCGTTCAGAATAAGCCTGTGGCGGATTCTGCGCTAAGTGTGCCCTCCGGCTCAAGCTTCACTGCGGCTGGCTCGGCCGGTTGGACATCAGCCTCGACAGCTTTTAGCGGCAAGTTTGCTTCAGCCGCCTTCTCTAGCAACGGCACGGCTACTCCGATCGATTTCACGTCTGTCAGTGCGGGTACGGCCACCGCAGGTGCGAGCTCGATCGACGGTACGTTTTATGGTCCGGATGCGAAGAACGTCGGCGGCAACTTCCGGATTGTAGGCGGGATACCAAATCAGCGGATTGATATTCTCGGCGGTTTTATAGGCGTGAAAAAGTAGTGAGCTTTGACGAGGATTCCTCGACATGCGCTTCGTGCTAATCGCCGGCACGGCGATATTTGCCTGTGCATCGCCGGCGTCTGCCGCTCCGGAAGGCAACTGTTCCGCCGGTACTTGTCGTATTGAGCTAACGCCGCCGCAGCTACTGGCGGCGGCGGAACGTCTGATTTTTGAGAGGCATTATGCGGAAGCTTTACCTCTTGTAGAAGCATTGCGTCTTGCGCCTGGGTTCAAGTTACAAACAGAATTTCTGGGAGGGTTGATAGCCTCCCGGACCGGCGACTACGCCGGTGCAGTGAATCAATTCATGGCAATTTTGGCCAACGATCCCGCCCAGACCAGAGTCCGCCTTGAATTGGCGCAGGCGTTGATAGCTTTAAAAAAGACGGCAAGCGCCGATCGCCAGCTACGAATTGCTCAGCAGGATACGGAACTGCCTCAGCAGATCGCCAGGACGATACGCACGGTACGCGACACGATACGGAGCGGAAGGACTTGGCGTCTTGACCTGAATATCGGCATCGCACCTGATACTAACATAAACAACGCAACATCGGCTCAATCCGTAACGGTCTTGCTCGGTGACAGCGCTTATCAAGCGGATCTGAACGACGAAGCGAAAGCTCACTCGGGCGTCGGGCTGACTGCCCAGCTTTCCACCGGGTTGCGTCTTCCCATCTCGAAAACAGTATCTGCGCTTGCGGAGTTCGACGCGAATGGGTCGAACTACAGTGGCAGTCAGTTTGATGATTACAACGTGCAGACATCGGCCGGGGGCGAATATCGCGTCACTCCAACCAGCAGCGTTTCACTTGAAGGTGTCTATGCACGCCGTTGGTTCGGCGGGAAGGCGGCGACCGCTCAGATTGGCGCGCGGACCGGGGGGCAAATGGTCCTCGGCAAACGCGATCGCTTTGGCTACCAAGTTGATGTTCGCCATGTTCGAGCTTATTTCGACCGCGGCTACGATGGCTGGCAAGGCGGTTTATATGGAACGATCGAGCACGCTATAGCGCGAACGCTGGTTGTTTCTGCTGGGCCGTTTTTTCGACGTGAATGGTTGCGAGAAGACGCCTTTTCCAACATCGAGGTTGGCGGCAATTTGGGTGTTGGCGGCGAACTGCGCCACGGCTTCAATATAGGCGGCAGCTTAGGGATGTCCCGAGCAGTTTTTGATGCCCCGCTGCTGATATTCGATGTCAAGTCGCGGCGTGACACCCGTTTAGTCATACGGACAACACTGGGCAACCGTAAGATACGAGTTATGGGATTTTCTCCACAGTTAAACTG
Source organism: Sphingomonas sp. CFBP 8765 (assembly GCF_014841445.1). Classification (NCBI taxonomy): domain Bacteria; kingdom Pseudomonadati; phylum Pseudomonadota; class Alphaproteobacteria; order Sphingomonadales; family Sphingomonadaceae; genus Sphingomonas; species Sphingomonas sp. CFBP 8765. The sequence continues at coordinate 821,400 of NZ_JACYTY010000002.1, read as the reverse complement.
GACGTATAATCGCGTTAGCTCGTCTATCGGATTATACGCGATAAAGCGCAGTCGTTTCGAACTAACGGCAGCTAGATACTTCTAGTAGCATAAAACTGAACGGCCCGACCGGAAACCGAATCGAGCGATGCTGGCAGGTTGCGATTTATCCGGTTGCGGAGACCACAATGATCATATGGCAGGACTAAGACTGCTCGGTCCAAGCATGACAGAGGCGGGCCGCGCTAGCGCGTGTCGCCAATCGTATGTTTGACGACAGGGCGCGACACCCAGCTAAAAAGCGGCCGGACCGCTGTCGCCCATTTCCAGACGCTTGGCACTCCGTTACAACTAGCGAATGTTAGCCACGCCACCTACAATCCCGCAATGCGTAGCGAGCATGGGGGAAGTAAAATCTCAATCAGTGGTGCTGTTTGGGCGCGGTGATGCGCTCCGAACATTCCTTAGCCAAGAAGAAGATCGCAGCGGTCCATTCGAGTTATCCCTTTCGCCTGATGACGACGAAGGAAGTGCTACCGCTATTCTGCGTTTCAGCACGGAGACGCCATATCGCGCGATCGGCGGGTTAATGTACCACGCACCGCGCGCAAACTTGCGGGTGCTAGGGTGGGCGCTTCAACCGCCTTTATGTTCGCCTAACACGAAACGTCCCTGATCCCGAATGTCCGCTATCGCTCAGAAGCAGACGTAGCACTATGGGACCGCAGACCAGATGACGCTGTCAGATATTGGGCTGTAGCGCGCGATCACAGCCTCCCGCTCGTTCTCCGCGGTTAGCCGAACCTCCTTGGAGGTCATCCGTCCTAAATCGACAAGAAATTGACCTAGACGTTCGGCCTCAACCAGCCCGTCAACGTCCTTGGGATCAAGGTCGAATTCCACCTCCTCTTCGACGAAGAAATGGCAGTTAAGCCGCTGTTTCCCGAGCCGATAACAGGCGGTCACTGAGTGTGAGGCATGAAGGGCGAACGCTTCTCGCACATCAGCAGGCGGCGTTCGAGCTATGCCGTCAACGTCGAACGCCAAACTGCCCGAGGCGGTCAACACATTCCAGATGAGCGCCCAATCGTCGATCGACGTGCCTAGGATGTAGATGTCGCGCAGCGAGCCGTCGGACTTTGAATCTGTGGCGATCTGCGACCAATCCATCATAGACGATAACGACAGTGCCCCGCTTATGGCAACGTCCGCATTCCACCAATCTCGTCGGTTACGAATTGCATACACAAATACGGCGTAAGCCCCCTTCCTCACCCGCTGGCTTATGTGCCTTTTGATGCAGTCGGGAAATCCGATGCGCGGTGGCGTGATTAAGTGGCGTCCATCCTGCAATGATCCGTCCTACGGTTATGCAGATTGATGCACCTGCCACCCCATTTAACACGCTATTCCCCCCGCCTCGCCCGCGGTCTTTTCGTGTCGCAAAAGGTGCGATCATACAACCTGCGGAAACCGGCCCAGGTCCTAGGCCGGGTTGCGGTATTTGAAGCTCATACGCCGGTGCAGTTCGGTGCAGATCGCGCCCCTGCAATGGGGACGACGTGGTTCTCGGAATGGCACCGAATTTGCGCATTCTCCCCAGGATGCGCGGGACGGCGCAAGCCGGCACGCTCACCCGCGGTCGCCGGATGCTGAACCTGTTGGGTTCGGGGCCTCGGGGGCTTGGTGGAGCTTCAAGCTGCGCACGCCATAGGCGTTCCTTTTATATTTAGATCTTACAGGGTCTCTGTGTGACCGCTCGGCGGATTTGCACTATCAACAAAAGCGCGGACGCGTGCGAGGATGGCGCGCAGCTCGGGGCTCTGGACCTCGGCGATCACGTCGTCGACTGTCGCGGTGTCCAGCTTCTTCTGGCGCGAGAGCTTCTCGGCAACAGCGCGGACGAACTCGCTCGGCTTACGGAGCATGCGGCGAACGCACTCGCGCACCGTTGGCGGCTGCAGCAGGATGAAGGCGTTAGAGATCTGTTCGCTCTGTTGCTCGTCGGGCAAGGCATCCTCGATCGGTACGCAGCGCCGGATCCACTCGAGAAAACCGCATGCCTTCAGTCGATCGAGCGCCTCACCGACGGCGCTACGCGAACGATGTATCTTGTCCGCAATCCACTGATAGGTCGGATCGAGTCGGCCGTCCTTACGGCCGCGCAGGCGAAGCAGGCAGCGCAGCACTTCAAGGCCTATCGTGCCCAGGGCGCCGTTACGCTTCCCCGGTAGTTTGGTTTCATGTTCGAACGCCTCGGCTGCGCGCATCCGCGCGTTATGTTCGGTCTTCGGAAACGTGTTGTGCGTGCGCCAGAGGGACACTTCGGACCCACCGGCATTGTGGCTATTGCGGCGAACCGACGAGCCGGATCGCGCGCGGTCGCGGATGCCGGTGGTGACCTCGTTGAAGGAACGCGCGGTCATGCCACGGCTCCTTTGCAAGTCAGGCGTGTTGCCGGAGCCCCGTCAGCAACGATTCCGGCGGCGCCAGGTCCTGCACCAACATACCCGCCCACTCGCACGCCAGTTCGCGCCGACGGGGCATATAAGCGGCGCGATTGTACGCGGCCTCCACCCCCTCCGGAACATGAGCGAGCATCAGATCGATAATTGGTCGATCGCCGACGCGATTCTCCACCGCGGCCAACTCGTTCATAATGGTCGAATAGGTTGATCGCCAACCGTGCGGCACATGCACGCCGGAAAAGCCGGCCTCGCGATATGCTTTGCTTATCGTACTGTCGCTGATCGGCTTCCGCGGATGCCGAACGCTCCGGAAGATCAATGGCTGATGCGCACCAGTGAACTCGATCGCCAGCCTGACCAGCTCCACCGACTGCGGCGCCAGTGGCACGATGAATTCGAACGCAGCGTCTTCCTTGCGTTCGAGCACAAGCTTCATCTTGGAGGCCGGGATTCGCCAGATCGGGTTGGCACCGTCGAGATCCTCGAATTCCTTCGACTCGGCCAGCCTGAGGACGCCCGATCGAACCGCGGTGAGCGCCAGCAATCGCGACGCCAGTTTCGTCAGCGGATGCCCCGGCTGTTCCTCGACCTTGCGCAGAACCGCTCTCGCGGCTTCCATCGTACGTACAGCGGGAAACTTGCCCTTCTTCACCTTCGCCAGCGCCCGTGCAGCGATCGTTGCCGGGTCGTTGGTCGCAACGCCGCTGGCTATCGCTCGCGCAAAGATCTCGGAGATTCTCTGCCGCACGCGGTGAGCCGTTTCGATCGCGCCCCGCTGCTCGATCGGCCGCAAGACCTGCAACACGAGCGGCGTCGTGATTGATTCGATGGGCAAGCTGCCGAGCTTTGGAAAAACGTCCTGGTCCAGACTGCGTCGGACAATCTTCGCATACCGCGGCGACCATGTCCGCTCCTGGCTGGTATACCAGTCGTTCGCTACCGTTTCGAACGTGCTCCCTGCCCGCGCCAGATGAGCCGCGACCCGCTGCCTCTTGTCTACCGAGGGATCCACTCCGCTTCGCAACTGCCGCGCGGCTGCTTCCCGCAGGCTCCGTGCCTCGACCAGAGTGATCTCTGGATAGGCACCGAACACCAAGCGCCCCTCTTTGCCAGCGAATCGGTACTTCCAGCGCCAGCTCTTGTAGCCGGTGGGCGTCACGTACAGGTACAAGCCCTGCGCGTCCGCCAGCTTGTACGGCTTTTCCTGAGGTTTGGCTTTCTTGCAGGCCGTATCGGTCAGCATCCGGTGCCCCCAGGGGCATCGGCCAGTGCCCCAAATGTGCCCCCGAATCGATCGCGCTGCATGGAGATGCTTTGCGACGCTGTGAGACGACGAACAACCCACAAATCAGGGGTTGCCGGTCTCCTGTGAGACCGGTTGAGACAACCTGATATGTAGTGTTGGTGGACAGGGCTGGATTCGAACCAGCGTACGGGAAACCCGGGCAGATTTACAGTCTGCTGCCTTTAACCACTCGGCCACCTGTCCAAAGGGGCCACTCTTTCGAGCGAGGCGGCTCAATGGCGAAGCTTGTCGGTGCTGTCAACGCGGGTTGCGCCAACTTCCGCCCCCGCATAGCCTTTCATGCATAAAAAATTGCCCAGGGGGACCTTCATGCACCAATCGCGTCCGTGCCGACTTGCCATTTTCGCCGCAACCGTAACGATCATCGCGCTCAGCCCCGCGGCCGCCAAGGAGCGTGGCGGCACCGCAAAGCCTGATCAACCCATGGTCAACCGCATCATCGACGAAGGGACCAACCACAGCCAGGTCATGGTGACCGTCCAGCATCTGACCGACGTGATCGGCCCGCGGCTCACCAATTCGCCGTCGATGCGCACGGCCGAGGCATGGACGCAGCGCCGCTTCGCCGACTGGGGCCTCACGAATGTCCACAAGGAAGGGTTCGCATTCGGTCGAGGCTGGTCGATCGAACGGTCGAGCGTGCGGATGACGACCCCGCGGGTGGTGCAGCTGACCGCGATTCCCATTGCCTGGACTCCCGGCACGAACGGCACCGCGCTGAGCGCGGCCGTGATCGTCGCACCGATGGCGCGCGAGCGCGACTTCGCGAAATGGCGCGGCAAGCTCAGCGGCAAGATCGTGATGCTCACGCGGCCCGGCACCGGTGACGAACCTGCCGAGCCCGCCTTCAAGCGGCTGAGCGGCGAGGATATCGCGAGGCTCGACCGGTTTCAGCAGCCGAATTACGACCCCGATGCCGCCGACCGCCGGATGAAGCGGCTCGATTTCTCGAAGAAACTCGATGCGTTCCTGAAAAGCGAAGGCGCGGTCGCGACCGCGACGATGGCCTATCACGACGGCAAGCTGGTCAGCGGCGAAGGCTATCTGTTCGGTGTCGGCGACACGCCTGCGCTGCCGGGCGTGCAGATCGCCGCGGAGGATTATCGACGCCTCGCGCGGCTCGCCAAGGCGGGCCCCGCCCCGACGCTCGAGATCGTCAGCGACGTCCGCTTCGACGACAGCGATGCGCAGGCGTACAACATCATCGCCGACATTCCCGGGACCGATCCGAAGGCCGGCTATGTCATGGCGGGCGCGCATCTCGACAGCTGGGTCGCCGCGGACGGCGCGGCCGACAATGCGGCGGGCTCGGCGATGATCATGGAGGCCGCACGGATCCTGGCCGCAACCGGCGTCCGCCCGAAGCGGACGATCCGGTTCGCGCTCTGGTCGGGCGAGGAGCAGGGCATTCTCGGTTCGATGGCCTATGTCACCCGCCATCTGGCGACACGCGGCAGCCCCAACGACCCGCCGCAGACCGGGATGCAGAGCTATTACGGCTTTTCGCAGAAATGGCCGATCACCCCGCTGCCGGGTCATGCCGACCTCGCCGCCTATTTCAACATCGACAATGGCTCGGGCAAATTGCGCGGGCTCTATGCCGAGACCAACCCCGCGGTCGTGCCGATCTTTCGCGACTGGCTCAGCCCGTTCGCGTCGATGGGCGCATCGAACGTCGTCCTGCGGCCGACCGGCGGCACCGATCACGTCTTCCTGCAACAGGTCGGCGTGCCGGGGTTCCAGTTCATCCAGGATCCGCTCGATTATGGCAGCCGGATCCATCATACGTCGGCCGACACCTTCGATCACCTGAAGGCCGAGGACATGCGCCAGGCGTCGATCGTGCTCGCATCGGTGTTGCTCAGCGCGGCGAATGCGGACAAGGCGCTGCCACGCACGCCACTGCCGACCAAGCCGGTGGTGACCGACCCTTATGGATATAGCGATGACGATGACTGATATGATGACGGGAGCGCTCTGATGGCAGCACGCAAGGGCCATCGGCCGAGCAAGGCCCCCGCGGGGCGTCCGCGCTTCTGGGGCAAGCATGCGGTGGGCGCAGCGCTCGCCAATCCCGAACGCACGGTGCGCAAGATCATGGGCACGCGCGAGGCGCTGGCCGGGTTCGATCTGCCCGCGGCCGTGCCGGTGACCTTCGCCGAGGCCACCGATCTCGCGCGGCTGGTGCCGGGCGACGCCCCGCATCAGGGCGTGGTGATCGAGGTCGAGCCGCTCGAAGACATGTGGCTCGCCGACCTGCTCGAGCATGGCAAGGACGACAACCGTCCGCTCGTCATCCTCGACGGCGTGACCGATCCGCACAATGTCGGCGCGATCCTGCGCTCGGCGGCGGCGTTCGATGCGCTCGGCATCGTCACCCCCGACCGCAACGCGCCGCCCGAATCGGGCACGATCGCCCGTGCCGCGTCGGGTGCGCTCGAGACGGTGCCGTGGATCCGCGTGGTCAATCTCGCCCGCGCGCTCGAGGAAATCGCCGAAGCCGGGTTCTGGCGGATCGGCCTCACGGGCCATGCGACGCAGACGTTGTCCGAGGCGATGGGCACGCAGCGCGTCGCGATCGTGCTCGGTGCCGAGGGCGAAGGCATGCGCAAGAACACCGAGGATCACTGCGACGAACTCGCCAAGCTCCCCATCTCGGAAAAGGTCGAGAGCCTCAACGTCTCGAACGCCGCGGCGATCGCACTCTACGCGGTGACGACGCGCTAACTATCTCCCCCTCTCCCCCGGGGGAGAGGGAAAGGGCCCGCCGCGCAGCGGTGGGAAGGGTGAGGGGCGTGGGGATCGAAACCCCCGCCCCAACCGCCCGTCCCAAGGGACCAGATCAATCCTCGGCGGCGATCCGGACCTTCAGCCCGTCGAGCGCGTCGGTCATGTCGATCTGGCACGACAGTCGCGAATAGTCGTCGCGGTCGCTGGTCGAATCGAGCAGGTCGTTCTCGTCCTCGCTCATCGGCTTGAGTTTGGCCGCAAATTCCGGGTCGACATGGACGTGGCAGGTGGCGCAGGAGCAGCAGCCGCCGCACAAAGCGAGGATCTCGTCGATCCCGGCGTCGCGGATCACTTCCATGACCGAAAGACCCGTTTCGCCCATGAGCTCGCGTTCTTCCCCGTCCCGCGTCACGACGATAAGCTTGGGCATGCTGTCCTCCGAAAAACCGTGCGCGGTCCATGCCGCGCGCCGCCGCCCCGATCAAGCTGCAAGGTTCGCGTCATGGGCCTGAACGCCGACCAGTTGCAGGCTGCCATGACCGCGCTGTGTGCGATCGAACCCGCCTTCGCGGTGGCGGTCGCGAACAAGGGCCACCCTGCCCCGCGGATCAGCGAGCGCGGCTTCGCGACCTTGCTTCGCACGATCCTCGGCCAGCAGGTCAGCGTCGCCTCCGCGCAATCGGTCTGGAACAAGCTCGACGCGCTCGTCGGCGGTGCCGCGGACCCCGCCAACATCGCCGCCGCCAGCGACGAGACGCTGCGCAGCGCGGGGCTGTCGCGGCAGAAACTCGGCTATGCCCGCAGCCTCGCCGACGAGGTGACGAGCGGCCGCCTCGACCTGACGAACCTGCCCGCCGACGACGAGGAGGCGATCGCCGCGCTGGTCCGGGTCAAGGGAATCGGCCGCTGGTCGGCGGAGATCTACCTGCTGTTCGCCGAGGGCCGCACCGACATCTGGCCCGCGGGCGACCTCGCGGTCCAGATCGAGATCGGCCGCATCCTCGGCCACGACGCCCGCCCGAGCGAGAAGATGACTCGCGAACTCGCCGAAGCCTGGCGCCCGCACCGCGGCGCGGCGGCGATCTTCCTCTGGCACCATTACCAGGCTGACATGAAGGTGATCTGAGCGCGGCCGCTCAAGCGAGGCCATGCCCGCGAGACCCCACTCGCCCCTCCCGTCATCCTGACGAAAGTCAGGATGACGGGAGCAAAAAGAGCCATGCGCCGCCCGCCCGATATCCGCCTGCCACCCGAACTGCTTGTCCCCTCCGCTCCCATCCGGCAAAGCACCCGCGATGCCGCCGCCCAGCTCCGCCCTCGCCCATTCGCTGTCCGACAGCTATCGCACCGTCGCGATCCCCGAAGGCGCGCCGTTCTGGCGGCGGCTGTTCGCGTTCGTCGGGCCGGGCTATCTCGTCGCGGTCGGCTATATGGATCCAGGCAACTGGGCGACCGACATCGCCGGCGGCTCGGCGTTTGGCTACACCCTCCTGTCGGTCGTATTGCTGTCCAACCTGATGGCGATGGTCCTCCAGGCCTTGTCCGCACGGCTCGGCATCGTCGCCGGGCTCGACCTCGCCCAGGCCTGCCGCGCGCATTATTCGAAGCGCGTTTCGGTCGTGCTCTGGTTCCTGTGCGAGATCGCGATCATCGCCTGCGATCTGGCCGAAGTGCTCGGCACCGCGATCGCGCTCAAACTGCTGTTCGGGCTGCCGCTGGTCTGGGGTGTCGTGCTGACAGCGCTCGACGTGTTCCTGATCCTCGCGCTGCAACGCTTCGGCTTCCGCAAGCTCGAGGCGTTCATCGTCGCGCTGCTGGTGATCATAGCCGGCTGCTTCATCTTCGAGCTGTTCCTTGCACGGCCCGACATGGCAGGCGTCCTCGGCGGGCTGGTGCCGACGACCGAGATCGTCACCAATCCGGCGATGCTCTACATCGCGATCGGCATCCTCGGCGCGACGGTGATGCCGCACAACCTCTATCTCCACTCGTCGATCGTCCAGACGCGCGCGTTCGCGGCGACCGAGGCGGGCAAGCGCGACGCGGTGACGATGGCGACGATCGACGGCACGATCGCGCTCGGCCTCGCCTTCTTCATCAACGCCGCGATCCTGATCCTCGCGGCTGCGACCTTCCACGTCGCCGGGCGCACCGACGTCGCCGATATCGACCAGGCGCATGCGCTGCTCGCGCCGATGCTCGGCATGGGGGCTGCGAGCGTCGTGTTCGCAGTCGCGCTGCTCGCCTCGGGCCAGAATTCGACGGTGACGGGCACGCTCGCCGGCCAGATCGTGATGGAGGGCTTCCTCGACCTGCGCATGCCCGTTTGGTTACGCCGGCTGGTGACGCGGCTGCTCGCGATTATCCCCGCGGTGTTCGTGGTCGGCGCCGCGGGCGATGCGGGCGCGACCCGGCTGCTGGTGCTGAGCCAGGTCGTGCTGAGCCTGCAGCTCCCCTTTGCGGTCGTGCCGCTCGTCAAGTTCACCGGGGACGCGCGAATCATGGGATCCCTGGTCAGCCCGGTCTGGCTGAAAACGCTCGCCTGGGTCATCGCCGCGGTCATTATCGGCCTCAACGCGACGCTGCTGATCGGCATGCTCTGAGATAAACTGACATGGATCAGGGGATGTACGGCTAACTGGCCGATCGCGTCCCGCGACCTCGCAAGTCCGCGTGACAAAGGTGTCCGCGCGGCTAGGATCACCGGTGACGACAACGAGATCCGGAATTCGCGTGACCGCAAACCCCGCCCTGCAGCGCTCCGTCCAGACGCTGGCCGATTCGATCCTCGACACGCTCGTCCACCGGATCGGCAAGGATGCGCAGGCCGCGCTTCCGCACGACTGGCTCGCGGCAACGATCCTCACCGTGCGCAACGACATCGTCGAACGCTGGATGGCGTCGACCAAGGCGGCGCATGCGGCGGGTGCCAAGCGGGTCTATTATCTCAGCCTCGAATTCCTGATCGGCCGGCTCTTGCGCGATGCGGTGACGAACCTGCAACGCAGCGGCGAGGTATCGCGGGCGCTCGCGCTGCACGGCGTCGACCTTGCCGCGCTCGAGGAGATCGAGCCCGACGCGGCACTCGGCAATGGCGGGCTCGGGCGGCTGGCGGCGTGCTTCATGGAAAGCATGGCGAGCCTCGCGCTGCCCGCTTACGGCTATGGCATCCGCTATGTGAACGGCATGTTCCGCCAGCGGATCGACGATGGCTGGCAGGTCGAGATGCCCGAAAGCTGGCTCGCGCACGGCAATCCCTGGGAGTTCGAACGCCGCGAGAGCGCCTATTTCATCGGCTTCGGCGGCGAGGTGATCGCGACCGACAGCGGCCAGGTTCACTGGAGTCCCGCCGAGGCGGTCGAGGCGATGGCGGTCGACACCCCCGTCGTCGGCTGGCGCGGCGAACACGTCAACACGCTGCGGCTGTGGACCGCGCGCGCGTTCGATCCGATCAAGCTCGACCGGTTCAACGCGGGCGACTTTTCCGGTGCGCTCGCGGACCAGCTCCGCGCCGAGACACTCACGCGCGTGCTCTATCCCAACGACTCGACCGCCGCGGGGCAGGAGCTGCGGCTGCGGCAGGAGTATTTCTTCTCGTCCGCTTCGATCCAGGACATCGTCCGTCGCCACATCCAGTATTTCGGCGACATCCGCACGCTGCCCGACAAGGCTGCGATTCAGCTGAACGACACGCACCCGGCGGTGTCGGTCGCCGAGCTGATGCGGCTGCTGATCGACCATCACGAATTTGCGTTCGACGAGGCGTGGAAGATCACGCGCGCGACCTTCGGCTACACCAACCACACGCTGCTGCCCGAGGCGCTGGAGAGCTGGCCGCTGCCGCTGTTCGAGCGCCTGCTGCCGCGCCACATGCAGATCGTCTACGCGATCAACGCAAGGCTGCTGCGCGAGGCACGCGGGGTCACAGGGATAGACGACCGCGCGATCGCCGCGATCAGCCTGATCGACGAGGGTGGCGAGCGGCGCGTGCGAATGGCCAATCTCGCCTTTGCCGGATCGCACAGCGTCAACGGCGTCGCGGCGCTGCATACGCAGCTGATGAAGAAGACGGTCTTCGCGGATCTTCACCGCCTCTATCCGACACGGATCAACAACAAGACCAACGGGATCACCCCACGCCGCTGGCTTCAACAGTGCAACCCGGGCCTCACCACGCTGATCCGCGACGCGATCGGCGACGGCTTCCTCGATGATGCCGAACGGCTGATCGATCTCGATGTTTTTGCCGACGATCCCGCGTTCAGGGAGCGGTTTTGGGCGGTGAAGCGTTCGAACAAGGTGGCACTGGCAAATCATATCAAGGACAGCTTGGGGCTGCGCATAGACCCCGACGCGCTGTTCGACGTGCAGATCAAGCGCATTCACGAATACAAGCGTCAGCTGCTCAACATCATCGAGACGGTCGCGCTGTACGACCAGATCCGCAGCCATCTCGAACGCGACTGGACGCCCCGCGTGAAGCTGTTCGCGGGTAAGGCGGCATCGAGCTATCACAATGCGAAACTCGTCATCAAACTGGCGAACGACGTCGCGCGGCGGATCAATTCTGATCCGTCGGTGGGCGGACTGCTCAAGGTCGCGTTCCTGCCCAACTATAATGTGTCGCTCGCGGAGCAGATCATCCCCGCCGCCGATCTCAGCGAACAGATCTCGACCGCGGGTCTCGAGGCGTCGGGCACCGGCAACATGAAGTTCGCAATGAACGGCGCGCTGACGATCGGCACGCTCGACGGCGCGAATATCGAGATCAAGGACCGGGTCGGCGACGACAACATCTTCATCTTCGGGATGACCGCGGACGAGGTCGAAGCGAAGCGCGCATCGGGCTATGATCCGCGCAGCGTGATCGACGGGTCGAACGAGCTCTGCCAGGCGGTCTCGGCGATCGCCTCGGGCGTGTTCTCGCCCGATGATCGTCAGCGCTACGCTGGGCTGATGGGCGGGCTGTACGAGGGCGACTGGTTCATGCTCGCCGCTGATTTCGACAGCTATGCCACCGCGCAGCGCAGCGTCGACACGCGCTGGAACGATCGCGACGCGTGGGTCGCCTCGACCGTGCGCAACGTCGCGCGCGTGGGCTGGTTCTCGTCGGACCGGACGATCCGTGAATATGCCCGCGATATCTGGACGGTAATGTGAAGCCACCCGAAGGCGCCATCGTTGCCCTGCTGGAGGGGCGTCACCACGATCCCTTCTCGCTGCTCGGCGTGCATGCCGGCCCCGGCGGCACGTTCGCGCGCGCGTGGCTGCCGGGTGCGACGACCGCTGAGGCGCATGCGCTCGACGGCAAGACGCTCGGCACGCTCCCCCGGATCGACGATCGCGGCCTGTTCGAAGGGCCGATCGACGGCGATCCGCAGCCGGTGAAATATCACGCCGAGGGCGGCGGCACGGACTGGTGGGTGACCGACCCGTACAGCTTCGGCCCGGTGCTCGGCCCGATCGACGACCTGCTGATGGCGGAGGGCAATCACCACCGCCTCCATGACAAGTTGGGCGCGCACCTGATCGAGCACGAAGGCGCGCCGGGCGTGCATTTCGCGCTCTGGGCCCCCAATGCGCAGCGCGTCTCGGTGGTCGGCGACTTCAACGACTGGGATGGCCGCCGCCACGCGATGCGCAGGCGCGGCGACGTCGGCGTCTGGGAGATCTTCATCCCCGACATCGCCGAATATCGCGCCTATAAATACGAGATCGTCGGTCCCGATGGCCGGCTCCAGCCGCTGAAGGCCGATCCCTTCGCCTTTGCCAGCGAACTGCGTCCCGCGACCGCGTCGATCACCCGCACGCTCGCGCACGAATGGGCGGATACGAGCCACCGCAAACACTGGGCCTCGGTCGATCCGCGCCGCGTGCCGATCAGCATCTACGAGGTGCATGCCGGATCGTGGGACCGCGATGCCGAGGGCTGGTTCCTGACCTGGGATGCGCTCGCCGACCGGCTGATCCCGTATGTGGTCGAGATGGGCTTCACGCACATCGAGTTCATGCCGATCAGCGAACACCCCTATGATCCCAGCTGGGGCTATCAGACCACGGGGCTCTATGCGCCGTCCGCGCGGTTCGGCGATGTCGAGGGGTTCGCGCGGTTCGTCGACGGTGCGCATCTGGCGGGGATCGGCGTGCTGCTCGACTGGGTGCCTGCGCACTTCCCGACCGACGCGTTCGGGCTCGCGCATTTCGACGGTACCGCGCTCTACGAACATGAAGACCCGCGGCTCGGCTTCCACCCCGACTGGAACACCGCGATCTACAATTTCGGGCGGCGCGAGGTGTCGTCCTTCCTCGTCAACAACGCGCTGTTCTGGGCCGAGCGCTATCATATCGACGGGCTTCGCGTGGATGCGGTCGCGTCGATGCTGTACCGCGATTATTCGCGCGAGGCGGGCGAATGGATCCCCAACGACACCGGCGGGCGCGAGAACTGGGAAGCGGTCGCGTTCCTGCGCGACATGAACCGCGCGGTGTACGGGCAGCATCCCGGCACCTTCACGATCGCCGAAGAATCGACCTCCTGGCCGGGCGTCTCCGCTCCCGTCGGCGACGACGGCAAGAGCGGTGGCCTGGGCTTCGGGTTCAAGTGGAACATGGGCTTCATGCACGACACCCTCCAGTACATGGCGCGTGATCCGCTGCACCGGAAGCATCATCACGGCGAGATCAATTTCGGCCTGGTCTATGCGTTCAGCGAGAATTTCGTCCTGCCGCTCAGCCATGACGAGGTCGTCCACGGCAAGGGCTCGCTGCTGACCAAGATGCCCGGCGACGACTGGCAGCAATTCGCCAATCTGCGCGCCTATTACGCGTTCATGTGGGGCTATCCGGGCAAGAAGCTGCTCTTCATGGGGCAGGAGTTTGCGCAGCGCCGCGAATGGTCCGAAGGCCGCGCGCTCGACTGGTGCCTGCGCAACAGCCGCAGCCATGAGGGCATCCGCAACCTCGTCCGCGACCTCAACATAGTCTATCGCGACAAGCCCGCGCTCCATGCGCGCGATTGCGAGGCCGAGGGTTTCGAATGGCTGATCGCCGACGACGCCGCCAATTCGGTCTTCGCCTGGCTGCGCAAGGCACCTGGCGCGAAGCCCGTCGCCGTCATCGCCAACATGACGCCGATCGCACGCGCGCCCTACCGCATCCCCCTGCCACTCGACGGTCGCTGGTGCGAGATCATCAACAGCGACGCGCATGAATATTGGGGCAGCGGGCTCGGCAATCTCGGCGGCGTGGTCGCGGAGGACGGCGCGGCGTGGGTCACCTTGCCCCCGCTCGCGACGATCATGCTCGAGTTTGAGGGCTGAGACGGAACAAGCCGCGGGTAACGGGGCGTTATACGGCGGACGATTAGGGAGAGACGGACATGGTTGAACGGCGGGGACAGCCACTGGCGCGCGACGCAATGGCGTATGTGCTGGCCGGTGGTCGCGGCAGTCGGTTGATGGAACTGACCGATACCCGCGCAAAACCCGCGGTGTATTTCGGCGGCAAGGCGCGGATCATCGATTTCGCGCTGTCGAATGCGATCAACTCGGGCATTCGCCGGATCGGCGTCGCGACTCAGTACAAGGCGCATTCGCTGATCCGCCATCTTCAGAGCGGCTGGAACTTCCTGCGCTCCGAACGCAATGAGAGCTTCGACATCCTGCCCGCGTCGCAGCGGATCAGCGAGTTCCAATGGTATGAGGGCACCGCCGACGCGGTCTACCAGAATATCGACATCATCGAGAGCCACGCGCCCGAATACATGGTCATCCTGGCCGGCGATCACATCTACAAGATGGATTACGAGCTGATCCTGCAACAGCATTGCGAGACCGGTGCGGACGTCACGATCGCCTGCCTCGAAGTGCCGCGGATGGAGGCGGTCGGCTTCGGCGTGATGGCGGTCGACGAGCATGACAATGTCACCGCGTTCGTCGAGAAGCCGGCCGATCCGCCCGCGATCCCGGGCAACCCGGACATCGCGCTGGCGTCGATGGGGATCTACGTCTTCCACACCAAACTGCTGTTCGACGAACTGCGCCGCGATGCGGAGACGCCGGGATCCGCACGCGATTTCGGCAAGGACATCATCCCCTACCTCGTCAAGCACGGCAAGGCGGTCGCACATCGCTTCTCCGACAGCTGCGTCCGCTCGGGCAGCGAGGTCGAGGCCTATTGGCGCGACGTCGGCACGGTCGACGCCTATTGGGAGGCCAATATCGACCTCACCGACGTGGTGCCCAAGCTCGACCTCTACGACCGCAGCTGGCCGCTCTGGACCTATTCGGAGGTCACCCCGCCCGCCAAGTTCGTCCATGCCGATGACGGACGCCGCGGCGAAGCGGTGTCGAGCCTGGTTTCGGGCGACTGCATCATCTCGGGCTCGTCGATCCACCGCAGCCTGATCTTCACGGGCACGCGCGCGCACAGCTATTCGATGCTCGACCAGGCGGTGATCCTGCCACATTGCGAGATCGGCCGTGGTGCGCGCCTGTCGAAAGTCGTGGTCGATCGCGGCGTCGTCATCCCCGACGGCCTCGTCGTCGGCGAGGATGCCGAACTCGACGCGCAGCGTTTCCGCCGCACCGACAGCGGCGTGGTGCTCGTAACCAAATCCATGATCGACCGGCTGATCGCGTGAGGGTGTATACGACGCTTTCTCGATCAGGACAGGGGCCCGGCTGATGCGTGTTCTCTCGGTAGCGTCAGAAGCCTATCCGTTGATCAAGACCGGTGGCCTTGCGGATGTCGTCGGCGCGCTGCCGGCGGCGCTCGCGCATCACGGCGTCGCGATGACGACCTTCCTTCCCGGCTATCCCGCGCTCGCTGCGGTCATGCGGACGGCAAAGGTCATCCACAGCTACACCGACCTGCTCGGCGTCGAGGCGCGGATCCTCGCGGCGAGCATCGGCGACCATCCGCGGCTGATCCTCGACGCCCCCGGCCTGTTTGCGCGCGGCGGCGGTCCGTATGGCGACACGACCGGCGCCGACTGGGTCGACAACTGGCTGCGCTTTGCAGCGTTCAGCCGGGCCGCCGCCGATCTCGCCTCGGGCGTTGTCGACGGCCAGCAGTTCGACATCCTCCACGCGCATGACTGGCAGGCGGCGATGGCGCCTGCCTATCTGCGCTACGCCCCCGGTCCGGGCGCGCCGGCGAAGACGATCGTCACGATCCACAATATCGCGTTCCAGGGCCGCTATGGCGCAGAAATCTTCGCCGACCTCGCGCTGCCCGATGCGGCATTCGCGCTCGACGGGATCGAATATTATGGCGGCGTCGGTTTCCTGAAGGCCGGGCTCGAGGCTGCCGATGCGATCACCACGGTCAGCCCGACCTATGCCGCCGAGATCCGTCGCGGCGAATTCGGCATGGGGCTCGAAGGGCTGATCAACGTTCGTGCCGATCGGCTGACGGGGATCGTCAACGGCATCGATCCCGCGGTCTGGAACCCCGCCACCGATGCCGCGCTGCCGTCGCGCTACACCGCGCGCACGCTCAACCGCCGCCGCGTCAACAAGCGTGCGGTCGAGACGCTGTACGGCCTCGACACCGGCGACGGCCCGATCTTCACCGTCATCAGCCGGCTCACCTGGCAAAAGGGCATGGACGTCCTCGTCGCGGCGATCGACGAGCTGGTGGCGCTCGGCGGCCGGCTCGCACTGCTCGGGTCGGGCGATAGCGCGCTCGAACACGCCTTTCTCGCCGCCGCCGAGCGGCATCCGGGCCGGGTCGGCGTTCGCATCGGCTATGACGAGCCGGTCTCTCATCTGCTTCAGGCGGGTGCCGATGCGATCCTGATCCCGTCGCGCTTCGAACCCTGCGGCCTGACTCAGCTCTACGGGCTGGCCTATGGCTGCATCCCCGTCGTCGCGCGCACCGGCGGGCTGGCCGACACGGTGATCGACGCGAACGAGGCGGCGGTCGCCGCGGGCGTCGCCACCGGTATCCAGCATGACGGCATCACGCCCGAAGCGCTCAGCCATGCGCTGCGCCGAACGATCGCGCTCTATGCACGCCCCGATCGCTGGGCCATGTTGCAGCGCAATGCGATGCGCGCGGACTTCTCGTGGGACGAGAGTGGCCGGCGTTATGCGACCCTGTATTCGAGCCTCGTGGAGCCTACATGATCCGTACCGTTACAAGCACGCCCTATACCGATCAGAAGCCGGGCACATCGGGTCTGCGCAAGAAGGTGAAGGTCTTCCAGCAGGCCAATTATGCCGAGAACTTCGTCCAGTCGGTGTTCGACGTGGTCGAGGACAAGGCCGGCGCGACGCTGGTGATCGGCGGCGACGGCCGGTTCCTCAACCGAGAGGTGATCCAGGTCGCGATCCGCATGGCCGCGGCGAATGGCTTTGGTCGCGTGATCGTCGGCCGTGGCGGCATCCTGTCGACGCCTGCCGCCAGCCACATGATTCGCAAGCGTGGCGCGATCGGCGGGCTGGTCCTGTCCGCCAGCCACAATCCTGGCGGTCCCGACGAGGATTTCGGGATCAAGTACAACATCGCCAATGGCGGTCCCGCGCCCGAATCGATCACCGACGCGATCAACGCGCGCACGCTCGAGATCGACCGCTGGCTGACCGTCGACGCGGCCGACATCGATCTCGACCAGGACGGTGAGGTCATGGTCGGCGACATGCCGGTCGAGGTGGTCGATCCGGTCGAGGACTATGCCGCGCTGATGGAGACGCTGTTCGACTTCGACGCGATCCGCGCCGCCAGGCTGACGATGGCGTTCGACGCGATGAGCGCGGTCACCGGGCCCTATGCGACAGAGATCCTCGAACGCCGCTTGGGCTTTGCCGCGGGCACGGTGCGCAACGGCACCCCACTGCCCGATTTCGGCGGGCATCATCCCGACCCCAATCTCGTCCACGCGCATGAGCTGTACGAGACGATGATGGCGCCCGACGCCCCCGATTTCGGTGCGGCATCGGATGGCGATGGCGACCGCAATCTGATCATCGGCCGCCACCGCTTCGTGACCCCGTCGGACAGCCTCGCGATGCTGGCGGCAAACGCGCACCTCGCCCCGGGTTATGCCGGTGGCCTCAAGGGGATCGCCCGCTCGATGCCGACCAGCGCGGCCGCCGACCGCGTCGCACAGGCGCTCGGCATCCCCGCGTACGAGACGCCGACCGGCTGGAAGTTCTTCGGCAATCTGCTCGATGCGGGCATGGCGACGATCTGCGGTGAGGAAAGCGCCGGGACCGGCTCCGATCACGTCCGTGAGAAGGACGGGCTCTGGGCAGTGCTCCTGTGGCTCAACATCCTCGCGGTCCGCGGCGAAAGCGTCGACGCGATCGCCCGCGATCACTGGGCGAAGTTCGGCCGCAACTATTACGCGCGCCACGATTACGAGGGCATCGAGACCCCGCGCGCCGACGCGTTGATGGCCGCGTTGCGCGCCAGCCTCGCCACCCTGCCCGGCAAGCAGTTCGGCGACCTCACCGTCGAGACCGCGGACGAGTTCGCCTATACCGACCCGACCGACGGCTCGATCAGCCGCAACCAGGGCGTCCGCATTCTCTTCACCGGCGGCAGCCGCGTCGTGTTCCGCCTGTCCGGCACCGGCACCACCGGCGCGACGCTGCGCGTCTATCTCGAACGCTATGAGCCCGTCGGCGGTGATCTCGACCGCGAAACCGGCAACATGCTGGCGAGCATCGTCGCGGCGGCCGAATCGATCGCGGGGATCGCGCAGCACACCGGCCGCAGCGCGCCCGACGTCGTCACCTGAGCGCGTCGCCCCGCGGCAGGCGGGCCGGGGTTCAAACCCCGGCCATAGTCTTCTAGGCTGGCCGTCATGATCCTTCGCCGTCGCCGCAGCGCGCTCTACATGCCCGCCTCCAACCCCCGCGCCATCGCCAAGGCCCGCAGTCTGGCCTGCGACGTCGTGATCCTCGACCTCGAAGATGCGGTGGCGCCCGACGAGAAGGCGGCGGCGCGCGACCGTGTCGTTGCCGAGGTCGGCACGGGGGGGGTCGGTACGCGCGAGCTGGTGGTGCGGATCAACGCGCTCGATACCCCATGGGGCGCCGACGACATCGCCGCCTTGCGCGGTCTCGGCGTCGATGCGGTGCTCGTGCCCAAGATCTCCGGCGCCGTCGATCTTGCCGCCGTCCGCGCCGCACTGGGTACCGACGGGCCACCAATCTGGGCGATGATCGAGACCTGTGGCGGCGTGCTCGAACTCCCAGGGATTGCTCGTGCGGCCGCGGGATCGCGGCTCACCGCGCTGATTGCCGGCACCAACGACCTCGCCAAGGAGCTGCGCTGCCGCCCGGGCGTCGATCGAACGCCACTCATTCCCGCGCTGATGGCTATCGTGACGGCCGCACGCGCAGCCGGGCTGGTGGCGCTGGACGGCGTCTGCAACGCGCTCGACGATCCGGCGCGCCTCGCTGCGGAAGCCGAACAGGGCGCTAGTCTCGGCTATGACGGCAAGACGCTGATCCATCCGGCGCAGATCGCGGCGGCGAATACCGCGTTCGGCCCTACCCCCGACCAGCTCGAATGGGCACGGACGGTGGTCGCAGCGTTCGCGGACGGCGCCACTGCGGACAAGGGCGCGATCCGGCTAGACGGTCAGATGGTCGAACGACTCCACCTCGCCGAAGCCCAGGCGATGCTCGCGCAGGCGGATCAGCCCGCGGGCTGACCCTGGGTCAGCGCGGGCGGCCGACCCAGTCCGCGACCTGCTGTGCGACGCTGTTAGCCGCGGTGTTGATCCCCGCCGCCGCGGACGGCGCATCGATCGCCGCGACCGGGACGCGCGCCTCGAAGCGACGCTTCTCGACCGACTGCATCCCCGCCCGCGTCAGCGCGGCGTCGAACGTCACGACCGCCTCGCGCGTCGTCGCGTCGAGCCCGAAATTGCGCAGTTCCCCGCCCAGCATTGCACTCGGATCACCGACCGCCTGGACCGTCGACAGCACGACCATCCCGGTGCGCGCGGCGACCGTATCGGACATCAGTCGCGCGAACAGCCGTGCGGGCGGCTCGGCCCATTGCGCGTCCTTCACATAGGCGATCGACGTCGCGGTCGCCTGCACCGGCACGCGCGCCGTCGCCAGCGCCTGCGGCACCGTCGGCACCTGCAACGTGATCGACTTCGACGTCGCCGAGTTCTGGTTCTGCCCGACCGCGACCGCGGACTGCGTCGTTAGCGTCAGCAGGGTCGGCGGCGGTGCGGCGCCAAAGCTGATGCAGGCGCTGAGCGGCAGCGCCGCGAGGAGGATGAACAGCGGTGTCTTCATGGCGGTCATCACTTACCCTTATAGTCCGGAAGCTTCTGCTGCCCGACGAGCGAGCCTGCCCCCTGCTGGTCGACACGTTCGGCAACCGACGACAGCGCTGCGGCGGTGGTACGCAGATCGTGGACGAGGCGGTTGGCTTCGGGAATGGTGGTCTTCGAGAAGGCCTGCAGCCCGGGCCGCGCGTCGCCGATCGCCGCGTTCAGCGTTTCGGCGCTGGCCTGGGCCGACTGGATCGCCTTGTTCAGATTGGCCATCGCCGGTTTCACGTCTTCGGAGAGCACCCCGTTGGTGGTCTGCGCGAGCACGCCGAACTGCTGTGCGGCATCGCCCGCCTGCTGGATCGCGACCCGCGTCTGCGCCAGCGTCGCGGCGATTTCCGGCCCGCGATCGGCCAGCGCATCGGTCAGGCGATTGGTGTTCTCGAGAATCCCGGCGATCGACGCCTGGTTGCGATCGGTCAGCAGCCCGGTCAGCCGCTCGGTCAGCGTCGACAGACGCTCGAGCAGCTGCGGCGCCGAATTGAGGATCGCGCCAAGGCCACCCTGCTTGGTCGGGATGACCGGCACGCCGTACGGGCATGGCTGGCCATTCGAATCGGGGCAGCCGACCGCGGGCGCACCCTTGCGCGCGCCATCGAGCGACACCTGGCTGACGCCGGTGAACCCGACGCCCGAGATCGACGCGGTCGTGCCCTGCAGCACCGGCGTCTCTTCGTTCACGCTGATGCGGACGCGAACGAACTGCGGGTCGTTCTTCCACAGCGAGATCGACTTCACCTGACCCGACGGCACACCTGAAAAGGTCACTGCGGAGCCGCGCGCCAGACCATCGACCGACTGGCGGAAGAAGATGTCATATTCCTTCTCTTCCGTGCCACCGAGACGCGCGATCCACACGGTGAAAAGCGCGAGCATCGCGAGCAGGATCAGCACGACGGCGCCGACAAGGACATGGTTCGAACGGGTTTCCATCAGAGCGTCCTTGCTTCTTTCTCGGCATATGTCGCGTCGGCGTCGTCCGGCGCGGACTGCTTGGACTGGACTTCGGTCGGGTGGGCATCGGCAACCGCGTCGGCGCTGCGATGCGCCTCCTTGGTCGCCACCGCGGCGCGGCCGCGCGGTCCCTTGAAATATTCCTCGATCCACGGATGGTCGAGCGCGAGCAGTTCGTCGATCGTGCCGACCGCGATCACCTTCTTGTCGGCGAGCACCGCGACACGGTCGCAGATCGCGTAAAGCGTATCGAGGTCGTGCGTGATCAGGAAGACGGTCAGGCCCAGCGTCTTCTGCAACGACTGCGTCAGCGAATCGAACGCCGCCGCGCCGATCGGGTCGAGCCCGGCGGTCGGTTCGTCAAGGAACAGCAGTTCGGGGTCAAGCGCGAGCGCGCGCGCGAGCCCGGCGCGCTTCTTCATGCCGCCCGACAATTCGGCGGGAAACTTGTTCGCGGCATCGGCCGGCAGCCCGGTCATCACGACCTTGTACGCGGCGATCTCGGCGAGTAGCGCGGGCGGCAGGTCGGGATAGAATTCGCGCAGCGGCACTTCGACATTTTCGGCGACGGTCAGCGTCGAGAACAGCGCACCGCCCTGGAACAGCACGCCCCAGCGCTTGCGGATCTCGGTCGCCTCGGTTTCCTCGCGGCCGATATTCGATTCTCCGAACACCGTGATCGCGCCCTCGGCGGGCGTCTGGAGGCCGATGATCGAGCGCATCAGCACCGACTTGCCGGTCCCCGAACCGCCGACCACGCCGAGGATCTCGCCACGCCGGACGTCGAGATCGAGACCGTCATGCACGACCGAATCGCCGAACTCGTTCCTCAGCCCCTTTACGGAGATGATGCTGTCGTCAGTCTTGCGGGCCATCAGTCCCAGCCGATCCAGGTGAAGAATACCGCGAAGAACGCGTCGAGCACGATGACGAGGAAGATGCCCTGCACCACCGCCGAGGTCGTGCGCAGCCCGACCTGTTCGGCGTCGGCCTCGACCTGCATGCCCTGGAAACAACCCGCGACCGCGATGATCGCGCCGAAGACCGGGGCCTTGATCAGCGCGATGTACAGATCGGTGATCGGCACGACTTCGCGGATCCGGGCGATGAAGGTGACGGGCGGGATGCCGAGCTGGATCCAGCACAGCAGCCCACCGCCGATGATCGCGATCAGCGACGCGTAGAAGGCGAGCAGCGGCATCATCACGATCGCCGCCAGCACGCGCGGCAGGACCAGCGCCTCCATCGGCGACACCCCGATCGTCCGCATCGCGTCGATCTCTTCGGTCAGCTTCATCGTGCCGAGCTGCGCGGCAAAGGCGGAGCCCGACCGGCCCGCGACCATGATCGCGGTCATCAGCACGCCGAGTTCGCGCAGCGTCAGCCGCCCGACCAGATTGATCGTGAACACCTCTGCGCCGAACTGGCGGAGCTGGACCGCGCCCTGCTGCGCGATGACGACGCCGATCAGGAAGCTCATCAGTCCGACGATGCCGAGTGCGGCGATGCCGACGACCTCGAACCGCTGGACGACCGCGTTGAAGCGGAAGCGCTTGGGGTGGCGAATGACGCTGCCGAAGGCGATCGTCGTCGCGCCCAGAAAGGCGAGCAGGCCGAGCATCGTCCGGCCGGTCAGCACGACCGCGTCGCCGATCTCGCCCAGCACGCGCTTTACCGAACCGACCGGCTTGCCGCGTGCCGCCAGCGGCTGGTCGGAGGCGACGACCTGATCGAACAAATTCTGGCCGTCGGCATCGAGCCCGTCGATCGTCGCATCGTTGCGTGCGGCAAAGCGGTGGACGATCCAGGCGCCGATCGTGTCGATCCGGTCAACCTGGCTCAGATCGACCCGTTTGATCGACGCGGCATCGACCGCCTCGAGCCGATCGGGAAGATTTCCGATGTTGGCGAGCGACAGATCGCCGGTGAAGCGAAGCGTACCCGTGTCGGCACCGTCCTGCTGAAAATCGGCCATCGCGCTCATCGGCGGCACCTTTGCGGCAAACGGACTGGATCGGCAAGACGAATGCTGTGTAAGCCGGCCCAATGACCCAGCTTCTCGCCATCTACGACATGGACAAGACGATCACGCACGCGCCGACCTGGACGCCGTTCCTGATCCACACCACGCGGACCGGCGGCGCGCCGTGGCGACTCGCGCTGGTGCCGGTCGCGGCGCTCGCGGCGGCGGGATATCTCGCAAAGCTGATGAGCCGGGGCCGCCTGAAGCACATCATGCAGCGGATGATGCTCGGCAAGACGCTGACCCCGGCGCAGGAGCGTCGCGCCGCCGAGGCGTTTGCCGACCGCGTGATGCGCGACGGGGTCTTCGCCGCCGCGCTCCGCCAGATCGAGGCGGATCGCGCGGCGGGATACAGGCTGGTGATGGCGACCGCCTCCTACCGCTTCTACGTCGAGTCGATCGCCGAGCGGCTCGGCTTCGATGCGGTGATCGGTACCGAGAGCCTGCGCGACGCGAACGGCCATCTGCTCGCCGGTATCGACGGCGAGAATTGCTACGGCCCCGCCAAGCTCGCGATGATCGAGCGCTGGATGGCGCGCGAGGGGATCGCGCGGCACGATGCGCATGTCCGCTTCTATTCGGACCATGTCTCCGATGCGCCGACCTTTGCCTGGGCCGACGAGCCATTCGCGGTCAACGCGCACGGTCCGCTCCGCCTGCTGGCAAAGGCAAAGGGCTGGCCGATGCCCGACTGGGAGCGATAACCGGGGCGACTAGAGGATCCGGTCGACCGTGTGGATCACCAGGCCGACGAGCCCGCCCACGATCGTGCCATTGACGCGGATGTATTGCAGGTCGCGACCGACCGCATTCTCCAGCCGGCTGGTGATCGTATCGGCATCCCAGCCGCGCACCGTCTCCGACACGAGCCGGACGATCCCGTCGCCATAATCCGCCGCGATGCTGACGACCGCGCGGCGGACGAACCGGTTGATCGTATGCGACAGCCGCGGATCGTGGAGCAGCGTCTCGCCGAGCTGGCGCAGCACGTCGCCCAGCTTGCCCGCCATCGCGCGCTCGGGATCGCGCGCGATCGCCAGCAGCGCGCCGCGCGCCTGCTCCCACAGACCGTCGAGCCAGCGCTGCATCGCGGGGTTGTCGAGCAGGTCGTTCTTCATCGCCTCGACCCGCTCGCGCATGCGGCGGTCATATTGCAGGTCCCAGGCCAGCCGGTCGAGCGCCTCCTCTGCCTTTAGCCGCAACGGGTGCTGGGGATCCTCCGCCATCTCGGCGAGCAGGCGGTCGAACCCGTTGATCAGCTTGTCCGCGACCGTGGTGTCGAGCCCCGTCCAGCGCAGGATCGAACCCGACTTCTCATGCACCATTGCGCGGACGAGATGGTCGTTCGCGGCGAGCGTGACCGATGCCCAGCGGATTGCCGCCTCGAGCAGCGGGGCATGACGACGTTCGGCGATCGCGGCCTTGAGCAGCTGGCCGAGGATCGGCGATATCTCGGTCTGGCGCAGCCTTGCGCGGATGCCGGCCTTCACCATGCCGCCGAGCCGCGCGGGGTCGAGGCCTTCGAGAATCTGCGCGACCAGCTTCGACGCGCCCGACCGGAACCGTCCCCCTGCCCCTTCGGGCGGATCGGTCAGCCAGTGTGCGATCGCGCCCGCGACGTCGAGCCGCCGCATCCGGCGCGAGATGACCGAAGGCAGCAGGAAATTGTCGCGCAGGAATATCGCCAGCGTATCGCCGATCCGGTCCTTGTTCCGCGGGATGATCGCGGTGTGCGGGATCGGCAGCCCGAGCGGATGGCGGAACAGCGCGGTGACCGCAAACCAGTCCGCCAGTCCGCCGACCATCGCCGCCTCGGCAAAGGCCCGGACGAAGCCGATCGCGGGGTGCCGGTCGACCAGCGCGCGGCTGACCAGGAACACGACCGCCATCAGCACCAACAACCCGGTCGCGACGATCCGCATGCGAATGAGAGCCGGGTTGGTCGCTTCCTTGGCCAGGCGCACGCGGGAATTCGATGTCATGCCCAAAACAATCCCCGAGCGCAGGGATAGTTCACCCGTGAGGTGTCACGCCGGCGATCATTCCGCCGGCTGTGTCCCGCCATCGCCATCGCGAAAGCCGATCTTGGGCGATGCCGGCCCGAGCGCCGGCGCGTTGGGGCCGGCGATCCCGACCACTTCCGCGCCGTCGTCGCCGGGCCGGAAGGTGAGCAGGCGACGACCCAATCGTGGCCCTGCCCAGCGCTCGATCCCGACCGCGATGCTGAACGTCGCCGGCACGATCAGCAGCGTCAGCACGGTCGACATCACCAGACCGCCGATCACGGTGATGCCCATCGGCGCGCGGAACGATCCGTCGCCGCCGATCGACAACGCGGTCGGCACCATGCCCGCGACCATCGCGACCGTGGTCATGACGATCGGCTGCGCGCGCTTGTGCCCGGCATCGACGATCGCAGTCCAGATATCGACGCCCTTGCCCATCTCCTCGAGCGCAAAGTCGATCAGCAGGATCGAGTTCTTCGCGACGATCCCGAGCAGCATCAGCAGCCCGATATAGACCGGCATCGAGATCGGATGACCCGTCACCCACAAGGCGAGCAGCCCGCCGAGCGGCGCGAGGATCAGCGAGCCCATGTTGACGAACGGCGGCAACAGACGGCGATAGAGCAGCACGAGCACCGCGAAGACGAGCAGCACGCCCGCCACCACCGCGACGATGAAGTTGCTGATCATCTCGGCCTGCCACTTGGCCTGGCCAAGGACGAGTTCGCTCACCCCGATCGGCAGCGCGTTCATCGTCGGCAGCGCATGGATCTGCTTCTGCGCATCGCCGCTGATCACGCCGGGCGCGAGATCCGCTCCGATCGACAGCTGGCGCTGCTGGTTGACGCGGTCGATCTTGGTCGGCCCCGAGCCCAGCCCGATATCGGCGACGAGGCTGAGCGGCACCGATCCGCCCGTCGCGGTGGCGACCGGCAGGTTCTGGATCGTCGCGAGGCTCGTCCGCGCATTCTGGTCAAGCGCGACGCGGATCGGGATCTGGCGATCGCTGAGCGAGAAGCGTGCGCTGTTCTGGTCGATATCGCCCAGCGTCGCGATGCGGATCGCACTCGACAGGCCCTGCGTCGTCACGCCGAGATTGGCGGCGAGGTCGAGCCGCGGGCGGATGACGATTTCAGGCCGCTGCAGATTGCCAGCGACGCGCGGTGCGACGAGCGAGGGCAGTTTCGCCATCTCGGTCACGATCTTCTGCGCGGTCGCGTCGAGCTTGACCGGGTCGTCGCCGCCCAGCGTGATCGTCACGTCGCGATTGCTGCCGCCCCAGCCGAACTGCGACCGGAACGACACACGCGCATCGGGGATCGCCGCGAGCTGCGGCGCGAGGCTCCGCTCGAATGCGGTGCTCTTCATCGAGCGATCGTCCTTGAGCGTCGCCGTGACCCGGCCATTGCCGACCGCGGTGCGCGCATAGACCGATGCGACATCGGGTTGCGCCTGGAGGATGCTCGCGACCCGGGTCACGACCGCCTGGGTCTGCGCCAGCGTCGTGCCGGGGACCATGTCGATCGTCGCGGTGCTGGTATCGCTGTCGCGCGGCGGCTGGAAGGTCGAGGGCAGGACGAAGAACATCGCGATCGTGATCGCGGTCGCGGCCGCACCGGCGACGACCGGCAGCCAGCGGTGCCGCAGCGTGAAGCGCAGCGACGCCATGTACCAGTCCATCAGCTTGCCCTCGCCGTGGCTGGCGGTGCCGTGGGCCTTCAGGAAATAGGCCGCGATCATCGGCGTGATCAGACGCGCGACCGCGAGGCTCATCAGCACCGAGGCGACCACGGTCAGACCGAAATTCTTGAAGAACTGGCCCGAGATACCCGGCATCAGCCCGACCGGCAGGAAGACCGCGACGATCGACATCGTCGTCGCCAGCACTGCCAGCCCGATCTCGTCGGCGGCGTCGATCGACGCCTGATAGGCGGATTTGCCCATCCGCATGTGCCGGACGATGTTCTCGATCTCGACGATCGCGTCATCGACCAGCACGCCCGCGACGAGGCTGAGTGCGAGCAGCGTCATCTGGTTCAGCGTGAAGCCGAGCAGGTCCATGAACCAGAAGGCGGGAATCGCCGACAGCGGAATCGCGAGTGCGGAAATGATCGTCGCGCGCCAGTCGCGCAGGAACAGGAACACCACGATCACCGCGAGCACCGCGCCCTCGATCATCGCGTCGATCGCGCTGTGATATTGCTCCTCGGTATATTTCACGCTGTTCGAGCGCAGCACGAAATGCACCGCCGGGTTGCGCTTCTCCAGCGCCTCGAGCTTCTTCACCGCATCGTTGAACACGGTGACGTCGGACGCGCCCTTGGCGCGCTGGAAGTCGAAGCTGATGACCTGGCGACCGTTGATCGCCGCCGCCGTCCGCTGCTCGGCATAGAGATCGCGGACCTGCGCGATGTCCGCCAGCCGCACGGTCCGCCCGCCGACCGAGATCTGCGTCTGGCCAAGGTCATAAGCGTTCTTGGCATTTCCGAGCACACGGACCGACTGTTCGGATCCGGCGATCTCCGCGCGGCCGCCCGCCGCGTTCAGATTGACCTGACGCAACTGCGCGTTGACCTGGCTCGCGGTCAGCCCCTGGCTCTGCAGCTTGACGGGATCGAGGATCACGCGAATCTCGCGGCTCACCCCGCCATTGCGGTTGACCGCGGCAAGCCCCGATACCGACAGCAGCTCCTTCGCCACGGTATTGTCGATGTACCAGCTGAGCTGTTCGACCGTCATGTCGCTGGCGATCGCGGAATAGCTCGCGATATCCTCGTCGGTGGTGTTGGCGCGGAACACCTGCGGCTCGAGGATCCCCTCGGGCAGGTCGCCGCGGATCTGCGCGATCGCGTCGCGAACGTCGTTGACCGCGCGGTCGATCGGCGTGCCGATATTGAGCTGGATGACCGTCTGCGACGTGCCTTCGGTGACCGTCGAGCTGATCTGGTCGATGCCCTGCAGCGTCCGCACCGCCGCCTCGACCCGCTGCGTGACCTGGGTTTCCAGTTCGGTGGGCGCCGCGCCCGGCTGGCTGATGACGACGATCGCGATCGGGAAGTCGATATCCGGATCGTTGTTCACGTCCATCCGCATGAAGCTGACGATTCCCGCCAGCGTCAGTGCGAGGAACAGCACGATTGGCGGTACCGGGTTGCGGATCGCCCAAGCCGAGATGTTGCGGAAACCCATGGTGCGTCAGCCCCGTTTGATACTGGTGGGTGTCGTCGTCGCGCTGGTCGTCGCCTTGGTCACGGGCTTGACCTTCTGCCCCGGTGCGAGGAACCCGCCGGCCGACTGGACGACGCGTTCGTTGCCCTGCAGCCCGCCCGCGATCGTCACCGCACTGTCGGAAACCTGACCGATCTTCACGTCGCGGCGCACCACCTTGTCGTCGGGACCGACAACATACACGAAACTGCCCTTGTCGTCGCTCTGCAACGCCGAGTCGGGAAGCTGCGGTGCGACCGTCGCGCCACCGACGATCGACGCCGCGGCGAACCCGCCCGGGCGCAGCGCGGGATCATAGGCGAGCGCGATTCGCGCGACGCCCTGGCGCGTCTGCGGGTCGATCACCGGCGACACCTGCCAGACCTCGCCCTTATACCCCTTGGCCGAACCGACCGGCGTCACCGTCGCCCGCGCGCCGACCGGAAGGCCGAGCAGATCGCTTTCGGCCAGCGCCGCGCGCATTTCCATCTGTCCGCCCATCGCCATGCGGAACAGCACGCCGGTTCCCGAGCTGACGATCTGCCCGGGCTCGACGCCGCGGGTCAGCACGAGGCCGGCGGCCGGTGCACGGATGTCGAGTCGCCCGTTGCGCGCGCGGGCCTCGCCGAGCGACGCCTGCGCCACCTTCACGCGCGCCGCCGCCGCATCGCGCGTCGCCGCCTTGCGCTGGAGATCCGCCTTCGAGATGAACCCGCGATCGACCAGCTGCTGCGCACGGTCGAGCTCCGCCTGCGCGATCGTCTCGTCCGACCGCGCCACCGATACGGATGCCGACAGCGATGCCGCGGTCTCGGTCTGGACCGAGCGGTCGACCGTCGCGAGCACCTGCCCCGCCGCGACCCACTGGCCCGGCTCGACCAGCACGCGCGTGATCATGCCGCCCTCGCCCGCGACGCCGACGGGCATCTCGCGCCGCGCGGCCAGCGTACCGGTCGCGGCGATCACGCGGTCGACGGTCTGGCGCCCGGGCACGATGACGGTGACGCTCGGAATCTGCTCGGTCGGCGCGCCGGGCGCCGCCGCATCCTTCTTGCCCGATCCGAACGCGAACCAGGCGATGGCGAGCGCCGCGAGGATGACGACCACCGCGATGATGATGTTGCGACGGGTATGCGACGGCGGCGTCTGATCCGTCAGCACCTGCTGCGGCTCGCCGCCGATCGTCCTGGCTTCGTAGTTCATGCGCGCGCTATCCCCGTCCCGACCCGAATCCGCCGGACCACTCGCCAGCTGTATTATATAAATAGATCACCGTGCTCAAGCCCCCCGGCACGCCGCGCAGCCAAATGTCAGACATGACCAGGATCGCACCTGTCTGCAAGCTGCACGCGACGTTCAGCCTGCGTTGACCCGGCTTCGATCAATCGCGAAAGCAGGCTGACTTACAGGGAGACACGATATGACCAGGTTCACCATGATCGCGACGCTGGCGGCGGTTCCGCTTGCCGCCGCGATCCCCGCCGCCGCTTCGGCACAGGCGCAGGCGTCGACGGTCGAACCGATGGTCCCCGCGACCGGGACCGTGCTCGACGTCAGCGCCGAGGGCCGCACCACGCGCGTGCCCGATGTCGCGACGATCCGTGCGGGTGTCGTCTCGCAGGCGACGACCGCCGCGGCCGCGCTGGCGGACAATGCGCAGCGGATGAACCGCGTCCTCGCGGCATTGAAGAAGGCCGGGGTCGCGCCGCGCGACATCGCCACCGCGACGGTCGGGCTCGCGCCGCAATATCGCTATGCCGACAACCAGCCGCCGGCGGTCACCGGCTATCAGGCGACCAACAGCGTTTCGATCCGCTTCCGCGACGTGGCGAAGTCGGGCGCGATCCTCGATGCGCTGGTCGCCGAAGGCGCGAACCAGATCGACGGGCCCAATCTGTCGATCGACCAGCCCGATGCGGCACTGGACGAGGCGCGGGCCGATGCGGTCAAGCGCGCGCGTGCCCGCGCCGAGATCTATGCGCGGTCGGCCGGCATGCGCGTCTCGCGAATCGTCTCGATCACCGAGAATGGCGAGAATGGCGGCAACCCGAACCCGCCGGTCTTCATGGCGCGCGCCTCGATGGCCAAGGACAGTACGCAGATCGTCGCGGGCGAGAAGGACGTCACCGTTTCGGTCTCGGTCCGCTTCCTGCTGAACTGAGCGCACGGAAAAAGGGCCGCCCGGTCGCCCGGACGGCCCTTTTTTCAACGCTGTGTAGCGACCGCTCTTAGCGGACGCTGCCGCGGCGCACGAGGTTGACGATCGCCAGCAGCACGATCGCGCCAAGCAGCGACACGATGAAGGAGGTCAGCGTCAGCGGTGCGCTGTTGATCGAGCCACCCGACAGGATCAGGCCGCCGATGAAGGCGCCGACGATGCCGACGATGATGTTCAGGAAGATGCCCTGCTGCGCGTCGGTGCGCATGATCATGCTGGCAATCCAGCCAATGACACCGCCGATGATCAGCCAAAGAATGATACCCATTTTACTTTCCCTCCGTTGTTCCCGTAGCCGGGCGATGGCGGAAAGACGTGCGAGCACGGACGTTTGTTCCGCCCGCGTTTTGATTATGTAGGCTGATTCGGGTCAGTATTTTTGCTGCCTTTCGTACAGCGACTTATAGTGCTGGATCCGCGTCACGCGCAGGCCCGGCATCCCCGACCGGTCGATCGCGCGCTGCCATCCGGCAAATTCCTCGACCGTCAGTCCATAGCGGTCGCAGACCTCGTCGACCGACAACAGACCGCCATTGACCGCGGCGACGACCTCGGCCTTGCGGCGTACGACCCACCGCGTCGTGCTGGGCGGCGGCAGCGAATCCAGCGTCAATTGCTCGCCAAGCGGTCCGATGACCTTGGCAGGGCGGAACTTCTGGTTCTCGATCATTTACAACCTCTGATCGGGGCGGGGGCCCCCTCTCGATACGTGGCTACGACCCGTAGCCAAGGGAGTTGAAGAATGGCTGAAACGCCGCGGTAAACGCCGCGGTCATTCCTGTTTCCATCGCGTCAAGGCATCCGCCATTGGCCCGTTGAACGCCCCGTGGACGGGGGCGAACAGCTTGGGATCGATCGCACCCCGCGAAAACCCGGCCTGAACCGCCGCGGTCGGGCTCGCCGCCTGACGCGCGGCGATCCCGACGATCAACACCGCCAGGTCACCGGGCAGAACGGTCAGCTCGGCCTCTCGATCGAAACGGGGGAAGCTCAGATCCAACGCGACACTCGCAAAACACCAACTAGAGGTTCCGTCTAAACGCCGGGGAATGAAAACGAGGTAAAGTTCGGGACAAAGAGTTGTCGCGCCTGTCGCTTTTTTTGCAACGCCTCGTCGCAGAGACTATGGTGTACCGATGGAACAGGCGGATTTTCAGCTCGGCGGCGCGACACCAGGGTCGGGGTCGCTGGCCGGTCGACGGATCGTCGTCGCGATGTCGGGCGGGGTCGACAGCTCGGTCGTCGCGGCGCTCGCGCATGCGACCGGCGCGGAGACGATCGGCGTGACGTTGCAGCTCTACGACCACGGCGAGGCGGTCGGCCGCGCGGGCTCGTGCTGCGCGGGCCGCGACATTCGCGACGCGCGCGCGGTCTGCGACCGGCTGGGCATCGCGCATTACGTCTTCGATCATGAATCGAGCTTTCGCGAACAGGTCGTCGACACCTTTGCCGACGCTTATCTCGCGGGGCGCACGCCGATTCCGTGCGTCCAGTGCAACATGGGGCCCAAGTTCACGGATCTGCTGAAGCTCGCGCGCGATCTCGGCGCGGACTGCCTGGCGACCGGCCATTATGTCCGCCGCGTCGAGGGCGCGCACGGCGCCGAACTCCACCGCGGCGCGGATCCTGCCCGCGACCAGAGCTATTTCCTGTTCGCGACGACGCAGGCGCAGCTCGACTATCTGCGCTTCCCGCTCGGCGGCCTGCCCAAGCCGCGCGTGCGCGAGATCGCGGCCGAACTCGGCCTCGGCGTCGCGGCCAAGCCCGACAGCCAGGATATCTGCTTCGTCCCCGACGGCGATTACGCCGGACTGGTCAAGAAGCTGCGCCCGGAGGCGGATACCGCGGGCGATATCGTCGATATCGGCGGCATGAAGCTCGGCGAGCATCGCGGGCTGATCCACTTCACCGTCGGCCAGCGTCGCGGACTGGAGATCGGCGGCAGCCCCGAGCCGCTCTATGTCGTGCGCGTCGAACCCGACACGCGGCGCGTCGTGGTCGGTCCGCGCCGTGCGCTCGCGGTTTCGGCGGCGCAGCTGAGCGACATCAACTGGCTCGGCGACGATTTCACCGGGCCGCTCACCGCCAAGGTGCGCTCGATGGCCAAGCCCGTCCCGGCCCGCCTGATCGGCGACCGCGTCGTGTTCGACTCACCCGAATATGGTGTAGCCCCGGGGCAGGCGACCGTCCTCTATGCCGGCGACCGCGTGCTCGGCGGCGGCTGGATCGCGTCGACCGAGGCGGCACTCGCCGCCGCCTGACGCGTTGGGCGTGGCATGGATATCGACGACCTGCGCCGCCAGATGGAAGCCGCCGCCGCGGCGATGGACTTCGAGAGCGCGGGGCGGCTGCGCGACCAGATCAGCCTGCTCCGCGGCGGCGGCACCGTCGCCGACACCGCGGGACTCACCCGCCAGCAACCTGGCGCGATGGGTCTGGGCACCAGCCAGCAACGTCTGACCCCGCCGCCCGGCTGGGTGAAACCCAAGAAGCCTGACCCGATGACCAAGGGCCGCAAGCGCTAGCCGCCACGCCGCTCCTCTTCCGTCATCCTGACGAAAGTCAGGATCCAGGGTAACGAAGCAAGACGATCCTGGCTCTGGATCCTGACTTTCGTCAGGATGACGTAGAGTTAGACCGTGATCACGGCAGCAGGAACGTGCCCTCGATCACCGTCACGCACGCACCGCCAAGCACCACCCGGTCGCCCTCGAGCCGGCACGTCAGCCGCCCCCCGCGCGCGCTTGCCTGGAACGCGGTGAAACTGTCGCCCAGCGTCTGCGCCCAGTACGGCACCATCACCGCATGCGCCGACCCCGTCACCGGATCCTCGTCGATAGCATAATAAGGCGTGAAGACGCGGCTGACGATCGCGGTCGCCGCCCCCTTCGCCGCGACGATCGCGACGATCGGAAACTTCGCCAGCGCGACGAAATCGGGTTTCAGGTTGCGGACGATCGCCTCGTCCTCGACGATCACCAGCGCATAGCCCTTGTCGTGCCACAGCGTCTCGACCGGCGAATCGATCGTCAGTGCCGCGACGATCTCCGGCATCGCCTTCGGCGCGGGCGCCCAGGCTGGCAGCTCGAGCGTGTATCCGCCATCCGCGCAGGCGACCTCGAGGATCCCGGCCTGCCGCGTCGCGAACCGGACGCGGTCACGGGCAGTATCCGACGACAGCACGAAATGCCCGCTTGCCAGCGTCGCATGACCGCACAACGCGACCTCCGCGCCCGGCGTGAACCAGCGCAGGTCGAAATCGACGCCCTCTTCGGCGGAGGGGACGATGAACGCGGTCTCGCTCAGGTTGTTCTCCTGCGCAATATCCAGCAGCACCGCATCGTCGAGCCACGCGGACAACGGCATCACCGCCGCCGGATTGCCCGCAAAGGCCGTGTCGGCGAACGCATCGATCTGCGCGAACGGTATTCTCATGCTGCTGCCCCTCTGCCCGTTGTCGATCGCCGCAGGTTAAACCCGCTTGCCAAACCAATGCGGCGTCACGTCCGCCTCGACCAGCGGATTGTCGGTATCGACATGCCCTTCGGGATCGAGGTGGATCAGCACCTCGACCTTGGGAAAGGCGGTGCGAAGGTTGCGTTCGACCGCCTCGACGATGTCGTGCGCATGCGCGACGGTCAGGTCGCGCGCGACCTCCATGTGGAACTGCGCGAAATCATGGCTGCCCGACCGGCGAGTGCGGAAGTCATGGATGCCGCGGATGCCGGGTTGGCGCGCGGCGACGTCGAGGAATTGCGCGCGCAGGTCCTCGGGCCATTCCTTGTCCATCAACTGGTCGATCGCGTTCGACGATGCCGAGAAGGCACCCCAGGCGAGCCACAAGGCGATGACGATGCCGAAGATCGGATCCGCCCCGCTCCACCCCAGATACTGGTCGAGCACCAATGCGACGATCACCGACCCGTTGAGCAGCACGTCCGACTGGTAATGGACATTGTCTGCCAGGATCGCGACCGATCCGGTCTGGCGGATGATCCGGCGCTGATAGGCGAGCAGGAACACCGTCGCGACGATCGCGACGACCGACACGCCGATGCCGAAATCGGCGCCCGTGGTCGGCTGCGGATCGTTGAATGCGAGGATCGCGCGCCAGGCGATGCCCGCCGCCGACGCGGTGATCAGCATCACCTGGAACAGCGCGGCGAGCGCCTCTGCCTTGCCGTGGCCGAAACGGTGGTCGTGATCGGCAGGCGTCGCCGCCAGCCGCACGCCGTACAGCGTGACGAGGCTCGCGAGCAGGTCGAGCGCGGTGTCGGCGAGCGAGCCGAGCATCGCGACCGATCCGGTCGTCCACGCCGCAAAGCCCTTCAGCAGCAGCAGGAAACACGCCATCGCGACGCTGGCGAGCGCCGCGCGCGTCGCCAGCGGGATAACCCTGCGGCGTTCGTCCTGGGTCATGGGAACAGCAATCCTTCGGTCCAGCCTTCACCGTCGCGCAAGAACAGTCGCCGCTCATGTAGGCGGTGTTCGCGGTCCTGCCACAGCTCGATGCGATCGGGCGCGATCCGGTACCCGCCCCAGTGCGGCGGGCGCGGCACGTCGCCACCCTCGAACCGCGCCTGCGCCTCGGCAAAACGGCGTTCGAACGTGTCGCGCGTGTCGAGCGGGCGCGATTGCTCCGACGCCCATGCCCCGAGTTGCGAATCACGGCCGCGCGTCGCGAAATAGGCGTCCGATTCCGCATCGCTCACAAGGCTGACGCGCCCCTCGATCCGGACCTGCCGGCGCAGCGACTTCCAGTGGAAGAGCAACGCCGCATGCGCGTTCGCGGTCAGCTCGCCCGCCTTGCGGCTCTCGCGGTTGGTGTAGATGACGAAACCATCGGGGCCATGCCCTTTCAGCAGCACCATCCGCACCGACGGACGTCCCTGCGCATCCGCAGTGGCGAGGGCTACAGCGTTGGAGTCGTTGATTTCTGTTTGCCTGGCCTCGGCGTACCAGGCCTCGAACAGCGTGATCGGGTTATCGGACATGGCAGCGCCATAGCGAAACTTGGCGGGCCGCGAAACAGCGCACGGCACGGCGCTCACGGAACGACTCGCCACGCCGACGATTGAATCGGTTTCGCAACGAAGGAAACCGCACCGTGGCAGCGCGCGCCTATTGGCAGGGACAGATCCGGCTCGCGCTGGTCTCGATCCCGGTCGAGATCTACTCCGCCACCAAATCGGGTGCGGCCGTCTCGTTCAAGCAGATCCACGAACCCTCGGGCCAGCCGATCCATTACGACAAGGTCGTCACCGGCGTCGGCCCGGTCGACGCCGACGAGATCATGAAGGGCTATGAGGTCGAAAAGGGCGAATATGTCCTGCTGAACCAGGACGAGATCGACGCGGTGAAGCTCGAATCGAAGAAGACGCTCGAACTCACCCAGTTCGTCGATGCGAGCGAGATCGACGTGCTCTATTACGAGAAGCCCTATTTCGTCGTCCCTGCGGACGATCTGGCGGAGGAGGCGTTCATCGTCCTGCGTGAGGCGCTGCGCCGTACGAAAAAGGTCGGGCTCGGCCAGCTGGCGATGCGCGGCCGCGAATATGTCGTCAGCCTCAAGCCGTGCGGGCGCGGCTTGGTGCTCGAGACGCTGCGCTACGCGGACGAGGTGCACAAGGCGCAGGGCTATTTCCGCGACATCCCCGACGACAAGCCCTCCGAGGAGCTGCTCGAACTCGCCGAGGCGCTGATCGAGAAGCGCAGCGGCGACTTCCACCCGCAGGACTTCCATGATCGGTATGTCGACGCGCTGAAGGACCTGATCGAACGCAAGCGCAAGGCGAACGGCAAGACCATCATCGACGACAAGGACAGCGGCGAGAGCAAGGGGTCTAACGTCGTCGACCTGATGGCGGCGCTGAAGAAGTCGATGGAGAAATCGGGCGGCACGGCCGCGGCTGCGAAGAAGGCGCCCGCCAAGAAAGCTCCGGCCAAAACCGCGACGAAGTCTGCGACCAAGACCCCGGCCAAGAAACGTGCGTAACGCCCCCTGTTGTGTCCCCGCGCGGGCGGGGACCCAGCCTGGGCTCCCGCGTTCGCGGGAGACCGATGGTGGCTGACACCCCCGACCCCCTCGCGCGGTACAACGCCAAGCGGGACTTCGCGAAGACCGCCGAACCGGCCGGCACGCTGACCCCCGGCAACGGCAACAGCTTCATGGTTCAGAAGCACGACGCCACCCGCCTCCACTGGGACCTGCGCCTGGAAATCGACGGCGTCCTCAAAAGCTGGGCGGTCACCCGCGGCCCCAGCCTCGACCCGGACGAAAAGCGCCTCGCGGTCCGCACCGAGGACCATCCGCTGAGCTACGCCACGTTCGAAGGCGCGATCCCCGCGGGCGAATATGGCGGCGGCACGGTGATGCTGTGGGACCGCGGCACCTGGGCACCGATCAAGGGCAAGTCGGCCAAGGACCTCGACAAGGGGCATCTCCATTTCGTCCTCGATGGCGAGCGGATGAAGGGCGAATGGCTGCTGATCCGCCTGAAACCCCGCGCGAAGGAAAAGCGCGAGAACTGGCTGCTCCGCAAGATCGACGACGCCGCGGCGGGCGGCACCGACACGCTGGTCGACGAAGCGCTGACGAGCATCTCGACCGGGCGCACGATGGCGGAGATCGCGGAAGGCAAGAAGCCGGCGCGCGCGAGCAAACCCGCCCCTCCCCCGTCATCTAGGCGGAAGCCGGGACCCAGAGCGAAAAGCGTCGCGGCCGATACTCCGGATTCTGGCCTTCGCCAGGATGACGGCGCGCTCCCCGAATTCCGCGACCCCCAGCTCTGCACGCTCGTCGACGCCGTTCCCACCGGCACCGCCTGGCTGCACGAGGTCAAATATGACGGCTACCGCGCGCTCGTCGCGGTCGCGAACGGCAAGGCCAAGGTCTTCACCCGCACCGGCCTCGACTGGACCGACAAGTTCGCTGGAATCGCCGCCGCCGCCGCGAAGCTCCCCGTAAAATCGGCACTGATCGACGGCGAGATCGTCGCCTTCAAGAACGGCCACCCCGATTTCTCGACGCTGAAGGACGCGATCTCCAACGGCGGCGACATGACGCTGTTCGCGTTCGACCTGCTCGCACTCGACGGCGAGGACCTGACCGGCCTGTCCAATCTCGACCGCAAGGCGAGGCTCGAACCGCTGATCCCGGCCGATGACGACCGCCTGCGCTATTCGGACCACGTCATCGGCGCGGGCGAGCAATTGTTCGAGACGATGTGCCGCGAGGGCCTCGAAGGCATCGTCTCGAAACGCGCCGACGCGCCCTATCAGGGCAAGCGGACCAAGGCGTGGCTCAAGGTCAAATGCACGCGGCGCCAGGAATTCGTGATCGTCGGCTGGCTCCCTTCCGACAAGAAGCGAGGCTTCAAGTCGCTGCTGCTCGGCGTCCGCGAGGGCAAGACCTATCGCTATGCAGGCAAGGTCGGCACCGGCTTCGACCAGGCGCTGATGGACGAGCTGCGCGGCAAGCTCGAGGCGCTCGACCGCAAGACGCCGACCGTCGAGGCCCCGAAAGCCGCGGTCCGCGGCGCGCACTGGGTGACGCCGAAGCTCGTCGCGGAGATCGCCTTTGCCGAAACCACCCCCGACGGCGTGCTGCGCCATTCGAGCTTCATCGGCCTGCGCGAGGACAAGGCGGCAAAGGACGTCGTTGCGGAGACCCCCGCCCCGCTCCCCGATGCCGCGCCTGAGGCCAAGATCAAGATCACCAACCGCGACCGCGTGATCTTCGACGAGTCCGACGTCACCAAGGGCGATCTCGCCGACTATTATGCTGCACTGTCGGGCCTCATCCTCCCCTTCGCGGGCAACCGCCCGATCAGCCTCGTCCGCTGCCCGCAAGGCCGGTCGCGCGCCTGCTTCTTCCAGAAACACGATGCCGGCAGCTTCGGCGACGCGGTCCATCAGGTGCCGATCCGGGAGAAGGATGGGTCGACCGAGGACTATCTCTATGTCGACGACGCCGACGGACTGGTCGCCTGCGTCCAGATGGGGACGATCGAGTTCCACGGCTGGGGATCCTCCAACGAGACGCTCGAAAAGCCCGACCGGCTCGTCTTCGATCTCGACCCCGACGAGGGCCTCGACTTCGACGATACGAAGAAGGCCGCAGAGTATCTGAAGACGCAGCTCGCCGAACTGGGGCTCGTCAGCTTCGCGATGCTGTCGGGCGGCAAGGGCGTCCATGTCGTCGTGCCGCTCACCCCCAGGGCGGAATGGCCCGCGGTCAAGGATTTCGCCGACCGTTTCGCGCGGGCGCTGGCAAGTGCCGAACCCGACCGGTTCGTGGCATCGATGGCCAAGGCCAAGCGCAAGGGCCGCATCTTCATCGACTGGCTGCGCAACCAGCGCGGCAGCACCGCGGTCATGCCCTATTCCGCCCGCGCCCGCGCCGGCGCGCCTGTCGCCGCCCCCGTATCATGGAGCGAATTGCGCGACATCGACACCGCCGTCCGCTGGGGCGTGCGCGACGCCGAAGACCTGATCGCACGCGCCGGGGCACGCGGGTTGAAGGGCTGGGGTGTGGCGGACCAGGTGTTGCCGGATTTCTGAACACGCGGCAGCCTCCCCTAACCCCCGCACTCCACCCCGCCGAAGGCCGGGGCCCAATTGGGGGACGCCCGTGATAAGGGGTAGCAAGCCGTTACCCCCCTCCACCCAATTGGGCCCCGGCCTCCGCCGGGGTGGAAGGCGTAGGCGAAACACGCCCCGCAGACACGCTTTTAGGTTGCACCGCGGCGGCGAAAGGTGAAACACCCCCCGCCACGCATCAAGGGCAGCAAGGCATGGAGATGGCGACGCAATCCACGCCCCCGACCGATACGGCGCAATCAAGCGCCTATGACGCGACACGCCATGCCGAGCGCTGGATCGCCGACTATTGCGTGCGCAGCACCGCTGCCGACATGCTCTGCCCCGCCGCCGACGGCAGCATCGACCCCGCCTGGACCGCGACCTTCGCCGAGCTCGCGATGGTCGCCTCGGACGATCTCGGCCATGTCCGCGAACGCGTCCAGCGTCACGCGGTCGACATCGGCACCGGCTTCCGCATCGCCGACGAACCCGACGAGCGTCCCTGGCCCGTCTCCCCCGTCCCGCTGCTGATCGAGGCGGACGCATGGGCGCGGATCGCGGCGGGCGTCGTCCAGCGTGCGACGTTGATGGAAACGGTGATCGCCGATCTGTACGGCGAGGGAAAGCTGGTCGCGGACGGCCATATCCCCGCCGCGCTCGTCACCGGCAGCCCGTTCTTCCTGCGGCCGATGGTGGGGCTCGATCCGCCGGGCGGCCGCCATCTCGATTTCATCGCGATCGATCTCGGCCGCGGACCGAGCGGCGAATGGCGCGTGCTCGCCGACCACCTGCGCGCGCCCGCGGGTGCGGGCTATGCGCTCGAGAACCGGCTCGCGGTCGGCCGCACGCTCGGCGGGTTGCAGGCGCGGTTGAACGTCCAGCGCCACGCGCCCTTTTTCGCCGCGTTCCGCGCCGGGCTGGCGGCGATGTGCAAGCGCACCGATCCCCGCATCGGGCTGCTCACCCCCGGCCGGTTCAACCCGAGCTATCCCGAACAGGCGCATCTCGCGCGCTATCTGGGGCTGCTGCTCGTCGAGGGCGCAGATCTCGCCGCGCTCGAGGACAAGCTCTATGTCCGCACGATCGGCGGGCTGAAGCGGATCGACGCGTTGTGGCGGCGGCTCGATCCGCGGCTGCTCGATCCGCTGGCGTTCGACACGCATTCACAGATCGGCGTGCCCGGCCTGATCGACGCCTATGCCGCGGGCAATGTCGTGCTGTCGAACGCGCCCGGCTCCGCGGTGCTTGAGGCCCCCGCCTTCTCCGCCTTTCTGCCGCAACTCGCACGCACGATGCTCGGCGAAGACCTGCTGCTGCCCAACATCGCGACCTGGTGGTGCGGGCAGGACGCGGCGCGCACCGCGGTCGAGGCCGATCTCGACCGGCTGCTGATCGCCCCCGCCTATCACACCCGCCCGCTCGGCTTGCCCAACGGCGCGACCGCGGGTGCCGACATCACCGGCGCCGACCGTGCCGCGCTGCTCGCCGACATGGCCCGCCGCCCGCAGGATTATGTCGGGCAGGAGATCGTTCGCCTGTCGACCATGCCCGTCGTCGTTGGCGACACGCTCGAGCCGCGCCCGTTCACGCTGCGCGTCTTTGCAGCACGCGGCGGCGACGGCGAATGGACCGTGCTGCCTGGCGGGTTCGCGCGGATCGGCGAGCATCCCGACGCGCGCGCCGCGGTGATGGGCGAGGGCATCTGGTCCGCCGATGTCTGCGTCTATGGGCCGGAGCCGGTCGCACCCGTCTCGCTGCTTACCGCGCCCGATTCGCTCCACGTCCGCCGCAATCCCGGCACGCTGCCCAGCCGCGTCGCGGACAATTTCTACTGGCTCGGCCGCTATCTCGAGCGCGGCGAGGCCTTGCTCGCGGCGATCCGCGTGATGCTCGGCAATTCGATCGACGCGGACGGCGGCGCCGTGCTGTCGTCGCAGACCGTCGGCAAGCTCGTCGGGCTGATCGTCGGCAGCGGTGCCGCACCGCATCCCCCCGCGCTGCGCCGTGCCGACCTGACCGCGTTCGCGCGCACCGCGATGGAGGACGAGGGCTGGCAGTCGGTCGCGACGATCAACCGCCATGCGCGTGCGATCGGCGAGGGATCGCGCGACCGGCTGTCCTCGGACATGGTCCGGCTGCTCGAGGCGCCCTTCCCCACGCATCGCGGGATGCTCGAACGCGCCGGTTCGCTCCAGCGCCGCTATGCCGCGATCGCCGGGCTGTCCGCCGAGCATATGGGACGCACCGCGGCGTGGCGGTTCCACGATCTCGGCCGCCGGATCGAGCGCGCGATGGCGATGGCACGCGCGATCCGGCTGTTCGGCATGCCCGGCGCCTCGCCCGACGACCTGTCGGTGCTGCTCGACCTCGCCGACAGCCAGATCACCTATCGCCAGCGCTATCCCACGGGAATCGCGCGCGTGCCGGTCATGGATCTCGTCGCGCTCGACCCCGGCAACCCGCGCAGCCTCGCCTTCTCCGCCGACCGCATCGCCGCGCGGCTCGCCGAGCTGCCGGTGCTCAGCGACGACGAGATGGCCGAACCGCAACAGGCCCAGGCGACCGCACTCATGGCGATCGTGATGACCGCGACCGCCGCCGAGCTGGACGCGGATACGCTGGGCGATGTCGAACGTCGGCTGGCGGGTGTGTCGGACGCGCTGGCGAGACGCTATTTCCTGCAGGGCGCAGAACCGCTCCGCACCAGCGAACTGACGCTCGCATGATCTACGACATCCGCCACGTCACCACCTTCGATTATGGCGCGAGCGTCAAGTTCGCGCGCTGCAATCTCCGGCTGAAGCCGATCGACTGGCCGGGCCAACGGCTCGACGCCTACACGCTCTCGGTCCACCCCGCGGGCCGGATCAGCCCCGCGCGGGCCGAGGCCGGGCTCGCCAACGTCACGCGGCTCGTGGTCGACAGCCCTGTCCGCCACCTGACGATCGAGAGCCGGTCGCGGATCACGGTCGACCGGCTCGTCCCCGTCCCCGCCGCCGGCGACCCGACGCTCGCCGAGATCGCGGCGCTGGCACGCGCCAGCACCGACCTCTCCGCGGCGAGCCCCGCCACCTATCTCTATCCCTCGCCGCTGATCCCGCTCGACCATGCGATCGCCGATTATTGCGCGGCCGATCTCGACCCCGCGCGTGGCGCGCTGGAGGCGGGGATCGCACTCGCCCGCCGGATTCAGCGCGAATTCGTATTCGATGCGGATGCGACGCTTGTTGACACCCCGCCGCATGAGGCGTTCCTCCACCGCAAGGGCGTGTGCCAGGATTTCGCGCAGATCATGATCACTGGCCTGCGCGCCGCCGGCCTGCCTGCCGCCTATGCGTCGGGCTATATCCGCACCATCCCGCCCGCAGGCCAGCCGCGGCTGGTCGGCGCGGATGCGACGCACGCCTGGGTCCTATTGTGGTGCGGGCCGGTACACGGCTGGGTCGGGATGGATCCGACCAACGGCATCTGGATGGCGAGCGACCATATCGTCATGGCGGTCGGCCGCGATTATGCCGAGATCGCGCCGGTCGACGGCGTGGTGCTGGGCTCGGGCGCACAGAGCATGGACGTCAGCGTCGACGTCGCTCCGCTCGACGAGGCACCGGTCCGGGTCGCCGGGTAACCTGCTCCACGGTCGTCATCCCCGCGGAGGCGGGGACCCATATACTCGTACGGTTGCGATAGTCTCGCAGGATTGCCGGTATGGGTTCCCGCCTTCGCGGGAATGACGAGACACGCGTCAGTCCTTCCCCTCATGCGGGTTCGGATAGGATCCGCCGCCACTCTCGCCGCCCTTGTCCTTGGCCGGCGCATCGTTCACCCCGTCCTTCTGCTTGGCACCGTCATCGCCCTCGGGCACGCCCTGCATCGGTTGCTTGTCAGCCATCATCGTCTCCTCTCGCCCGCCAAACGCACGGTACGGGAATTGCGTTGCGCCCGCGGCGGCCCCACATAGACGCGCAAGACAGAGTGGGGACCTAAGTGGCCGATCCGTACAAGACCCTGGGCGTTGCCCGCGACGCGAACGAAGCCGACATCAAGAAGGCGTATCGCAAGCTCGCCAAGGAGCTTCATCCCGATCGCAACAAAAACAATCCGAAGGCATCGGAGAAGTTCAGCCAGGTCACCAACGCGTACGACCTGCTGAACGACAAGGACAAGCGCGCGCGCTTCGATCGCGGCGAGATCGATGGCGACGGAAACCCCGCCGCGCCGTTCGGCTTCGGTGGCGGCGGTGGTGGGCGGCCCCAGCCCGGCGGTGGCTTTCGCAGCGAAGGTTATGAG
This sequence comes from Sphingomonas sp. CFBP 8765, assembly GCF_014841445.1. NCBI lineage: Bacteria > Pseudomonadati > Pseudomonadota > Alphaproteobacteria > Sphingomonadales > Sphingomonadaceae > Sphingomonas > Sphingomonas sp. CFBP 8765. Next base: position 778,336 of record NZ_JACYTY010000002.1, on the reverse strand, counting down.
AGCGGCGGCCCCGACATGAGCGACATCTTCGAGGGGCTGTTCGGCGGCGCCCAGCGCGGCGGTGGCGGCGGATTCGCGAGCGGCTTCGGCCGGCGCCCGCAGCCCAAGGGCGAAAACGTCGCCTATCGCCTGCAGGTCCCGTTCGTCGACGCGGCGACGCTCGAGCCCCAGCGTGTCACGCTCTCCGATGGCAAGACGCTCGATCTGAAACTGCCCGCAGGCGTCGAGAGTGGCACGCAGATGAAGCTCGCGGGCAAGGGCGAGCAGGGCCCGGGCGGCGCCGGCGATGCGATCCTGACGATCGACGTCCAGCCGCACCGCTTCTTCACGCGCGACGGCGATGACGTCCGCATCGACCTGCCGATCAGCCTCGCCGAGGCGGTGCTCGGCGGCTCGATCAAGGCGCCGACGGTCGAAAAGCCGGTCATGCTGACGATCCCGAAGGGCACGACCTCGGGCAAGACGCTGCGCCTCAAGGGCAAGGGCTTCCACAAGAAGACCGGTGGCCGCGGCGATCAGCTCGTCACGCTGATGATCGACATTCCGGCCGACAACAAGGCGCTTGCCGACTTCGTCGAGGGCTGGGCGAAGAGCAATACCGGGAACCCGCGGGGGGCCATGGGCGTCTGAACGCCTTGTGAACGACAGCAATCTTACGCCCGAGGCGCGCGCCCATGATCATGGCGGCACGCGCCGGCGCCTCAATCGCGGCATGGCGAAGGTCAAGCCGGGCAGCCATGCGTTCGAGGTCGTCAAGCGTGCCGCGGTCGGCGTGTTCAACGACGGCTTCATCCACGCGGGCAACCTCGCCTATCTCGCGCTGATGACGGTCTTTCCGTTCTTCATCGTGGCGGCTGCTATCCTGTCGCTGTTCGGGCAGAGCACCGAGACGATCCGTGCGGTCGAATCCTTCCTCCATGTTCTACCCCCCAACGTCGCCGACCTGTTGCGCAAACCGATCGCCGACGTGCTCGCCGCGCGCACCGGCTCGCTGCTGTGGCTCGGCGCGCTCGTCGGGCTGTGGACCGTCGGCAGCTTCGTCGAGACGATCCGCGACATCTTCCACCGCGCCTACGGGATCAAGGCGACCGCACCCTTCTGGAAATCGCGGCTCGGATCGTCCGCGGTGATCGTCGGCTCGGTGATCATGGCGCTGCTCTCCTTCCTGGTACAGGGCATCCTGACCGCGGCCGAACAGTTCATCTACCGCCTCGTCCCCTTCGCGCAGGACGCCGCGGGCTGGGTCGGCCTGTCGCGTCTAATCCCCGCGCTGCTGATGTTCGGCGCGCTGTACTTGCTGTTCTACTCGGTGACGCCGTCGCGCTATCGCTATTCGAAATGCCGCAAATGGCCCGGAGCGCTCTTCACCGCCGTCTGGTGGATCAGCGCGACCGCGTTGCTGCCGATCGTCCTGTCGAGCCTGGGTGGCTATGACCTGACCTATGGCAGCTTGGCGGGCGTCGTCATCATGCTGCTGTTCTTCTACGTCATCGGTCTGGGGCTGGTATTCGGGGCACATTTGAACGCGGCACTGGCGGAACCCCTCGAAACAGCGCTAGAGCAACCGGCTGACGAGGTAGAGGCGAAGGCGAGAACGGCGTGAACGGTTTGATGGCGGGCAAGCGTGGGTTGATCATGGGGCTGGCGAACGACAAGTCGCTGGCCTGGGGGATCGCCAAGAAGCTGTCCGAGGCCGGCGCGGAGCTCGCGTTCAGCTATCAGGGCGAGACGATGGAGAAGCGCGTCCGCCCGCTCGCCGAGCAACTGGGCGTCGCGCGGCTGTTCGACTGCGACGTCTCCGACATGGGTGCGCTCGACGCGACCTTTGCCAAGCTGGCAGAGGAATGGCCGACGATCGACTTCGTCGTCCATGCGATCGGCTTTTCGGACAAGAACGAGCTGCGCGGACGGTTCGTCGATACCAGCCTCGACAATTTCCTGATGACGATGAACATCAGCGTCTATTCGTTCGTCGCGGTCGCCCAGCGCGCGGCGAAGATGATGAACCCGGGCGGATCGATGCTGACGCTCAGCTATTACGGCGCCGAGAAGGTCATCCCGCATTACAACGTGATGGGCGTCGCCAAGGCCGCGCTCGAGACGAGCGTGCAGTATCTCGCGGTTGATCTTGGCCGCGACAATATCCGCGTCAACGCGATCTCGGCCGGCCCGATCAAGACGCTGGCCGCGAGTGGGATCGGCGACTTCCGCCTGATCCTGAAGTGGAACGAGCTGAACTCGCCGCTCAAGCGCAACGTGACGATCGACGATGTCGGCGGCGCCGGGCTGTACCTGCTCAGCGACCTCGCATCGGGCGTCACGGGCGAAACCCACCATGTCGACGCCGGCTACAACGTGATCGGCATGAAAGCCGAAGACGCCCCCGACATCGCGCTGGTGTAGGCGGAAGAGGCACAGACTACCCCCTCTCCCTTCAGGAGAGAGGGAGGGACCCGTGCGAAGCATGGGAGGGTGAGGGGATGAAACGGCCACCCGGCGTCGCAGCGCGAGACCGTCAACGTGATGCACGCAAAGCGCCCACCGAGCCCGAACATCGCCTCTGGCAAATCCTCCGCAACCGCCAGCTGGCCGGCCTCAAATTCCGCCGCCAAGTTTGGATTGGTCCCTATATCGTCGACTTTCTTTGCGCCAAAATTGCGCTCGTCATCGAAATCGACGGTGACACGCACGCGTCCGCCGATGCGCAGGCCTATGACAAACGGCGAACCGCGTTATTAGAAGCCGAAGGCTACCGGATATGCCGGTTCGGGAATGATGACGTGATGACGAATATCGATGGTGTTGCTGCGGCGATCGTCGCCCGCGCCAACGCCCCCTCACCCTCCCACCGCGTTGCGGCGGGCCCCTCCCTCTCCCCCGAGGGGAGAGGGTTTTGAGCGTCAACACGTTCGGGCGGATGTTCCGCTTCACCACCTGGGGCGAGTCCCACGGACCCGCGCTCGGCGCGGTGGTCGACGGCTGCCCCCCCGGCATCCCCCTCACCGAAGCCGATATCCAGCCCTGGCTCGACAAGCGCCGTCCCGGCACCTCGCGCTTCACCACGCAGCGGCGCGAGCCCGACGCGGTGCGGATCCTCTCGGGCGTGTTCGACGGCCGCACCACCGGCACGCCGATCAGCCTGATGATCGAGAATGTCGACCAGCGCTCGAAGGACTATTCGGACGTCGCCAAGGCCTATCGTCCCGGCCATGCCGACTATGCCTATGACGCCAAATACGGCTTTCGCGACTATCGCGGCGGCGGCCGGTCGTCGGCGCGCGAGACCGCGGCGCGCGTCGCCGCCGGTGCGGTGGCGCGGCTCGTCGTGCCCCAAGTCCGCGTCCGCGCCTGGGTCGAGGCGATTGGCGGCGACGCGATCGACCCTGCCAACTTCGACGACGCACAGATCGACCAAAACCCGTTCTTCTGCCCCGACGCCACGGCTGCGCTGCGCTGGGAGGCGCTGGTCGACGCCGCGCGCAAGGCGGGATCGTCGCTCGGTGCGGTGATCGCGTGCGAGGCGACCGGCGTCCCCGCAGGCTGGGGCGCGCCGCTCTATGCCAAGCTCGACGCCGAACTCGCCTCGGCCTGCATGAGCATCAACGCGGTCAAGGGGATCGAGATCGGCGACGGGTTCGCTGCTGCCGCGCTCTCGGGCGAGGCCAATGCCGACCCCATGCGACCGGGCGCAGAAGGCCCCGAATTCCTGGCCAACCATGCCGGCGGGATTGCCGGCGGGATCGCCACCGGCCAGCCGATCCGCCTGCGCGTCGCGTTCAAGCCGACCAGCTCGATCCTCACCCCCGTCGAGACGATCAGTCCGTCCGGCGAGGCCGCGACGATCGCCACCAAGGGCCGCCACGACCCCTGCGTCGGCATCCGCGGAGTCCCCGTGGTCGAGGCGATGGTCGCACTTGTCCTTGCCGATCAGGCGCTGCTCCACCGCGGCCAATGCGGCTGACGGGGGAACATAAGTCGAACCGGAACGCTGTGTCTCCAACACGATAGGAGAGAAACATGCGTATTCTGACCTCGATCGCAGCGGCAGCCCTGATCCTTCCGGCCGCCGCCATGGCCCAGACCACCGGCGGTACCGCAGGTGGCACCATGGGCGGTACGATGGGCGGCGGCACGACTGGTGGCACCATGGGCGGTACCATGGGTGGCGGCACCACCGGCGGCGCGATGGGCGGCATGTCCACGGGTTCGACGGCGCAGTCGGGCACCACGGCCACCGATTCCGCGACCCAGACCCGCACGCAGCGCGGTACCCGCGCCCATAGCCGCACGCGCGGCACGACGGGTACGACGACCGGTACGACCACGGGTCCCGATACGGTGACGGGCACCGGCACCACGACCGGCACGACCTCCGGTTCGATGTCGACCGGCAGCACCGGCCCGGGCACCATGGGTGGAACGATGGGCGGCACGGCCGCAGGTGGCACGATGGGCGGCACCATGGGCGGGACTGCAACGACCGGCGGTACCGTGGGCGGCACGCCGCCACGCTGAGCCACACAGGCTGATCCAAAAAAAAGGCCGGGCAATCGCCCGGCCTTTTTCATGTCAGCGCCTGTTGCCTCAGTCCGAGAACGGATCCCTTACCAGGATCGTGTCCGCCCGCTCCGGGCTGGTCGAGACCAGCGCCACCGGGCAACGGATCAGCTCCTCGATACGCCGGATATACTTGATCGCCTGTGCCGGCAGGTCGGCCCAGCTACGCGCACCGGCAGTGGTTTCCTGCCAGCCTTCCATCGTCTCGTAGATCGGCTCGACGAGCGCCTGGTCGGCGGCATGCGCCGGAAAGTAATCAAGCGTCTCGCCGCGCAGACGATAGCCGGTGCAGATCGACACCGTCTCGAACCCGTCGAGCACGTCGATCTTGGTCAGTGCGATCCCGGTGATGCCGCCGACCGCCGCCGACTGGCGCACCAGCACCGCGTCGAACCAGCCGCAGCGGCGCTTGCGTCCGGTGACGGTGCCGAACTCATGCCCGCGCACACCGAGCCGCTCGCCGGTCTCGTTCTCGAGCTCGGTCGGGAACGGCCCCGACCCGACGCGCGTCGTGTACGCCTTGGCGATCCCGAGCACGAACCCGACCGCGCTTGGCCCCAGGCCCGAACCGCCCGCCGCAGCGCCCGCAATCGTGTTCGACGAGGTGACGAACGGATAGGTGCCGTGATCGACGTCGAGCAGCACGCCCTGCGCGCCCTCGAACAGGATCCGCTTGCCGGCCGAGCGCGCCGCGTTCAGGTCGCGCCACACGGGCTTGGCGAACGGCAGCACGAAGCCGGCAATCTCGCGCAGCTCGGCGATCAGCGCCGCACGGTCGATCGGCGGCTCGCCGAACCCGGCGCGCAGCGCGTCGTGATGCGCGGTCAGACGGTCGAGCTGCGGCCCCAGATCGTCGAGATGCGCCAGATCGCACACCCGGATCGCACGGCGACCGACCTTGTCCTCATAGGCCGGGCCGATGCCGCGCCGCGTCGTGCCGATCTTGCCCGCGCCGCTCGCATCCTCGCGCAGACCGTCGAGATCGCGGTGGAACGGCAGGATCAGCGCGCAGGTATCGGCGATGCGCAGCGTCTCGGGCGTCGCGACGACACCCTGCGCGCCCAGCCGCGCAATCTCGTCCTTGAGCGCCCAGGGATCGAGCACGACGCCGTTGCCGATGAACGACGGCGTGCCGCGGACGATGCCCGAGGGCAGCAGCGACAGCTTGTACACATTCTCGCCGACGACGAGCGTGTGGCCGGCATTGTGGCCGCCCTGGAACCGCACGACCATGTCGGCACGCTCGGCGAGCCAGTCGACGATCTTGCCCTTGCCTTCGTCGCCCCATTGCGCGCCGATGACTGCTACGTTGGCCAAACTCTATCTCCTGAGAATTACCCGCAGCGCCTACAGCGCGCGGGGCGCATCCGCCACCCAAAGATGCGTGCAGACCTGCGCTTCGGGGGTATCGCCCGCGTCGAGCGCGGCGACCGTGACCCAGCCCTGCGCCCGCATCGCCGCACCGTCGGCCGCCGGCGTACCCAGCGGCAGGAACAGCCGACGGCGATCAACGCTGACGACCCGGTCGACCAGCGGGTCGGCAAACAGCGAGAAGCCCGTCGCGGCTTCCTCGGCACCGCTTTCATGCACCACGGTATAGGTGCCGCCACGCCCGACCTCGCGCGCGCTGCCATCCGCGAACAGCGAGAAGCCGAGCCAGGTCTGATATTCGAACCCGTGCCGCTCGGTCGGGTCGAGCGTCAGCGCGACGCGGCCGTCGAGCGCCGCGGCGATCCGCGTGAGCGCGTCGAGCCGCGACGCGAGCGCGCCCGTCGTATCGAACATCCGCAGCCGCTCCATCGCCGGCGCGAACGGCCCCGCCGCCTCGATCAGCGGCAGATAGGCGGGCGCAAGCGCGGCGACCGCGCCGGCATCCTTGGCATCGAGCCGGTCGCGCAACGTCGCGACCTGATCGGGCGCGACCGGCAGCGGGCCCGCCGCAAGCGTCGACACCAGATCGGGCAGCGTGAAGTCGATCGACGCGCCGCGGACCTCGGCCGCGCCGAGCATGTCGACCGCGACCGCGACGACCTCCTGCGCGGCGGCGACCGAATCAAGCCCGATCAGCTCGCAACCGATCTGCCGCGTCTCGCGCGCGGGCGCGAGCTGCGACGCGCGCAGCTTGAGCACGGAGCCGGCATAGCTCAGCCGCACCGGCCGCGGGTGATGCCCCATCCGCGTGGCCGCGATCCGCGCGACCTGCGCGGTGATGTCGGGCCGGATCGCGAGCGTACGCTGCGACACCGGATCGACAAACCGCACCGCATCGTGCAGGCCGCCGGCCTTCAACCGCATCTCTAGCCCGTCGGCAAATTCGGCCAGCGGCGGATCGACGCGCTCATAGCCGTGCAGGCGTGCAGCCTCGAGCACACGCGCTTCGAGCGCGGCTGCCGAATCGGCGAAGGGGGGCAGGCGGTCGCGAAAACCTTCGGGGAGCAAAGCAGTCATGCGCGTGCCTCTAACCACTTCGCCCCCCGTTCGCGAGCCTTAGAAGTTGAGACCCATCGCAGTCTTAACCCCCGGCAGCGCGCGCACCTTGGTCAGCAGCTCCGGCGTCACCGCCTCATCGACCGACAGCAGCAGCACGGCCTCGCCGCCCGCCTGGCGGCGGCCGAGATGGAAGGTGCCAATATTGACCCCTGCCTCGCCCAGCGCCGTCCCGAGACGACCGATGAACCCCGGCGCATCCTCGTTGACGACATAGAGCATCGGCCCCGCCAGATCGGCCTCGATCTTGATGCCGAGCAGTTCGACCAGACGCGGCGCCGAATCGCCGAACAGCGTGCCCGCGACCGAGCGCTCGCCATCCTCGGTCCTGACCGACACGCGCAGCAGCGTGTGGTAATCCGCCTCGCGCTCGGTCCGCACCTCACGCACTTCGAGCCCGCGTTCGCGCGCCAGCACGGGGGCATTGACCATGTTGACGGTGGCGGTCTGCGTCTGGAGATAGCCCGCCAGCACCGCGCTGGTGATCGGCTTGGGGTTCAGCTCGGCCGCCGCGCCCTCGGTATGCACCGAGATCCGCGTCACCGCGCCATGCGTCAGCTGCCCGACCAGCGCGCCGAGCTTTTCTGCCAGCGCCATGTACGGCTTCAGCTTGGGCGCTTCCTCCGCCGACAGCGACGGCATGTTGAGCGCGTTGGTGACGCCGCCCGACATCAGGAAATCGGCCATTTGCTCGGCGACCTGGATCGCGACATTGACCTGCGCCTCGGTCGTCGACGCGCCAAGATGCGGCGTGCTGATGAAGTTCGGCGTGTTGAACAAGGGCGAAGCCTTGGCGGGCTCCTCGACGAACACGTCGAGCGCCGCGCCACCGACCTGGCCCGAATCGAGCGCCGCCTTCAGCGCAACCTCGTCGATCAGCCCGCCGCGCGCGCAGTTGATGATCCGCACGCCCTTCTTGGTCTTGGCGAGCGCCTCGGCCGAGAGGATGTTGCGCGTCTGGTCGGTCAGCGGCGTGTGCAGCGTGATGAAGTCGGCACGTGCGAGCAGCTCGTCGAGCGTGACCTTCTCGACACCGATCTCGATCGCGCGCTCGGGCGTCAGGAACGGATCGAACGCGACGACCTTCATCTTGAGGCCACGCGCGCGGTCGGCGACGATCGAGCCGATATTGCCCGCGCCGATCAGGCCGAGCGTCTTCGACGTCAGCTCGACACCCATGAAGCGGTTCTTCTCCCACTTGCCGGCCTGCGTCGAGGCATCGGCCTCGGGCAGCTGGCGGGCGAGCGCGAACATCAGCGCGATCGCGTGCTCGGCGGTGGTGATCGAGTTGCCGAACGGCGTGTTCATCACGACGACGCCCTTCGCCGAGGCGGCGGGGATGTCGACGTTATCGACGCCGATACCCGCGCGGCCGACGACCTTCAGGTTGGTCGCGTGCTCGAGGATCTCCTTGGTCACCTTGGTCGAGCTGCGGATCGCGAGACCGTCATACTCGCCGATCATCGCCATCAGTTCGGCGGGCGTCTTGCCGGTGATCTCGTCGACCTCGACGCCGCGCTCGCGGAAGATCTGGGCGGCGCGGGGATCCATTTTGTCGGAAATGAGGACTTTTGGCATGGGATTGCTCCTGGGAATGTCGGGGGAACGGAGGTGCGCGCTCGGTTTTGAAAGTCCGTCCTCACCCTGTCCCGTCACCCCGGCGGACGCCGGGGCCCAGGGTTGCGGTCCGCTTAGTGAGCGGATGCTCCGTGTCCATGGGTCCCGGCGTTCGCCGGGATGACGGAAAAGGGCGGTGGGAAAAACGGGCGGCAGTAGCGGGTTTTAGGCAGCCTTGGCGGTCGCGTAGGCCCAGTCGAGCCACGGCCCGAGCGCGACGATATCGGCGGTGTCGACGGTCGCGCCGCACCAGATGCGCAGGCCCGGCGGCGCGTCGCGGTAGCCCGCGACGTCGTACGCCGCGCCGGCCTTTTCGAGCGCGGCGGCCATCGCCTTGATCATCGCCTCGTCGGCACCCTCGACCGTCAGGCAGACGCTCGTCTTCGAGCGCGTCGCCGGATCGGCCGCGAGGTGGCCGAGCCAGTCGCGCTCCGCGACGATCTTGTCCAGAGCCGCGGCATTGGCGTCGGACCGCGCGATCAGCCCGTCCTCACCCAGCGACTTCGCCCATTCGAGGCTGAAGATCGCATCCTCGACGGCCAGCATCGACGGCGTGTTGATCGTCTCGCCCTTGAACACGCCCTCGGCGAGCTTGCCCTTCGAGACGAGGCGGAACACCTTCGGCAACGGCCAGGCGGGGGTGTAGCTCTCGAGCCGCTCGACCGCGCGCGGGCCGAGGATCAGCACGCCGTGTGCGCCCTCGCCGCCGAGCACTTTCTGCCACGAGAAGGTCGCGACATCGATCTTCGTCCAGTCGATGTCATAGGCGAACACGCCCGACGTCGCGTCGGCGAACGACAGGCCCTCGCGGTCGTCGGGGATCCAGTCCGCGTTGGGCACGCGCACGCCGCTGGTGGTGCCGTTCCAGGTGAACAGCACGTCGTTCGACCAGTCGACCGATTCCAGATCGGGCAGCTGGCCGTAATCGGCGCGCACCACGGTCGGGTCGATCTTGAGCTGCTTGACCGCATCGGTCACCCAGCCCTCGCCGAAGCTTTCCCAGGCGAGCGCGGTGACGGGCTTGGCGCCCAGCATCGTCCACATCGCCATCTCGTACGCGCCGGTGTCGGAGCCGGGGACGATGCCGATGCGGTGCGTATCGGGGAGCTTCAGCAGTTCGCGCATCAGGTCGATGCTGTACTGGAGGCGGGTCTTGCCGATCTTCGAGCGATGCGAGCGGCCGAGCGAATCGGTGGCGAGCTTGTCCGCGGACCAGCCCGGAGGCTTCGCGCAGGGACCGCTGGAGAAAAAGGGGCGTGCCGGCTTGGTCGCAGGCAGCGCAGGCGCACCTGTGGCGGTGGCGTAGGTCGTATCAGTCATGTATCTCTCCTCACAGAGAGCACGCGCGGCGTTGGGACCGCGTGGCCCGTCGCCGGCCCTAACGACGTGGCGCGGCGAGTCAACCTTGTCCGCGCATGCGCTTCCGTCGCCACGCTCCCCCGTTCGCCCCGAGCGAAGTCGAAGGGCAGCGCCGCACACGTCCACGCCTCGACTCGCCGCAACGCCGCCCCGCAACGCGTGACAAGCCGGTGCCACGCGGGGATGATGGCCCCATGTACCGCGTCCTTTACCCTGTCCTGCTCGCGCTCGCGCCCATTCTCGCGCTTGCCGCCTGCGGCCGCGCCGATCGCCCCGCCGCGCCGCAACAGACCCGCCCCAACCTCTCGGTCCCGAGCAACCGCGAGACCGCGCAATGCCTCGCCGACCTGCGCCAGCTCCACGTCTCGTTCCAGCTCCTGCCCGACCGCGAGACCGGTCCCGGCTGCGGGCTCGCGGGCACCGTCAAGCTGGTCGATATCGGCGTCCCGGTCGCCAACCTCACCGCGGTCCGCTGCGGCGCGGCGCGCGCGCTGATCGGCTGGACGCGCAACGCGGTCGCCCCCGCCGCCTATCAGATGCTCGGCAGCGAACTCGCGCGGATCGACAGCATGGGCAGCTATGCGTGCCGCAACGTGGTCGGCTCGGCCCGCAACGCGAGCCGCCGCTCGGGCCATGCGGTCGCCAACGCGGTCGATATCGGCGGGTTCGTGCTGAAAGACGGACGACGGATCAGCATCCTGAACGACTGGTCGTCGCCCGACCCGCAGGTGCGGCAGTTCCTCCAGACGATCCGCGCCTCGGCCTGCAAGCGGTTCGGGACGGTGCTCAGCCCCGACTATAACGCCGCGCACCGCAATCACCTCCATCTCGAGGACGATCGCGCGAATTTCTGCCACTAGTACACCGGTCTAGCCCTGCGCACGGCTTTCGACTAAATCCGCCGAAATGACAGATACCCGCATTCCCTCACGCGTTTTCGCGAACGCCAGCCAGGACGCTGAAACCGCCCGCGAGATCGTTTCCACGCCGCAGACCCAGCATCCGCATTACCGGCTCGCCTTCCAGGACATGGACTTCCTGCTCCGCGAAGACCTTCGCCCGGTGCGCTTCCAGCTCGAGCTGCTCAAGACCGAACTGGTGCTCGAGGAAGCGAAGATCGCCTCGACCTTCGTCTTCTACGGCTCGGCGCGCATTCCCGAGCCCGCCAAGGCACAGGCGCTGCTCGAACTCGCCAGCGACGAGAAGTCGAAGAAGATCGCCGAGCGGCTAGTCGAGAAGTCGAAATATTACGACGTCGCGCGCGAGCTCGCCGCCAAGGTCAGCGTCCTGCCCCGCGACGAGCGCGGCTGGCGTCAGTTCGTGGTGTGCTCGGGCGGCGGCCCGTCGATCATGGAAGCAGCGAACCGCGGCGCGACCGATGTCGGCGCCGAATCGATCGGGCTGAACATCGTCCTGCCGCATGAGCAGGCCCCCAACCCGTACGTCACCCCGTCGCTGTCGGTGCAGTTCCACTATTTCGCGCTGCGCAAGATGCACTTCCTGCTCCACGCCCGCGCGCTGGCGGCGTTCCCGGGTGGGTTCGGCACGTTCGACGAGCTGTTCGAACTGCTGACGCTGATCCAGACGGGCAAGATCCAGCCGATCCCCGTGCTGCTGTTCGGTCGCCAGTTCTGGGAGCGCGTGGTGAACTTCGACGCGCTGGTCGAGGAAGGCGTGGTCAGCGAGAAGGACCTGTCGATCTTCCGCTATGTCGAGACCGCCGATGAAGCCTGGGCCGCGGTCCAGTCCTTCTACCGCGAGCGTGCCGCGGCCGAAGCCGCGGAAGCCTGATCTTCTGCCCCCTCTCCCCTCGGGGGAGAGGGCCGGGGTGAGGGGCTGCCAAACAGCGCACACCCCGCAGCAGCCCCTCTCCTCACTGAGGAGAGGGAGCCGCGATTACTGCTCCGTCCGCGCACCCTTGCGTGCGGCTTCCGGATCGACCGACGGCGCACCCGAAGCCGCCGTACCGGTGTTCGCGATATCCGCGGTATCGCCGCCATTCTCGACCGCAGCCTCGGCGGCGTTGGCGGTCGCAGGCTGATCTCCAGCGGCGGCGGGTTCTGCACCGGCGGCAGGCGCTGCCGGCAAGGGCAGGTTCGACCCCTGCTGGTTGAGATACAGGATCACGTTCGCGCGGTCCTCGGCACTGCCCAATCCCGCAAAGGTCATCTTGGTGCCCGGCGCGAACTTACGCGGGCTGGTCAGCCACGCGTTCATCTTGTCGAAGTCCCACTTGCCGCCGACGCCCTTCAGCGCGTCGGTGAAGGCATAGCCGCCCTTGCCCTGCGCGATCCCTTCGCCCAGCGTCGCGTACAGGTTCGGACCGATCCCGTTCGCGCCGCCCTGGTTGATCGTGTGGCACGCGGCGCACTTCTTGAAGACCTCGGCGCCCTTGGCAGCATCGGCGGTCGGCAGCAGCGACGCGATCGCCACCTCGGCAGCGCCACCGCCGGCACCCTCCTCGACGACGCCCTCGATCGCATAGCCCATCTTCTCGGGGCGCTCGCCGTGGAACAACATGCCCCCCACGATCGACAGCCCAAGCGCCGCACCACAACCTGCGAGCACCCAGCCGGCGATCGTATTGGTCCTGTCGTCCATAAAGCGCACCCACCCCTATTTGATTTAGGACAGCCATAGAAAAGCCTGACCGACACCGCAAGCAAACGCTGCGCCCCGTCTTGCGCGGGCGCCGCGCGCCCTTGATTGCATCCGGCCCGCTGGCTACGCGCCGTGACGATGGAAAACTTCGCCGCCCCCGCCCGTCCGATCGTCGCGCGGATGACCCAAGCCGCGATGGCGGAGCCCGCGCGCGCGGTCGCGTTTCAGGGCGCGCCCGGCGCCAACAGCCATGTCGCGGCGACCGAGGCATTTCCGGACGGCCTGCCGCTGCCCTGTTTCGACTTCGCCGATGCGATCGACGCGGTGAAGGACGGCCGCGCCGACTGTGCGATCATCCCGATCGAGAATTCGCTCCACGGTCGCGTCGCCGATATCCATTTCCTGCTGCCGGAATCGGGGCTGGTGATCACGGGCGAGCATTTCCTGCCGATCCGCCACGCGCTGATGGGGATCGGTCCGCGCGACGGTATCCGCCAGGCGATGAGCCATCCGCAGGCGCTCGGCCAGTGTCGCCACTGGCTCAAGGCGCACGGGATCGAGCCGGTCAGCTATCCCGACACCGCGGGCGCCGCGGCCAAGGTCGCCGAGCTTGCCGACCCGACGATCGCCGCGCTCGCGCCACCCGCCGCCGCCGCGCTCTACGGGCTCGATCTGCTTGCGACTGACATTGCCGATGCCGATCACAACACGACCCGCTTCGTCACGCTCGCGCGCGGCGGCAAGCCACCGGCGGCGCAGGAGCCGGCAGGCGGCGACTGGATGACGACGCTGATCTTCGAGGTCCGCAACGTCCCCGCCGCGCTCTACAAGGCGATGGGCGGCTTCGCGACCAACGGCGTCAACATGACCAAGCTTGAGAGCTACCAGCGCAACGGCAGCTTTGCCGCGACCGAGTTCTACGCCGATGTCGTCGGCAAGCCGGGCGACGCCAATCTCGACCACGCGCTAGAGGAACTCGGCTTCCATTCGAAATGGCTCCGCGTGCTCGGCACCTACCGCCAGGCGCGCACGCGCGGCTGAGTCACCCCTTCGCCCAGACGGTCAGCAGCGTGTGCGCGATCGCATAGGGCGGTGGCGGCAGGAACGGCCCCTCCTCGCCGCGCAGCACCGCGCGCACCATCTCGCGCGGCACCCACATCGCATCCTCCAGCTCGTTCACGTCGAGCGTGATCGCATCGTCCACGGCCTCCGCGACGCACGCGATCATCAGCGAGGAGGGGAAGGGCCAGGGCTGGCTCGCGACATAGCGGACACGGCCAACGCGCACGCCCGATTCCTCCGCAATCTCGCGCGCGACCGCCTCCTCGATCGATTCGCCGGGCTCGAGAAACCCCGCCAGCGCCGAATAGCGCCCCGGCGGCCAGCCCTTGCCGCGGCCGAGCAGCGCGCGGCCGTCATGCTCGGCGATCATGATGACGACGGGATCGACGCGGGGGAAATGCTCGGTCGCGCAATTGGGGCATTTGCGCGCCCAGCCCGCGCGGAACATCGCCGTCGCGGTCCCGCATTTCGCGCAGAAGCGGTGCCGGACATGCCAGTCGAGCACGCTGCGCGCCGCGGCATAGGTCGCCGCCTCGCCCGGCGCGAGGCTGCCCAGCACCGCCATCAGCGCGGGCGAGCGCATCGCCGGGGCGTTGTCGACCCCCATGCCCGCCAGCAGCGCGGTGAAATGCGGCCGCCCGCTCTCGTCGAGCCCGAGCAGGATCGGCTCGGCATCGTCGGGCAGGTCCGCCATCGACGTCCATTCGAGCCGCCCCTCGCCCGTCACGGCGGGCAACAGACCGTCGAGCGCGAGCAGCCGCGCCCGCCAGTCGCCCTGCGCCGCCGCCAGAGCGTCTGCATCGTGGCGCAGAGCATCGGCACGATCGAGCATCCCCCCGGTAAAACCCGGTGCGACATCGGGCATGAGATCCGCGGTCAAGCTCATCGGCGCACGCCCCCCGCGGATCCGCTTCGCGCGACATCGGCGACCAGCGCGCCGACCACCTCTTTCCGCAACGGCCATTTCTCGCCGGGGAAATAATTGACCATCACCGTGCTCCGGACATGACGGACCGGGTCGACCCAGGCAAACGTCCCCGCCGCGCCGCCCCAGCCATAGGTGCCCTTCGACGCGCCGCCCGGCACGTCGGCCAGATAGACCGACCCACCCGCGCCGAACCCCATTGCGTTACCTACAGTCGCCGCACCGGTCCCGGTGCCGATCCCGCCGAACGACACCCCCTTGGGCATCAGGTTCGACATGCCGAGCGCGACCGTCTCGGGCTTCATCACCCGCACGCCGCCCAGCGTCCCGCCATCCTGCAGCATGTGCAGGAACCGGTCATAATCGCGCGCCGACATCACCAGCCCCGCGCCGCCATAGGGAAAGCTCGGCCGCTCCGCGAACACCGACGCCGCCGCAGGGTCGAGCGGGGTGCGGTTATCACCGACGAACGCATAGTTGGTCGCCAGCCGCTTCACTTGGTCCTGTGGCACCATGAAGAAGGTCGAATTCATCTTGAGCGGCGCGAACATCCGCGTCTGCAGGAACCGCTCGAACGACATCCCGCTCGCCACTTCGATCACCCGGCCCATCACGTCGAGCCCGATCGAATAGCTCCACTTCGTCCCCGGCTCGGCGACCAGCGGCAGCGTCGCGGCGCGGTTGGCGAAGTCCTCGAGCGAGGTCGGGCGCACCTTGGCCATCTGCGTTTCCATCTGCGCATTGACCGACATCGGCAGCACGCCACGCTGCTCATATTCCTTGAGCAGCGGGCCCTTCACATTGATGCTGTAGCCGAGCCCCGCAGTATGCGTCAGCAGCATGCGGATCGTGATCGGCGTCGTCGCGGGCCGCGTCGCCAGCGACGTGTCGGGGTTGGTCGCGACCGTCATCGTCTTGAACGCGGGGATGTATTTGCTCAGCGGATCGTCGAGGTTCAGCCGACCGTCCTCGACCAGCATCATCGCCGCCATCCCGGTGATCGGCTTGGTCATCGAATAGACCCGCCACAGCGAATCGGCGTCGGCGAACGGCCGCCCGGGCTCGTCGCCGATTTTGCCGCTGGCCAGGAACAGGGTCGGCCGGTCGCCCAGACCGAACGCGCCGACGACACCGGGCATCTTGTTGTCGCGGACATAGCCGTCGAACAGCCGTTCGACGCTCGGCAAGGCGGCGCGTGCGGGATCGCCCGCGCGTTCGGTGACGGCGATAGTGCCGGGGGCGGCCTGTCGCTGCGCCTGCCCCAGGGCTGCGGTCGCCGCCAGTGCGGCAATCACGCCGGTCGAAATCCAGTGTGCACGCGTCATGCAGGCCTCCCTATCGCGCCCGTATAGCCTGGGCGGCCTTGGCGAAAACGGTCGGCAGCCCGGCGGTATCCAGGGTCTCGACGGGCCACCATTCGCCGGGTTGATGCGCCTCCACCCGCGCCACCGCAAGACCGAGTTCGAGGTCGAAATGCGTGAAGCCATGCGTGACGCGGTCGTCGAGCATCTGCCAGTCGGCCTGTGCCGGCGCGGCCTCGAACCCCGGCGGCTGGTCGGTCCAGGGCCCGGTCGGCAGCGCGCGCATGCCGCCGAGCAGCCCGGTATCGGGGCGGCGCACCAGCAACACCTGTCCGTCGCGCTCGAGCCAGAAGATCGTCCCGTGACGCTGCGGCTTGGCGGCCTTCTTCGCCTTGACCGGCAGCCGTTCGGGCTCGCCTTGCGCAAAGCCGTCGCAGTCGGGGCGGAGCGGGCACAACAGGCATTTGGGGTTGCGCGTCGTGCAGATCGACGATCCCAGATCCATCATCGCCTGCGCGAAATCGCCGGCTCGCATGTCGGGCGTGATCGTGTCCGCGGCCGCCCGGATCGCCGGGCGCGCGGCGGGGAGCGGCGTCGTGATCGCGAACAGACGCGCGACGACGCGCTCGACATTGGCATCGACCACCACCGCGCGCTCGCCGAACGCGATCGCCGCCACCGCCGCCGCGGTATAGGCGCCGAGCCCGGGGAGCGTGCGCAGCTCGGCCTCGGTCCGCGGAAACACGCCATCATGCTCCGCGACGACAGCCTTGGCCGCCTTCACCAGGTTACGCGCGCGGGCATAATAGCCGAGCCCCGCCCAGGCGGCCATCACATCAGCATCGTCCGCCGCGGCGAGGCTCGCAAAATCGGGCCAGCGCGCGGTCCAGGCGAGGAAGCGCGGGGTGACCGCGGCGACCGTGGTCTGCTGCAGCATCACCTCCGACAGCCAGACGCGATAGGGATCGACCGTCTCGCCCGGCCGGGCGCGCCACGGCAGCACGCGACGATGCGCGTCATACCAGTCGAGCAGGGCCACGGGGACCGAAGAGCGCTTGGCGTTCACGCGCCGCCTATGGCATGGGTGGCGCGATGAGCAACCCGCCCGGTATCACCACCGAACAAAAGTCCGCGACCGCGGCCAGCACGACGGACGTTCCGCCCGCGCGCAAGACCGCCGCCCGCAAAGCTGCTGCCCGCAAACCCAAAGTCGACGCCGATGCGCCGCGCGCCAACCGGTCGCGCGCCGTCGCCGAGCTGCTCCCCGCGATCGGCGGCGCGGCGTTCCGGCGCTTCGGCTTCATCCAGTCCTCGGTCGTCAGCCGCTGGCCCGAGATCGTCGGCGAGCGCTTTTCCGGTGTCAGCACGCCCGAATCGATCCGCTTCCCGATGGGACAGAAACAGGATGGCGTTCTGACCCTGACCGTGCGCGGCGCGCATGCGCCGATGATGCAGCACGTCATCCCCGAGATCACCGAGCGCGTGAACCGCTTCTTCGGCTACGCCGCGGTCGCGCGCATCACCATCCGCCAGGGCGAGGTTGCGAAGCCGCGCGTCAAGGCGGCGCCACCCCCGCTCCGCACCGTCCCCGCCGATCTCGGTCTGAGCCTGAAGGGCATCGCCGATCCCGAACTGCGTGCGGTCCTCGAATCCCTCGCCGCCGGCGTCGCCTCGACGAGCGGCCTTCCCAGGATCAGCTGAATGCGTCTGTTCTTTGCGTTGTTCGGTTTCGCGCTGCTCACCGCGGCCGTGCCCGCCCCGAAGCCCGTGCCCGTCACCCGGACGGCGAGCGGTACCTATGTGCTCGGCAGCCCCGCAGCCCGGGTCAAGCTCGTCGAATATGCCAGCTACACCTGCTCGCACTGTGCCGATTTCTCGACCCAGTCGCAGGCGGTGCTGAAGGGCAAGATGATTGCGTCGGGATCGACCAGCCTCGAATTCCGCCACATGATCCGCGACCGGCTCGATCTCGCCGCGGCGGTGCTCGCACGCTGCACCGGGCCACGTGGCTTCTTCCCGACATCGGCGGCGATCTTCGCGGCGCAGCCCGCCTGGCTCGAAAAGGGGATCGAGTTCCAGCAGGTCAACGCCGCGCGCATCAACCTCTATCCGCGGCCGGCGCAGCTCAAGGCCTATGCCGATGGCGCGGGGCTGACCGATCTGGTCAAGGCACGCGGGCTGTCCGCCGCCGCGATCGACGCGTGCTTCGCGGATACGGCGGAGATCGACCGGATCCTCGCCATCACCGCGGCGGCACCGCCCGAGGTCGATTCGACGCCGTCCTTCTTCATCAACGGCAAGGTCATGCCGCATGGCGGCTGGGCCCAGCTCGAACCCGCGCTGCGCACTGCCGGCGCCCGCTAATTTCGTTGGAGTATCCCGCATGAAGTTCGTCACTGCCATCGCCGCCCTGCCGCTCGCGCTCGCTGCCTGTTCGGGGGGCGACTCGTCGAACACCACCCAGGCCGCAGCCCCCGTCGCCGCGGCGGCCGCACCCGCCGGTCAGAACTGGACCGAGACCGTCGTCAAGACCGACGAGGGCTATCTGATGGGCAACCCCAATGCCCCGATCAAGCTGGTCGAATATGGCGCGCGCTCCTGCCCGACCTGCGGCGCGTTCGCGCGCGAGGCGTTCAAGCCGCTGACCGACAATTACGTCTCGACCGGCAAGGTCAGCTTCGAATTCCGCGACTTCCTCGTCCACGGCGCGCCCGACGTCGCGCTGACGCTGCTCGGCCAGTGCGGCGGGACCGCACCGTTCTTCCCGATCCTCGAGCAGATGTACCAGAACCAGAACGCCTTCCTCGACAAGCTTCAGACGATGCCCCCGGCGATGCAGCAGAGCCTCGCCAATCTCGCCCCGACCGCGGTCGCGACCAAGCTCGCCGAGCACATGGGGGCGATCGACTTCGTCAAGCAGCGCGGCATCCCCGAGGCCAAGGCGCGCGCCTGCCTCGCCGACCAGAAGCAGCTCGAGATCATGGCCAAGCCGACCGAAAGCGCGATGCAGTCGGGCACCGTCACCGGCACGCCGACCTTCCTGCTGAACGGCAAGAAGATGGAGAACGTGCTGTCGTGGAGCGAGATGGAAAAGGCGCTGAAGGCCGCCGGCGCGTAAGCCGCATCCCGTCCGGCGGGCATTTGGCAGCCCGGAATGTGTCCCTGCGAAGGCGGGGACCCAGTCCGGGCTGCCGCCTTCGCGGGAGAGCAGGAGCGCGCTACGCTCGCCAATCGTGAAGGGAGAGCGCGCGCCATGCAGATCAAACGCCTCCGCATCACCGGGTTCAAGAGCTTCGTCGAACCCGCCGACCTCGTGATCGAACCCGGGCTGACCGGCGTGGTCGGCCCCAATGGCTGCGGCAAGTCGAACCTGCTCGAGGCGCTGCGCTGGACGATGGGCGAGGCCAGCGCCAAGTCGCTGCGCGGCGCGGGCATGGACGACGTGATCTTCGCAGGGACCGCAACCCGCCCCGCGCGCGATTTCGCCGAAGTGTCGATCCTCGCCGAGATCGCCGGCCCCGACGGCGCCGACGAACGCGAGATCGTCCGCCGGATCGAACGCGGCGCAGGGTCCGCCTACCGGATCGACGGCCGCGACGTCCGCGCGAAGGATGTCGGGCTGCTCTTCGCCGACGCCGCGACCGGGGCGCACAGCCCCGCGCTGGTCAGCCAGGGCCGGATCGGCGCGGTCATCGCCGCCAAGCCCGCCGACCGCCGCGCGATGCTCGAGGATGCCGCCGGGATCGCCGGGCTCCACGTCCGCCGCAAGGATGCCGAGGCGCGGCTGCGCGCGACCGAGGCCAATCTGGCCCGGCTCGACGCCGTCATCGCCGACCAGGACGCACGCGCCGCCGCGCTCAGACGCCAGGCGCGCGCCGCCGAACGCTATCGCCTGCTGTCGAACCAGATCCGCGTCGCGGAAGCCCGGACGATCTTCGCGCGCTGGCGCGACGCCGCTGCCGCCGCCGAGGCCGCGACCGCCGACGCCGCGCAGGCCGAGGCGCGGGTGGCCGCTGCCGCCGCCGCCGAATCCCTTACCGCGAAGGCGCAACACGACGCCGCCGCCGCGGTCGCGACCGCCCGCGCCGCCGCGCTCGCCGCGCGCGACCATGCCGCCGACACCGGCCATAAGCTGGCCGGCCTGCGGACCGAACGCACCGCGCTCGACCGCCGCCTCACCGATCTCGCCGACTCGCGCCGCCGCATAGCCGAGGACCGGCTGCGCGAGGGCAGCCTTGCCAGCGACGCTGCCGACGCGCTGACCCGGCTGACGACCGAGATCGCCGCGCTCGATGCCGCGATCGCCACCGCCACCGCCGCGCTTCCCGCGCTCGATGCAGCGCAGGCCGAGGCCGAACGCGCCGCGCGCGACGTCGAGGTCGCGCTGGCGCAGGCGATGACCCGCCATGCGAGCGACGTCGCCGAGGCGCGCGTCGCCGCCGCCGCGCTCGCCGCCGCGCGCGCCCGCGCCGATCGCGTTGCACGCGACGCGGCGCAGGTCGAAGCAGCACACCGCGCACTCGGCGATTCCGCCCCGCTCGAGGCCGATCGCGCCACCGCCGCCGAGGCGCGCCTCGCCGCGCTGGAGGACGCCGCCGCCGCCCGCCACGCGCTCGCGCAGGCCGATAGCGACGAACGCGCCGCGAGTGGCCTGCGCGATGCCGCCGAGACCGCGCGCGCCACCGCCCGCGCCGAACTCGCCGCGCTCGACAGCGAGGCCGCCGCGCTCACCCGCGCGACCCAGCGCGGTGGCCGCGACCGGCTGCTCGACCATGTCACCGCCACGCCGGGGCTGGAGCGTGCGCTCGCCGCCGCGCTCGGCGACGATCTGGATACCGACCCCGCCGCCTGGGCCGGCGCGGTGCCCGCACTTGGCGATCCCGCGCCCCCGCCCGGCACCACCGCGCTCGCCGCCGACGTCGACGCACCCGCCTCTCTCGCGCGCCGGCTCGCCCAGGTCTTCGTCACCGACCGTGACGACGGCCAGTCGCTCGCGGTCGGCCAGCGCCTCGTCACCCGCGACGGCGTGTTGCGCCGCTGGGACGGCTTCGTCGCACAGGGCAGCGGCGCCGCGGCCGCCGAGCGGCTCGAACGGCGCAACCGCCTGCACGCGCTGGAAGCCGCGCGCCCAGCCGCCGCCGCCACGCTCGCCGTGCATGACGCGGCGCGCACCGCGATCGACCAGCATATCGCCGCGCACCGCCAAGCCGCCCAGGACGCCCGCGCCCACCTGTCCGCCGCCGAGACCCGCATCCGTGACTCGCAGCGCAGCGAGGATCGCGCCGTCGCCGCGCTTGAACGCCGCGCCGGACAGCGTGCCGATCTCGACCAGCGCGCACACCGCGTCCATGCCGAACAGGCCGACGCCGCCGCGGACCTTGCTGCCGCCGAGGCCGCGGCCGCGGCACTGCCCGACGGCCGCGCCAGCGCCGACGCGGTCGCGACGCTCCACCGCGACGCCGAGGCCCGCCGCGGCGCGGTCGCACAGGCGCGCAGCGACCGCGCCGCGCAGGACCGGCTGCGTGCCGAAACGCGCGAACGCCTCGCCGCCGCACAGGCCGATACCCGCAGCTGGCGTGCGCGCGCAGGCGAAGCCGCAACCCGCATCACCGCCTTGGACCGCCGGGCCCGCGACGTCGCCGCCGATGCAGAGGCACTCGCCGACCGCCCCGCCACCCTCGATGCCGCGATCGCCACGCTCGATACCGAGCACACCGCCGCGCGCGCGGACGCCGACACGCTCCAGACCGCCGAACGCGCCGCCGAAGCCGCGCTTCGCACCGCCGACGACGCGCATCGCCGCGCGGCCGAAGCGCTCGCCGAGGCACGCGAGCACCGCGCCGGCGCGCTCGTCCGTGTCGACACACAGGAGCAGCAGCGCCGCGAACTAGGGCGGCTGTCGGGCGAGCGTTTCGCCTGCCCCGCCCCCGTCCTGCCCGAACGCCTCGACTTCGCGGCCGCCGATGTCCGCACCCCTGCGGACGAGAGCCGCGCACAGGACCGCCTGACCGCCGAGCGCGAGCGGATCGGCGCGGTCAACCTCGTCGCCGACCAAGAGCTCGCCGCACTCGAAACCGAGGCGGTCGGCAATGCGGCCGACCGCGACGAGCTGGGTCAGGCGGTCCACCGGCTGCGCGGCTCGATCGGCACGCTCAACCGCGAGGGGCGACAGCGGTTGCTCGCGGCGTTCGAGACGGTGAACGGCCATTTCCAGCGGCTGTTCGCAACGCTGTTCAATGGCGGCAGCGCGCATCTCGAGCTCGTCGATTCGGACGATCCGCTCGAGGCGGGGCTCGAGATCCTCGCCCAGCCCCCCGGCAAGCGGCTCCAGTCGCTGACGCTGTTGTCGGGCGGCGAGCAGGCGCTGACCGCGGTCGCACTCATCTTCGCGCTGTTCCTGACCAATCCCGCGCCGATCTGCGTGCTCGACGAGGTCGACGCGCCGCTCGACGACGCCAATATCGACCGCTTCTGCGACCTGCTCGACCGGATGGCGCGCGACACCGCCACGCGCTACCTCGTCGTCACGCACAATGCGGTCACGATGAGCCGCATGCACCGGCTGTTCGGCGTGACGATGATCGAACCCGGGGTCAGTCGCCTCGTCTCGGTCGATCTTCAGGCCGCCACCATCCTCGTCGCGGCATAAAGGCGTCACCCGCTGCGAAACGCGAGCAATCGCGCTATAATGGTCGGATGTTCCTCGACGACTCGACGATCTGGCCGCGCAAGGACGATCTCCCGCCGCGCAAGCCCGCCTTCCGCCATGAGAAGGCGCTCAGCCGCATGCTCCTCGTCTATGCGCTCGCGTTGATGCTCCTCCCGATCAGCCTCGGCAGCTTCGTCGACATCATCCGCTACGTCGCTGGCCTGTTTGGATAATCCCCCGGACAGTTGATCCGCATCAATCGACAGGCATCTGTGCGGAACGTAAGATGAACGCATGGCCCAGCTCGACACCCGTGAGAAACTCGAGATCCTGGCCGATGCCGCGAAGTACGACGCATCCTGCGCGTCGTCGGGCACAGCCAAGCGCAATTCGAAGGACGGCAAGGGGCTCGGCTCGACCGAGGGCATGGGGATCTGTCATGCCTATGCGCCCGATGGCCGCTGCATCTCGCTGCTCAAGATCCTGCTGACCAACAGCTGCATCTTCGACTGCCATTACTGCATCAACCGCAAGAGCTCGAACGTCCGCCGCGCGCGCTTCACCGCCAAGGAGGTCGTCGACCTGACGATAGCCTTTTACAAGCGCAACTATATCGAGGGGCTGTTCCTCTCCTCGGGGATCATCGCCTCGTCCAACTACACGATGGAGCAGATGGTCGAGGTCGCGCGCAGCTTGCGCGAGGATCATCATTTCCGCGGCTATATTCACCTCAAGACGATCCCCGACGCCGATCCCGAGCTCGTCCATCAGGCGGGACTCTATGCCGATCGCCTGTCGATCAACGTCGAGCTGCCGACCGCAGGCGGGCTCAAGCGGCTCGCCCCCGAGAAGGACGGCGTCCGGATCGAGACCGCGATGCGCGAGGTCAAGGCCTCGATCGTCGACGGCAAGGACGCCAAGGCCAAGTACAAGTCCGCGCCGCGTTTCGCCCCCGCGGGCCAGTCGACGCAGATGATCGTCGGCGCCGATGCCGCGACCGATGGCGACATCGTCCGCAAGGCCTCGACGCTGTACGACCGGTTCGGTCTTCGCCGCGTCTATTATTCGGCGTTCAGCCCGATCCCCGACGCCAGTGCGGTGCTCCCGCTGCAGCGCCCGCCGCTGATGCGCGAACACCGGCTCTATCAGTCCGACTGGCTGATGCGCTTCTACGAATTCCAGCCGCACGAGGTCGTCGCCGCGGCGGATGATGCAACGGGCATGCTTCCGCTCGACATCGATCCGAAACTGGCCTGGGCGCTGAAGTTCCGCGGGTCGTTCCCGGTCGACGTCAATCGTGCCCCGCGCGAGATGCTGCTCCGCGTCCCCGGGCTCGGCGTAAAGGCGGTCAACGGCATCCTGACCAGCCGCCGCTGGCGCCGCCTCCACCTTGCCGATGTCGCGCGGCTGACCGTGTCGGTCGCGAAGATCCGCCCGTTCATCATCGCCGAGGACTGGCGCCCGGTCGCGCTGTCCGACCGCGCCGAGCTCCGCCCGATCGTCGCGCCGAAGCCACGCCAGATGGAAATGTTCGCCTGATCCTCTGGTCGGGGCGTGCGCTGTCGTGGCTGGTGGATCGGGAGTGATGCGCTAAGGTCAGCAATGGCCTTTGGCGTATTCATTCACCGCTCGGACTCGATCTACGACGACAGCCCGGCCGAACGATACCAGTTCCCCGCCCAGTATCTGAGCCGTGCGCAGCCCAGTATCGGCGACTGGATCCTCTATTACGAACCCCGCAAGGTCGCGGCCACGCGCGGCTATTTCGCGGTCGCCAAGGTCGAGCGGATCATCCCCGATCCGTCGACGGCGGCCATGTTTCTCGCGCTGATCGAACCCGGCTCCTATCTAGATTTTGCCACCCCCGTGCCCTTTTCTGGCGCCGACGGTCCAGTCGAACGCGGCGTTCTCAACGATCAGGGGCGGATATCCGGCCGTGCCCAGTCCGCCGTGCGCCCGATCTCGCCTGCCGACTTCAACCGCATCGTCACGCTCGGCCTCGACGACGAGACCCCGCTGCTGCCGCGCACCGGCGATGCCGTGGCCGACACAATAGACGATGGCCATTGGCAGGAGGAACGCCGCCCGTTCCTGATCGAAGGCGAGCGTCCGCGCATCGCCAGCCTTACCTCCCGGATAGTCCGCGACCGGATATTCCGCCGCACCGTCCTGCGCGCCTATGACGAACGCTGCGCGATCACCGGGCTGAAGCTGATCAACGGCGGCGGCCGCGCCGAGGTCGAGGCGGCGCATATCCGCCCGGTCGAGGCGAACGGCCCCGATATCGTCAGCAACGGGCTCGCGCTGTCGGGCACCGCGCACTGGATGTTCGATCGCGGGCTGTTGTCGCTCGCCGATGATCTCGCCATCCTCGTATCGCGCCAGGCCAATGATCCCGACACCATCCGCGGGGTCGTCAACGCGAGCGGCTATGCCACCGCGCCGGCCCGCGCCGCCGATCGGCCGCACCCCCATTTCCTGCAATGGCACCGCGCGCACTGCTTCAAGCGGTAGCGTCGGCATCGCGGCGGCAAGCTCATTCTCGCCACCCGCCAAAAACCATGCGGGATCGCGCGCGGCGGTGCGTATGTCTGGATGCAGAGGGAGCAGACGATGCAGGATCCTGTCGATGAAGGACTGACCCGGCTGGCGGCGATGCCGGTGCCGCGCGCGCTCGATGGCGTCGAGGCGTCGGTGTTCGATGCGATCGCCGAGAATGCGCGCAGTCGGCACGCCAGCCTCCTGGTCGGGCGGTGGTCGGTCGGTACCGCGCTGGTGCTGGGACTGATCGGCGGGGCGGCACCGATCGGCCATGGCGCGCCGGCGCAGGCGTCGATCCCGATCGGAACCGACGGCGCGCTTGCTCCCTCGACCTTGCTGCTCGGGCAGTGACGTCCGTGGTCCGGCGTGCGGCACCGACGATCGTCCTCGCCTTCCTCGCGGCGATCGCCGGGGTGTTTATCGGCGGCTGGATCCGCACGCCGGGTACAGCGCACGGCACCGAACTCCACACGCTGCTCCACCGCGACGTGGTGCTCGACGCCCCGCAGGAGGCGGCGCTCGACCGGCTCGAGGCCGAGTTCGCGGTCCGCCGCGCGGCCCTGGAAGCGGAGTTGCGTGCCGACAATGTCCGTCTCGCCGCCGCGATCGAGCGCGAACATGCCAATGGCCCCGCGGTCGCCGCCGCGGTCGACCGGTCGCACCGGACGATGGGCGCGCTGCAAAAGGCGACGCTCGCGCATGTCTTTGCAATGCGCGGCGTGATGCGCGCCGACCAGACCGCGGCGTTCGACCGGGTCGTCGTGCAGGCGCTGACCCCCGCGCATTGATCCCGCCCCGCCCCGACAGGACCGCGCGCCGCACGAGCATCGATCTCGATGCCTATGACGACGCCGCGCTGGTCGCCGCGCATCTCGCCGGGCCCGCGGCGGACCGGCAGGCGGCGTTCACGGCACTGATGCGGCGGCACAAACAGCCGCTCTACCGCCTGATCCTCGCGCAGATCGGCGATCCCGACGAGGCGCTCGATTTGTTGCAGGACAGCTTTGTCGCGGCGCACGCCGCGCTGTCCCGCTATGACCGCGACCGGTCGCTGCGCACATGGCTCGCGCGGATCGCGATCAACAAATGCCGCGACTGGCACCGTCGCCGCCGCGTCCGCCATATGCTCGCCCGCGTGTTGCCGATCGAGGCGGGCGAGCGGGTCGCGGACGGGGCGGCGGATACGGAGACGCACGCGATCGGTCGCGACGACCTCGCCCGCACGCTGGCCGATATCGCGCGGCTGCCGGCCCCGCTGCGCGAGCCGCTGCTGCTGTGCACGATCCACGAGCTGAGCCAGGCAGAGGCCGCGCAGGCGCTGGGGATCAGCGCAAAGGCGGTCGAGACCCGGATCCGCCGCGCGCGCGCCGCGCTCGCCGCCGCGGCCTGATTTGTCTAACGTCATGAGGGGCAAGCCGATCGGCGGCGTATGACCTGACAGACGTGACCGCTCCCGGCCCGAGGATCCGCATGACCCGACCGACCCGCCGCCAATTCCTCCGCGACGCCACGCTTGGCGGCGGCGCGCTCGCGCTGCCCGGGTTGCCCGCCTGGGCCCAGCCCGTGTCCGCCGGGATCGCGACACCGCTGTCGGTGCTGTCCGGCACCGATATCGCGCTGACCGTTGCGCATGTGACGCGGACGATCGACGGCACGCGCAGCCACGCGATCGGCATCAACGGCACCAGCCCTGCGCCGCTGATCCGGCTGAAACAGGGGCAGCAGGTCCGGCTGTCGGTGACCAACAGCCTCGACGAGGAGACGTCGATCCACTGGCACGGACTGCTCGTGCCGTTCCAGATGGACGGTGTGCCCGGGATCAGCTTTCCCGGCATCCCGGCGCGAACCACCTTCACCTACGACTTCCCCGTCGTGCAGGCGGGGACCTATTGGTATCACAGCCATTCGGGGCTGCAGGAGCAGATGGGGCATTACGGCCCGATCGTGATCGACCCCGAAGGTCCCGATCCGATCATGTCGGACCGCGAACATGTGATCGTCCTGTCGGATCACAGCCCGCTTCACCCGCACGCCATCTTCCGCAGGCTGAAGCTCCAAGGCGGCTATTTCAACTATCAGAAGCAGACGCTCGGCGGCCTGCTCGCGGGCCGGGACCAGCCGGCGGGCGAACGGCGGATGTGGGGCGGGATGCGGATGGACCCGACCGACGTGTCCGACGTGACGGGCGCGACCTATACCTATCTCGTCAACGGGCATGGCCCCGCGGACAACTGGACCGCGCTGTTCACGCCCGGCGAGCGCGTCCGCCTACGCATCATCAACGCCTCGGCGATGACCAATTTCAACGTCCGTATTCCGGGACTGAAGATGACGGTCGTGCAGGCCGATGGCCAGAACGTGCGCCCCGTCGCGGTCGACGAGTTCCAGATCGCGGTCGCCGAAACCTATGACGTGATCGTCGAACCCGCCGCGCCCGTCGCCCACACGCTCGTCGCCGAGGCCTGGGACCGGTCCGGCATGGCGCGCGCCACGCTCGCGCCGCGCGTCGGGATGGTCGCTGCGGTTCCTGCGCTGCGCAGACGCCCGCTCGCGACGATGAAGGACATGGGCATGGGCGACATGGCCGCGATGGATCATGGCGCGATGGGCGGCATGGCGGGGATGAACCACGGCGCAATGCCGGGCATGGACAAGCCCGCGCAGGCTCCCGCCGGCGAGGCGCCGATGCCCGCCATGAGCCACAGCATGCGCGACTTTGCCAACGCGCCGGGCCTGCCGAAGACGCCGACCGTGCAGACCGTCGCGCCGATGCCGATGGATCGCACCGGCGAGCCGCCACAGGGCCTGAGCAACACCGGCCACACGGTGCTGGTGTACCGCGATCTCGTCGCGCTCGAGCGCAATCCCGATCTGCGCGCGCCGACGCGGCAGCTGCAGATCCACCTGACCGGTAACATGGAACGCTATATGTGGGCGTTCGACGGGGTGAAGCTGAACGAGGTGAAGGCGCCGATCCCGTTCCGTCAGGGCGAACGCGTCCGCGTCGCATTGGTGAACGACACGATGATGGCGCACCCGATCCATCTGCACGGTCATTTCTTCGAGCTGGTGACCGGCCACGGCGATCATGCGCCGCGCAAGCACACGATCAACGTCGCCCCCGGCGGCACCGCGACCTTCGACCTCACCGCCGACGCGGTCGGCGACTGGGCGTTCCATTGCCACATGCTCTACCACATGCATGCCGGCATGATGCAGGTCGTCACCGTCCGCCCCGACAGCGAAGCGGGAGCAGCAGCGTGAAGACGCTCGCCCTCTTCCTCGCGACCGTCACCGCCACGCCCGCCGCGGCACAGATGCACGACATGCACGGAATGAAGATGCCCGGCATGGCGATGCCCGCCAAACCTGCGCCCAGAAAGCCCGCACCAAAAAGGCCGGCACCCAAAAAGCCCGCCCCGGCAAACCCCGCGGCACGCAAGGCGGCGCCGGCGCGCGCACGCGCTGCGAAGCCCGCTGCATCGACGATGCCGGCGATCGACATGTCCCCGACCGCCGCCTGTTCGACCGAGCATGCCGCAATGGGCCACTGCCAACCCGCCGCCACTGGCGCGGCCCCGCCACCGCCAGCCATCCCAGCCGCCGCTGACCCCTGCCCGCCCGAACACGCCGCGATGGGCCATTGCGCCCCGCCCGCGTCAGACGGTTCCGCCGCCCCGGCGGGCACCGACCAGCCCGCGGGCACCGCGCCACCCCCCGCCCCGCCGACCACGCTGGCGGCGGCGCGCTTCTACGATTCCGCGACGATGGCGACGGCCAACCGGATGATGCGCGACGAGCATGGTGGCATGCGCTTCAGCCAGATCCTCTTCAACCTCGCCGAGCTGCAGGTGCGCAACGGTCGCGACGGCTATCGCTGGGACGGCGCGGGCTGGTTCGGCGGCGACATCGACCGCCTTGTCGTCAAGACCGAGGGCGAAGGAGGTCTCGGCGACCGGGTCGAGGCCGCCGAAGTGCAGGCGCTCTATTCGCGCGCGCTCGACCCGTACTGGAACCTGCAGGCGGGCGTCCGCCAGGATCTCGGCGCAGGTGCCAAACGGACCTATGCCGCGCTTGGGGTCGAGGGTCTGGCGCCCTATTGGTTCGACGTCGAGGGCACGCTGTTCCTGTCCGACAAGGGCGACGTGCTGGCGCGTGCGGAGGCCTGGTACGACCAGCGCATCACCCAGCGCGCGATCCTCCAGCCGCGTGTCGAGCTGAACCTCGCCGCGCAGGACATGCCCGGCAGCCGGATCGGCGCGGGGCTGTCCACCGCCGAACTGGGCCTGCGGCTACGCTACGAGATCCGCCGCGAATTCGCGCCCTATGTCGGGCTGGCCTGGGAACGGCGCTACGGCGCCACCGCCCGCTATGCGCGCAGCGACGGCGATAGCACGGGCGGGGTCTCGCTCGCGCTCGGTGTGCGCGCCTGGTTCTGACGCGCCGCCTGCCACTGCCGATAGCCCAGCAGCGCGAGCAGGATCATCGCCGCATAGAGACCCGCGGTCAGCATCAGGCCCTTCGCGACGAACATCCCGACATAGACGATGTCGACGACGATCCACAGCAGCCAGCTCGCACTGTGCCGCCGCGCGGTCCAATATTGCGCGACGAGGCTGAAGCTGCTCAGCGTCGCATCGATCCACGGCAGCGCCGCGTCGGTATAGCGGCTCATGACGAACCCGATTCCCAGCGCGGCACCTGCACCGGCGCAAAGCCCCGCCAGCGCGGGGATCGGCCGTAGCGGCACGACGGCGACGTCGCCCGCATCCTGCCGCCCGCGCGTCCAGTTGCGCCACCCATAGACCAGCGCACCCGCGAACACCGCCTGCAGCATCATGTCCGCATAGAGCCGCACGTCGAGGAACAGCTTGAAGTACAGCGCACAGGCCAGCAAATTGACCGGCCAGCACCACAGCCGCCGCACCGCGGTCAGCCAGATGCCGAGGAAACTGACCGCGACCGCGGCGATCTCGAGCATCGTCACGCGCCGTTCTCCGCATCGGCGATCCGGCGGAGGAACGCCTGCCCCGGTTCGGACAGAAACCACGCCGCAT
Source organism: Sphingomonas sp. CFBP 8765 (assembly GCF_014841445.1). Taxonomy (NCBI): domain Bacteria; kingdom Pseudomonadati; phylum Pseudomonadota; class Alphaproteobacteria; order Sphingomonadales; family Sphingomonadaceae; genus Sphingomonas; species Sphingomonas sp. CFBP 8765. The sequence continues at coordinate 748,180 of NZ_JACYTY010000002.1, read as the reverse complement.
GGCCGATCAGATAGCCGTCCCAGGCCAGCGCCGCCGCGCTCATGTCGCCGAGCACCCCTGCGAAATACGCGACCTCCGACAGGGCGAATTCGAGATGCACCAGCGGCAGCAGCCGGACGAGCGTCGCCCGGTCCTCCGCACCGAACGCGGTCGTCGCCGCATAGCCCGCCAGCAGCGCACACGCCGCCTCGGGCTGGCCGATCGCGGCGTCCGCGCCCTGCCCGAGCGCCAGCCAGGCAACACCGCTGCGTTCGATCGCGATCGCCACGTCGTGCAGCGCGCAGGTCCGGTCCGCCAGCCCGAAATCGATGACGGTCCGCACGTCCTCCTCCTCCCAGAGCAGGTTGGAGGGATGCCAGTCATTATGCGTCCACAAGGCCGGCTGCGCGGCGAGCCGCGGCTGCAACCCGTCGCCGAGCGCGCTGAAGAGCGACGCGAGTTCACGCCGCCACGGCCTCCGGGCGAGGAACGCGGCGAGCGCCGGCCGCGCCACGACATAGCGTCCCGCCGCCGCCATAGGATCGGGATCGGGCAGGATGGTGAAGCTCGCGACCAGCGGTTGCAGCACGCGCGCCGGCGCATCGAACCCCTGCGACGCGCGGTGCAGCCGCGCCAGCGCAACGCCCGCCGCACGCGCCTGCGCGAGCGACAGGAACGGCGTCCAGGACGGCCGGTCGCGATACAGGTCGACGCCGGCGGCCTTGCGATGCAGTTCATAGGTCCAGTCGCCACGGGCCAGCGCGCCGCTGTCGCTGGCGGCGAGCGTCATGACCTCCGGCACCGTAATGCGCGTCCGCAGATGCGCGATGAACCGGTGTTCCGCGCCCAGCTGATCGGGCGTCCGCATCCGGCGGTGATGCCGCTTGAGCAGGAACATGCCCTGCCAGGTCTCGACGAGCGCCGCTGCGGAGAAAGGACGCGGCGAATGCCAGTGCACATGCTCGAGCAGACCGGCGGCCGGAAACTGCGCGACCACCGTCGCGGCTTCCTCGGCGGTGATCGCCGGCCAGCTCGGTGCGGCCATGTCCGTGCCCATCCCGTGGACCAGATGCGCCGCCGGCGAGCCCGCGCCGATCATCGCGCGCGCTCCGGTCACAGGCCGCGCGAGATGGTCGCCATGACGGCCGCACCACTTCCGACATAATAGGTCGGCGCAGATCCCGCGATCAGCGTCCCGCCGCGCCCGATCACGTCACGCGCATTGGTCGAGACCGACTGCACCCCCGCCAGCACGCGCGGATCGGTCACGTTGATCGCGTTCAGCCGCAGGTCGGTCCGCTTGCCGTCGAGCATCGACGCCAGATGCACGCCGACCGACAGGTCGAGCGTCGCATAGCCCTTGATGCTCTCGTCGTTGACGAAGGTCGCATATTGCCGGCCGACATATTTCACCGCGACACTGCCGAACAACCGTCCGTCGTCATAGGTCCCGCCGCCACCGACCTGGACGGTCGGGCTCGAGACCGCATGCCGGCCGCGGGTCGGCAGATAATCGTCGCCAACCGGCAGGTCGTCGCTGATTCGCGCGCGTAGATATTCGCCCGAGACATAGACGCTGACACCGCGCGCCGGGCGATAGTCGATCTCGGCATCGATCCCGTAGGAGCTCTGTCCCCCGGCATTCAGCGTCGAATTGACCAGCGCGCCGCCGCTATTGATGACCGTTGCCAGCTGGCGGTTGCGGAAATCATAATGAAACCCCGTCACCGATGCGGACAGCGCTGTACCGATATAGCGATAGCCCAGCTCCTGCGAGACGGCATATTCGTTCTTCAGCGCGGTCGTCCCCGCGCTGACCAGCGCACCGCCCGCATAGCTGTCGTAGAGCGTGAACTCGTTCGGCGTGCGGAAGTTGGTGGTGATGTTGGCGAACAGCTGCTGCCGGTCGTCGATCTCGTAATGCACCGCCGCCCGCGGCAGCGCGGCGAAGCTGTCGAGACGGACGCTGTCCTGCGGGCCGGGCAAGTAATTGCGCCCGCTGCGCAGCACATTGACGCCCTTGAACCCGATATCGACCGCAAGACGCGGGGTCAGCGTGACATGGTCGGCCAGGAACGCCGCCTTGGTCACCGTCACGGTCCGCTGGTTCTCATAGGCGAGCAACCGGCCGTCGGCGGTCCGGATCGCCTTTGCGCGATAGCCCCAGCGATCGGCCGGTGCGCCATCGGCGCCGACCGCGGTGTAGGACTGGACGACGCGGTCGATGCCGTGATCGAACCACAGCCCCGCGGTCAGCCGGTGGATGCCCCGCTCGATCGTCAGCGTGTTGACCGTGCCCACGCGGCGCTGGTCACCTGTATAGTTGCCCAGCACCGTCGCGACCCCGTCGACCGCGCCCGGCAGCGCGATCGGATCGGCGAGCGGCTCGATGCCGAGGAAATTGCCGGTCGTGCCGAGCTGCGTGCCATAGGGCGAATTGCCGTAGCCGAACTGCAGATAGCTGGTGCTGTCGAGCGTCACCCCCGCGCCCAGCGCCAGATGCACCGGCGCCGACGCATAGAGGTTGCGGAACGGCGCGCGGTAGAGCCGCCAGTAATTGGTGTTGCCCGCACTGTACCGCGCATCGAAGTTGAAATCGCGTCCCTGGGCGCGCCATTCGGCGAGCGTCGGGCTGCGATAGGTCGACGAGTTTGCATCGTTGAACGACAGCGCCAGGCTCGCGCGGTTGCCGTTGCCCCATTCGCCGAGCAGCTTGGCATCGACATGCTGGCGCGTGTCATGGCCGGCACCGCGCCAGTTGTTCGCGCGCGTGTTCGAATAGGAGACGAACGCCCGCAGCCCCGTCTGGCCGATCCGCCCGCTATCGAGCCGGACGAAGCCGCGCCGCGCCGCATAGGACCCGATCGACAGGTCGACGAGCCCGCGCGGCGCCGCACTCGGATCGTCGAGCCAGAGCGACAGCGACCCGCCCGCACCGCCCAGCGTCGGCGACGCGATATCGACCGCGGCCTGCGCCAGCGCGATGCGTTGCAGATTCTCGGTATCGGCGAACTGCGAGGGATAGGCGTAATAATAGCCAATGTCGTTCTGCGGCGCGCCCTCCATCGTCACACCGATCTCGTCCTGCCCCAGCCCGCGCAACGTCAGGCTCGAACTGGTCGACAAGCCGTAAGGATCACTCGACGCGACGGTCGCGCCGGGCAGGAGGTTGACCAGCTGGAACGCGTTGAGCGTCGGCGCCTGCTTGGTGATGAACGCCGCGGCGATCGCGCTCTCGGACTTGGGCACCGTCTGGTCGGGGAGCAGCCCCTCGGGATCGAGAAGACCGACGACGCGGATATCGACCGGGTCGGCGCCGTCCCGCGAATCCGCCTGCGTCTGCGCGCCGGCGGGGGTGAAGGCCACCACAGCAGCAAGTGCCACTGCCAGCGCACTGCACGCAACACGGGGCGGCCGGCCCGTCATCAGGTCAAATCGAAGGATCATCACGGTCTTGCGTCCACTCCACACGGAGGGACGACGGACGCGCCGCCAGCCCTCCCTACGCCGGTATCAACCGGATCAGGTTCAGCGGGTCATGGGCTGCAGCCCACCTCTCAGCCGCGCGTCAGCGGCCCCCCGGGGAGCGCGCCGTCTAGGCGGTTCGGTCTTCCGGGGATAGCGTTATTGCCCGTTCGCCCTTCCGCAGCGCCTTCCCGGCACACGCGCGGCAGAATTATATGACAATCCACGCCACCCAGACGCTTGCAGTGGGTGACAGCCGGACCGGTTTGCGCCACACAGGCTTTATGGAGCGTGTGCTGACCGACGTCGTTGCCCTGGAGAATCGGGATCTGGGACGGAACCTTACGCATGGCATGCTCGACCTGCTCGGCAAGGCCATCGTGACCGGCCAATATACGGATCGGCCCTTCCCGACCGAGGCGGAGATCGCGGTGGCGCATGGCGTCAGCCGATCGGTGACCCGCGAGGCGGTCAAGATGCTGACCGCCAAGGGACTGGTCAGCGCGCGCCCGCGACAGGGCACGATCGTCCAGCCAGCGAGCAGCTGGAACCTGTTCGACACCGATGTGCTGCGCTGGCTGCTGGACCGCAAATTCTCGGTCGAGCTGCTCCAGCAGTTCAACCAGCTGCGGATCGGGATCGAACCGGAAGCGGCGGCGCTCGCGGCGCTGTACCACACCGAACAGGACATGGTCGCGATCGAGGCGGGGCTGGCGCGGATGGCCGCGGCTGAGCGCAGCTATGACGATCCACTCGACGCGGACATCGCGTTCCACGTCGCCGTCCTGCGCGCGTCGCGCAACCCCTTCTACGCACAGTTCCAGTCGGTGGTCGAAACCGCGCTTCGCACCTCGATCCGCTTCACCAACCGTATCAAGGGGCGCAGCGCGAACATCGCCGACCATGCCGCGGTCGCCGTCGCGATCGCCGCGCGCGATGCCGATGGTGCGCGCGACGCGATGCGACGCCTGATCGGCGACGTGCTCAGCCTGATCGCCGAGGCCTGACACCCGAATCGTCGCGACCCGGTGTACGATCAAGGGACAGCACCGTGCGACGCCGTCACTCGACCTGATCGCGCTTTTCACTTATCGAGACGCGGTGCCCTTGGGCCCGGTGCCGCGAGTCGAGATTTGACAAGCGCCGGAATAGCTCGAAGGACGAAATGCGACCGCGCATCATGCGGGTAGCAATTGAAAACATGACGGGAAACAATGCGAAGGGCTCGAGACGAGCGAACTGCACGGATCGGCAAGGTCGCGCTCGCGGCGGCCATGACCGGCGGTTTGGTGAGCGGTGCGCAGGCACAGACGGTCAACGTCAACACACCCGTCAGCGTGCCCGTCGCGGGCAATGTCGACCGGTTTCGTGTCGTGCCGGTGATCACCAGTGTCTATGACAGCAACGTGCTGCGTCTCAACGACGCGCGCGGCAGCGGACCGCGCGACAATATCCGCGTTTCGCCGGCGCTGGCGGTCGACCTGAACCGCATCTTCGGACGCACCCGCGTCACCGCCGGCGGCACGGTCGGCTATGATTTCAACACCCGGTTCAGCGGCCTCGATCGCGAGCGGATCAACCTGACCTCGAGCGTGACGACCCCGGTCGGCGCGCCCTGCAGCGTGACCGGCAGCGCGGCGCTCGAACGCGCGCAGTTCGATCTCGGCGACACCAACACCGTGGTGACCGAGAGCTTCCTGCGCCAGGTCTATGACGTCGGCGCGAGCTGCCGCGCCGCGGCGGGTTTCTTTCCCGCGGTGGGCGTCAACCGCGTGTCGCTCACCAACAGCAGCCGCAAGGTTCTGGACACGAACCAGTCGGCGCTGCGCGCGGGGATCGGCTACGGGCGGCCCAGCCTCGGTACGCTGCAGCTCATTGGCTCGGTTGCGAAGATCGCGCGCCCGGGTATCGAGGATCTGACCGGGATCGACGATTCGACGATGATCACCGACGTCCAGCTGGTCTTCGAACGTTCGGTCGCGCCGCGCGTCAGCTTCCGGCTTGGCGGCGGCATCACGCATGCCGACCCCAAGCGCGCGGCCGTGCCGTCCTTCAGCGGCCCGTCGTTCGACGCGCAGGTGACGATACGCCCGGTGCCCCGGTTCACGATCGTCGGCTCCGGCCGCCGTGCGGTGCAGAATCAGAGCTCGTTTGGCGCGACCTATATCATCGCCGACAGCTACAACCTCAACGTGTCCTATCTGCTCTCGGCGCGTAGCACCGCCACGCTGTTCGCCCAGCGCGCGCGACGCGACCCGCGCGGCGAGGATCTGGCGCTTACGCTTCAACCACCACGCGGCAAGGATAGGCTGAACGTCGTCGGCGGAAGCTATGCATTCGATTTTCACCGGTCGCTGCGGCTCAGCCTGAACGTCGCTCACCAGCGCCGCACGGCGGACAATGCGATTTACGACTATACGGCCACATCCGCATCGGCGGGTGTCACGGCCCGTTTCTAAGGGGATGATGATGAAGATCCGCATGGCGCATTCGCTTGTTCTGCCGTTGCTCATGGCCGCTGCGGCCGCCGGGGCGCAGGTACCAACCGCGCGCCCGACACCCGCGCCGGCGGGTGCCGTACCCAACGACGGCTATCGCCTGGCCCCCGATGACGAGGTCGAGGTGACGATTTTCGGCCAGGGCCCGGGCCAGGTGGTCAAGACGCGCGTCAAAAGCGATGGCACGATCACCCTGCCGTTCCTCGGCGCGGTCCAGGTGCGCAACCAGACCGCGCGTGAACTGGCCGCGGACATCGCCGCCCGGCTGCGGAGCGGCGGCTATTTCGTCAAGCCCGTCGTCAATGTCGAGGTCACGCAGTTCGTCAGCAGTTCGGTGACCGTGTTCGGCGAGGTCGGAACCCCCGGCATCTATCCGCTCGATCTGCAGCTGACCGTCGGCATGACGCTCGCCCGCGCGGGCGGCACGCGTGGGACCAGCGCGGACTATGCGATCCTGAAGCGGGTCGGCGATCCGGTCGAACACCGTATCCTCCTCTCGGACCTCAGCGGCGAATGGAGCGCGGCGACGCTGCTCGAGGCGAAGGACACGCTCTTCGTTCCGGTCGCGCCCGTCATCTATGTCTATGGTCAGGTGAATTCGCCCGGATCCTTCCCGTTAAAGACCGGGATGACGGTTCGCCAGGCGCTTGCCCGCGCCGGTGGTCCGACGCTCGCCGGATCGACGCGGAACGTCACGATCTTCCGCGACGGCGAGAAGCTGAAGAAGGTCGATCTCGACGGCGAACTGAAGGCCGAGGACTCGGTCTTCATCAATGAAAAATGGCTCTAAATCAGTGATCGGCGTCCGGGGGTCGGAATGTCTCGTTTCATGCGATGCCCTGCGCGTTCGTCGTCGCCAGGTCCGTTTCGCAACAGCCTGACGTCTGCGGTCACGGCCTGAGAAGAGGGCGTTCCGGCAACGGGGCGCCCTTTTTCATGCCCTACTGCCCCGCCATGTCCGTCGCCGCCCGCACCAGCACGCCTTGCCATCCGGGCCAGCCGTCGCGATTCCCCCGGCGTTGGTCGAGTGACGCTTGCACGGGTCACCGGCTTGGGTGATGGGCGTGCCGATGCGACATAACGGCCTGTTCATTGCGCTGGGAGGCGCTGCGCTGGTCGCGACGGCTGGCGTTGCGGTCATGATTGCGCCCGCGCGCACCGGTCTGCCGATCACGCTCGATCCCGCCGCCGATGCCCCCTCCGCGACAGGGCCGCGCAAGCCCGCGCATCCGCGCTATACCGGCGTCAACATCGCGACGGGCGGCTTTGCCTCCAAGCGCATTCCCGGGCGCTACGGCTTCGACTATTTCTACCCCAAGCCACAGGAGACCGCGCCCTTCGTCGCCGCGGGCATGAATGCGATCCGCGTGCCCGTTCTCTGGGAACGGCTGCAACCGCAGCCCAATGCCCCGATCGACGCCGCGGAACTCGCGCGGCTCGACGAATCGATCGCTGGGCTCGGCGGGTTCGGCCTGATCATCCTCGACGTGCACAATTACGCCAAATACCGCGGCCAACGGCTCGACCAGATCGACCCGCGCGGCGCGATGCTCGCCGACCTCTGGACCCGCCTCGCCCGCCATTATGCCGGGGACAAGCGTATCGGGTTCGGCGTGATGAACGAACCCAATGGCCTGTCCGCCACGGCGTGGCGACCGATTGCGGAGGCGTCCTTGCAAGCAATCCGCGCGACGGGCGCGCGCAATCTGGTGCTCGTCCCGGGAACGAACTGGTCGGGTGCCCATTCCTGGACGAAAGGCAGCGACTCGAACGGCGAGGCGCTGAAAACGCTCGTCGACCCGGCGAACAACATGGCGTTCGAGATGCACCAATATCCGGATGCCGACTCCTCGGGCACGCATCCGGAATGCGTGTCGCCAAAGGCCGCCGCACAGGCGTTCGATTCGGCCACCGCCTGGCTGCGCGCCAACAAGGCACGGGGATTTCTCGGCGAATTCGGCGCGAGCAGCGACCCGAACTGCCTCGCCGCGCTCGATGCGGTGCTCGGCACACTTGACGCGGGCTCGGACGTCTGGCTCGGTTGGACCTATTGGGCAGGCGGCGCCCTGTGGGGGCCGTATATGTACAGCGTGCAACCCGACAAGACCGGGGACAAACCGCAAATGTCTATCCTGATACGGCACAAATCTTAATGATCACAGGGTATAGTGGCCCCGTGGAGCCGTACGGCAATCCTATTGTGCGTTGCAGCAACGTCGCGTACCCGCTCCCCGGATCGGCAAGGCAGATACAAGAATTATGTTGAAGTCATGGATTGCATCGCTGACGCGCTGGCTGGACGGCCGCGGATGGGCCGAGCCCCCCGTGATCGAGCTGACGCATCGCTACACCCCGCCCGCCGCGCCGGTCGTCGACCTGCCCGCGGATCCCGTCCCGGCAAGCACCGCGACGCGGCTGATCGGCGACCGGCGCAGGATCGCGGACACGTTCGATGCCGCACGCCCGGTGCGGACCCGCGGCGAGCTGTTCGGACGCGCGGTCGAGCTCGACCATCTGCTCGCCGCGACGCTCGACTTTCACCAGCATGCGGTGATCCACGGCGCACGCGGCTCGGGCAAGACGTCGCTGGTGCGCGTGCTCGGCGAGCATGCGGATGAATCGGGCGCCGTCGTGCTCTATTTCGCGTGCGAACCGCATGCGACCTTCGCCGACATCATCAGGCTCTATCTCGACGCGCTCCCGCCCGCAGCCTTCGCGCCCGGCGGACAGCGTGCCTTTGCGCAGAAGCTCGAACAGATGCCGGAGAATTTCGGCCCACGGGCGTTCGTCGATCTGGTGGCAGACCGCGTCACCGCGCCGACGATCCTGATCTTCGACGAGTTCGACCGGATCGAGGATGCGAGCGTGAAGAGCGACGTCGCTGCGGCGATGAAGCTGCTGTCCGACGCGCTCGTGCCGGTGCTGTTCGTGCTGGTGGGAATCGCGCGGACCGTGTCCGACGTCGTCGCTGGCCACCCGTCGCTGCGCCGGCACATGCGGATCGTGTCGCTGGGCCGGATCGGCGCCGACAGCGTCGACGCGCTGATCGCACGTGGCGAGGCCAATACCGGCGTCCGCTTCGATACCGATGCGCGCGTGATGATCGCCGATGCCGCCTGTGGCTCGCCCTATCACCTGCGCATGCTGGCCGGGCATTCATCGCTCGCCGCTGTCAGCAGCGACGCGGATATCGTCACCAAGGCGCATACCCGCACCGGCTTCGTCGATGCGTTCAGCCACTGGGCGCAGATGAACGAACCCGATGCGCGGCTGTTCGCGAAGGTCGTGCTCGGCTGCACGCTCGAACAGCGCGATGCGCTCGAGGCCTTGGCCCGCACTGCCGCGACGATGGACGTCGTTTTGCTTGATACCGATCGATATGATCGTGCCATTTCGATGCTAGACCCCGCATTGGTCCGCGAACGGGGCAATGACGGCGAACACGATGGCGTGTATTTCCGTGACAGTACCGCGCCGCAGATGCTGATCGCGCTGTTGATGACGACCCCTGTTTCCACCACGGCGGCCCGGCTTGGCGCACCGCAGGAGAGCAACCTTGCTAATACCCGCTGATCTGATCGCGTCGCTCAAGGCGCGCTGGCGTATCGAGCTGGCGATCATTCTGCTGATCGTCGTGCTGGTCGCACTCTGGACGGCCGTCACGCCCAAGACCTATGTCGCGCAGTCCTCGCTGCTGTTCGACGGCGGCCCGGCCCAGTCGGTTACCGACGAGGCGGCGCCGCAGCAGGATGGCGTGGCCGCGCTCGTCGCGACCCAGGCCGACGTCCTGCAGAGCGAGGCGATCGCCGCCGCGGTCGTCCGCGACCTGAAGCTTGCCGCCAACCCGCAGGTTGCTGACCAGTGGCGTGCGCGCACCGGTGGCGCCGGCGACGTCAACGCCTGGTATGGTCGCCAGCTGCTCGGCGGGCTCGAGGTCATACCGGGCCGGACCTCGCGCGTGCTCGCGATCCGCTTCAAATCGGCCGATCCGCAATTCTCGGCACAGGTCGCCAATGGCTTTGCCACCAGCTACCTAGATGCGCGCCTGCAACTGCAGACCGATCCCGCCCGCACCTATTCGCGCTGGTTCGAGGATCGCACGCGCGAGGTCCGCACCGCGCTCGAGCAGGCGCAGGGCCGGCTGACCGCGTTCCAGCGTCGCACCGGGATCGTCGACACGACGACCAACAACACCGACGCCGCGCGCCTGACCGAATTGTCCGGCCAGCTAACCGCGGCCGAAGCGGCGGCGGCGGATGCCGGCGCGCGGGCGGGCGGCGGCAGCACCGGGCTCGACGTGCAGTCGGCCGGTGTCGTCCAGGGTCTGCGCACGCAGATCTCGGCCAAGACGGCCGAAGTCGCACAGCTCAGCGCGGATCTCGGTCCGAACCACCCGCAGCGTCAGGCCGCCGAGGCGGAACTGTCGGCGCTGCGTCGCCGGCTCGCGGTCGAGACCGGGACGAGCACCAATGCGGTGCGCGTCGCCAGCGGTGCGGCGAGCAGCAAGGAAAGCCAGATGCGCGCCCTGCTGAACCAGCAGCGCGGCAAGATGCTGTCGCTCGCGGGAGACCGCGCCGAGCTCGACGTGCTTCAGCGTGACGTCGATTCGGCGCGCGCGGCCTATGACACCGTAACCCAGCGTCTCGGCACGATGCGGCTGCAGAGCGAGGCGCCGTCGACCAACGTCGTCCAGCTCGACGTCGCGCAGCCGCCGATGTTCCCCTCCTCGCCCAACGTACCGATGCGGTTGGCGCTCGGCCTAGTGCTGGGCGGGATGCTGGCGGCGGGGACGGCGCTGGCGCTCGAACTGTGGCGGCCGCGGGTGCGGACGTCGAGTGGCGCAGCGACGGCCATGGGTGTGCCCGTGCTGGGCTCGGTATCGTTTTCGCAGTCGCGCGTCGCGTCGCTGCTGGGTGGAAGGCAGACGTCATGAGGCTTCGTTCGAGCGAAACGGCAAATGTCGTTCGTCCCGCGGTCGCGCCGGGCGCCGAAGCGCCCAGCCAGCGGCAGCTTCTGGGCAAATTGCTGTCGCTGTCGCCCGAGGCGCATCGCCAGATCGAGCATCGCCAGGCTGAAACCGGGCTGTTGTTCGGCGAGGCGGCGGTCCAGCTCGGCTTTGCGACCGAGGAGCAGGTGCGCCGCGCGATCGAGCTGCAGCAGGGCTTCACCGTTCTTCCCGAGGGCGATGAGCGCGTCGATCCGCTGGTCGTCGCAGCATTCGCGCCCGACGATCCCATCGCGGTCACCGCGCGTGACATTCGCGCGATCGTGACGCGCGACGTCCGTCCCGACGGCTCTCCGCTTCAGGGGATCGCGATGATCGGGATCGACGACGAGACGCTGCATACCACCGTGCTCACCGCCAATCTGGCCGTCGCGTGCGCCCAGGCCGGCTATTCGACGCTGCTCGTCGATGGCGGCATCGGCGCGCCGCGTCAGCACGGGCTGTTCCGCCTGCCCAACCGGACCGGGCTGTCGACGCTGCTGTCGTCGGGCGGCCGCGTCGAGGCGATCGCCCAGACGACCGCGATCCCCGGCCTGTCGCTGCTGTCGGCGGGTCCGAGCGTCCCCAACGCGTCCGAGCTCTTCGACCGCCAGCGGCTTGCGAACACGCTCGATCCGCTGCGCGATCATTATGGGCTGGTGATCTTCGACGCCGGCCCCGCCAGCGCGACACAGCTCGAGGCGTGTTTCGGGCTCGACGCGGCGATCATCGTCGCGCGCCGCAACCGGTCGGACGCACGCGCGCTGCGCAACGCCGCGGCCGTGCTGCAGGAGCATGCCACCCCCGTTCTCGGCTCGATCCTGATCGATTGAGCATGGTGGGCATGATGGAGATTCGGCGAATCGGCCACATCGATGTGGTCGCCACCGATGTACCGGGTGCCGTTGCACAGGTGGTTGCCGCGGTAGAAGGCGACGGTCCAGCCATCTTTGGCTTCTGCAATGCGCACAGCGTCAACCTTGCGCGGGCGGATCCCGCCTTCGTGACCGCGACGCGGGCGGGCGTGTTCTTCAACGACGGCAGCGGCGTCGATATCGCCAGCCGGCTGCTCTACGGCACGCGCTTCCCGGCCAATCTCAATGGCACCGACCTGACGCCCGCGGTGCTCGCCGCGCTGCCGGCGGGAACGGGCGTCTTCCTGCTCGGCAGCCCGCCAGGCGTCGCGCAAAAGGCCGCTGCGATCCTGGCGGAGCGCTTCCCGAACATCCGCATCGCGGGCAGCCATCACGGCTTTTTCAGCGCCGATGAGGCACCCGCGCTGTCGGAGCGGATCCGCGCATCGGGGGCACGGCTCGTGCTCGCCGGCATGGGACAGCCGCGGCAGGAAAAATGGGCGGCCGCCAATGCGGGCACCGTCGGTGCGGTGATCCTGTGCATCGGCGCCTTTCTCGATTTCACTGCGGGCCAGTTCGTCCGCGCGCCGCTCTGGATGCAGCGCGCGGGCATCGAATGGACCTTCCGCCTTCTGCAAGAGCCCCGACGGATGGCGTCACGCTATCTCGTCGGGAACGCGACCTTCCTGGCCGCGACGCTCGGACAACGGATGAAGCGATGAAACAGATGATGCCTCCTCGCCTGCACCGCGCACTCTCGCGTCTGCGCCATGCGCCACCGCCGTCCTATGACGACCGCTATCCGCGCGTCGACGTGTTCGAATGGCGTCCAGCGGGCAGCGCGATCAATTTCGGCGACCGGCTGGCGACGGTCGTCGCCGAGCGTGTCCTCGCGCTGCACGGCCGCAGCCTCGACGAGGAGACGGCGCGCGACGCGACGCTGTTCACGGTCGGATCGGTGATGCATTTCGCCAAGACCGGCGACACCGTCTGGGGCTCGGGCGTCAACGGCAAGATCCCCGCCGATCGTCACGCTTTCGACGCACTCGACATCCGCGCGGTCCGCGGTCCGCTGACGGCGGCGTTCCTTTCGGAGCGCGGGCTGGACGTCCCGGCGGTCTATGGCGACCCCGCGCTGCTGCTGCCGACGCTGTTCCCCGACCGGTTCAAGCGGCATAGCGCCCTGCCGGTCCTGTTCGTCCCCAACCTGCACGACCTCACGCTCGCGCCGACGCTCGGTCTGCCGTTCGTGTCGCCCCTGCGCGGCTGGAATGCGGTGGTCGAGCAGATCGTCGGGTCTGATCTGGTGCTCGCCAGCTCGCTCCATGGCGTCGTGATCGCCGAGGCCTTCGGCATTCCCGCGCGGCATGTCCGCCTGACCGAGACCGAACCGCCGTTCAAATATGACGATTATGCGCGCGGGACCGGACGATCCGGCATCGACTCCGCGAACAGCGTCGCCGAAGCGCTCGAAATGGGGGGCGCACCGCCGATATCCTTCGATCCCCAGGCGCTGCTCGCGACATTCCCGCACGATTTGTGGGAGTGAGTTATGGCTGCCCCCTCATTAGGTAAACAGGTCGGACGCGGCGCAATTTGGTCGGTCGTCAACAGCGCGCTCGTCCAGGTCATCAACCTCCTGGTCTTCCTGGTGACCGCACGGTTCGTCCCGGTCGCCGATTTCGGCATCCTCGCCACCTGCCTGCTCTTCGTCGAGCTGTTCAAGCAGATCTCGGTCGAGAGCTTCGCCACCGCGATCGTCTCGCGCGGTGCGCCCGACGCCGGCGACTACAACGCCTGCTTCCTGCTGATCCAGATCGGCGCGGTGATCGGCGCGGCGCTGATGCTGCTGTCGGCGCAGTTCATCTCGGAGATCATGCACAATGAGCGGATCGAGTTCGCGCTCCGGCTGACCTCCGTCCTGCTGCTCAGTTCGGGGCTGTCGCGCACGCATGAGGCGTGGATGACGCGCCAGTTGCTGTTCAAGCCGCTCGCGATCCGCTCGATCCTCGCGCTGCTTGTCGGCGGCGGTGCGGGCCTGTTCCTCGCGATGAACGGCTGGGGCCTGACCGCGCTTGTCGTCCAGCAGCTCACCACCTCCTTGCTGTCGACGATCCTTCTCTGGGTCGTCAGCGATTGGCGGCCGAGCCTGCGCGTCGAACGCGCCAAGCTGCTCGCGACCTGGCGCTATGGCCGCCATGTCGCGATCACCGGCTTCACCAACTTCGCCAATACGCAGAGCGACACCTTCTTCTCGTCCTATTATCTCGGCGCGTCGGCGACGGGAATCTACAACGCTGCCAAGCGCATCCTGCTCGGCCTCAACCAGCTGATGGCATCCGCGCTGTCGCGCGTCGCGCTGCCGACCTTTGCCGGGCTTCGCGACGACGAGGAACGGCTTCGCGGCGCGTTTCTGAACGCGGTATCCTTCACCACCGCGATCACCGCGCCGATGTTCCTGTCGCTCATCGCGGTCAGCGATCTGGTCGTGCGCGTCGCGCTCGGTGCGAAATGGATGGAGGCGGCACCGATCATCTCGATCATCGCCGGCACCGCCTATCTGACGACGATCGGCCAGTATAATCAGGCGATCATCCTGGTGAAGGACAAGCCGCACTGGCAGACGGTCCTCACCTCGATCTACGCGGTCAGCAACATATCGCTGTTCCTCGTCGTCGTGCGCTATGGTCTCCAGGCGCTCGCGATCGGCTTCACCGTCCGCGCCGTCCTGCTCTACCCGCTTTCGGTCGGCGCGGCCCTCCACCTGCTGAGGATAAAACCGATGGCCTATGCTGCCCGCATAGCACCCTCGCTTGCCGCATCCGCGGTGATGGTCGGGGCGCTGCTTCTGCTGCACCGGACGATCGACGTCCCCTCCCCGCTGCTCGCGCTGGTCATCCACGTCGCGGTCGGCGCGGTCGTCTATGCCGCCGCGCTGTTCGTGATCGGCCGCCGCGACATGCTCGCACTCATCCGCTTCGCGCGGACGGCGGTGGCCCGTGGCTGATCCGCTCCGCGTCCTCGCCTGGCCCGCCGGTGATCCGAGCGACCTCAACCCCTATGTCCGCCGCATGTACGGCGCGTTCCGCGCGCCCGCGGCCTCGGTCACCGCGTTCCGTCCGCTGATGCGGCGCATCCCCGCCGCGGACATCTTCCATATCCACTGGCCCGAGGGGATCTTCGAAGGCTCGGGCAGCAACAACCCGGCGATCGTCGCAGCGAAGGCGGCGCGTGTGCTGAACGCCGCGCGGGGCATCCGGCGATCGGGCGGCAAGCTCGTCGTGACCGCGCACAATGTCACGCCGCACCGCGACCTGACCGGCTGGCGGCACCGGGTCTGGCACGCCTATCATGCGCGGCTTCTCGGCCAGATCGACCACCTGATCGGCCTGTCCGCGGCCTCGCTCGAGCGCTATCGCGCCGCGCATCCGGCGATCGGCGCGGTCGCGGGGACGATCATTCCGCACCCGCATTACCGTGAGGACTATTCCGCGATTCCTCGTGCCGAAGCGCGCGCGGCCTGGGCGATTCCCGACGGTATCTGGGTGCTCGGCATGATCGGGTCGCTCCGTCCCAGCAAGAACCTGGTCGAGGCCGCCGAGGCGTTCCTCGCGATCCGCCGGCCCGATGAGATGCTGCTGATCGCCGGCGATGCGGGCGATGACGACATCGCCGCGCGGCTTACCGCGGTCGCGGGCCGGTCCGACGGGACGATCCGTATCGTAACCGGACCGCTCGACGATGCGCGCTTCGCCTCGGCGATCGCCGCCTGCGACGCCTGTCTGATGAACCAGACATCGACGCTCAACTCGGGCACCGCGCTCGTCACGCTGTCGCTCGACCGCCCGCTGCTCGCCCCCGCGGTCGGCACGCTGCCCAGCCTGGCGGCGGAGATCGCCGGCGGCTGGGTCACGCTGTTCGATCCCCCGCTCGCGCCGCCGGCGCTGCGCGCGAGCATCGACACGCTTCGCACCAGCCCACCGGGCGGCCGCCCCGACCTGGAGCCGCTCGACCCGATGCGACTGTCCGAGGCGATGCTCGCGCGATTCAAGAATTTGGCGTCGGGCTGACCTCGGGCGCGAAGCCCTTCGCATCGTCGATCTTCGCCGCCTTGCGCAGCACCGCCTGACGCTGGCTGTTCCCCGATTGCAGCGGACCGTCGCGAGCCAGCCAGGCCTCTACGTCGCGCCCGTTCGGGGTCGGGCGCAGCGCCGTGGTCGTCGTCGGGGCAGTCCCACCGCGAGAGCGGGGGCAAGATACTGCATTTGCCCGAGACGATGAGAAAATCTAGAAGGACCGGGCATAGGGATCGCCTCTGACGGAATGTGGCGCCGGCCGGGTTCCGGGCGGCTTGGGAAGTATATCATGGAAACAATTTACGATTGGCTGAGCGTCGCGGTATTTGCGGGCCTGGCGCTACTCTATCTGCAACGCTCGATGGAGGATGAGCCGGTCGATACGGTGTGGCATTATCTGCCGCCCGCGATCGCCTGTGCGTTGAGCAACTGGCTCGGCAACGAAGGCTATGCGATCCCCGCCGTGCTCGTGCTTGCGGCCAGTGTCGGCTATATCATCTACGTGCTGCGCCCATCCCTGCCCGGGCGCTGATCCGGCCGGCCGGACGCGCCGACCCCGGCAGCAGCGGTCGATCATGGTAGAACAGGATCTCCATTACCTTAAACCCGCCGCTAACCAGGTTTGAAGAGACCTCCTTTGCATCGGCCGAGTGAAGGATCGGGTGCCAACGGAGAATTTCCAATGCCCCTGATCCACGACGCGCATCGCGCCGTCGCGTCCGCCGCGCCGGCCCCGGTCGCTCGCCCGCATGCCCTGAACCGTGTCCTGCCGCGCTCACTTTGTGATGGTGGTCGACCTGCCCGCATCGGCGCTGCCCTGCGCGGCATGGTCGGCATCGCAGCGCTGGCGATGCTCGCCGCCTGCGGATCCGCGGTCGAAGCGCCCGAACAAGCGGGAATCGTCGTCGTGAGATCGGGGGCCGGACCGAGCGAATCCGGTATTGCGGTTGCAGCAGCGGCACCGCCTGCACCGGCGACCGGCGCCGACGCGGGCACACCAGCCACCAGCGATACCGACGATGCGGTCATCCCCCCCGACACGATGCGGGACCCGGATCATATGCAATATGCCAGCCTGGTCGAATAACCGGACTGGCCCTCGGCTTAGTTAGACAGGCGGCGCACCGATCGGCGCGCCGCCTGTCCCGGTCGATCAGCGGCCGACCGCGTGATAGGTCAGCCCGGCCTTCTCGACCATGTCGCGCGGATAGATGTTGCGCAGGTCGACGAGCACCGGCGACGCCAGCAGCGACTTGACGCGCTTGAAGTCGAGCGCGCGGAAGATGTCCCATTCGGTCACGATGACAAGCGCCTCGGCGCCCTCCATCGTCTCATAGGGACCGGTGCAATAGGTCACGTCCTTGATGACCGCCTTCGCCTGCTCATGACCCTCGGGATCATAGACGTTGATCGTCGCGCCCGCATCCTGCAGCGTCTGGATCAGCGCGAT
Source organism: Sphingomonas sp. CFBP 8765 (assembly GCF_014841445.1). Lineage (NCBI taxonomy): Bacteria > Pseudomonadati > Pseudomonadota > Alphaproteobacteria > Sphingomonadales > Sphingomonadaceae > Sphingomonas > Sphingomonas sp. CFBP 8765. The sequence continues at coordinate 730,874 of NZ_JACYTY010000002.1, read as the reverse complement.
CGCCGGGCTGTCGCGCATGTCGTCGGTGTTCGGCTTGAAGGTCAGGCCAAGCACCGCGATCGTCTTGCCGCGAACGTCGCCACCGACGGCGGCGATGACCTTGCGGCCCATTGCGCGCTTGCGATTGTCGTTCACCGCGACGACCGCCTCGACGATGCGCTGCGGCGCGTCGTGATCCTGCGCGGTCTTGAGCAGCGCGAGCGTGTCCTTGGGGAAGCACGAACCGCCATAGCCCGGGCCGGCATGCAGGAACTTGGAGCCGATGCGGTTGTCGAGGCCGATGCCGCGCGCGACGTCCTGCACGTCCGCGCCGACCTTCTCGCACAGATCGGCGATCTCGTTGATGAAGGTGATCTTGGTCGCGAGGAACGCGTTGCCGGCATATTTGGTCAGCTCGGCGGCACGCCGGCTCATCTCGACGAGCGGCGACCGACCGAGGGCGAGTGGACGATAGATCTCGCGCATGACCGCGAGGCCCTTCTCATCGTCGCTGCCGATCACGACGCGGTCGGGACGCTTGAAATCGTCGATCGCGGCGCCTTCGCGCAGGAATTCGGGGTTCGACACGACCGCGAAATCGGCATCGGGATTGACGCGGCGGATGATCCGCTCGACCTCGTCGCCGGTGCCGACCGGGACCGTGGACTTGTCGACGATCGCGGTGAATCCGTCGATCGCGCCGGCGATTTCCTCGGCGGCGGCATAGACATAGGACAGGTCGGCATGACCGTCACCGCGCCGCGACGGCGTACCGACGGCGATGAAGACCGCGTCGACGCCCTTCACGCTCGCGGCAAGATCGGTACCGAAGCGCAACCGCCCGGCCTCGACGCCGCGCGCCACCAGTGCATCCAGACCCGGCTCGTAGATCGGCATGATGCCGTTTTCGAGCGCCGCGATCTTGCCGGCATCCTTGTCGATGCAGATCACGTCATGTCCGAAATCGGCGAAACATGCGCCCGACACCAAACCAACGTAACCCGATCCCACCATCGCTATGCGCATTATAATCCCTCAGACGATGTTGGTCCCTACGATCGTCGTACGGACATTGATATTCGGCGGAACTCCTAGAAGATGAACCGCCGGCCATCAATAAGGTGGTTCACCTGATGCGGCGGGCCGGTACGCTGCTCCAGCGATCCGTGCCGATACCGATCAAACGCCGATATCCGAGAGGGTTGGCGGGCCGGCCCGCGCCCGCGGGCGACGCGCCGGCCCCGCCCATTCAGCCCGCGACGATGCGGGCGTCAGGGTAGTTTTCGGGACGAAGCACGCGGTCGGCGACCTCTGTCCAGGTCGAGAAATGCCGCGCGGGCACCTGCCCCGCCAGCGCCAGCGCCTTTTCGGTCGCCGCGATCATCGACGCCGGATCGTTCGACACATAGCCCGCGCGGAACGGGTTCGTCCCGACCGCGAAATCGGGGCAGACCGCGGGGATCTGCAGATATTCATATTGTCCCAATTTCAGACTCGACTCGGCAAGATACTCGACCCCCGGCGCCAGCCGGTAGGGGGCGATGCCGATGCTCGCATGCTTGATATAGGGCAGCGTGGCGCGGAACGGCATTTCCTTGTGGACGAACACGTTGTCGGGCCCCTTGAAGCTCTTCCCGCAGCCGATCACGTGGAAATGCACATCGGGAAACTGCGGCGCGACCGCGTGGAAGAAGCTTTCGTCGAACAGCATCGACCCGACCGCGACGGCATTGCGCTGCGCGGTATAGGGCGACGGACCGACGGTCTCGAAGTCGGCGGGATCGATCCCGAATTCGGCGCGGTACAGGCGATCCTTCGCCCACAGGAAATCCGACACCATCTTGGTCGACCGCAGGCAGACATGGTCGATATGTCGCGCATTCTTGACCAGATGGCTGCGGACATAGGGATGCGCGCCGACGGTATCGAGCCGGTCAGTGGCGTAATAGATGATCTTCGCGGTCGGGTTGAGCCGCTTGATCCGGTCGATGAAGATCGCCGCGACGCTCGATTCGATGACGATATAGTCCGCCGCCTGGAATGCGCCGTCGATATCGGCATTGGGCAGCCTGGCAAACAGCGGAAACAGCTTCGCCATCACCGCATCGGCGACCGCATTGTTGGTCGCAAAGGGATGCAGCGGCGTCCGCCAGAGATAGCAATTGACGCCGTCCACCTTGTGCCAGGCATTGGCCTGGTCCCACAGGAACAGGCGCGAATCGCCCTTCTTCTTCGAGATCAGGCTGAACCGGGTCGAGATGAACGACACGTCGCAGCCATCCTGCGCCAGCGCATGCGCGACCTGATGGATGCTGGCGCGCTTGGGCGTCCGGTAATCCTGAAATGCCGACAGGATGACGACACGGGAATGCTTTGGCTGCGCCGGCGCTGGCTTATCGGACATGCATGACACTCCATCGACTTTGGGCTGGACGGTTGGCCGTAATCAGACAAAGGGGCTGGCAATCTGGATCACGTTGGGAAGCCGATGCACGTTCTTCACGTCGTTCGTCAATTTTATCCGGCCATTGGCGGGCTGGAAGACGCCGTCAGCAATCTCGCGGTCGCGCTCAAGCGGGACTGCGGAATCACGACGTCGGTGGTCACGCTCGACCGCCAGTTTTCGCGTCTCGACGCGACGCTGCCGCCGCGCGACACCTATCAGGGCGTGCCCGTGCAGCGGATCCCGTTCCGCGGCTCGACGCGCTATCCGCTCGCACCCACCGTACTGCAGCATCTCGGTCAGGCGGACATCGTTCACGTCCATGCGATCGATTCGTTCTTCGACGGCATGGCGCTCACCCGCCCGCTCCACCGCCGGCCGATGGTCGCCTCGACGCATGGCGGCTTCTTCCACACCGATTTCGCCAGCCGGCTGAAGCTCGCCTATTTCGCCAGCGTCACGCGCGCGTCGTCGCTCGCCTACGACCGGATCATCGCCTCGAGCGAAAGCGACGCCGCCCGGTTCAACGAGATCGCCGCGAGCAAGACGGTGACGATCGAGAATGGCGTCAACATCGGCAAATGGCAGGGCGCAGGGTCGCCGCAGCCGACGAGGACGATGATCTATATCGGCCGCTTTTCCTCGAACAAGAACATCACCGGCCTGATCGACCTCGTGGCCGCGCTCGGCCGGCTTCATGGCGACTGGCGGCTGATCATCGCGGGCGGCCCGGCCGACGTCACGCCTGCACAGATCGAGGAGCATATGCGCCGGACCGGTACCGAACGGGCGGTCACGCTCGTGCCCTCGCCCAGTGACGAGGGTATCAAGGCGTTGATCGGCGAGGCCAGCTATATCGGCTCGGCGTCACGCTATGAAGGCTTCGGGCTGAGCGTGGTCGAAGGTCTGTCCGCAGGCCTAACCCCGATCGTCAGCGACATTCCGCCCTTCCGCCGGCTGGTTCGCTCGTCCGGCAGCGGCATCCTGTTCGACATCGACGATGTCGAGGCTGGTGCGGGCCAGATCGAAGCCGCGCACCGCGATTCAAGCGCCGCCTATGAGTCGAACCGCGCGAACAACATCGCCGCGAGTCTGGCCTATGACTGGCGCAGCGTCGCGCGGCAGTTCGCCGATGTGTATAAAGATGTCCTGCGGAAACGCGACGCGCGGGGCTGACAACGCCGGGGTGTCGCACGGCCTGTCCGCAGGTGATTCGGTGAGGAGGAGCGTATCGTCGCTCGGCATCGATCACGATGCCCATACCGCTGACGGCGACGTCACCGCGAACGTACAAGGCCTGTTGCGTCGAGCGGGTCAGGCTAACGCTCAAGCCTAAGGATCACCGCGGCCCTAGGGCAAAGACGAACCATCGTACCCCGGGCGCCCAAGCACTTTGACAATCCGACGACTGGGATCGTCAGACACAGGCGGACGCGCGAAAGCGACCGCCCATGTGCTTGAGATCAGGCCAGGAAGAATGCCATCAGGACGATCAGCGCCCAGAGCGCAACGCTGACTGCGAGGCCAGTGATAAGACCGAGCACGGCCGAGGGAATTTCGGGATAGGATGGGGCCTGGATAGCCGGGCCGGGAAGCGCAGTCATGAACACTCTCCTCAGCGGTCGTTTCAACCGTCTTGTCTCAACATGGGACAGGGGTCATAAATAATCAACACTAATATCTAGACTAGCGCAAAATTAGCTAAGATCCTGAAAATCTTGTGCGTTCAACGGGTCGGCAAGGCTGGCAAACGCCCCCGGAGCAGGGTTGCAACGCGCAGACCACCACTCCGGCGTCAGCCTCGGTTCAGAACGATGAAAGTCCGCGCAGCAGCAGCGTCGCCAGGGCCCAGCATGCGCAGCTGGCCACAACCAGCAGGATAAGCCGCACCGGCGCTGCAAAGCGCTGCGGCGGCGCAAGCGCCGCACCCGCGGCGGGCATGGGCACCACCGCGCTGTCGGGGATCAACGACAGGACCGCAGACTCGCAGATCGTGTGCGTGAAGGCCGACTGGATCTGGTCGTTCGTCAGCAGGGGCTGGAAAGCGCAGCCATGCGCCTCGCCATCGCGCCATGCGATCCGCGCGGTCGCCTGCCCCGCACCGGCCAGGCCGACGCGGATATGGGCACCGACCGGCAGGACGCTGGCGCTGGAAAAACGGAAACCGCCTTCGGACAGGTCCTCGACACGGACGTCGATCGCCCGCGCATCGGCCGCACGGACCGTGCTCGCGCGCGCTATTGCTGCTCGACTCGGCTTTCGCCGACGCTCGGCCACCGGCTCGATCGCCGTCATCTCCGCCCGCACGCTAGATGATCCAGGCAAGGACACCAGCGAGCGCCGCGGCGAAGACCGCCACGCCGGCGATGGTCGAACCGGCCCGGATCGCGCGTTCGCCCAACGAGGCGGGCTCGACCGGAAGGAGCCAGTTCTCGTAATCGATCCGGTCGCCGGCCAACGGGTTGGCGGCACGCGGGTCGACGACCTGAAGCTCGGCCCCGAGCGGGTCTGCGACGGAACGCGCCCCGTCGAACGAATCCGTCGTAGCGCCGGAAAGCGGATCGCCGCCACGAAACGCCGCATGTGGCGATACGGGGTCAGCCAGGTTAGCAAGAGGTGCGTGAAGGGGCATGACGACACCATGCCATACTGGTGGTTAAGAAAGCGTATGTTAAATTGCTGTCGCGGCATTTTTTGTACGTGTTTTACGGTGCACTAGAATGCGTTGCGGTGCACAACGACCCGTACCGTAGACACGAGAATGCCAAAGTCGCGCCATACGGACCAGCCCAGGATATATTCCAGATCGGCCTGGAGGCGCTGCGTCAGATCGTCGCGACGATGCGTCGCCCCGCGGAATCCGCGCACCTGCGCAAGACCGGTGATCCCCGGCTTGAGCGCGTGGCGGTGCCAATAGCGTTCATCGACCTCCCAGAACAGCTGCTGCCCCGCCAGCGACCCCAGTGCATGCGGTCGCGGCCCGACGATGCTCATCGATCCGAGCAGCACGTTCAGCAGCTGTGGCAGCTCGTCGACGCTGGTCGCGCGGATCACGCGACCGACGCGCGTGATCCGGTCGTCGGTGCGGGACGCCGAAACGCTGCCGCTCGCGTCGGACTGGTCGACCCGCATCGACCGGAACTTGAACACCTTGAACAGCGCGTTGCCGCGGCCGACGCGATCCTGCCGGAAGAAGACCGGTCCCCGGCTGTCGATCTTGATCGCCGCGGCGGTGATCAGCAGCAGCGGCAGCACGACGATCAGCGCGGGCACCGCAAAGGCCAGGTCGAACGTCCGCTTGATCATCCGGTTGCGCGTGCTCAGCGGTCCGACCGCGACGACCAGCGTCGACCGCCCGACGAAAGTGTCGAGCCCGATCGCGCCGACCTGGTCGATTTCGTTCGAAATAATCTCGCCGCGAATGCCCGCCCCCTTCAGGAGCATCGCCCATTCGCGCTCCTTGTCGGGCCGACAGGCGATCACGACGCGGTCGACACCACGCAATTGGCGCGCGAGTCGATCGAGCATCATCGGATCTTGCATGTTCGGGCGAAGGTTCGCGGCCCGCGTCTCGACGACTTTGCAATGTGCAGGCACCGCGAATTCGACGTCGTCCAAGATCACCAGATCGGTGGTCACGTTGCCGCCAATCGTCAGGCGGACAAACCGATCGATGACCAATCGAAAGACTGCGAGAAGCACGAAGCTGCCGAGCATTCCGATGCTGATGACGCCACGGGATTCCGCCTGCACCGCCCGGAAATAGTAGGAGATGAACAAGAAGCTTGAAAAGGCTAGTAAAAGCGCTGTCGCCGACCGCATGATGCCGGCCCGGGCCTTGCGCAGCACGTCAATCGAGTAGGCGCCATTATTGAACGCCGTCAGCACATATATCGGCGCCGTGACGATGACGACGTTCATATGCGACGTAACAGCAAAACGGCCATATTTTGCAAATATACCGAGCTCGAATGCAGCAACCACCGCGAGCAGATCAGCAAACACCAACAGGATATAAAGCGCGATGCGCAGTTGGTGACGATGCGAGGTCGAGCCAAAACGATCGAACACTGCACCGCGCGTGCCGGTAACTTTAGTATTTTCCACAGTGCCAGCTCCCTGCCCGCCACAATCTCGACTTATGCTCAGCAGGGCCAAGGCTCTGCCATAGGCGGTTTGAAGAAACCAGAGCCGAGATGCGCGGCTCATCCCATCGGGGCGCCACCCGGTCGGCACGCACCGCGCCGCCTGCGCAACGCGGCCCGCCGCCGCTATGCCAACGCCACCACCTTGCCGTCGCCGCAGCACCCCCAGCATGCGCGCAGCACCGCCCAGCAGCCTGGTGCGGCTCCCCCGGCAATGGACTGAGACCGGTACGACCGGACTCCCCCCTTGGCGCAACATACCCCTCTAATAGCGGACAACGGGCGCCAGCGGGCCGTCCCATCCCGGAACATGCCCCCCATCATAAGAAAAACCGCGCCGCTGCCGCCCGCGATCAGCCGCCGCCCGTAGCCGCGACACGCCCCCGAACGCGGAACCGATCGCCGCGCAAGGATTGATCGCACGCTCTTTCGCGCTAGGGGGCGTCGGAATGAAACGGACGCGCGCGATCCCGCGTTGTACATTCCAGTACATAAAAAGGTTCGAGACAAGCATGCCAGAGGCTTTTCGTGCGGCGCGCGACGCGCTCGCCTTTCTCGAGGCACATCGTCTCGCACCGGTGGCTGAAAACTATACGTTCGCGCTTGCCGTGGTCGCCGATCCCGGATCGAACCTGGCGCGCGCCGTGGCGGCCGAGACGGATGGCGGCCTGAGGCTGACCGCACGCGCGCTCGAAACGCTCAGCGAACGCCATCTTGCGATCAAGCGCGACACGACCGCCGAACGCGACAGCGCGGTCACCGCACGCGCGAACCAGCTCGGCGCGCTGACCACCGATGCGCAGACGCTGACGCGGTCGCTCAGCCACGACGTCAGCGCGATGGCGAGCGAGGCTGAGAACTGGCCCGATGCGACGCTGCTCGTGACCCGGCTGGCCGATGCCGAACGCGAGCTGGCCGAGCTGCGCCGCGACGTCGCCCGGCTCCAGTCCGACCTCGGCTCGCTCGGTACGGCGCGGCACGATCCAATGCGCGACACAGCCACCGGCGCGCTGACGTCCGAGGGCGCGCGACCGATCTTTGCACAGCTTGCCGAACAGGCGCGAAGCTATGTCCTCATGATCTTCAGCGTCGCCGATCTGGCCGGGGTCAATCAACGCTTCGGCCACGCCGTCGGCGACAATGTGCTGAGCGCCTTTGTCGCGAACCTGCGACGGGTGTTTCCCGACGAGGAGATCATCCGCTGGACCGGCAATGAATTCGTCGTGGTCGTGACCGACGTCGCCCTGACGGCGGCCCGCGACCTCGCCGACGAAGCCATCGCCGCCTTCGAAACCCGCCGCCTCAAGCTGCGCGGCAGCGGCGCATGGATCGGCCCGGTCCGCGCGCTCGCGGGACTGGTGGTCGGCCAGGGCGACGACCAGGACGCCGCCCTGAGCCAGGCGCGCGCCGATCTGTACCGTGCCACCGTCGAGGGTTTCGCCCCTGTGGACGGCTGAGCGGGTCGGACCCGACGGCTCGCTCGCTCCGGCCGCGATCATGGATTCCATAAGTATCTGCATCATGGCGTTTCTATCCCGCGACCCGCGCGTTCCAGCGTGATGAGCACGTCGCACCATGGCCGCTACGCCTATCGCCCGATCGTCGACCGCCCGGACTATGACTGGCCCGACGGCCGCCGCCTCGCCATCTATTTCGGGGTGAATTACGAGGTGTTCGATTTCGGCGGCGGGCTGGGTCCGGAACTAGCGCCTGCGCAGACCGACCCGGACGTGATGAACTATGCCTGGCGCGATTATGGCAACCGGGTCGGGGCGTGGCGGTTGTTCGACCTGTTCGATCGGCTGGGCCTGCGCACCACCGCGCTGCTCAACGCCGACGTCCTCGATCGCTGCCCGGGGCTCGCCGAGGCGTGCCGCGACCGCGGCGACGAAATCGCGGCGCATGGCGGCACCAACGCGACCGCGCAAGGGTCCCTTGCGCACCCGAGCGAGACCCAGATGATCGCCGACGTGACCGAGCGGCTGGCGACACTCGGTGTGCGTCCCACCGGCTGGCTGGGACCGTGGGTATCGGAGAGCGACACCACGCCGGACCTGCTCGCCGAAAATGGCTATCGTTATGTCCTCGACTGGGCGCATGACGACCAGCCGACCCGGCTCGCCACCTCTCATGGCGGACTGCTCTCCATCCCCTATTCCCAGGAAATCAACGACCTGCCCGCGATCATCGCGCGCAAGCAGGAGGCGACGACGTTCGCGGCCATGATCCGCGACGGCGTCGAACAGCTGCTGTCCGAATGCGACCGGCGTCCGCTCGTCCTCGGCATCGCGCTCCATCCCTATATCATGGGACAGGCACACCGCGTCCCCGCCCTCGCCCGCGTGCTGACCGAACTCCGCGCGGCGAACGATCCGCGCATCTGGTGGACCACCGCCGGCGACATCGCCGCGCATGTCGAGGCGAACGGGCTGGCCGCCTGACCCCGCACTCACTCAGGCCTCACGACCGCCGCGCCACAGGCTCTCCTTCAACGGGCCGATCAGATAGTCGAACGCAGACCGTTTCCGGAGCGGGACAAGGATCTCGGCGGGCATGCCCGGCGTCAGCGCGCCGGGCCCCTTCAGCGCGACGAGCGTCCGATAGCTTTCCGGCAGGAGCGACGCCTCCGCCCGGAAGAAGCGGTTGCCGGTCCGCTCCTCGGTGAAGCTGTCCGCCGACACCGTGTCGATCCGGGCGTCGAGCGCGGGCATCGCGCGGTCGTGGAAGCCGGTGAAGCGGACCTGCGTCGTCTGGCCGGGGCGCATGTCGTCGGCATCGTCGGGCGAGACCTGCACCTCGATCACCAGCGCCCTGCGATCGGGCACGATTTCCATCAGCGTCTGCCCCGGCGAGACCACCCCGCCGATGGTGTAGATCGTCGGGCCGACGATCGTGCCGGCCACCGGCGCGCGCACCATCGAGCGGGCGAGCTGTTCGCGCGCCGCGAGCAACTTGGGTTGCAGCTCGTTCATCCGGACCAGCAGATCGCGCAGGCTGCCCTCCACCTCCTCGATCTGGCGACGATCGACGCCCGCGGCCGACAGTTCGGCTTCGCCGATCGCATCGCGCGTCTGGAGGATCTGCGCACCAAGCGCGCCATGCTCGCCGTCGAGCGCGGCCTGGGTGCGCTCGAGCGCGCGGATCCGGTTGATCGAGGCAAAGCCCTTGGCGGCGATGACCCGCATCCCCGTCAGCTCGTCGTCGAGCAGCGCGCGTTGCCGGCGGTTCGCCGTGATCTGCTCCCCGAACCCGCCAATCTGTTCGGCATTGGCGTGGGCGCGCCGCATCCACACCGCCTTCTCGGTCTGCGCGGTCCGCAGGCGCGCCGCCAGCAGCAACCGCTGCCCGCGCAGCGCATCCTCCGCCAGCACCCGGTCCGCCGCCGGCAGCGCGCGGAATTCGACCGGCTCGGCCATCACCGCGCGCCGGTCGCGTTCGGCGAGCAGGCGTTCGCGCTGCGCGAACAGCATCATCAGCTCGGCGGTCATCCCGCGTTCGAGCGCGTGCAGATCCGCCGACGCGATCTCGAGCAGCACCTGCCCGCGGGCGACCTTCTGGCCTTCGACGGCGCGCAATGCCGTGACGATGCCCCCGTCGCGGTTCTGCACCGCCTGCCGCTTGCCCGACACGATCACCGCGCCGCGGGCATAGACGCCGGCGTCGAGCGGCATCATCGACGCGCCCCCCAGCAGCCCGATGAAGAACAGCGCCGCGACGCGCAGGCCGCGCCGGATCTCCACCCGCGCCGAATCGTCGATCATGCTCATGACACAGCCCCCTTCAGTCCGACGACATTGCCGCGGCTCCCGCCGGCGCGGCGCGCCAGCTCGGCCAGAACCTCCTCGGCCGGACCTTCGCAGTCGACCGATCCGGCGTTGAGGACGAGCAGCCGATCCGCGGCGGCCAGCACGCTGGTGCGGTGCGCCGCGATCACGATCGTCGCGCCGCGCTGGCGACTGGTCTCCAGCGCGCGCATCAGCGCCGCCTCGCCCTCCGCGTCCAGCGCGGCATTGGGTTCGTCGAGCAGGAGGATCGGCGGGTCGTCGAACATCGCTCGCGCCAGTGCGATCCGCTGCCGCTGACCCGCCGACAGCGCCAGCCCGCCGCGCCCGATCGGACAGTCATAGCCACCGGGCAGCGACAGGATCAGCGCGTGGCACCCCGCGACCTTGGCCGCGTCGATCACCCGCCGGTCGAACGAGACCGGGTCCACCGCGTTCGGATCGGCGAACCGGGCGATGTTCTGCGCCACCGTGCCCGTCAGGAAGCCGGGTTCCTGCGGCACATAGCCGCGGTACCGCGCGAGCCGCTGCGCATCCCAGAGGATCGAGTCCGCGCCATCGAGCAGCACCTGTCCGGACTCGGGCGCGATACCCCCGGCGAGGATGCGGATCAGCGTCGTCTTGCCCGCCCCCGATGCCCCGACGATCCCCAGCATCTGCCCCGCCTGCAGGTCGAAGCTCACCCCCTTCAGCAGCATCGCCGCGCCATCGGCGCTGCGCGTGGTGATCTTGCGCGCGGTGATCCGGCCGAGCGGCGCCGGCAGGACGGTCGCGGGCGCCGCCGCCGCGTCCGTGTCGAACAACTGCTTCAGCGATTTCAGCGCCTCGTTCGCGCTCTGCAGGTTCGACCAACCGCCGATCAGCAGCTCGACCGGCTGCAGCGCACGACTGAGCAGCACCGAGGCGGCGATGATCGATCCGACCGAGATCTGCCGCTGGACCGCGAGGATCGCGGCAAGCCCCAGCGCCAGCGACTGGAGGAACAGCCGCATGAACTTGGCGATCGCGGCATAGCGCGCGGTCGCCATCTGCGCCGCGGCCAGCGCCGCCTGCCCGTCGCAGCGTTCGGCGATCTGCCGGTCGACCATCGCCCGGCCCATGCCCAGCGCGCGGACGAGCTCGGCCTGCTGGGCGATATCCTCCTGGACGATCGCCGACCGGGCATTGGCGGTGTGCGCAACGGTCATCAGCCCGCGCGTCCCCCGCTCGGACATCCATGTCAGCACCGCGAGGCACGCGCCCGCAGCGATGATGAACAGCCCCAGCAGCGGATGGATCAGCACCGCGGCCAGAACATAGATCGGCGTCCAGGGCGCATCGAAGATCCCGACCAGCGTCGGCGCGGTGATCACCTGTCGCAGCGTGTCGAACTCGCGCATCGCCTGTGCCGTCGTCGGGTCGCGCTGCCGGGTGTGACCGCGCTCGATCAGCCGCGCCAGGATCGCCCGCGACACGCGCTGGTCGAGCCGCAGCGACACCTTGACCATCAGCCGCGACCGCAGGGCCTCCAGCACCCCGATCGTGGCGATCGCCGCCCCCAGCACCAGCGTCAGGATCACCAGAGTGACGACGCCCCCGGTCGGCACCACCCGGTCATAGACCTGCATCATGTACAGCGTCGGCGCGAGGTACAGGATGTTGACCAGCGCGCTGAACAGCAAGGCGGCAAGGAGATGCGACCGACAGCGCGTCACCGCATCCCGTACCGGCTGCGCCAGCCGGTCCCCGAACATCTGCATCATCGATCAGAACCCGAAATCGCTGTGGTCGATCGTCGTCGCGTTCACCCCGGTGAGCGTGATCGTCTGCGTGCCGATCGTGATCACCGTGTTGACGCCGACCTGCGAAATCAGCACCTGTGCCCCGAAATTGGCGGCGGTGATGCCGCAACCCGAAACATCGAGCAGGTCCTGTCCCCCGGCCGCATCGAAGTCGAAATCGACCACCGTGTCATTGCCCTGCCCGGTCACGAACACGAACACGTCGTCGCCCGTGCCCCCGGTCAGCCGGTCGCTGCCGGTGCCGCCGACGAGCCGGTCCTGCCCCGCGCCGCCCAGCAGCTGGTCGTTGCCCCCCAGCCCCTGCAACAGGTCGTCGCCGTCGAACCCGGACAGGATATTGCCCGCGCTATTGCCCGTCAGTGCGTTCGCGCCGGCATTGCCGTTGCCGTGCACCCCGGAAGTGCCCGTCAGCGTCAGGTTCTCGAGCCCGTCGGCCAGCGTGAAGGTGATGCTGCTGGTGACGAGATCGACGCCGTCCCCGTCGGTCTCGTCGACGCTGTCGCCCAGAGTGTCGACGATGTAGATATCGTCGCCGAGACCGCCTGCCATCACGTCCGCGCCGGTGCCGCCGTCGAGCGTGTCGGCGCCGCCACCGCCGAACAGCTGATCGTTGCCGGCCATCCCGCGCAGCGTATCGGCCCCCTCCATGCCCGACAGGATGTTGACGCCGGCATTGCCCGTCAGGATATTGGCGTCCGCGCTGCCCGTCGCATCGATCGCCGCCACCCCGCTCAGCGTAAGACGCTCGACCCCCGCCCCCAGCGTGAAGGACACGCTGCTGGTGACCGTATCGAGACCGTCCCCACCGGTCTCGTCGACCACGTCGCCGATATCGTCGACGACATAGCTGTCGTTGCCGCGCCCGCCGGACATCACGTCCTGGCCGGTGCCGCCGTCGAGCGTATCCGTGCCCGCGCCGCCGAACAGCTGGTCGTTGCCGGCAAAGCCCGACAGCGCGTTGGCGCCGTCATTGCCGGTGATGACGTTATCGGCGGCATTGCCCCGCCCCGCGATTCCCCCCGTCCCGGTCAGGGTGAGGCGTTCGACGCCGGCGCCGAGCGTGTAGGTGATGCTGCTGGTGACGGTGTCGATACCGTCGCTGCCGGTCTCGTCGACGATGTCGCCGGTCGTGTCGACGCTATAGAGATCGTCGCCGTCGCCGCCGGTCATGATGTCCGATCCGGTGCCGCCGTTCAGGATGTCCGCCCCCGCACCGCCGTTCAGCCGGTCGTTGCCCGACAGCCCGATCAGCGTGTCGTCGCCGTCGAGACCCGTCAGCGTGTTCGCCGCACCATTGCCCGTCAGGATGTTGGCGGCGGCGTTGCCCGTCGCGCTGGGCGAACCGCTCCCCGTCAGCGTCAGATTCTCGACACCGGCGGCGAGCGTGAAGGTCACGCTGCTCTTGACCAGGTCGACGCCATCGCCGTCGGTCTCGTCGACGACGTCGCTGACATTGTCGACCGTATAGGTATCGTTGCCCGTGCCGCCGGACAGGAGGTCGGCACCGATGCCGCCGTCGAGGTCATCGGCCCCGTCGCCCCCGAACAGCTGGTCGTTCCCCGCAAGCCCGCGCAGAGTGTCCGCGCCTTCCAGCCCGGTCAGCCGGTTCACCCCGGCATTGCCCGTCAGGACGTTCGCATCGGCATTGCCCGTCGCGTTGATCGCTGCACTGCCCGTCAGCGTGAGGTTGTCCACCCCGGCCGCTAGCGCGAAGCTCACGCTGCTGTTGACCAGATCGACGCCGTCGCCGCCTGTCTCGTCGACGGCGTCACCGACATTGTCGACCGTATAGGTGTCGTTGCCGAGCCCACCCGACATCGTGTCCGCACCGGTGCCGCCGTCCAGCCGGTCGTTGCCGCCGCCGCCGGTCAGCCAGTCGTCCCCCGCGAGCCCCGCCAGAGCATTGTCCCCGTCATTGCCGGTGACGGTGTTCGCAGCGGCGTTTCCGGTGGCGTTCAGCGCCGCGTTTCCGGTCAGCGTGACGTTTTCCAGCCCCGTCGCGAGTGTGTAGGCGATGCTGCTGAGGACGGTATCGGTCCCGTCGCCCCCGCTTTCGCTGACGACATCGCCCGTGCTGTCGACGACATAGGTGTCGTCCCCCAGCCCGCCCGCCATGGTGTCGGCGCCCGCCCCGCCATCGAGGAAATCGGCACCGGCGAGCCCCGTCAGCGTGTTGGCGGCACCGTTGCCGGTCAGCACGTCGTTGCCCGCATTGCCGGTACCGCTGATCCCCGCGGAGCCGCCGAGCATCAGATTTTCGACCTCGGTGCCCAGCGTGTAGCTGATGCTGCTGGTCACCGTGTCGGTGCCGCCTTCGCTGCCCTCGACGACCGTGTCGCCGCCGTCATCGACGACATAGGTGTCGTCGCCCAGCCCCCCCGCCATCCGGTCGGCCCCGCTGCCGCCGTCGAGGCTGTCATTCCCGTCTTCGCCGAACAGACGGTCGTCTCCGTCCAGCCCGAGCAAAGTGTCATCGCCGCCGCGCGCGAAGACGAGGTCGGCGTCCTCCGTGCCGGTGAGCACGTTGGCCTCCTCGTCGCCGAGGATCGCGTAATCGGGGATCGCGACCGCCATCGTCGCGTCGGAATAGACCACCGATTCCGGCTGGTTCGTCCCCTGCGTGCTGAACCCGCGATTGTCGGTATAGTTGGTCGCGACGCGCAGCGGCTGGCCGATATCGTCGACCGTGACCTTGTACGTGTCGTCGGTCGCCCCCGCGATATCGACCCACGTCCCTTCAACCTGACGCTGCCACTGCCGCGCAAAGCTCGTCGTGCCGTCATAATCGATGAAGCTGCCCGTCGTGACCGTCAGCACCTGATCGATTTCCGGCTCGACGTTATCGATCTCGAAGCTGCCGACATGCTGGCGGTTGATCTCGGCGACGCTGTCGGCGAACTGGATCCGCTCGACGTTGCGCAGCATGTCGCTGCCCTCGTCGCCGACATTGTCGACGACGCTGACCCGCCCGTCGGGCCGCAGCGTGATCGTGAAGTTGGAGCGGTTGCCGATATAGACCGCGGTATCCATCCCCGACCCGATCGTCGCCGCACCCGTGGCATAGCCGTTGACGGTCTCGCGGTAGACGATCTCGCGCGACGCGACGAGCTGGCCGGGGTTGATCGTCCCGTTCAGCAGCCGCGCCTGGATCTCGGTCAGCGAATCCGCGCGGAACAGCTCGGCGCCCGACCCGTCCTTGTTTTCGCGCACGCTGATGAAGACGTGCATAAAGGCGTCGCCGTCGATGACGTCGTTGCCCGCGCGCCCCTTGATGACGTCCGCACCGCCGCCGCCGATCAGCAAGTCGTCGGTCGTGCTGCCGTCCATCACCAGCGCATCGGCATCGTTCGCATCCCAGGTCTTGAAGCTCAGCAGTTCGCGCAGCCCGGTGATCAGCCGGACGCCGTCCTCGTACAGGTTGTTGCCGAGGATCCGGGGATTGTCGTCGCCGAGCAGGTCCGGGAAATTGGCGCCCGTGCTGACGAGGCCGAGCGGGATCTGCCGGCCGGTCAGCGTGTCGGCATATTTCCAGCCCGACAACGCCTCGACCAGGTCGTTGCGGTCGCGCAGCGTGAACGCCTGCTGGTTGACCGCGGCACTCAGCCCCAGATCCGAATTGGCGGCGGTCGTATCACCCTGGTGGATGACCCAGTCGAACCCGGCCATGCCGTTGTTGCGCTGGATCCCCGCCCCCTGGATCATGATGTCGTCGCCGCTCTCCCCGTCATAATCGGTGTCGTTGCCGCCGCCGTTCAGGATGTCGTTGCCGATGATCGGGCTGTTAAAGAACAGGTTCGAATTCTCGCCCGTCACGCTGTCGAAGCCGTCGCCGCCCTCGATCCAGTCGTCGCCTTCATTCCCCATCAGACCGTCGCTGCCGCTGCCGCCCAGCAGGAAGTCGTTGCCGCGGCCGGCGAACATCTCCTTCGCGTCGGTGCCGCCGACCATGAAGTCCTGGCCGCCGCCACCGAACATGATGTCGAGCCCGGAGCCGCCGCTGACGACGTCATTGCCCTCGCCACCGCGCAGGAAATCGTCGCCGAACGGGTCCTCGATGATGTCGTCGCCGTCACCGGCATAGACCTGATCGGATTCCGTGCCCGCGTTCAGGTAATCGTCGCCGCCATCGCCCCACAGCGTATCGATGCCCTTGTCGCCATAGAGCCGGTCATTGCCCTCGGTCCCGCCGAGCACGACATGCTCGCCGCCGCTATATTTGAGCATCCCGCCATCGTCATGGCCGTCGCCGTCGACGTCCTCGCCCGGGGCGATCCGCACCACCTTGGGGTCGAACGCCTGCTGGAAACTGTCCTCCCAGACCGGATCGAACGTGCCGCCCGCCAGATACGTGCCGTCCTCGCCGATATTGGTGACCTGCGGCGTCAGCGGATCAAGTTCGAGGATATAGTCCGCGGTGTTGAAGATCTGCCCGTCGACATGCGTCGAATGCACGTCGCCCAGGTCGGAATTGCGCATCACGAGATCGGCGAAGCTGCTCTTCTCCAGCTCGTTGAGCATGTTCATGCCCTGCGTACGGCTGAGATAATAGAAGCGGTCGCCGTTCTGCAGACTTTCGAGCTGGTGTTCGAACACATAGTTGAACGTCGAACCCAGCATCCCGCCGAATTCCATCTTCTCCTCGGCCAGACCGCCGATCCACAGATCGACCAGGTTCAGCCCGGTTTCGTGGCTATTGACCCCGTCGACGATGCTGGGCGCCCAGTTGCCCTTGCTCTGCAGGAAGTTGAGCCGATCGGCCGGGGCCTGGAGCACATGCTCCTCGACGCCCATCGCGGCATTCGCATGCACGACGATATCCGCGCCGCCCATCACCAGCAGGGTCGCGGCGGCGCGCTTGCCCTCCAGCGTCGTCTCGCCGGTGATCAGCGGATGCGTGCCATAGGCGGCGACGAAATTGACGATCGACAGCGGGTTCTTGATGTTCTGCGCGAAGTCGAGCCAGCTCGTATAGGGTTTGAGCTGCGAATCGTTGGTTGAGGCATAGAGCTGCGCACGCACCACGTTGAACGCCGCGACGCCGGCATCGCGGCCGCGCGCGATGTTGAGCGCGGCGAGGTCGAGCGGCAGCCCGACGAGGAAATTGCGCAGCGAATCGGGCACGAACTCGTCGATCTCGCTGCCCTCGACGCGCGTCATCCCGCGGATGATGGCGCCCGCGGCGATCGCCGCATCCTCCTCGCCGGTGACGGGATCCAGACCGGCTTCGCCAAACGCCTGCGGGTTCAGGAACGCCTCGACCAGGCTCAGCGATTGCGTCGACAGCGTCGGATCGGTGATCTCGATCGTGTCGGTCAGCATCGAATGGCCGAACCGGTACACGGCGTGCGCGAATTCGGCGGTGATCGCAGGGTCGATGTCGGCGGTATTGCTGAAGATGAACGGATCGATATTGGGCTGAATCCGGCGCGCGAACTCCTCGAACACCAGATGCTGATACTGCATTTCGGTGCTGAACCGCCCCGCCTGGAACAGCCGCTCGCCATCCCAGTCGAGTGCATCGATCGCCTGCGTCTTCGCCGTCCCGGTCAGCGCCTCGATCGCATCGAGCTCCGCCTGCGTGATCGCGCTGCGCGTGCCGTCCGCCGCAGGGCGCAGCCATTCGTTGACGATGGCGAGGTCGCCCGATGCGATGATCGTCAGCTTGTCCGCCTCGACCACGCGATTATGCTCGGCATGGAAGATGGTGTGGACCGCGGTCAGCCCGATATTCTCGTTGCCGCGGCCGTCGCCCGTGACGAAATGCGCGTCGAGCATCTCGTCGTCATAGGTCAGCGGGTTGTTGTCGTCGGCGATCAGGTCGCGCGCGTTGATCACGCCGTCCAGATTGACGTCGCGCAGGTCGTCGAGCGTGATCGCGTGGTCGCCATCCGCATCGACGATCCGCCCCTCGCCCGCGACCAGATCGGCCTCGTCGGACACGCCGTCGCCATTAAAGTCGAGCATGTCCGTATCGGCGGTCTGCCGCACCGCGGGCGTCGCCGGATTGTGATCGAGGTCGACCAGCACCGGTTCGGCATGGTGCGCGATGTCGTTGAGGAACGCGTGGCCGGTGAAGTACGCGTTCGCGGGCACCGCGACGCCCTCGGCCGTCCCCTCGAGCAGCGTGCCGTCCTTCAGCATGATCTGCGCATAGCCGTTCGCGCCGGGGATGAACCGGCCGTACGCGTCGGTCAGCAGCAGCGGCACGTTGTGCACGTCGTAGTCGTCGAGCCGGATGCCGAGCATCGTCAGCGCCTGCGCCTTGGTCTCGGCCCAGTTCGCCATCCCGCCGATCGCGCCGTCGAGCAGCCGCCCGGTCGAGATCGCATGCGAATCCTTCACCCCGTCGCCATCCGAATCGACCGAGAACTTGTATTCGCGCAGGAACACCTGATGCGACGCATGCGAGGTATAGGTCTGGTTCTGGTCAATGAACGGCGTCGTCGTGTTGACCGTCTCGGTCCCGCCGACGACCGGGTTGCCGTTGGCGTCATATTGCGTCGACCGGGTCAGCGGCATGAAGTTGGGGCCGCCGGGGACATAGAGCGGATCGTCGGGCTGCAGCGGGATCAGCACCGTGCCGTTGCCGCCCTTGGTGATCAGGTCGAGCCCATGATCGAAGAACTGGCCGAAGAACGTCATCCACGCGTTGAACGACGGCGACAGGCCGATGTCCGGCGACAGGTTCGGGATCGACGCCAGTTCCTCGTTGGTCGGGATATAGCCATCGGGCGGCGCGTCGCCGCCATGCGCATCGGCATAGGCCGCCTGCGCATGCGCGTTGACGTACCAGGCGGCGATCGCCGCGGGATTGGTGTTGGTCATGTCGGCGATCAGGTTGCTGATCAGCCGCGGGTCGGCATCGACCACGCTGCCCGGCGTGCCGTAATCGGTGTTGGTCAGGACCGGCCCGCCGGGCCCGGTGCCGAACGTCGCGCCGTCGTTCAGATTGCGGAACACCGGCGTCGTCAGCCGCGGCAGCAGCTGGTCCGCCGCGCCCAACACCGCATTGCCCGGCAGCAGATTGTTGTAGCTGCCATCGACGGTCCGCAGACCATAGGGGATCAATTGCGCCTGGGGGCCCAGGATATCCGCGAGTGACTCGCCAGCGGCATTGCGCTCGCTGATCCTGATCTGCGCCAGGATGAAGTTCAGATCTCCCAGATCGACGGTAAAGTCACCAGACATGATGCAATTTCCCCTCTGAATGACGAAACGCGAAACGTCTCGAGCGATCGTGATCGGGTCGTGATCGAAGACCGGCACACGTCGTGACGCCAACCTTCCATTCTTCGTTCGGCGGGATAAGGCCCATGAAGGACCTACGCCGGCCCCTGGCAGCCTAGGCTCTGTCCTAGGCCGAACGGCCGGGTTCGCGGCCGCTCCGCCTGGCGATGGATCCGAACACGCTTCGAATCCCGGTCTGTGCGAGGTCGAGCAAGCCCATGCGCGGCGCTACCCCGCCGCCAGTGAGGGGGGGCTCGTTCCGGCGGCGGGGTCCCGATCCGGCGAGCGAGTCAGCCGGTCGAGACGATACTGGACACAAAAGCCGCCGGGTCAGCCCCGGCGGCGTGCCAGATGACGGATCATGTCCTCGAGCGCGACCGACGGCTGGTCGTGCATCGCATAGCCCGCGACACGCGTGTCGGGCGCGAGGACATAGATGAGCGAGGAATGGTTGATGCTGTGCCCCATCTCGCCGGGCCTTGGCGGGATATGTTCACGCGCGACGTTGAACGCCTGGGTCGCGGCGTTCAGCTGCGCGCGCGTCCCCGTCGCGACCACCAGCCGCCCGTCGAACTTCTTCGCCAGCGCGCGCATCGCCGCAATGCGGTCGAGCTCGCCATGGCCGTGATGCGGCGGCGCCTGCAACGCCATCGCCGCCGCCGCGGCCGGCCGGCGGAATCGCACCACGCCGAGCGGCGGCACGTCGATGTCGACGAACAGCGCACGCGCCGCGATCCCCGACTGGCGCAGCCGTTCCGCCGTCTGCACCATGCGCGGAATGGCCATCGGGCAACTCGCGCGGCAGCGGCTGTACCCGAAGAACAGCAGCGTCCAGCGATCGCGAAAGTCCGCGGCACCGATCGGGCGGCCTGCGACATCGGAAAAGTCGAACGCCCCGCCCAGCTGCGTGGGCATTGCCGCATGCGTCGCATGGCCGGGACGTGCGGACGGGGAGGCGGACGGGGGGGCGGATCGGGTCGGGAATGTGGTCATGATACGACAATCTGCGTCTTGGCCACGCCGCGGCCATTGTCCTGGACGCGGCGGGTGATCCAGTGGAGATATTCGATCGTTGCGTTGATCGCGCCACGCTGAGCCGCGGTGATCAGGAAATCGAGCCTTGTGGCGCTGGTCAGCTCGATCGGTGTCCCCGCGGGAAAGACGATCGGCGCATTCCAGTTTTCCTTGCCCAGCCGGTGCCCGTCGCACGACACGCAGGTCACCGGCACCTGGAACGTCACCCTGAGGATCGAGTAGCTCGCGTTGAGCAGCCGGATCAGGACGGTCTCGCCGACCCGCGCCTTCGCTGCGACCTTCTGATCGGTCATCGTCTTGGTCGGGAACACACCGTTGATCAGGAAATATTTGGGCTCGAACCGGTTCAGCCCGACATTTTCGCCGCACATGCCCGCATCATGGTTGTTGCTCAGCACATTGTGCCAGCGCGCATCCATGTCGTCGCACACCCAGAGCCGCTCGACCTGATAGCGCTGGTACGGCGCATTCGCCATCGGCGACGAATAGAGATAGCCGGGCCCCTCCGGCGGATCGACGATCAGCCCGCCGAACATCCCCATCTCGAAATGCAGCGGCGTGTTGCGGTGGCAGTGATAGAAGAAGGTGCCCGGGCTCGACGCTTTCCACTGATAGGTGAACTGGTTCGCCACCTCGAACGACACATGGCCGACGCCGTCATGCATCGTCGTCGGCTCGATCCCGTGATGATGGATCGTGTGCGCATGCTTGGCGGTGAGCAAAGTGACATGCACGATCTGTCCCTCCCGCACGCGCATCAGCGGCGAGGGATAGGGCGATTTGACGCCGCTCGCCGGATCCTCGAACGCCCAGTAGCGCAGCCGTACCCCGTCGGGCGCGACCAGATTGCCGCTGGTCGTCACCTGCCGGACGAAGCTGATGTCGGGCGTCAGCCGGTCGGGCGTCGGCAGGCTCGCCTTGAAGACGTTGCAGCCGAACGTCCGGAAATTGGTGACGCCCTGTGCCGCGGTCTTGGTCCAGTCGATCCCCGACGGACTGATACTCTCATCGCCCATGGTCATTCCCCATCGTCTCGACCGGATCAGAAGGCGTAGATCGGGCTGGTCATCGTCCAGTGCGTGACCAGTCCCTGCGGATAATTGCCCCCGCCCGCGGTCTGCGACATCTCGGTGTGGCAGTGCATGACGTATTTCAGCGGGAACGGCTCCTCCCTCGGCGGCCAGACCGGCACGTCGGGTGGCCGCTCGAACGGCAGGATCATGTCCTTGCGGTCCATCGGCCGCATGACCCACACGTCGCGTTCGTAGACGTTGGTCTCGCAATAGGGGACGCCGCTCGCATCCGCCTCGGTACATTCGAACAGGTGATTGCCGTGGATGTGCGCCGAATGCGTGCACAGCCCGGCATTCATCACCCGCAACAGCGTCGGCTGACCCTGCTTCCCGACCGGCTCGATCGCCTGCGCGGCCGCCCGGTCGACGCTGGCCGTGGTGTCGTGGACCGCGGTATCGAACCCGCTCAGGCCGTTGATGTGGAAATAATCGGGGAGGAACGCATCGATCAGCGCCTGGCCCGATATCCGGTACCCCGCCGCCACGCGCGCGTTAATCGCCGAATCGGTCTGCGAGAACAGCCACAGCTTGTCGCGGGCCGGATCCCCCGCCTTCCACCGCTCGCCGGGAAAGCGCGGATGCCGCCCGAACGCATCGAACACCGCGGCGATCTGCGGCGTGTGCATCGCGCGGCTGAACGGCGTGGCCGAGCCCGCGACCGTCGTGCCCAGCGCAGGGTCGACGATGAAGGCGCCGTGCAGCCCGAGGATGCGGTTGAGCGGCGGCTCATACGGATCATGATAGAGATAGGAGCCGCCGACCGGCGCGACGAAGTCCGGCACCTGCCGCGTCTGGCCGGGGGGGATTTCGGGCACGGTCGCCTGCGGGATGCCGGTGATCGCAAAGCCGTGCGGGACGAGGTCGTTGTTCGTGATGCTGAGCGAGACGGGTTCGCCCTCGCGGTACCGCAACACCGGCTGCGGCTGGCCGCTTTCGTGGAAATAGAACACCATGTAGACGATCTTGCCGTCGATCATCTCCTTCTCGACCGGTTCGATGACCAGCCGGAGCGACTGCGCAAGATCGGACGACCCCGACAGCGACATCGGCGTCGGCGCCGGGCTGCTGAGCGGCGTGTCGGTCGGCGTGATCATCTGCTGCGCCGTCGCGGCGAGCGCCACCGTCGTTGCGCCGGCCCCAATCTTCAGAAAGTCCCGGCGCTCCATCGACTATCCCCATGACGTTCGCGCAGCGCAATATCTGCCCGATTTCCCGGTATTTAGGTGCCAGACGCTGCCGCAGGATCAAGTAGGCCGCTCGGTCTAAGACCATGGACGATGCAGGGCCCGGGCGGGCCGCCGCGCGACATGGTTGCAGGCCGGGTCAATAGGCCTGCGCATGCACCGACGCGACCGCACCGGTTCGGTTGTGCACCCCGAGCGCCTTGAACAGCCCCGACAGATGCACCTTGATCGTCCCCTCGGCGAGGTTCAGCGCATGCGCGATCTCCTTGTTCGACGCGCCCCCGACGAGCAGTTGCAGCACCTGTTGCTGCCGCCGGGTGAGCGCGCCCTCGGCCCGCACCGAGTCCGGTTCGGGCGCCGACAGGTCGCCGACCATGTCGGGCAGGTAGATATGGCCCGCGGCGACCATCCGCACCGCCTTGGCGATCTCGTCCATCGGCATGGATTCGAGGATATAGGCGTGCGCACCCGCGCTGATCAGCGACAGGATCTTCATCCGCTCGCGCGTCTGCCCGACGACGATGATCCGAAGGTGCGGGTAGGACAGGCGCAGCCGGCGCATCATCCCGTGACCTTGGCCGTTCAGAACATCGGTATTGATGACGGCGAGCTTGGTGCAGTGCGCCCTCAGGAGATGCGCCTGGACGCTGCTCCAGTTCGATGTCGTCAGAACCGTATCGGCTAGATGCTGCTGGCTGAGAATGCTCGATATGGCGTAGCGGAACATTTCGGCATTGCTTGCGACAATAGCGTTGGATCTATCCAATTCATCATTGCGAATGATCTGCTCATTCATGACGCCCCTCCATTGGATGTTTTTGTAATATTACGCGATAATCTTACCAAAGCTGCCTAGACCATTGGCTGAGGCTGCGACCACGCCGGGTCTTAGGCAAGTCCGTACGGATACGGACCCCAGACAGTCTGTTCAGGCTTGGCACACCATGACCACCACACCGGCTTTGCTTCAATTTGAGACGGTTGCACTGCACGAAGACCCCGGCCGGTGTCTGGAAACCCCTATGCGGAAAGCGTAGCATTTTGGTTCTTTCCGGCGGATTCGAATTTGGAGCGATCGTGCAGCGGCTATGGGCCATCGTCGACCAGCAGGAGACCGCGTCCGACTGGCGCTGGAACCTGCTGCAAGGCGTGGGGTTCGGCAGCGCCGCGCTGGTTGCCACGGCGGTCGGCCGGCACCTGTTCGGGATCGACCTGCCCTTCACCTTCGCGCTGGCGGCGATCGCGATCGGCGCCGTCCTGGGGGGTGCGCTGACCGCGTGCGTGGGCGCCGCGACGACGATCCCCACCGCGCTGGTGTTCAGCGCGCACCATCCGCTCGTGACGCCGCTGAACACGCTGGTCGTGACCGGTTTTGCGATCGTCCTCGCGCTGTTCGGCGGTCGCATGACCCTTCTGCGCCAGCGCGCCGGCCTCGCGCAGGGCCGGTCGCACCAGCGCGAACTCTGTCTCCACTCGATCTTCAACACCACCCCCGCGGCGATGCTCATCGTCGACGCGGCGGGCGACGTGCTCGCGATCAACCGGAGCGCGCGCGGCATCCTGGGGATCACCGACCCCGATACCGGACGCCTGCGGCTCGCGGACCTGCTTCCCGGCCTGCCCGACCTGTCCGGCGAGACCGCGACCGCGCACGAACTGTGCCGCGCCGATGGCACGCGTCTCGCGCTGTCGCTGTCGAGCGGGACGCTGCCGTTCGCCGCGACCGGGCTGCGCACGCTCCATCTCCGTGACGAGACCGAACAGGTCGCCGCCGCCGAACGGCTCGCGCTGCTGCAGGCGGAGCTCCACCAGCTCGCACGCGCCACCGCGCTCGGCCAGCTCGGCTCGGCGATTGCGCATGAACTGAACCAGCCGCTGGCGACCGCCGCGAACTTCGCCACCGTCGCGCAGGCGGCGCTGGCGCGCGGCCGCGACACTGTCGAGGTCGGCGCGGCGCTCGACGGCGCGGTCCAGGAGATCTTCCGGGCGGCCGCCGTGCTCAAAAGGCTGCGCCGGTTCGTCGAGCGCGGTCCGCTGCAGGCGCAATGGGTCGATGCGCGCGACATCATCGCGGAGGGGGCGACGCTCGGCATGCTCGCGGTCCGTCAGGCCGGAGCGGAGCTGAAGGTCAGTATCGCGCCCGATCTCGGCGAATTGTGGATCGATGCGATCCAGATCCAGCAGGTCCTGCTCAACCTGATCGCCAATGCGGCCGATGCGGTGTCCGACACGGCGATCCGCGTGATCGACCTGCGCGCCGTCTCGGGGCCTGACGGGCAGTGCACGATCACCGTCTCCGACACCGGCCCCGGCATCGCGCCCGGCCAGGAACAGGCGATCTTCGCCCCGTTCCGCACCAGCAAGCCCCATGGCCTCGGTGTCGGGCTCGCCATCTGCCGCGCGATCGTCGACGCGCATGAGGGGACGATCACTGCCGCGACGAACAGCGGCGGCGGCGCGACCTTCCGCGTCTCGCTGCCGCAGCGTCCTGGTGCCGGGTCCAGTGGAGAAATGGTCGCCCATGCCGCGTGACCGGCCGATCTACATCATCGATGACGAGCCCCAGATGTGCCGCTCGCTCGAAATGCTCCTCGCGCTGGAGGAGTTCGAGACCCGCTCCTTCCCCAGCGTCGAGGCGTTCATGCTCGACCTGCCGCGGCTTCCGCCCGGAATCATTCTCAGCGACGTCGCGCTGGGCGGCCTCAGCGGTCTCGAGCTGTTGCAGACCCTCCCATCGCTCGACCGGTCGGACCCGGTGATCCTCGTCACCGGTCATGCGGATATCCCGATGGCGGTAGCGGCGATGAAATCGGGCGCTGTCGACCTGCTCGAAAAGCCGTTCGAGGCGCAGCGGCTGCTCGGCGCGGTGGCGGCGGTCCGCGACCGGATCCTGCAATCGACCCTGCTCGAGCAGCGCCTCGCCTCGCTCTCGCACCGCGAACGCCAGGTCCTGCGCCAGATCGTTGAGGGGCTGACCGCGAAACAGATTGCGACGCGGCTGGATATCAGCCCGCGCACGGTCGAAACCTACCGCGAGCATCTCATGCGCAAGACGGGCGCGACGAGCCTGGCGCAGCTCGTCCGGTTCGCGGTCGAGGCGCGCGTCACGTGCGTGCCGTTGTAAGAAACAGCCGATCTTAGGCTATACTTAACCCCGCCGCCCCATAGCGCTGTCGCAGGGAGACCGTGGCTATGGTACTGGAACAATACAGTTTTGATAATGTCGCGCTGCCCGAGCTCGACACGATGCGCGTCGAGGACCGCGACACCCTGCCGTTCGGGGTGGTCGGGTTCGAAGCCGACACGCTCGTCCAGGTCTATAACGCGACCGAGGCGCGGATGTCGGGCCTGGATCCCGCGACCGTGATGGGCGTGCCGTTCTTCGATGCGGTGGCGCAGTGCATGAACAATTTCATGGTCGCGCAGCGGTTCGAGGACGAGCCCGAGATCGACGACATCGTCCCCTATGTCCTCACGCTGCGGATGCGCCCGACCAGGGTCCGGCTGCGTCTGCTGGCGGCACCCGGCGTTGCGCGCCGCTATATCCTCATCGAACGCTAAGCCGCGTCGATGAGCGATAGGTCGAGCGAGGAAGAGCTTCTCGAGTTTCTGTACGCCTGCCCCGTCGGCCTGATCGAGTGCGACAGCAGCGGCGCGATCGCGATGATGAACCCGCACGCGATGCAGCATCTCCTGCCGCTCGCCGGGCCGCGCGACCCCGGCAATCTCTTCGCCGCGCTCGAACATCATGCGCCCGAATTGCGCAGCATCGTCGCGGCCTATGCGCCGGCGACGGGCCGGATCTGCGACGGCCACCGGATCTTCGTCGATCTCGCCACGCGTCGACGCGGTACCGCGCCCAAGGTGCTGGCGTGCACCTTGGTCAAGCTCGGCCCCGATCGACTGATGGCGACGCTGTCCGATATCAGCGAGCAGGTCGCCCAGGAGGCGCGGCTGCGTCAGGCGGATACCTGGTTTGCGACCCTGCTCGACAGCGTCAGCCATTATGCCGCGCTGACGATCACGCCCAGCGGCGAGATCCAGTCCGCCGACGCCTGCTTCGCCCGCCAGACCGGACACGCCGCCGCCGATGTCATCGGACGCCACCTCGCCGAGATCGGCGGGACCGAGGCGAGCGGCGGCGATCTTCGCCTGGACGAGCAGCTGCTGATCGCCGCGCGCGAGGGCTGGCATCTTCAGGAAGGATGGCAGCAGCGCGCGGATGGCGAGCGCTACTGGTGCCAGCGGCTCGTCGTCGCGCGATCCGAACGGGGCGAGCCGCGCGCCTCCGGCTTCTCGGTCATCCTGCGCGACGTGCCGCGGCGTGGCGAGGCGGCGGAAGACATGCGTCGCCTGTTGAACCATGATCACCTGACCGGCGCCGCCAACCGACGGCATTTCGGCGAGGTGCTGAAACGCGAACAGCGGCACTGGCGCGAGCTGCGGCAATCGCTGTCGCTGATCGTTCTCGACCTCGATCATTTCAAGGCGGTCAACGACACGCATGGCCACCCGGTCGGCGACACGCTGCTCCGCCGCGTTACCGATGTGTGTACCGCGCTGCTCCCGCCCTGCGGGATATTCGCGCGGCTCGGGGGCGAGGAGTTCGGCGTCCTGCTGCCGCGGTATGACGAGGATCAGGCGGCGGCGCTTGCCGAAGCGATGCGCGCGGCGATCGCCGGAATCGCGGTCGACACGCCGCGCGGTGGCTTGCACGTCACCGCCAGCCTGGGCTGCGCCACGCTCGGCGAAACCGACGGTTCGATCGATGCGCTGCTCGCGCTCGCGGATGATCGCCTCTACGCCGCCAAGCATGCCGGGCGGAACCGGGTCCGCTCGCGCGAGACCGCGACCGCGTGACCCGGCCCGGATTGTCGCGCGCCGCGGTGCACCGCATCGCCTGCGCGGTCGTCGCGACGGAGATGGCGCGGCTCCGCGATCCCGCGCCGCCCGCCGCAACACGCGGCGACTGGCCCGACACCATGCCGATCGGCGACGAGGGCCTCGGGCTCGATTCGATGGAGCAGCTCGGCGCGCTGGGCGCGCTGGCCGAGGCGTTCGACCTCGACGACGATACGCTCGGCGAGGGTCCGCCGCAGACGGTCGGCGCCTGGACCGACTGGATCCTGCGCGCGCACGCTAAGGGCCCCGGCCGGATCGGGGTGCGGACGTCCGGCTCGACCGGCAGCCCGCGCCTCTGCGTCCATGCCGTCCCCGACCTGCTTGAAGAAGCAGCCTTCTTCGCGACACGGTTCGCCGATCGGCGCCGGGTCGTCGCACTGGTCCCCGCCGATCATCTCTACGGGCTGGTCTGGACCGCGCTGCTGCCCGACGTGCTGGATATTCCCGTCGCCGTGCGGACGATCGGCGCACCGCTGTCGCTCGAGGCGGGCGACCTCGTCGTCGCGGTGCCCGACCAGTGGCGCGCGCTGTCGCGGATGATGCGCCACTGGCCGGGGGATGTCATCGGCATCAGTTCCGCCGGGCCGCTCGACGACGCCATCGCCGCCGTGCTGCTCGCGGCGGGGCTTGCCGGGTTGGCCGATATCTACGGCGCCTCCGAAACCGGCGGTATCGCGATGCGCACGCTGCCCGCGCTCGATTATGATCTGCTGCCCCGCTGGCAGCTCACCGCCGCCGACCCGGATGACTGGCGGCTCGTCGACTGCGACGGCCGGCACCACGACCTACCCGACCATGTCGCGCGTCTCGGCGAGCGCGTCATTCGCCCGGTCGGCCGGCGCGACGGGGCGGTCCAGGTCGCCGGGCACAATGTCTGGCCAGGGCGCGTCGCCGGCGTGCTGCGGACGATGGAGGGTGTCGCGGACGTCGCGGTGCGGCTGCACGGCAATGGCCGGTTGAAGGCGTTCGTCGTGCCGCACCCCGGTCAGGACCCCGCCCGGCTGTCCGCGCGGATCGAGCAATTCGCGGCGAACCGGCTCACCGATCCCGAACGTCCGAAAGCCTATCGCTTCGGCACGGCGGTGCCGCGCACGGTCTTGGGCAAGCTCGAAGACTGGGGCTGATGCCGCCCCGCCGGCGTCTAGCGCCCCCTCAGCGCATAGCCGCGGGTCTTCTCGCCGAGCGCGGCGTAGATCGCGGCCTGATCGAGGAGCAGGTGGCGCTGTTCGTCCGTCTTCGCAGCAGCGGCCGCGGCCAGCGCGTCGATCGTCAGCCGCTCATAGTCGGGGGTCGGGTCTTGGTCTGGCATGGGTCTGCCGTTCATTCCTCTTCACGATGTCCCGTGACGATAAATGGCCTGCTTCCGGCCGCAACCTGCTTAAAACGCTGCTTAACTGGCCAGAGATGTTGCGCATGTCCGGGCGCCGTTGCACGGCTGCGGATACTATTCCGGCATCGGCATCGCGGATTTCCGCCGTCACGGTCGCCGTCACGGCCGTGCAATCTGAGTTAAGATTCTGACCCATATAGACGCGTGACAACAAACCCATCCTGCCACATCGCGCGCAGCACTGGATCGCGAATCTCGTCATAGGGGCAAAGCGCGAGATGGGCGACCGGATCGCTGGCGGCGATACGGCCGTCATTTCTGGCTTTCAAACAGTCTCTTGCGAAATCCGGCATCTTGCGGCCCCACTGCTGTCGTCGCGTCGTCCGCCCCATGCTCAGATTCTTACAAAAGGAGCAATGGCTTGTCCCAAACCGACACAGCGCCCCGCGCCGCGCGGGGACGCGGTTCGCCACGCCGCGAGCGGCGCGGTCCGCACTGTCTCTACAGGATCGACGATCGCGACCGACGCTCTACGCAAGTACAGCCGGACCAGCGAGACTCACCCGACGGCCGGACGTGGCAGATGAACCAGCAACGCCCGCCATCGCTCGCAAGGATGTTCGCCAAAGGTCTGAGCCTTTACTCCCTTCGACATTGCCGCACCGCAGCAAATTCTGTGCGCATTGCAGCGGTGATTTATCACGCCCACCTTTCACCTTCCCCACAACCGCCGATCGCACGGAAAAAGCGCCCGACTACCATTGTGCAGTGATAGCGCTATCGATATCATCCCGAAAACAGTCGAAAAGGGGAGAGCGGATATGCGCATCGGATGTCGCGGCAACCAAGTCGTTCGAGGGACAGGACGTCGTCTTGCGTGGCTGGTCGGCCTGACGATCGCGGTCGCCCCGCCCGCGCTGGCGCAGTCCTCCGACACCATGGCGTCGATCGCCATCCCCGCGCAGCCCGGCGCAATCGACCTCGGTACCGGGAAGCTCCCCGGGGCGACCGCCCCCGAAGCCTGGCACAGCCAATATGGCAGCGTGTTCGCGCGCAACGTGACGGTCGCGACGCTGACCCCCGTCCTGCCCGATCCCGCCAAGGCCAACGGCACCGCTGTGATCGTCGCGCCGGGCGGTGGATTCCGCACGCTGTCGATGGAGAATGAGGGGTGGGACGTGGCGCGCGCGCTCGCCGCGCGGGGCGTCGCGGCGTTCGTGCTCAAATACCGGCTGAACCAGACGCCGGCGGATCTCGAGACCTTCGCGCGTCCCGCTCCCGCTGGTGCCTCCGCTGGCGCAACCCCGCCACGCCGGGACCCCGCGGCGATGATGGCGGGCCTAGCGCCGCAGATCGCCGATGCGCGCGCGGCGTTCGCGCTCGTCCGCAAGCGGGCGGGCGAATGGCACGTCGATCCGGCGCGCATCGGCATGGTCGGCTTTTCGGCGGGCGCGATGCTGACGATGGCGACAACACTGGCAGGTCAGGACGCGAAGCCCGCATTCATCGGCAACATCTACGGCCCGCTCGGCGCGATGACGGTGCCCGCCGACGCACCGCCGATGTTCGTCGCGCTGGCGGCGGACGATCCGCTGTTCGGCAATGCCGGCTACGGCCTGATCGACAGCTGGCGCACCGCCAAACGCCCGGTCGAGTTTCACCTGTACGAACAGGGTGGGCACGGCTTCGGCATGTATCCAAAGACGACCACGAGCACCGGCTGGTTCGACGAATTCGCGCGCTGGATGGCGATGCACGGCTGGATCAAGCCGGCGTAATAACCGCGCCCCTTACGACGCGATCGCCGCCTCCAGCGTCTGCAGGAACCGCGCCGGCGCCTCGACCTGCGGCGCATGACCCAGCCCCTCGAGGCGGATCAGCCGCGCGTCGGGGATGCGTCGTGCCGCGGTCACCGCCGCCTGCGGCACGGTCTGGACCTGTGGACGACGCGCGGGCGGGGCACTGCCCGCGCGGAATGCGGTGAGATCGCGGTCGCCGATGATCAGCCGCACGGGCATCGCCAGCCGCGGCAGCTCGGCCGCGACCGGCTGGGTCTGGATCATGTCGGACAGCCGCGCCTGCGCATCGCGCACGACATCGCCGTCGGGACCGGCATATTGCCCCGCCAGCATCGCCACCCAGCGATCATAGGCCGGGCGCCATTCCCCGTGATAATAGTTGCGCAGCTGATACGCCTTGATCGACGCGGCATCGGTCTTCGCCTCCTCGGTCCGCAACGCGCCGAGATCGGTATAGGGCACGCCCTGCGCCAGCGTGTCGTTCAGCCCGAGCGGATTGACGAGCACGAGCCGCGACACGCGCTCGGGATGGAGCAGCGCGAACCGCGTCGCGAGGATCCCGCCGGTCGAATGGCCGACCAGGATGACCTTGCCCGCCCCGGCCCGGTCGAGCAGCGCGCGGGTCAGTTCGGCCATCGCGTTGAAGCTGTACTGATAGCCCTTGGGCTTGGACGATTTGCAGAAGCCGACCTGATCCGGCGCGATCACCCGGTAGCCTGCACCCGCAAGCCCGCGTGCGGTCTCGTCCCAGGTCGCGGCGCAGAAATTCTTGCCGTGCAGCAGCACGACCGTCGTGCCGTTCGCGCGCGCGGTCGGTGCGAGGTCGAGATACGCCATCCGCACCGCCTGCCCCTGCGACGATCCGTCATACCAACGGAGCGACGCGGGGTAGGCAAAGCGCTCGAGATTGGCGCCGAGCGGCACGGTCTGGGCAAGGCCCGGCGTGGCGGAGGCGGTGAACGCGGCGATAGCGGCGATCGCGGCGGGGATTTTGAAACGGATCATCCGCCTCTAACGACCGGCCGCGGCGAGGTGTCCCGTCCTACAGGCCCGGACCGTCCGCGTCATATTTGAGTTCGAGATACCGCCCCTGGATCGCAATCTCATCGAGGCTGCTCCGCCCGAGGCACTCGCCGGCGCGCGCGAGCTCGGCATCGATCAGCCGCAGCCCGTTGATCAGGTGATCGTCGGGCGTCCGGCCATCCGCCTGCATTTCGCGCCGCGCCGAAATGCTGACCATCCGCCAGCTGTCGACCAGCGCGGGCAGTTCGACCGCGACGAGCTTGCGGATCGACGCCGCGGCCGGGCTGCGCGGATCGAGCCGGGCGAGGCGCGGCGCCAGCGCCTCGAACCGGCTGCTCAGGGCATCGGCGAGCCGCAGCGCGGGCAGCGGCATCCCGCGGCGTTGCGCGGCGAGCCAGATCCCCGCCTGCTCGGCGAGCCCGGCCAGCTCGGTCTCCACCAGCGCCTCGCGTCCCGGCGCGCGCGGATCGGCCTGCGCGACGATCATGATCACCAGCAACAGCATCAGCGCCGCTGCGACGGCAAGCGCCAGCATCGCCGGCAGGACCGCGGCGAACGCCGCGCCGCCGAGCAGCGACACGATCGCCGCGAGGACCAGCCGGACCATCAGCCGCTTCTGCCGACGCGCCCTCGCCTCGCGCTCGCGCCGCGCCTGCTCGCGGCCCTCGGGAGACAGCCGCCGGAGCAGCTCTTCGGCCTGGGTGAGCCCGACATCGGCGAACCCTGCCGCGACGCTGCGGGCACGGTCGATCATCAGGGCGCGCTGACCGCTATTGTCGTCCATCGCGCGAGGATGCCGGTCTTTGCGCGCCCGGTCCAGACCCGCGCGGTGCGACAGACGCAGCCAAAGTGATCGCAGATCGACGTCAAATTGATCTATGTCAATTACGACGGCCGGTGCGATGGAACGGTTCCGCGCCTGCATCGTCCGGTAGGGGTCAGTTTCGCGAGGCCCCATGACCCCACCCACCTTGTTGTTTTTACACGCTCTTGGCGCCAGCGCGCGCGAATGGCAGCAGGTCGCCGATCACCTGTCCGACCATGATTGCGTCGCGCTCGATCTGCCGGGGTTCGGCGACGCGGCCGATACGGGGCATGCCGATGTCGGGACGATGACCGACTGGCTGGCGCAGGAAATCCGCGCCCGCGACCTTACCGCCTGCGTGCTCGTCGGGCACAGCATGGGCGGCAAGATCGCCACGCTCGTCGCCGCGCGCGCTGCCGCGGGCGAGCCGCGTCTCGCGAACATTCTCGGCGTCGTCCTCGTCGCCGCCTCGCCCCCCTCGCCCGAACCGATGGACGAAAAACGCCGGGCGGAGATGATCGGGTGGTTCGCCGATGGCCAGGCCTCGCGCGACGATGCAGAAACCTTCGTCGATGCCAACAGCGCCGAGACGCTCCCGGAGGCCCTGCGCGATCAGGCGATCGACGACGTGCGACGCTCGAACCGCGCGGCCTGGCTCGGCTGGCTCGAACGCGGCAGCCGCGAGGACTGGGCTGCCGCGGTCGGACAGCTCGCGCTCCCCGCGCTGATCATTGCCGGGACCGAAGACGGCGATCTCGGCGAGGATGCGCAGCGCCGGCTCAACCTGCCGCATTATGCCAATGCCCGGATGCGCGTCGTCCAGGGTGCCGCGCACCTCATCCCCTATGAACAGCCCCGCGCGCTCGCCGCGCTGATCCGCGAGCACGCGGCACTGGCGACGATGGCCGCGCTGCCCGAAGATTTCGCCCGGCTGCTCGACTCCGATCGCGTCAGCAGCGGGACGCGCGCCGCGATGCTCGACCGAATCTACCCGATGCCCGTCGGTACCGCGTTATGGGACGACGCCGACCATGCAACCGTCGCGGCGCTGGTGGCCCGGATCCTCCCCGATTGCGGCGCCGACCGTGCGCTGGCGGGTCGCATCCTCGCCTCGGTCGCGCAGGGTGTCGGCGACGGCTGGCGCTTCGCCGAGCTGCCGGACGACCGCGCCGCGTGGTCGCGCGGGCTCGCGACGCTCGATACGGCGACGGGCGGTTTCGTCTCGCTGGCCGATCCCGACCAGGACGGCTGGCTCGATCGCATCGCCGGCGGCACGGTCGGCATCGAGAAGGACGCGACCCGCCTGTCGCCCGTGCAGATGCGGCTCTGGTTCGAGGATGTCCGCGCCGAGACTGTCCGCATATGGATGGCGCAGCCCGCGACGATGGCCGCGATCGGCTATGACGGCTTTGCGGTCGGCGGCGATGGTCCCCGCAAGCAGGGCTATACCCGCACCGGCGCCGACGATCCCGAAGCGTGGCAGCGCCCGTCGCAGGAGCGCGGGGCGTGACGACGAGGCAGCATGGTGCGAATGACGTCGTCGATGCGGTCGTGATCGGCACCGGCGCGGGCGGTGCGCCGCTTACCGCCCGGCTCGCCCAGGCGGGCCTGTCGGTTGTCGCGCTCGAGGCGGGCCGCGCCTTCCGTCCCGACGAGCATGTCGCCGACGAGGTCGCGGCCGACATCTACTGGATGGAGGAACGGCTGAGCGGCGGATCGACGCCGACCGCGTTCGGGTCGAACAATTCAGGCATGGGCGTCGGCGGCTCGACGCTGCACTGGGGCGCCTTTTGCCCGCGTCCCGATCCCCGCGACCTGCGGCTCAAGACGCTGACCGGCGAAGGCGCCGACTGGCCGATCGATTCAGCCGAGCTGACCCGGTACATCGCGGAGGTCGAGGCGTTCACCGGCGTTTCGGGCCCGGCCGACTATCCGTGGGACGCCACCCGCCGCTACGCCTATCCCCCGGTCGCGCGTAACGCCGCCGCCGACGCCATGGCGCGCGGCTGCGCGGCGCTCGGCATCACCGCGACCGACGCCCCCGCCGCCCTGGTCTCGCGCGATCGCGACCAGCCGCACTGGGGACAGCGCCAGGCCTGCGTCAATTGCGGCGCCTGTCACCAGGGCTGCCGCAACGCCGCCAAGACGAGCATGGACACGACCTATCTGCCCCTCGCGGTCGCGCATGGGGCCGAGATCCGCGCGCGCGCGCGCGTGGTCGCGTTCGACTATGACGGCCGCGGCCGGATCAGCGCGGTCGTGTACAGCCAGAATGGGCAGGAGCATCGCCAGCTTTGCGCCGCGGTCTTCCTCTGTGCGGGCGGTATCGAGACGCCGCGGCTGCTGCTCAACCTCGGCATCGCCAATTCGAGCGGTCAGGTCGGACGCAACTTCATGGCGCATGTCGCGACCCAGATCTGGGGCCGGTTCGACGCGGAGATGCGGATGAACCGCGGCTATCCCTCGTCGCTGATCAGCGAGGACATGATGCGCCCCGGCGATGCCGGCTGCGCGGGGGGCTATCTGATCCAGAGCCTCGGCGTGCTCCCCGTCAACCTCGCCACCGGGCTCGCCCGCGGCGCCGGCCTTTGGGGCGAACGACTCCAGACGCTCCTGCGCGGCTATAACCGGATGGCGGGGATCGGCATCAACGGCGAATGCCTGCCGCATGCCGACAACCGGCTGACGCTCGCCGACGAGGTCGACGCCTTCGGCCACCGCAAGGCGCGGATCGACTTCAGCTATCACGCCAACGAACAGGCGATCGATCGCCACGCGCGGCGCACGCTTAGCGACATCTGGGCGGCGGCGGGCGCGCAGGACATCTTCGCGGTCGATCGCTCGGCGCATACGATCGGCACCTGCCGCATGGGGCATGACGGCGACACCGCAGTGGTTGATTCCGACGGCCGCAGCTTCGACATTGCGAACCTGCGGATCTGCGACAATTCCATCTTTCCCAGCGCATTGGCGGCCAATCCCGCGCTGACGATCATGGCGCTGTCGCTGCGCACCGCCGACCGTTTTCTCGCATCCGACGATTGAGGAGTTTCACATGGATCTGGGTATCAAGGGGCGCATCGCGCTGATCAGCGGCGCGGATTCCGGCATGGGCAAGGAGACCGCGCGGCTGCTGCTCGAGGCCGGCGTGCGCGTCGCGATCACCGATCAGCCGGGCGGCACGCTCGACGCGGCGCTCGCCGAACTGTCACCGCTCGGCGAGGTCGTCGCGGTGACCGGCGACGTCACCAGCCTCGACGATGTCCGCGCGATCTGGGCCGAGGTGCGCGAGCGGCTCGGCGATCCCGACATCTATGTCAACGCCGCGGGCGTGACGGGCGCGACCGGCGATTTCCTCGACGTCGACGATGCCGGCTGGGAGCAGACGCTCGACATCAACCTCATGGGCGCGGTGCGCATGTGCCGCGAGGCGATCCCGGCGATGCGCAAGGGCGGCTGGGGCCGGATCGTGCTGTTCGCGTCGGAGGATGCGGTGCAGCCCTATGTCGACGAACTCGCCTATTGCGCGTCGAAGGCGGGGATCCTCGCGCTCGCGAAAGGGCTGTCCAAGGCCTATGGCGGCGACAATGTCCTCGTGAACACCGTCTCCCCTGCGTTCATCGCCACGCCGATGACCGACAAGATGATGCGCAAGCGTGCCGAGGAACGCGGCGAAAGCTTCGACGCGGCGATCGACAGCTTCCTCGAAGAGGAACGCCCGGGCATGGTGCTCAAGCGCCGCGGCAAGGCCGAGGAGGTCGCCGCCGCCGTCGCCTTCCTCTGCTCGGAGCGGGCGAGCTTCATCAACGGTGCAGGGATACGCGTCGATTCCGGCTCGGTGTTCACGATCGCCGGATGACGGAACAGCGCGTGCACCGGATCGGGTTCGGCGGCGGGTGCCACTGGTGCACCGAGGGCGTCTTTCAGGCGCTCCGCGGCGTGCAGGCGGTCGAGCAGGGCTTCCTTCAGTCCGAGGCCCCGTCGGACGCCTGGGCGGAGGGCGTCATCGTGACGTTCGACCCCGCCGCCATTAGCCTGGCGACACTGGCCGAGGTGCATCTGCGCACGCATTCGGCGAAATCCGGCTATTCTCCCGCCGGACGCTATCGCAGCGCCATCTATGTCTTCGAGGACGGCCAGCGCCCCGACGCCGAAGCCGCGATCGCCCGGTTCGCAGCCGAGACGGCGGCACCGGCCCGCACCCTGGTCCTGCCGTGCACGGGCTTCCGGCCCTCGGACGCGCGCTTCCAGAATTACTACCGGACCGATCCCGACCGGCCCTTCTGCCGCCGCTATATCGATCCCAAGCTCGACTATATCCGCACCCATTTCGCCGCCGTCGCCCTGCCCGCGGAGCCGCGCGCGTGAGCGTCTTCTTCACCGCCGACACGCATTTCGGCGACCACCGCACGATCAACATCGCGCGCCGACCGTTCGCCGACACCGCCGCGATGGACACAGCGCTGATCGAGCGGTGGAACGCGGTCGTCGGGCCGCAGGACGTGGTGTGGCACCTTGGCGACGTCGCGCGTCGCCCCGCGGACGTGGCCGGGCTGCTCGCGCGGCTGCACGGGACCAAGCACCTGCTGCGCGGCAACAACGATCCCGATGCGACACTGGCGGCGCCGGGCTGGACCAGCGTCGCCGACTATGCGGAGATCACGCTCGACGACCGGCGGCTCGTCCTGTGTCATTACCCATTCCGCAGCTGGAACGGCCAGCACCGCGGCGCGATCAATCTCCACGGGCACAGCCACGGCCGGCTGAAGCCGATGCTCCGCCAGTTCGACGTCGGCGTCGATGTCGACGGTCACGACTATGCGCCGGTCCGGCTCGACAGCCTGCTCAGGCCCCGGCGATAGGGGCAGCGGAATGGGCGGGCGCGTGAAACGGATGGCCGGACTGGCCGAGGCGGCGGCACGGACCGCGCAGGCTGCGGACGACCCGCCCTGCGCGCTCTGCGGCCGCCCGCTCGGCCACCGCGTCGAGCGCCATCACGTCGTCCCCAAGAGCGAGGGCGGTACACAGACCGTGCCGGTGCACCCGATCTGCCACCGCACCATCCACGCCTTCGTCGCCAACCGCGACCTCGCCACCAGCTACGCGACGATGGACCAGCTCCGCGCGCGCGAGGATATCGCCCGCTACCTGCGCTGGATCGTCGACAAGCCCCCCGACTTCCGCGCCCCCACGCGAAAGCGCAGCACCCCCTGAACGGACCTTGGTGGTGTAACCCGCAAGCAACACCCGTTTCGCAATTTACCATTGCTGATCGTAACGGAGCAGCAACATATGGTCATAAAAACCATTTTCGTCGTAACCATGGTGCACCGCCGTAAAACGGGGTGTCACAAGGGGGACAGAAATGCGTTGGACGAAATGGATGATGCGCTCGTCGCGGATGGCGATGGGCGCGGGCCTGCTGATCGCGGCCAATGGCGCCGCGGCGCAACTGGCGACCGACCCCCAGACGCCCACCGCCCCCGCGGCGACCGAGGCCCCCACCGAAGACATCATCGTCACCGGATCGCGCATCCGCCGCGACCCGCTCGATCAGCCATCGCCCGTCATCACCGTGGATGAGAACGCGATCGCGCGCACCGGCCTGTCGTCCGTCGCGGACATCCTGCAACGCCTGCCCGCCTCGTCGGGCGGCCTCAATTCGAAGTTCAACAGCTCGGGCAATTTCGGCAACCCGCCCGATGGCGGCGGCGTCGGCGCGGGCTCCGCGGTGCTCGACCTGCGCTATCTCGGCCCCAAGCGGACGCTCGTGCTCGTCGACGGACTGCGCTTCGTCAACGGCGCGTCGGCCAGCGGCATCCCGGCGACGGTCGATCTCAACTCGATCCCGTCCTCGATGATCGAACGGATCGAGGTGCTGCAATCGGGCGCCTCGACGCAATACGGGTCCGACGCGATCGCCGGCGTCGTCAACATCATCACCAAGCAGAACCAGAAGGGGTTCAAGGGATCGGCGCAATATGGCCAGTATCTCGGCGACAATGACGGCAAGACGCAGGATTACCAGCTGAGCTACGGCTTTGGCAGCCAGGGCGTGCACGTCGTCGCGGGCGGCTATTACACCAAGCAGGAATCGGTCAGCGCCGCCGATCGCGACATCTCGCAATTCCCCAATCCGGGCCAGACCAGCTGCGCCGAACCCATCGGCGGCTGCTCCAGCTTCACGCCCTTCGGCCGGTTCCTGGTGAACGGCCAGAACATCACGCTGCGTGGCCCCGTCGCCAGCGGCCGCCCGGTCTATGACCCGACGCTCGCGACCGGTGACTTCAAGGCGTTCACCGCCGCCGATCGGTTCAACTTCGCGCCGCTCAACTATTTCCTGACGCCGGTCGAGCGGTTCGGCGGCTTCGTCAACACGCGCGCCGAGTTTTCGGAGGCGCTCAACCTGCGCGTGAAGGCGGTCTATAACCGCCGCAATTCGCAGAACCAGGCGGCGTTCCTCCCGCTCGGCATCGGTCCCGACGTCGGCAACGGCAACATGCTCGACACGCTCTCGGTCGATGCGACCAACCCGTTCAACCCGTTCGGCGTGACGCTCGTCCCCGGGCAGAACTACACCGCGATCTTCCGCCGCCTCGTCGAGGCGGGGCAGCGCACCTACAGCCAGCAGGTCGACACCATGTCGCTGACCGGCACGCTGGACGGCAAGTTCCAGATGTTCGGGCACAACTGGTATTGGGATGCGAGCGCGGTCATCGGCTATAACGATGCCAAGCAGCTGTTCACCGGCAACATCAACGCCGCACGCCTCGCCCGCGCGATCGGCCCGATCAGCCAGTGCACCGGGGAATGCGTGCCGTTCAACTTCTTTGGCGGGGTCGGCTCGATCACCCCGGCGATGCTCGGCTATATCGGCTTCGACGAACGCGACCGCAGCCGCCAGAAGCTGAACGACTATACCGCCAACGTCTCCGGCGAGCTGTTCGATCTGCCCGGCGGGCCGGTCGGCATCGCGATCGGCTATGAGCATCGCTATCAGTTCGGCAGCTTCACGCCCGACCCGATCATCCAGGCGGGTCTCGGCGCGGACATCCCGGCACAGGCGGCGAGCGGCAAGTTCAACGTCGACGAGGTCTATGGCGAAATCCGCCTGCCGCTGCTGCGCGACATTCCCGGCATCGCCTCGCTCGAGCTGAACGGCGCGGTCCGCCATTCGAACTATTCGACCTTCGGGGGCAATACGACGCTTAGTGGCGGCGCGCTGTGGAAGCCCGTCAGCGACCTGCTGCTGCGCGGCCAATATGCCGAATCGCTGCGCGCACCGTCGATCGGCGAGCTGTTCGGCGCGCAGTCGCGGTTCGACGCCTCGATCGACGATCCCTGCACCAGCGCCGCGGGCGGGCTGTTCCAGTCCAACCCGACCGTCCGCGCGAACTGCGTCGCCAACGGCGTCCCCGGTAATGGCAGCTACGCCGAACCCTCGGGCCAGTTGCCGGTGCTCACCGGCGGCAACAGCGAGCTGCGACCCGAAACCGCCCGGACGCTGCTG
This sequence comes from Sphingomonas sp. CFBP 8765, assembly GCF_014841445.1. Lineage (NCBI taxonomy): Bacteria > Pseudomonadati > Pseudomonadota > Alphaproteobacteria > Sphingomonadales > Sphingomonadaceae > Sphingomonas > Sphingomonas sp. CFBP 8765. The sequence continues at coordinate 690,856 of NZ_JACYTY010000002.1, read as the reverse complement.
TTCGGCGGCGTCTACAGCCCCAGCTGGGCCCGCGGCGGCACGCTCTCGGCGCTCAGCCTCGAGGTCAACTACTACGACATCAAGGTCGACGACTCGATCGCGTCGATCCCGGCCCAGGTGCTGCTCAGCCGCTGCGCCCAGACCGGCGACGCGCTCAGCTGCGCGGCGGTGCGGCGTGCCCCCAGCGGCATCGTGACCGCGATCAACGGCCTGCTGCTCAACACCGGCGGCATCCGCACCAAGGGCATCGACGCGACGCTGACGGTCCGCTCGGGCGAGACCGGCGCCGGGCGCTTCGGCCTCTACGTCTCGGGCAACTATCTGCTCAAGTATAGCGAGCGGACGCCCGCGACCGACGGCTTCGTCACGACCGACTATGTCGGCACCGAACGCGGCTCGCCCGATCAGACCTATCCGCACTTCAAGGGACTGGGCACGATCGACTGGTCGGTGGGGCCGGTCACCGCGAGCGTCACCGGACGCTATATCGACAATGTCGACGAAATCGCTGCGGAGAACGCCCTGAAGAGCCGCCTCTACGGCGACGTCCAGCTCCAGTTCCGGCCGGCCTGGCTCGATTCGAAGCTCGCGCTGACCTTCGGCGTGAACAACGTCTTCGACAAGGATCCCCCCGCCTGCTTCAGCTGCAGCCTGAACAACTTCGACCCGACGACCTATGACATCCCGGGCCGGTTCGGCTATCTGCGGCTCTCCTACGGGCTGTAGGACGAGGGCTGCCGACCGGCGCGTCGGTCGGCAGCCACACAGGCGTCGGAAACATAGGATGCTCCGATCGCCAAAAGACCCTCGTCTCACCGATTGTGAGGAACGAAGTAGGCCGTCCCCGCGCTCGACCCCGACAGAAGGAGACGAGCAATGGACGACACCAGAGTCTGGGCATTTGAAGAAAGCCTGTGGACGGGCGACGCGGACCAGTATCACACGCTGATCGACGACGAATGCGTGATGGTGCTCCCCGAGCAGCCCTTCGTGATGACCGGCGCGCAGGCGATCGAGGCGGTCGCGGACACGCCGCGCTGGTCGGAGGTCCGGTTCAGCGAACAGCAGATCATGCGCCCGCAGGAAGGCCTGATCGCGATCGCCTACAAGGCCGAGGCGAGCCGCGAAGGCGCAACCGGCTATACCGCCTATTGCACGACGACGATGCGCCGGCTCGAGCATGAGGAATGGCGCGTGGTCCAGCACCAGCAGACGCTCGCCCCGGTTGCCGGCGGCGCCTGACCCGACCGATACGGCGGTCGCCCCGTGACCGCCGGTGATCAGGAGCGCGTCGCCAGCCCCCCCGCCAGCGGCATGCTCCTGGTCCTGACCCCCGTCGCCGCCGCCAGCGCATTGGCGAGCGCGGCGGCGGTGGGCCCTTGCGCGCACTCGCCCGTGCCCAGAAACGGCGTACCCGGCCGGTCGATCACCTCGACGATGACGCTGCGCGGCACGTCTGCGAACCGCAGGATCGGATAGCCGCTCCAGTCATAATCGGTCCGGCGCGCACCGTCGTGCCCCGCCGCCTCGTAGGCGGTCCAGCTCAGCGACTGGAGCACCCCGCCCTCGACCTGATTGCGGATGCCGTCGGGATTGACCGCCTCGCCGCTGTCGACCGCGACGACCGCACGGTGGACGATTAGCCGCCCCTCGTCGGGGATCCGTTCGACATCGAGCGCGACCGCGCAATAGGCGCCGTGGTTCTTGTAGCGTGCAAAGGCGAAGCCCCGCCCGCGATTGGGCCGGGGCCGGTAGCGGCTCCACCCGAACCGCGCCGCCGCGCGCCGGATCACTTCTGCAGCGCGCGGATCGTCGAGATGCACCAGCCGGAACGCGACCGGATCGCGCCCCGCCGCCGCCGCCAGCTCGTCCATCGCGCTTTCGAGCGCGAAGATGTTCAGATGCGCGCCCAGCCCGCGCAGCGCCGACACCCGCACCGGCATGTCGGGCAGGAAATGGCTGACGATGCTCTGGTTGGCAAAGCGATAAAGCGGGATGGCGTTGCGATCGCCGCCGCCATTGGGCTGCGGGATCGGCTTGGGCGGCGTCGGCGTGAATGGCGGCACCACCTCCACGCCCGCAAGCAGGTCGCCCGCCGCGACGGGCCGCGTGCTGTGTGTGTTGCTCCACACCTGATGCCGCCAGTCGACGATCCGTCCCGACGCATCCAGCGTCGCGTCGATCTGCGCGAGCATCGCCGGGCCGAGCGGTTCCCAGCCATGTTCCTGCTCGCGGCTCCATTGCAGCCGGACGGGCACGCCGGGCATAGCGCGGGCGATCAGCGCGGCATCGCCCGCGACGTCGTCCGCCCCATTATGCCCGTAACAGCCCGCCCCCTCGCGGTGGACGCAACGGACGCGGTCGGCGGGCATCGCGACCAGCTCGGCGATCGCGGTGCGCAGCGGCTCGACGCCTTGGCTGTGAGTCCAGACCGTCAGCTGTCCCTCGGCCATCAGCGCCACCGCACAGGACGGCCCGATCGCACCGTGCATCAGATACGGCCGGTCGTACCGCCCCGACAGCCGCCGCACGCCCGGCGCAGCGGCCGCGTCGCGACGCGTGTCGATCACTTTGCTCTCGCGCCGCATCTCCAGCAATCCGTCGGGCATCGGCGGCAGCGCGGGCACGGCCGCGTAGCGTGCCCATGCGCCCTGATTGGCGACGCGCAGCGCCTGTTCGAGCGGCCATTCGCGCGGACCGACGATCGCCGCGAACCGCCCGACCTGCACGACCCGCGCGACGCCCGGCTGCCGTCGCAGCGCGGCAAGATCGGGCGTCAGCCGCGTCCCCGACGACGGCCCGCGCAGGACGCGCGCATGCACCATGTCTGGCAGCCGCATGTCCTGGACATAGCTCGGCAGCCCGGTCAGCTTGGCGGGCAGGTCGACGCGCGGCACCGGTCGTCCGATCAGCCGCCGCGCCGCCACGGGCTTGCGCGGCACGTCGGCGCGCGCGCGCACCGCCAGCGACGTCGACGCGGCAAGCTCGGCATAGGTCGCACGCCGTCCCTGCCCGTCGAGCACGACGCCGTCGCGCGTGAACAGCGTCGTAGCCGCCACGCCCCAGCGCGCCGCCGCGGTCTCGGCGAGCAGCAGCCGGACACAGGCGGCGGCATTGGCGATCGCGGTCCCGCTCTGCTCGAGCGTCTGGCTGCCCGCGGTCACGCCCTCGTTCGGGGTCAGCGCGGTATCCGCGGTGATCAGGTCGACCCGCCCGATCGCGACATCAAGCTCGTCCGCGGCCAGCTGCGCCATCGCGGTCTTCACACCGGTGCCGAGCTCGACCTTGCCCGTGAACACCGTGACCCGGCCATCGGCACCGATACGGATCCACGCGTCGAGATCGGGGAATTTGGCGAGCGTCCCCGGCAAATCGGGCGCAACCGTCGGCGGTCCGCCGCTGCCCTCGCCGCCGCCGGTCTGTGCCAGCCCGGCCGTCGGCGCGAGCGCGAAGGCGACCAGCAGCCCGCCGAGTATGTCGCGCCGCGACGCCTGTCCGCTCACGTCACCGGCTCCGCAGGCTCGACCACCCCGCCGCCGCGCATCACCGCCGCGCGCCGCACCGCGCGCAGGATCCGCATATGCGTCCCGCACCGGCAGAGCGACGGCGCCATCGCGCTGCGCAGTTCGGTTTCGGTCGGCGTGACCGTCTTGCGCAACAGCCCCTCGGCGCGCGCGATCATCCCGGGGATGCAATAGCCGCACTGCGCCGCCTGCTCGTGCAGGAACGCGCGCTGCACGTCACCCGGCGCCGCCGAGCTGCCCAGCCCCTCGACCGTCGTGACCGTGCGCGTACCGACCGCACCGACGGGCAGCAGGCAGGAAAAGACCGGCCGGTCGTCGACCAGCACGGTGCACGCGCCGCATTGCCCTAGCCCGCACCCGAACTTGGCGGCATGCAGCCGCAAATCGTCGCGCAGCACATAGAGCAGCGGGGTGGCGGGATCGACATCGACGTGCGCGGTCGCCCCGTTGACGGTCAGGTCGATCATTCACCCTCCTTGCGCGCCGCAGCGACGTCTTTCTCGAGGTCCGGCCAGGCCGGTCCCGTCCCGTGCCGGACCTGCAGATAGGCGACGATCTCGGCTACCTGCCGGTCGTCCAGCGCATCGGCAAAGGCGGCCATATAGGGCCCACGCGGCGCGACCGGCGGTTTCAGCCCCTTGAGGATCACCTGGATCGTGTCGCGCGGGTTCGCCTCGTGCAGCGGCGTGCCGAGCGGCAGCGCAGGACGCCCGGCGACCATCATCGCCGCCCCCGGCTCGTGGCAGACCGCGCATGCGCCGTCATACAGCCCCGCGCCCTCGGGATGCCGCTGCCTCGCGAGCGCGCGACGATCGGGCAGCCGCGGCTCGGCCCGCGCGGCAGGCGCAGCGCGCATCTGCCACGCATAATAGGTCGCGAGCGCGCGGACGTCGGCCGGCGCCGCGCGCGCCAGATTATAGGTGACCGGCCCCATCGGCCCCGCGGCCGCTGCGTGCGCGGTGCTGAGCCCGGTCCGGAAATAGGCGTCGAGCCGCTCGACGGTCCAGGCACGGACCGCGGGCGAGCGCGCGTTGATCGGCGGCGCATACCAGCCGCCCGACCAGCCGCCGTCATAGGCCCGGTCGCCGCGCTTCTCCTGCTGCAACAGCCCGCGCGGACTGTGACAGGCGGTACAATGCGCCAGCGTCTCGCCGATATAACGCCCCCGGTTCCACGCGGCCGACTGGCGCGGATCGGCGACCACCGGCTGCGGATCGAAGAACAGCAGCTTCCAGCCCGCCAGCAGCGGCCGGAAGCCGAGCGGCGGGATCATCCGGTTCGCGGGCGGCACCGCGCGCACCGCCGGCCGGGTCATCAGGAATGCGTAGAGCGCGTCCACATCGCCGTCCGCCACGCCCGCATAATGCGTATAGGGAAAGGCCGGATAGAGATGGCTGCCGTCGCGCCCGACGCCCTCGCGCATCGCCCGGCGAAACGCGGCTGGCGACCATGATCCGATCCCGGTCGCGGAGTCGGGCGTGATGTTGCTGCCGTAGATCGTCCCGAACGGCGTCTTGATCGGATAGCCGCCCGCATAGGGACGCCCGCCCGCCGCCTGATGGCAGCTGACGCAATTGCCAAGCCGTGCCAGATTGCCACCGCGCGCGACCAGCGCGGGATCGAACTGCCGGGGATCGGCGCGCGTCACGCGGGCGATGGCGGGCCGGTAAGCGATTGCAGCAAACGCGATCCCGCACAGGCCCAGAAGTACGGCGGCGATGACGACGATGCGCCTGATCCCGGGCCGGCTCATCCTCGCCTAGCCCCTTGCGTCGCCGAACGCCGTCATACGCATCGTCTCGTCTCCCCCGTGTGACATCGGACGCACGGGCCGATCGGACAGGGATTGAACGATCCGGATGCCGACAATCTCCCCGCACAGGGAGATAATCCCGCCCCGCCGCATCGATTCGCACCGCGCCCGCGCTGTGCTAGGCTGACCCGACACTATGAGGGGGGCGGAGATGCGCGAGATCCTGACGGCGGCCGCCATGCTGGGCGCCGCGTTGACCGTGTCGGCGACAGCTGCGCAGACCCCCGCACAGACCGCGCCCCCACCGGCGCCCCCACCGGCGCCGGCGCCAGCACTCCGGGGAACGCTGGCCGGCCCGTTCGAGCTCCGGTCGCGGCGCTTTCCCGGCACGGTGCGGCGCTACTGGGTCTATGTCCCGCCCGGCTATGATCCACGCCGCCCGCCCAATCTGCTGCTGTTCCAGGACGGGCAGCGCGCGACGAATCCGGCAGGCTCGCTCAGGGTCCCCGCGGTCCTCGACACGCTGATCCTGCAGCACGCGATCCCGCCGACGCTCGGCATCTTCGTCACCCCCGGTCACCGCGCGGCGCACTATCCCGACACGCTCGGCATGGCGAATCCGGATCACCGGGTGGAGGAATATGACGCGCTGTCCGACGATTATGGCTGGATGACGCTCAACGAGCTTTTACCCGCAGTCGCGGCACGCTGGCGGTTCGCCGACGATCCGAAGCGCCGCGCGATCGGCGGCACGTCGAGCGGCGCGATCGCCTCCTGGACGGTCGCCTGGCGGCATCCGGAAGCGTTCGGCAACGTGATCAGCTTCATCGGCAGCTATACGTCGATCGGACTCACGCTCGGCCCGGACGGCGCACCGCGCACGCTCGGCGGCGACCTCTATCCGGGGCTCATCCGCAAGAGCCCGATCCGCCCGTTGCGCATCGTCCTGCAGGACGGGGCCGCCGATCTCGACAACGAACATGGCAACTGGTTTCTCGCCAACCAGCAGATGGCAAAAAGCCTCGCCTGGGCCAATGCGCAGGCCGATGCGGAGCACCGCCCGGGCCCGCGCTACGACGTCCGAACGGCCTGGACGCGCGGTGGCCATTCGGACGCGGACGGCGGCGCGATCCTGCCCGACATGCTCCGCTGGATCTGGCGCGACCAGCCCGCAGCCGCGGACGCCCCGCCCCCTACTGCCCCGCTCGCTACTGCCCCGCCCCCTACTGCCCCACGACGACGATCTTCGGCAGGGTCGTGATCGGCTCGACCGTGATCGCGCGGAACCAGGTCTCGGCGCCTTCGGACTGCAGCTGGATCCGGCCATGCGTCAGCGGCTGCCGGCCATCGGGGCCGATCGTCGCCAGATCATGCACCTCGCCGACCGGGACGCCGTTGACGACATGCACCGCGCGGTCGCCGACGACATAGAGGTCGAGCGTGTTCCACGCGCCGACCGGCCGCTCGGCATCGGTCGCCGCCTCGACGTTCCAGGTCGGCGTGCCGTTGACGATGTCGATCTCGCGCCCCCCGGCACGGAAGCGAAGATGCGGTTCGACCAGCGACGGGTCGAACCTCACCCCGGTACGGCCGCGCAGCTTGCTGCCGACCGCAACGATCATCCCGGTCGATCCGGTCATGATCTCGAACTCGACCGAGGGCCGCCACGTGCCGAACACCTCGCCCGGCGCGCCATGCGTATGATAGAGCAGGCCATTATTGCGCGGCTGCGTCGCCCGCGGCGCCCAGGTTTTGGCCCCCCATTTGAACTGCAGCCGCAGATGATAGTCGCGAAGGTCGGCCTGGTGGACCAGGCTGCCCCAGGTCTCGCCCTTCACCCAGATCGCCGGCGCCCCGTCGACGCTACGCACCGCGAAGTCGCCCTTGGTGTCCCGGCTCGTGCCGATCGGCGGCGTGCCCGGCTTTGCCTGATAGGTGATCGACGGGTCGGGATAGCCGAGCCAGGCGGTCCAGCCCGTGAGACTGCGCCCATCGAACAGCGCGGTCGGCTTGCCCGTCGCCACGGGGATGTCGGTCAGCCTGAGCCGCTGCGGCCCCGCGGCGGGCTCGCCCGCAATCGCCCGCGCCCGGTCCTGTGACGTCTGCGCGGTCGCAGGCGCGGACACCAGCATCAGCGCGACCAGCGCGCGCTTGGATCTTCCAGACATTCGCTCTCAACTCCCCCATCATATTTATGGCTTAGCATAGCGCGTTATCGCTACCAGTTGAACTCCGATGGTCCCGCGCGCTAGGACCGGGTGGGAGATTGCACGATGCTCAAGATGTTGGCGCTGGCCGCCCTGCTCACCACGGCGCAGGCCGCGCCCGATCCGCATTTGCCGAGGGCCACGACCGACTCCGTCGCCCCCGTGCTGCCCAAGGACTTGCATGACGCGGTGCTGATCGTGTCGAAGACCAATGGCTGGCGGCATATCGAACATATCCCGCATTCGAACCGCGTGCTCGCCTACATCGTGCAGGGCCTGGGTCGGACGAGCTACGCGACCGAGAATGCGGCGGTCTTCAACGACGAACAGTTGCGCCACTTTTCCGTCGTCGTGCTCAACAGCGCCAGCGGTGGATTCCTGACGCCAGACCAGCGCGCGGCCTTCGCCCGCTTCGTCGCACGCGGCGGCGGTGTCGTCGCGCTGCATGCCGCGGGCGACGACAGCCATACCGACGCCTGGTACAGCGACACGGTGATCGGCACGAAGTTCATCGGCCATCCGGGCGGCGAGGATCAGTTCCAGCGCGCGCGGCTCGTCGTCGATCGCCCCGACCATCCGGTCATGGCGGGGGTGCGCCTGCCCTGGACCGCGGTCGACGAATGGTATTCGTTCAACGCCAATCCGGCCGCCCGCGGCATGACCGTGCTCGCGACGCTCGACGAGGCGAGCTACCGTCCGGGCGCCAAGCTCGCGATGGGGACGCACCCCGTCATCTGGACCAACCCGCGCACCAAAGGCCGCGTGGTCTATTCGGCGCTCGGCCATTCACCAGAGGCCTATGACGACCCGACCTATCGGCGCGTGCTCGTCAACGCGATCCGCTGGGCGGGCCGGCCATAGCGTCATTCGATCGCGAGGAACGCGGTGATCGTCAGCCGCCCCGCCGCCGGATCCGTCGACAACACCGCGTCGCGCGCGATCGCGCCGCTGTGCAGCACATAGCTGCGGTACAGCAGCGCCCGGTTATAGGCGGCATCGACCAGCGCGGTCCGCTCGAACAATGCGGTATCGTCGGCGATATAGCCGTGCGGCGGCATGGCCGCGACCTCACGGCCGAGCCGTTCGAAAAAGCCGGGCGCGCGCGTCTCGTCGACCGTCTCGAACCCGGTGGCGCGATGACGGAAGAAGGCGGTCCCGTCGCGGTTCGTCGGCGACAGATAATGGATCAGCGCGATCCGGTCGCGCGCATAGGCATCGACGTGCGGCAGCCGTTGCCGGATCTCGAGCGCGTCGGGCGTCACCGTGACGATCGAGAATTGCGCATCGACGACATGGATGCGGCGGCACGACCCGAAATCGCGGCCCAGCGCGCGGGCGATCCGCGGAAGCTGGTCGGTCAGATAGCGCTCGGGCAGCGCCGCGCGCAGACCGGGATAATGCTCGCCCGCGGATCCGAACGCCGCGTCCGCCGCCGCCTTGCGCAATCCGTCCGGATCCTCGGCAAAGCCGTCGATGATCACCAGCGGCTCCGCCTCCCGGCCGATACGCCGCCTGGTCACATCCCCCAGCATCATGCCTCGCCATCATCCATCGTCACCGTCCTCTAGCGATCCCGGTTACGCGCGACATAGCGAAATGCACGGGCGCAGCGTAGGGGCGGCACGCTCAGCCACACGGACGATCGCTCATGCCCCTGCCCCGCGCCAAAGCCTTCTGGGCGAAGGCCTTTCCTGCTGACCGTCTGCTCGGGGGCGTCGGCGCCTGTATCGGCATCGCGCTGACGATGCTCGTCTGCGTCGCGCTGCTCCCCGCCAGCGACGTTCCCCAGATCGTCGCGCCGCTGGGGGCGTCGGCGGTGCTCGTCTTTGCGGTCCGGTCGAGCCCGCTGGCACAGCCCTGGCCGGTGATCGGCGGCAACACGCTGTCGGCCGCGATCGGCGTCGCCGCGTTTCAGCTCATCCCCGACGCCAGGCTGGCCGCGGGTGTGGCGGTCGGGGCTGCGATCCTGGCGATGTCGCTGCTTCGCTGCCTGCACCCGCCCGGCGGCGCGGCGGCGCTGACCGCAGTGATCGGCGGGCCCGGCATCCATGCGGCGGGCTATGCCTTCGCGCTCGTCCCCGTCGCGCTCAATTCGGTCGTGCTCGTGCTGGTCGCCGGCCTCTTCTACCGCGTGACGCGGCACCCCTATCCGCATCACAGTGCGCTGCCCCCCGCGGCGATCGCGGCTGAACGGCGCGCGGCTGGATTTCACCCCGACGACATCGACGCCGCGCTCGAGGACATGCACGAAAGCTTCGACATCGCCCGCGACGATCTCCACGCGCTGCTCGCCAGGGCCGAACTTCACGCGCAACGCCGCCAGCACGGCTGAGCGCGGACCGGGTCTCGCGGCGCGTCAGTCCGGCAAGATCACGCGACCTGCCGTTGCTTCCGATCAGGGCCTGCGTCATCGTCGAGGAAATGGCTGGTAAAGGCATGCGCGTCGTCGGCCAGTGACTGCAACGTCCGCTTGAGCATCGCGCCGGTCCGCTGCACCTCGTCGACCGAAGCGAGATTGCGATCGACCGACGATGCGATCTGCTGGCTCGCCTCGGTGAGCATCTGGCTGCGGTCCTCGACCGCCTCGATCCGTCCGTTGAGCTGTTCGATCGCCTGCGCCTGCGCACGCGACATCGCCGCCACCCGGCCCGCACCGTCGTCCATGCCGTTGATCAGCGCGCCCAGACTGCCCGTGCTCGCCACGACCGACCGGATCTGATCCTGGACCGCCTCGATCTTCGAGCGCACATCGCCCGCGCTCGCGCCCGTCCGCGTCGCCAGCGACTTGATCTCGGCCGCCACCACCGAAAAGCCCGCGCCCGCAGGGCCAGCACGCGCAGCCTCGATCGTCGCGTTGAGCGCGAGCAGGTTGGTCTGCTTGGTGATCGCGCTGATCACGTCGACGATCTGCTCGATGCTGCTGGCCTGTTCCTGCGACAGCGCGACGGTGTCGTTCGCACTGCGCGCATGGTCGCTGATCGACCTTGCGGCGAGGCTGGTCCCCGCCACCTCCCGGTCGATCTCCTCGAAGGTGTGCGCCAGCAGATGCGTCTCCTTGCCCGCCTCGAGCATCTCGGTCGCGAACAGCTGCGCGATCGCGTCGAGCTCCTGTGCAAGCCGGCGATTGCCCTCGATCGTATCGTGCAGGCTGATCGCATTCGCCTCGAGCAGCGCCATCGCCTCCTGCGCCTCGCGGATGATGCCGCCGACCTGGCGTTCGAACGCCTCGGCCAGCGCGGCCAGCGTGGCCTCGCGCTCGCGCCGCGCCTGCGCCTCGACCTCGGCGATCGCGCTGGCCTGGCGCGCCTTTTCCTCCTCGGCATGGAGGCGCAGCAGCTCGGCCTGATCCGCGAGGCGTTTCGCATCCTCGCGCTGCGTCTGGAACGTCGTCAGCGCGGTGACGACCAGCCCCAGCTCGTCATGCCGCTTGAGCGTCGACAGATCGATCGCGGCCTCATGCATCACCGCGTCCGTCGCCGCCGCAATATCGGTGATCGAGCCGATGATCGATCGCCCGATCACATAGGCCATCACCAGGCTGCCGCCCGTGCCGACGAGCAGGACGAGCAGCAGGATCGCGATCGTGACATGCGTGACCAGCAGCGCCCCCGATGCCGCCTGCCCGGCGCGGCCTATCCCCGCGGCGGTCACGCGCCGGATCCGCGCATCGATCTGCTGCGCATTGGCGCGAAACGGGTCGACCATCGCCGCGGTGCTGGCAAAGTCGACCTCGAGCATCGACGTCAGCACGTCGACGGTCGCGGTATATCGGTCCAGATCGGCGAGCACCGGGCCCAGCTGTGCGCGCTGCCCGGCGTGGCTGCGCCGGTAGCCGACCAGCGCCGTACGGACCCGGGCCAGATCGCGGTGGATCGCCGCCACCTGCCCGTCGACCGCGATCGTCGGCGTCGCCGCCTTCGTGACCAGCAGGTGATAGACGTTCGCGTTGGCGATATCGAACCGCTGCGTAATCGCGTTGAGCTGCTTGATATCGCGCATGTCGCGATTGACGATGTCGTCGACGCTGCGCCCGGTGATCAGCAGCGCCGCGGTGCTGGCCAGCGCCATCACCACGAACAGCACCAGCATGATGACCGGCGTCGCCGCGACCTTGACCGCGATCGGCCGGTCGGCGAGCGCCAGCCTGCGGTCGAGCCGGTCCGACAGCCGGAAGAACGCGTTAAAGCGCAAGTCGCACCCCTGCACGCACGCGACGATCCGCCGGGATCGGCGATACCGCGGCGCCGTCGGCCAGCGCCAGATTTTCGCCCGCGACATAGACTTCGAGCGCGGAGGTCAGCCGCAGCCCCGCCCGTGCATCGAGCGCCACCGCGTCGTCGACCCGGTAGAGCAGCAGCTGCGGCGTCGACGAGAAGGCGAATTGCCGCGTCGACGAGGTGTAGCGCGCGACCCCCGACAGCGACAGTCGCCCGATGTCATAGCCGAGCGCCAAATTGGCCTTGTGGACCGGCGTCGTCGACTTGGGCGACAGCGCATAGGGGATCGGCAGCGTCAGCGACGCCAGCTGCTCGTCGGTGTGCGTCCAGGTATAATTGGCGCGCCATGTGAGCGCACCGACCGCGCCCGACGCCGACACCTCGGTGCCATAGGTGGTATAGTCGCCGATCGCCGTGAACCGCGCGACGAGCGAGGGCAGCGGGGTCAGGAACAGCTCGGTCTGCAGGCCGTCGCCCGGCGACGCGATCGCATTGTCCGTCTTCGTCACGAACGCGTTCGCCTCGATCTGCGTCCCGCCGATCGTCCGCGCATAGCCGACCTCGCCGCTCCACACGCCGACCGGATCGATCCGCGGCGACCCTGCCACGAAGATCGGCACCGGCGCCGGGGTGATGATCGGCAGGCGGATCCCGTAATTCACCAGCGACGGCAGCTGGTAGCCGCGACCGCCATTGATCCGCAGCTGGCCGCGCGCATCGGTCTGGACGAGCAGCGCGACGTTGAAGCTGAACCGCGTGAAGGCCCAATCGAAGTCGCTCGCCACGTCATAGCTCGGCTGCGCGATCGCGCCCGCCTGGTGCAGCCAGAGCCGGTCGATCCGCGCCGCCGCGGTGATCGAAATCGCCTCGTCCGGATGCAGGTCGAGCATCGCATTGGCCGATCCGACGTCATAGGAAATCCGCTCGGCGAACTGATAGGCCGAGCGCAGCCGGTTGTTGCGATATTCGCCGCCGAGCCGCAGCGTATCGCTCTTGCCCAGCCGGACCAGCGTCGACGCCTGGGTGACGATGATCCGGTTCTTGAACCCGAGCGGCTCGGTCGCATCCGCCGTCGCGCCGACGCCATATTGCACATCGAGCCAGTTGACATAGCCGCCCAGCGTCACGCCGCCCCAGCCCGTGTCGCGCGTGGCCGAGGCATGGACGTTGTCGCTGCGATAGCGCTGGTTCGACAGCAGCTGGCTCGGCAGATACTCGGCCTGCCGATTGGTCGAATGGCCGCCGCCCAGCACCGTCTCCAGTCCGTCGAACGAACCGGTGATGTCGCCCGACACCTGGTCGCTCGCGACGTCGCTGACCATCGCCGGGCGCAGCAGCGACGTCGGGATGCGACGCTCGTCCTCGCGCGCGCGGACCCCGGCCAGCCGGATCCCGATCGCCGGGGTGACGGGCAGCGTCACCGACCCGGCAAGCCGGCTGATGTCGTGATTGCCGAGCTCGGCGGTCGCGGTGACGGTCGGCGTCTGGCCGACGCGCCGGGTGATGATGTTGACGACACCGCTGGCGGCGTTGAACCCGAACAGCGCGTTTGCCGGCCCGCGCACCAGCTCGATCTGCTGGATCTCCTCAAGCTGGACGCCCAGGAGATTCCAGTCGGTCATGCCATAATGATCGAGATAGACCTGGCGTCCGTCGACCAGCACGAGCAGCCGCGCATTATAGGTCTGCACGCCGCCGCGCACCGACACGTCGCTCTGCCCCGCGGTCCAGCTGTTCACGTCGATGCCGGCATGCGTCTTCAGCAGCCCGGGCACGTCGCGGGCGGGCGACCGGGCGATATCCTCGCGCGTGATGATGATCGCCGACGCGGGCAGTTCGGACGCGCGCTGTGGCTTGCCCGTGACGCTGGTCGTCACCGGCTCGCCGATCGTCTCCTGCAACGCCTGGTAATCGACGGCCTGCGCCCCTGCGACGGCCGGGCACAGCACTGCACCGGCCGTCAGCATGGCGCGCAATCCGGTGGCGAAAGTCGAAACGGTCATCGTTAAATTTCCTTGATCAGCATCAGGAATGCCGACCCGAATCTGATATTGGCAGCCCGCGCCGCGGCGCGACTGACGGTGATCTGGGTCTTGGGACCCGAGGTGATGCCGACCACGCACCGCGCGGTCTGCACGCAGGCGGGATCCGACGAGATCGTCAGGACGGACGATCTGGCGGCTGCGGCGGCGATGCCGGCATGCTCTGGGCGCAACCCCGTCGTGATGAAGGCGAGGCGGAATCCGGCCAGCGACCCGATCGCGCCGACCGGCACGCGGCGCGCGCGGATCGCACTGCGTCCGGCGGCCAGCCCCGATCCGATCGCCCGCTCGATCGCCGCCGCCTCGGCCTCCGATGCCGCATTGCCCGGCTCGAACACGATCGCCGCGGCGACCGTCCCCGCCGGACCGGGCTGAAGGAACGACACGACCCGCGCCGCGATCGGCACGTTCAGTTCCGCGGACAACGGCGTCGCGCTGCCCAGCGCGGCCACGCCGCACATCCATATCCAAGGTCTAAACACGCTGTCCCCCACTGAGGGGACAGCGAGTATCACCCGATATTGTCCAATTAGTTAATGGCTTAGAGACCGCGATACACAATCTGCGGCCCTATCCCGCAAGCCGTCGTGCACCCAATTAAGACGGTCGCGTAACAGAACGGTCCTCGGCGCGTCATCTGGCGCGGCCATAGCCCGCGGACGACGCCGGCCGGGCACCAACAGGGCAGGACAATCATGCGTATCTCGACGACGCTGCGGGCGACCGCGGCGGTTCTCCCCCTCGCCATGCTCGCCGGCCCCGCGACCGCGAAGGATGCCGCACCGCTACGGATCAACGACATCGCCGTCATCGGCACGCACAACAGCTACAAGCAGCCGATGCCCGCCGCGACGATGGCGAAGGTGCGCGCCGCCGATCCGGCGATGGCCGACGCGCTCGACTATGCGCATCGCAGCCTCGTCGACCAGCTCGACGCGGGCGCGCGCCAGCTCGAGATCGACGTGAACTATGATCCGCAGGGCGGGCATTATGCGCGCGGCTCGTCGGACCCGAAGCTGCAGCGGCCGGGCTTCAAGGTGCTGCACATCCCCGGCATCGACAACGCGTCGAGCTGCGTCCTGCTCACCGAATGCCTGACAATCGTCCGCGACTGGTCGGCCCGCCATCCGCGCCACGTCCCGATCCTGCTGATGTTCAACGCCAAGGACGAGCAGAACGCCGCGCGCGGCGGCATCGACGCGCTGCCGTTCGACGCGGCCGCCTATGACGCGCTCGATGCGGAGATCCGCTCGGTGCTCGCGCCGGCCAGGCTGATCGTGCCCGACGACGTGCAGGGCCGCTATCCGACGCTGCGTGACGCCGTCCTCGCCGACAACTGGCCGCTGCTCGAGGCGTCGCGCGGCAAATTCCTGTTCGCGCTCGACGAGCCCCCCGCCAAGGTCGCGGTCTATCGCGGCGCGCGGCGCTCGCTCGAAGGCCGCGTGTTCTTCATCAACACCGACGAGGCGTCGCCCGCCGCCGCCTATCTGACGCTCAACGACCCGGTCCGCGACGCCGAACGCATCCGCCGCGACGTGCGCGCGGGCTTCCTCGTCCGCACCCGCGCCGACGCCAACACGCGTGAGGCGCGCGCCAATGACGGCGTGCCCCGCGACACCGCGCTGGCGGGCGGCGCGCACTATGTCTCGACCGACTATCTCTGGCCCGATCCGCGCTTCGCCGGCGTCTACCGCGTCGCGCTCCCCGAGGGCCATGTCGCGCGCTGCAACCCCGTGCGTCGCGCCAAGCAATGCGGTGACCTCGAAGGATCCGCCAGGTGAAGCCGGTCCTCGTCGCCACGGTGCACACCGCCCCCGACTTCCGCCGCGACATCGACGCCGCACGCACGGAACTCTCGCACGCCGCGGGGGCTGTCCCCGATATGTCGCAGTGCCGGGTCGAGGCC
This sequence comes from Sphingomonas sp. CFBP 8765, assembly GCF_014841445.1. NCBI lineage: Bacteria > Pseudomonadati > Pseudomonadota > Alphaproteobacteria > Sphingomonadales > Sphingomonadaceae > Sphingomonas > Sphingomonas sp. CFBP 8765. Next base: position 675,207 of record NZ_JACYTY010000002.1, on the reverse strand, counting down.
GGCGCCAGCTAGCAGACGGACCAGCACGCGGATGATCGACGACCCCAAGGCCATGACCCTCACCATTGCCGGCCGCGCGATCCGCGACATTGCGAGCTTCTACGACGAGATCAACCGCGTCTTCATGGCGGACGAGGACTGGTCGCTCGGCCCCAGCCTCGATGCGCTCGATGACCTGTTCTACGGCAGCTACGGAGCGCTTGCGGGCAAGGCGCCGGTCATCCTCGTCTGGCAGGATATCGAGACGAGCCGCGCCGCGCTCGGCATCGACGCCACCAGAGCCCATCTCCGCGCCAAGCTCCAGAACACAGCCTTCGACGCCGCCCGCATCACCACCCAGCTCGACGCGCTCGAACAGGGCCGCGGCGAGACCTATTTCGACACCATCCTGACCATCATCGCCGACCACCCCAACATCCACCTCGTCCGCGCCTGACCCGGCGCAATCGGGTTATCGCGGCGTCACCGATGCGCGGATGCGGAACAGGTTGTCGGCGACCTCGTCCATCTGGAACGGCACCGCCAACCGGTATCCGTCGGCAGCGAGCGCCGCGGCGAGGCCCCCCAGCAGCATCTCCTGCCGCCGGTCGAGATCGGCCTGCCCGGTCACCGGGCGGATCGTCGCGCTCAGCGTGCAGCGATCGTCGCGGCAGGTGATCGTGACGTCGGACAGCAGCGGGTAGACGGTGCGAAGATGCGCGGCCGCGACGTTCGCGGCGACCGGTGCGACCGTGGTCGGCCTCGCCTCTGGTAATGGCGGGATCCTGGCGACGGGGATGGTCGGGGCCCGCACGACGGCGATCGCGGTCGCTGCGACGTCGCGCTCCCGCTGGCGCCAGCCGACGACGATCGCACCGAACAGCGCGACCATGATCGCCGCCGCGATCCAGCCGAACAACGGTGAAGGACGGACGGGGCGCAGTGGCATGCGGCCTCCAGTGCCGCCCCGCATCGCCATTGGCGGCGCGGGGCGGGGCTGGATCAACAGAGCGTCGAGCCCGACGGGCAGCCCGGCGAATTGCTGCCGGCATCGACATTCGCATTGAACCCCGGCGCGATGCCGCCGGCATTGGCGGCGGCCAGCATGCTGGCGAAGCGCGCTTCCTTGTTGTCGAAGTTCGCGCCCTTGAAGTCGTAGTTCGACACCGCGTTGCGGACCGCGACCGACGGATAGCCGTTCCAGCTCACCAGCGGCTGGATGAGCCACTGGCCGGTACCGTTCTCGGCCGGCTCGTCGCCGCCGTCGGTCTTGGAAAAGCGCCACAGGTGCGAAAAGCCCCAGGTCTCGTAATGGAAGACGAGCTTGACGTGTTCGCCACTCGCATCGCTGACGAAGCGGAGCTGGCCGCCGCTGGTCGGACGCGTATCCCAATCGCCGTGATCGCCGCGGGTGACACCGACGACCCGGCTGCTCGTGCCCTGGTCGGTGGTCCAGACGATGATCGATTCCCAGTCGAACGCATGCGAGAAGTCCGACTGCCAGAAATAGCTGTAGACCCGCCCGCAATAGCCGTTGTTGCAGCGGCTGCGCGCATAGACGTTGCTCTGCGTGCGGTAGTTCGCGGCGCGGCACGATGCCGGCGGGCGCGTCGCATAGGTCGAGGCGGCCGGGCTGATCGCGCCCGACGCGTCGACCGCGGGGACGTTGAAACAGACGTCGGTGTCGAAGTCGACCGCGGGCTGGAAGCGCTTGTCGAGCGCGGTGGCGCGTTCGGGCAGCGGCGCAACCGGCGACGGCCAGCCCTGTCCGAACGCGGGCGATGCCAGCAGCGCCGCGGCCAGGCCGACGGCGGACAACAATGTAGCTTGGCTTTTCATGCAAACTCCCGTGGCAGCTGTGTGGAGATACGCCGTACGCCCGCGTCCGCGGCGGGGAGCGCCGCGGACGCGAAGGTCAGAAGCTGGTGGTCACGCCGAAGGTGAAGATGCGGCCGCTGCGCGTGTAGACGAGCGTCCGGTCGGCGCTGAGATCGGCGAACTGCTCGATCGGCCGGTTGGTGACGTTGATGCCCTCGATCACGAAACGCAGATTCTCGACCGGGCTGTAGCGGATCTGGAAATCGACGTTGTTGGTCGGCCGGATGCCGTCGCCGACATTGGCGTTGCTGCCCGCGCCGGTGATGTAGCGGCTGCGATAGGCGGTCGAGACGCGCGCGCCGAACCGCTCGGTCTCGAAATACAGCGTCGCGTTGGCGGCCCATTTCGACAGGTTGAACAGCGGGATGGTCTGGGCGACGCCGTTGTAGATCGCCTTCTGGTCGCCATCGATCCAGGTGCCGTTGGCGACCACGCCGAAATGGTCGAACGGCGCGGGCAGGAAGGTGAAGTCGTGCTGGACCGCGGCCTCGACCCCGCGGATGCTGGCGCCGTCGCCATTGACGGGCCGCGTATAGTTGTACGGCGTGGTGCCGTCCTGCCCCGGCAGCAGCAGCGAGACCGGGAAGCCGGTGGCGCTGTAGGGCACCTGCGACGTCTCCGAGGTGATGAAGCTCGCCAGATCCTTCCAGAACACGCCGACCGACGCGAAGCCGTTGCGATCCATATAATATTCCAGCCCGCCTTCCACCGAGGTCGAGCGGAACGGCTGGAGGTTGGGGTTGCCGACCGACACCGTGCCGCCGAACGGCGCGACCGTCAGCGTGCCCGCGGCGGCAAGCTGCGGCAGGCCGGGACGGTTGACGTTGCGGCTCGCCGACGCGCGCGCGATCAGCTTGGGCGTGAGGTCGAGCGCGATGTTGAGCGCGGGCAGCCAGTCGTCGTTGCTGGTCTTGACCGTCACGGGCTGGAGCACCGTGACGCCGTTGGTCGCGGTCGCGAGCGACCCGCTCGAGACGAGCGCGGTATGGTAATAGCGCACGCCCGCATTGCCGCGCAGCCGCATCGAACCGAGTTCGGTATCGAGATCGAGCTGCGTGAAGCCCGCCCAGCTCGTCTCGCGGATACGGAAGTCGCTGCCCGCGGTCAGGTTCGCCGCGGTCAGGTTCCGGTTGTTGCCGAGCAGCGCGTAGATGCCCGCGACGTCGCCGCCGATATAGGGAATCAGGCTGTCGCGGTTGATCACGTATTTCAGCGCGTCGGGCACCGCGCGGTCGCTGGTCGCCTGCGTCCCGTAGAAGATGTTGGTGAGATACTGGTACCCGCTGTTGGTGAAGCGCTTATACTCGCCGCCGAGCTCGAGCTTCAGGATCGGCGACACCGTATAGACCGCCTGGAGCTGGCCGTTGCGATAGGCGTTGTCGATCGTGTTTTCCTGCGTCACCAGCCGCTGGACGTTCCAGTTCGCCGGCTTGGTCAGGTCGAAGCCATAGGTGTTGACCGGGATCGTCGGCTGCATGTCGAAACTGAACGCGGTGTTGCGCGCCTGCAGGAAGATCTTGTCGAACGTCGGCTGCGCGAACGCCGACTTCTGATAGCCGGCGAGCGCGGTCAGCGTCAGGCGATCGCCGACCTTCCATTCGGCATTGGCCACCGCCTGATAGAAGTCGGTCTGGTTCTCGACCCGGTGATGTTCGGTCCGCTGGTCGATCCCGGTATAGCTGGCGGCGACGAGCGAATTGCCTTGGATCGTCGCGGAGCGGATGACCTGCGTCCCGCTGACATTGCCGGTCAGCGCGTTATAGCCGCCCGCCGCGATCGCCCAGTCGTCACGCTTGTCGGCGAGGTGTCCGTAGAGCAGGTCGACATCGAGCTTGAACCGATCGCCCGGATGATATTGCAGCGCGCTGGTGACGCCGATCCGCTCGCGGTCGGTGTACCAGGTCGAGGGCGATTGCGCCTGCGGTGCGAAGATCGTGCCGCCGCGCAGCAGCGCGCGTGTCGCCGCATCGATCTCGGGCCCGATATTGTTCGCGCCGTAGGTGACCTTGCCCCAGTTCCAGTTGCGATAGCCATATTCGTTGTTGCGGATCTTCGAATAGGCGACCGAGACGAGCGCACCGAAATCGCCCTGGCGCTGCGAGAACAGCCCGACGAGCCGCGGGGTGATGCCGCTGGTCTGGTCGTTGGTCTGGCCCTTGGCCGACAGCACGATCTTCTGCCCGTCATAGTCGAACGGCTTGGCCGTGAAGAGCTGGACCGTCCCGGCGATGCCGCCCTCGTCCTGATTGGCGGCATAGCTCTTCTGCACGCTGACGCGGTTGAACAGCTCGGACGCGAACAGGCTGAAGTCGAAGCCGCGGCTGCGGCTGACGTTGCCGCGATTGTCCATCCCCGACGCGGTGTTGCCGAGCACTTCCATGCCGTTCAGCTGGGTGCGCGTGAAATCGGGGCCGAGCCCGCGCAGCGCGATCTGGCGGCCTTCGCCGGTGTCGCGGGTGATCGCGACGCCGGGGACGCGTTGCAGCGCTTCGGCGAGATTGAGGTCGGGAAAGGCGGCGATGTCCGACGCGACGATATTGTCCTCGGTCCCGACCGCGCGGCGCTTGAGCTCCTGCGCGGCGAGCAGGCTGCGGCGATAGCCGTTGACGACGATGTCGTCGGCGACCGCGACCGGCTCAGCCGCCAGCGTCGACACGCCCCCCGCGACGCCCCCCGCGACCGCCGGCGTGGCTACGGGCGCGGGTGCGCTGACGGTGCGCAGGCCTGGGCGCGGCGGCGCGCGCCGCAGGACCAGCACGCCGTTGCTCTCGACCGGATGCAGGCCCGTGCCGCGCAGCAGCACGGCGAGGGCCGCCGGCGCGGTCAGCCGCCCGCTCACCCCCCCGGTCCGCTGTCCCTGGATCAGCGCGGGCGCCGCGATCACCTGCATCCCCGTCGCGCTCGAATAGGCCGACAGCGCCGCGGCGAGGTCGCCTGCGGGAATGGCGAACGCGCGTGCCCCCGCCGACTGCGTGCCCGCCGGCCGGGCGTGTGCCGCCGCTGGCATTGTGAGCGCACACACCGCCAGAGCGAGTGCCGACGTTCCGTAAAACCGCGTCATGATAATCCCCCGTCATGGCGCCCCCACGCGCCATTCGGGAGGAAGACGGCGCAGCCCGACGGATCCGGACAGTGTTTTTTTCAGCGTGCGGTTTCGAGCGCGAGACCCCCATCCCGCTCGACCACCGCGAACCCGAACCCGCCGCCGATCGCCGCCAGGAGCTGGCGCGGATGATCGGTCCGGAAACGGCCGAACACCGTCGTCGAGGCGAGCGGCTCGGCAGGGCGCGCGATCCGGACGCCGCCCTGCCGGTCGAGGATCTCGACCAGATCGTCGAGCCGCATGCCCGCGGTGTCGATCCAGCCCTGACGCCAGTCGGGCAGCCCCGGATCGAAGCGCTCGGGTACCGCGGTCACGCCGCCGCGGATGCTGCTGCGATAGCCCGCGCGGACCACGACGCCGCGCCCCGCGCCTGCTGACGCCGGGTTAAGCGGGTCGAACCCGACCGCGCCGCGATAGACCGCCAGCGCGACCTGCCGCCGCGTCAGATCCAGGTCGAACGCGGTGCCGAGCACGCGCGTCCGGCTGGCCCCCGCACGCACGACGAAGGGGCGCGCGGCATCGTGGCGCACGTCGAAGAACGCCTGGCCCGCCAGCAGCCGGGCACTGCGCCCGGCGGTCGTGTAGACGACCTGCAGTCGCGTCGCGCCGTTCAGCCGGACGGTGCTACCGTCCGCCAGCGTCGCGGTCGCGCGCTCGCCGGCCCGCGTCGCGAACAGCTGCGGCGACGGTGCCACCGCGGCGGGCGGCGGGGCCATGCGGAGGCCGAGGGCGAGCAATACGGCGACGAGCGGCGCGGTCGTGGCCGCGACGACGACGGACCGCCGCCGCCGCCTGAGCGCGCGGACCTGCTCGTCCGACAGCCGGCCGCAGTGCAAAGCGGCGGTCCGCAGCGCATCGGTCAGCGCGGCATCGGTCACGGCCGCGCCCCCGCCCCCGCCCCTGCTGCCCCCACCCCTGCTGCTGCTGCCGGCGGTCACGCCCCCGCCTCCATCGTGAACCCCCGCCGCGCCAGCGCGGTGCGAAGGTCGGCAAAGGCCCGGACGACGTGTTTCTCGACCGCGGCGGTGCTCATGTCGAGCCGATCGGCGATCGCCGCGGTGGTGAGGCCGTCCAGCCGTCGGCGCAGGAATATCTCGCGGCGCAGCGGCGGCATGCGTTCGAGCGCGCCCGCCATCAGCGCGACCGCGCGGCGGAACGCCACCACCCGATCCGCCGCCGGCAGCGGACAGACCATCGCCTCGTCCAGTTCGACATGCGCGCCGCGCCGGGCGACGCGGTGATGATCGCGCAGCAGATTGCGCGCGATCGCGAAGCAGAGCGCCTTCACATCCTCGACCCGCGCGCTTGCCTGATAGGTGAACAGCCGCAGATAGGTTTCCTGCACGACGTCGTCGCCGTCGGCGTGATGCCCCAGCCGCCCGTGCACGAACGCACGCAGCGCGCGTGACAGCGCCGCGTCCGGGCATTGCATCGCCAGCGCCGGCGTCACCGGCCGGTGCTCCCCGACGCCCCTGAAAACCCCCGCGTCCCTGTTCACCACGCCCCCCGCTTGCGATTCGGGGCGTCTTATTCGTCCATCGTGAAGCCGGGATGACACCGCGCAGCCGCGCGGGTCTTGGCAGGCGCGACCATGCGGCGAGATCGATCGCAGGGGTAGATCGTTACCAAGTTATACTCGATCACCGTATTGCGACTATCGCGCGTCGCATCCATGCTGATAGTGGCGGCCCTACCAGACGGCGTCGGAAAGCTCCTGAATTGACTGTTGCAGGGCGGCATATCGCCATCATCGCGCCGCCGACCGCCGGGCACCTCAATCCTCTGGTCGCGCTGGGCACATCGCTCGTCGCCGCGGGACACCGGGTCACGCTGGTGCATATGGCCGACGTCGCGGCGATGCTGCCTCGCGGCGATGTCGCGTTTGCGCCGCTTGACCATCCCGCCGATCGCCAAGGTTTGCTGGCCGAACATTATCGCAAGCTCGCCCAGCCATCGGGGCCGGTCGGGCTGCCGCGCATGATCCGCAGCACCGCGGCGATGACCGAGCTCCTGCTCGCGGCGCTGCCGGCCACCCTCACGCGGCTGGGCGTCGATGCGGTCGTGGCGGATTCGGTCGAGCCGGCGGGGGCGCTGGTGGCACGCCATCTCGGCCTGCCGTTCGTGACCGCGATCACCGGACTGCCGCTGCTCCGCGAACCGATGATCCCCCCGCCCTTTCTCGGCTGGGCATACCGGGCCGACGCGCTCGGGCGGAATCGCAACAATGGCGGCTATGCGGTCAGCGACCTGCTGATGCGCCCGGTGACCCGCATCGTGACGACCTATGCACAGCTTTGGGGGCTCGATCCCGACCCGCAGCAGCAATGGTCCGACCGCCTGCAGATCGCGCAATGCCCGGCAGGACTCGACTTTCCGCGCACCGCCCTGCCACCGAGCTTCCGGTACGGCGCGCCGTGGCGCCTCGACGAACCCGTGGACGACATCCCCGAAAGCGACGGCCGACCGCTGATATATTGCTCGCTCGGGTCGCTGCAGGGCGCGCGCCGGTCGCTGTTCGCGGCGATGACCGCCGCCTGTGCCGCGGTCGGTGCGCGCGCGGTGGTCGCGCATGGCGGCGGCCTGAGCGACGGCGACGCGGCCTCGCTGCCCGGCGACCCGCTGGTCCGCGCCTTCTGGTCGCAGACGCGCATCCTGCCGCACTGTTCGGCAGCCATCCTCCACGGCGGCTTCAACACCGTGCTCGACGCGCTCGCGGCGGGCGTGCCGATCGTCACCGTCCCCTTGGCGTTCGAACAACCGGCGACCGCGGCGCGGCTGAAGCGGATCGGCGCGGCGCGCATCGTATCCGCCGCCGACGCCGCCAGAGGCGGGCTCGAACCCGCGCTGCGCCATGTCCTGACCGATCCGGGCTATCGCCGCGCGGCCGGCCTGCTCGCGGCGGAGATGGCGATGGCGGGGGGCGCTGCCGACGCGGCCGCGCGCGTCGAGGCGGCGCTGCGCGACGACGCGATCCTTATGCCGGCAGGCCTGGACCTGGCTGAGGACAGGGCTGCCTGCGCTGCGTGAGGCGCTGTGCCGCGACGATCGCGGGCGGCGCGAGCAACAGCCCCATGAGCACGTCGACCCCATAGTGACCGCCGAACACCGGCGTCGCGACGATCGTCAGGATCGCCCAAGCGCGGCCCGGTCCGGCAAGGCGCGGCATCGCACCGAAGGCCCAGATGAAGATCGCGGCGAGCGTTGCATGGAAGCTGGGAAAGCTGACGATCCCCATCAGCATGGTGAGATCGAGCACGCGCAGCGATCCGTCTCGCAGCCCGGAGATCAGCCCCTGTTCGAGCCACGCGATCGACGGCCAGAGATGCACGTAGCGCGCCGGGTCGAACAGATTTCCCATCGCGGGCGTCAGACCCGAAATGAGGATCGTGACGAACCCCGACAGGATCGCGGCGCACACCATCGTCCGCAGCGTGTCGAATTTCTCCATCCCGCTCAGCGCGACGATGACGACGATCATCTGCACCGTCAGGCTGTGATAGGCGAGGCCCAGCAGCCAGATCAGCGGCGGACACTGGTCGAGCAGTGCGAGCACGACCGGCCAGTCGAAGCCGACCGCACGATCCGCCGCCGCCAGCCGGGCATCCCACAAGGTGCCGGACTTCGCAGCCAGCGCATAGGCGAGGACCACGCCGAACAGCGTGAACAGCGTCATCTGCAGAAACGCCCTCGCCCCCGCGGCAAGACGCGGTCGCGCGCTATACCGGCCGATCGCCAGCGCGCCGCCCAGCGCGAGCAGCGACAGGATCGCTGGCAGCGCCCGCAGCGGATCGACCGTGAAGCGGTCATCCTGCTGCGCGACGAGGAAACTGAGGATCATGGCTGCGACCAGCAACCAGGACGGGGTGTCGCGGTGGTCGGCACGGAAGTTCGAAGCGGGCATCGGGGTCGAACGCAGCGTCCCGCCCTGCGGTGCCGCGATCGATCGCATCCGTATGATTTACCTGTGTATGCCACCGCCGGCCCGCGGCCGCCGACGCGGTGCCGCGCGTGCTTTTATGGCGGCGCGCCCTCGCATCGTCCGCCCCGAACGGTTATATATACGCCATGTTGAATGCACTGCTTCTGGTCAGCGCCGATTTGCCCGATCGCGCGTCGTGACCTGGGTCGAGAAACTGGCGATCGTCGTCGGCATGGTCCTGTTCATGGAGTGCTTCGCCTGGGCGACGCACCGCTATGTGATGCACGGCTGGGGCTGGGGCTGGCACAAGTCGCATCACGAGGAGCATGAGGGCTGGTTCGAGAAGAACGACCTCTATGCGATCGTCTTCGCGATCGTCCCGATCGTGCTGTTCGTGGTCGGGCTCTGGTACCCGGCGCTGTGGTGGGCGGCACTCGGCATCACCGTCTATGGCGGCATCTACGCCTTCGTCCATGACATGCTCGTGCATCAGCGCGGCGGCTTTCGCTGGGTCCCCAAACAGGGCTATTTCAAGCGGCTGCTCCAGGCGCATCGCCTGCATCACGCGGTCGAGGGCAAGGACGGCACCGTCAGTCACGGCTTCCTGTTCGCGCGCAAGCCCGCGGTGCTGAAGGCGCAGCTGCGTGCCAATGCCGATGCGCAGCGTCGCGCCGCCCGTCCCGCGCGGACCCCGAACACCAGTCCGGCAGACCAGCGCGGGTGAGCATCACCGCCGCCCACCCGTCGGACGCGATGAAGCGCCAGATGCGGATCGGCGTGTCGCTGTCCGCCGCGATCATGGTCGCGTGGCTCGCTATCCACATCACCGGCATCTTCTTCTGGCAGTGGAGCCTCGCGACGCTGCCGGTCGCGGTCCTGATGGTCCTCGTGCAGACCTGGCTCTCCACCGGGCTGTTCATCGTCGCGCATGATTCGATGCATGGGGCCCTCGCGCCCGAGCATCCAAGGCTGAACCGGGCGATCGGCGCGACCTGTCTCTCGCTTTATGCCTGCCTGTCCTATGCGTCCCTGCTCCCGCAGCATCATCTCCACCACAAACAGACCGGACGCGCCGGGGATCCCGATTTCCATGGCGGCGACCCGCGGCTGACCCGCTGGTTCCTGCAGTTCTTCAAGACCTATTATTCGCACGGCCAGATCATCCGCATCACATTGGTGGCGCTGGTCTATACGTTGCTGCTCGGCGCGCCGCTCGGCAACATCGTGATCTTCTGGGCGCTGCCCGCGCTCGGTGCCGTCGCACAGCTGTTCGTCTTCGGCACCTGGCTGCCGCACCGCGAGCGCGACCTGCCCTTCGCGGATACCCACCGCGCGCACAGCCTCGACATCGGACCCGCGCTGTCGCTGATGACCTGCTTCCACTTCGGCGGCTATCATCACGAACATCATCTCTCGCCGGGCACGCCGTGGTGGGGGCTGCCCGCGCGGCGGCGTGCGCTTGCGGTTCGCGCCGCCGACCGCCGCGGTGTAGAGGACCCCGCATGACGCTTGCCATCATCTTCTCCGCCATTGCGATGACCGTCATCGTCGGGGTCCGCTATCTGCTCGTGTCGGGCGCGTTCGCCTGGATCACGACGCGCAAGCATCCGGGGCTGTATCTCGGGCTCGATCCGCAGGTCCGGCGCGAGATCGTCTGGAGCCTCGCCTCCGCCGCGCTCTACGGCATTCCCGCCGGCGTCGTCGCCTGGGGCTGGCAGCATCGCGGCTGGACCCAGGTCTATGCCGATGTCCACGCCTATCCGCTCTGGTATCTTCCGGTCTCGGTGTTCGCCTATCTGCTCCTCCACGATGCCTGGTTCTACTGGACGCATCGCTGGATGCATCGCCCCGCCCCGTTCAAGCTCGCGCACGCGCTCCATCATGCCAGCCGTCCGCCGACGGCATGGGCCGCCATGGCGTTTCACCCGATCGAGGCGCTGAGCGGCGCCATCGTCATTCCGCTGCTCGTCTTTTTCGTGCCGATCCACATCTACGGGCTGGGGGTCGTGCTGACGATCATGACGGTGATGGGCGTGACCAACCACATGGGGTGGGAGATCTTCCCGCGCTTCATGTGGAGCGGCCCCTTGGGCGGATGGCTGATCACCGCCAGCCATCATCAGCGCCATCACGAACTCTATGGCTGCAATTACGGCCTGTATTTCCGCCACTGGGACCGGCTGTGCCACACCGATCGCGGCGTCGGCGATTTCACCCGCGAACACGCCCGCGCCGCCCGGCGGGCCGATGCGGCCTGACCGGCCGGCTGCGCGATAGGCGTCGCCAGCGGCGCTCGGCTCACAGTCCCCGAACGCAAAAAGGGCATCCGGGTCGCCCCGGATGCCCTTTTCTGCACGTCGCTCGGGGTCGCAGGCAGCTTGGCCCGCGCCCCTGAGCGCTGTGGCTCAGATACCGTTCGACAGATTAGTATCCGCGTCGTTGGTGCGCATGTCTTCAGCCTGGTTCTGGCCGGTCGCACGCACCGCGTCAGCCTTGTTCTCGAGGCTTTCTTCTGCTGCTTCGTTGCCCGTGAGGTCGGCAGCGTCCTCGAGGTTGTCAGCGACCGCCTCGGTGTTCGACTCGATGTTGTCGGCTGCCTGCTCGCGCGGGCTGGTGTTGCAAGCTGCGAGCGAGAACAGGCCGGCAGCGACGGCGACAGCGAAAATCTTCTTCATGATCAACCCTCTTAGTGGTGCCACACGCATACACGACAACAGCCGATATTCAACGCCGATCCGTTAGGTGGGATATCGAAGCGCCGCGGTGATCGAAGACGCCCGACGTGAAAGTCGCGCCTGGCCTAGCGCGCAAGCGGCCCGTTACCCAGCGTCGGCACGCTACAATGGGGGGCACATCACCGATACGCTGTGGTGACGAAAATGGCGGAGACGGAGGGATTCGAACCCTCGGTACCAGTAAACCCGGTACGGCGGTTTAGCAAACCGCTGGTTTCAGCCACTCACCCACGTCTCCGGCTGCAGCAGATGCGGGGCTATAGCGAGGGTCTGCGGCGGGGGCAACCGTCGTTACGCGGGTACCGGACGCGAATTCGACTCTTCCCGCCGTTTCATTCATTGCGGGGTCAGGCGGGGGTTTGTTAACTCACGCGCACTCGGCATTGGGGAAGATAGCATCATGCGCAGTTTCTGGCTTGGCCTCGGCGCCTTCGCAGCGTCGATCGCGAGCAGCGCGCCCGCACAGGTCCGCACGATCGATCCCAACCAGGCGATCGACGGGGATCTCGCGCCCCAGACCAGCACCACCCCATCGCGGGGGCAGCAGGTCCCCGACCAGCGCTATCCGGAGCCCGCGCCGGTCGAGCCGGTCCAGCCCGCCGCGCCGCCCCCGCCCGCGCCTGGCCCCGGTGCGACGACACGCGCGGAGGCGACGATGAGCGCCGCCGACACCTATGAGCGCGACGATCTGCTCGCCGCGGGCGAAGGCGTGTTCGGAAAGGGCGCGGCCGGGCTCGGCGGCATCCTCGAGAACATCCTGAAGGACCAGGGCCAGCCCAACGCCTATATCGCCGGCCGCGAGGCGTCGGGCGCGTTCATCCTCGGCGTGCGCTACGGCTCGGGGCTGATGAACCACAAGGTCGAGGGCGAGAAGCCGGTCTACTGGACCGGGCCGTCGGTCGGCTTCGACGTCGGCGGCGACGCGAACAAGGTCTTCGTGCTGGTCTACAACCTCTACGACACCGAGGAGCTCTACAAGCGCTTCCCCGCGGTCGAGGGCCGGCTCTACCTCGTCGGCGGATTCGCCGCGACCTATCTGCGGCGCGGCAACGTCGTGCTGATCCCGATCCGGCTCGGCGTCGGCTGGCGCGCGGGCGTGAACGTCGGGTACATGAACATCACCCACAAGAGCCGCTGGTTGCCGTTTTAAGGCGCAGCGCGGCGAGCGGCAACGCCCGCTCGACTCGCGCAAGCCCGGCCGGCGGCGCGTAGCGCCGTCCGACGCCGCGGGCTTTGCCCGCGGCGAGGCGCCACCCCCGCCCACACCCCTCATCCCCACAACCCTGGACTCCCGCCTTCGCGGGAGAACAGCGTGTGCGGCGGGCCGCCGGGCACCCACGGCGACACCAGCCCCCGGTAGCGCCCACCCCCACAATCGCCTAACGCCACGCGAATGGCCAAACCCGACCGCCTCGCCCGTCTCGACGCCCAGCGCGAGGACCTCGAAACCGAGTATCGCGCAACGCTGATCGCCGCGCTGGAGAAAACCGCGAACGGCGCGCTCGGGCTGTTCGACCGCAGCAGCGACCGCCGCGTCCGCACCGCGATCGCCCCGACGATCGCCGCGCTGCGTGAAATGGGCACCGAGATCGACGCGATGCGCGACCGGCTGATGCTCGACCCGTTCGCGCTCCACCGCGACTTCTTCGCCGCGCGCGGGCCGGTCAGCGCGAGCGCACCCGGCGAACAGAAGGAAGCGCGGCTCTGGCTCGACCGACTCGCGGAGGAGGATCCGGCGAACTGACCCCCCAACCGTCATCCTGACGAACGTCAGGACCCAGGGTCACGAACGCCGTCGCTGCTGGGCTCTGGATCCTGACTTTCGTCAGGATGACGGGAGAAGGGAAACGGACGGCGCCCCTTAGCCCGCGAACCGCCACCCAGCATCAGTCCCCGCCAGGAACGGCACGACCGACGTATCCCCCTCCCCGACCCGCTCGGGCACGATCACGCTCTCGCGCACCAGCGTCACCGTGCCCTCGTTCAGCGGCAGCCGGTAGAAGCGCGCGCCGTGCTCCGACGCGAACCCCTCGAACCGGTCGATCGCGCCCTCCGCGTCGAACACGCCGAGATACGCCTCGAGCGCGAACGGCGCGTTGAAGATCCCCGCACAGCCGCAGCCCGATTCCTTCGCCCCCACGACATGCGGTGCGCTGTCGGTGCCGAGAAAGAAGCGCGGGGATCCCGACACCGCGGCCTTCCGCACCGCGAGCCGGTGGGTCTCGCGCTTGAGCACGGGCAGGCAATAGGCGTGCGGCCGAAGCCCGCCGTCGAACAGCGCGTTGCGGTTGATCAGCAGATGCTGCGGGGTGATCGTCGCGGCGATCGGATGATCCGCCTCGGTCACGAACGCCGCGGCCTCGGCGGTGGTGATGTGCTCGAGCACGATCTTCAGCCCCGGATAGTCGCGCGTCAGCGGCGCGAGCGTCCGCTCGACGAACACCGCCTCACGGTCGAAGATGTCGATGCTCTTGTCCGTCACCTCGCCGTGGATCAGCAGCGGCATGCCGATCCGCTGCAGCGTCTCGAGCACGCCGGTCAGCGCGCGGATATCGGTGACGCCGTGCGCCGAATTGGTCGTCGCATGCGCAGGGTAGAGCTTGCACGCGGTGAACACGCCCTCGGCATGGCCGCGCTCGATCTCCGCCGGATCGGTGCCGTCGGTCAGATAGCAGGTCATCAGCGGCGTGAAATCGGCACCGCCGACCGCGGCGAGGATCCGCTCGCGATAGGCGCGCGCGGCGGCGATCGTCGTCACCGGCGGGGTGAGGTTGGGCATGATGATCGCGCGCGCGAACTGCCGCGCGCTGTGCGGCGCGACCGCGTCCAGCATCGCGCCGTCGCGCAGGTGGAGATGCCAGTCGTCGGGGCGGCGGATCGTGATGCTGTCGGTCATGCGCCCTCCTACCGACGCGCGGCTGACGACGCCAGACGGTTGCGCGCCTTGGAAATCGCCGGGCACGCACTAGGTGAAAGGGATGACCCAGCCCGACAGCGCAACCCGGCCCGACACGGCCACCTGCCTCGCCGACCGCGCGGTGCTGCGCATCGCGGGCGAGGACGTCCGCGGCTTCCTGCAGGGGCTGGTGACCGCCGACACCGCGTTGCTCGCGCCCGGCGCGCCCGCCTGGGCCGCTTTGCTGTCGCCGCAGGGCAAGGTGCTGTTCGACTTCATCCTCTGGGCGGACGGCGCCGATGTGCTGGTCGATGTCGAAGCCACGCAGGCCGAGGCGCTGGCGAAGCGACTGACGCTCTACCGCCTGCGCCGCGCGATCACGATCGCGCCCGATCCGCTCCATGTCCACTGGTCGCCGACGGGGACTGAGGGCAGCCCCGATCCGCGGCTTCCCGCGCTCGGCCACCGCTGGCTCGCCCCCGCGGACGCAGCGGCAGGCGATGCGTCACCCGCCTGGCACGCACACCGGCTGTCGCTCGGCGTGACCGAAGGCGTTGCCGAGCTCGGCAATGGCGAGACGCTCTGGCTCGAATGCAATGCGCGCGAGCTGAACGGCGTCAGCTTCACCAAGGGCTGCTATGTCGGCCAGGAGAATACTGCGCGGATGCACCACCGTTCGAAGGTCAACCGCCGCCTGGTCGTCGCGCCCTTCACCGAACCGAGCAGCCGCACCCGCGTCACCTATCCCGACCTCGCCCTGATGATCGACCACCGCCGCACCGACGCCCTCGGCGACGCGCTCATCCCCACCTGGCTCGCCCCCGCCCTCGAGGCCGACGATCCCCCCACGTCGTAAACGCCGCCGCCAGGCGCAGTGATTAGCATCTCACGCGAAGGCGCGAAGGCGCAAAGATTGCACGTCAGCCGGCTGACCGCCCCGACCACGATCAGCGAAGCCGCGCCCCGCCGCCCGGCGGCACACAAGAAGGCAGCCCCAAGATCTTCGCGCCTTTGCGCCTTCGCGTGAACACTTCCAACGCACGCCCATGCGCGACCGCGCCGAAGCATCCCGTGCGGCACGCCAAATCCTGCCCAGACCTCCGTGATGCACCCCCGCGGCCCACCCCAAAAGGCTCCGCGCCTCCGCGCCTCCGCGCGAACCAAACTTCTTCCCGCCCCAAAGAACAGCAGACAAAAGAAAAAGGAGGCCGGCTCGCGCCGACCTCCCCGATCTTTTCCCGCATCCGATCCCGAAGGACCGGAGGGCGGAAGTCTTACTGGCCCGAACCCGGACCGTAGGTGACTTCCACGCGACGGTTCTGCACTTCGCGCACGCCATCGGCGGTGTCGACGCGCGGACGGCTCTCACCGAACGCTTCGGTCGAGATCACGCCATCCGGGATCGCATGCGACGACAGATAGGCGCGGACGCCGTCTGCACGACGCTGCGAGAGACCGACGTTGTACGACGCCGAACCCGACTTATCGGCGTGGCCTGCCAGCATGACCTGTGCGTTGCCGCACGACTGGTACTGCGTGACGGCGTTGTCGAGGATCGACGCAGCCTCAGGCGTGATGTCCGACTTGTCCCACTCGAAGAACACGATGAACGGACCAGGCGAGCAAACGACCTCGACCGGCGCCGGCGGCGGCGGGGGAGCCATGGGCTCGGGTGCCGGCGGCGGGGGAGGAGGTGCCATCGGCTCGGCAGGTGTGCCGAAGTTGTACGTCACACCACCAAGGATGCTGTGCGAACGGTAACGACCGTCGAACAAGCGGTTGGTGTTGTCGACCAGCTTGACGTTCTCGGCGTTGAAGAAACGATACTTCAGCGTCGCGTCGATGTGGTCGGTCAGCGGTGCACGGATACCGGCGAGGCCCTGATAGGCGAACACGGTGTCCGAATCGTTCAGGAACGAACCGTTGTTGTTGAGGGCGTAGTTCGCCTTGACGCGAGCAACACCGACACCACCGCCGACAAAGCCCTGGATGCCGTCATCCGGACCGAAGTCCAGAAGGCCGTTCAGCATGAAGCTGAGTGCCGACGAAGAACCGCCAGCATAGTCATAGTTGCCAGCCGGTGCGTTGACGAGTGCGCCTGCGCCCGTGAAGTACGGCGTGGTCGTGGTCGACGAATAGCCGTCCACAGTAGCCTTGCGGTAACCGACTTCGGTTTCGAGGCGGAAGCCACCGAAATCGTAGCCCATGACTGCGTCGACGTCATAACCATAGTCATGGTCGACCGAACCGGCATTGTTCAGAGCACCGATGTCGTAATCGATGTCTTCAACGATCATCGCACCGCCTTCGATGCCAACGTACCACGACTTGTCGCGGGCGAGGGCAGGAGTGGCGAGTGCGGTGGAGGCGAGTGCCAGAACGACGGCAAGCTTCCGCATATAAATCCCCTTTCATGAGTGTCACACGGACATCGCAAACTCCCTATCCTTCGGCTTGTTTCCACGCAAGCGCACAAAAGTTCGAGGTGTTGCTGGAACGCCACAGTTTTTAGAGTGTTTAGGCGGCGATCAATCCGTGGCTCCTCAATAGCACCAGAACGGCGGAAAGTGTAGCCCGGGCGGACGTATCGACCACGGCTCCACCGACCGGATCGGCAATTGCCGCGCCTTGCGCGCCGACCACCTTGTTACCGCCGATCACGACCCGCCCGCCGGTGATATCGGCGGCTGTCCAGCCCGCCCCGTCATGCCGGATCAGCGTCGCCAGATCCTCGCGCCACACCGTCATGCCGGCACGCGGTGCGGCGAACCGCCAGCCCCCCGGCGTCCAGCCCGCCAGCGCCTGCGCGTGGGGGCCCCAGTCCCCGGTCGGCGCGGCCCCGACGATCCAGCACGCGCCGGGCGCGGGCGCGGCCGGCGGCACGTTCAGCCCGACCGTCACCACGCTCGGCTGCAGCAGCAGGTCGATCAGCGCGAGCGCCTCGTTATGCCCCATCTCCTTCTGCGCCTGCCCCGGCTGCAGCAGCGGCAACCCCGTCCGCACGCTCGTCTCGTCCGTCATCGCCACTCTCCCCCTCGTCACACCATCAGTATCGCGGGCAGCGACACGCCGAAGTCGCCGCGCTGGCGCACCTCGACCCGCACCGCCCCCGCCGCGCGTTCCGCCGCGGACAGCGTCACGACCGGCGTCGTCGTCTCGACGAGGCGCGTCACCCCCGCGCCCGTCAGGACCGTC
Source organism: Sphingomonas sp. CFBP 8765 (assembly GCF_014841445.1). Taxonomy (NCBI): domain Bacteria; kingdom Pseudomonadati; phylum Pseudomonadota; class Alphaproteobacteria; order Sphingomonadales; family Sphingomonadaceae; genus Sphingomonas; species Sphingomonas sp. CFBP 8765. The sequence goes on along the minus strand of NZ_JACYTY010000002.1, from coordinate 657,502 downwards.
ACCGCATAGGCTTCGCCACCCTCGCCCAGCGGCACGTCGCCGCCATCGATCCAGCGCCACCCCGCCCGGCTCCGCCGCGTCCAGCGCAGCGTCGCGCCGCCATCCGCCGCGATCGTCGCGCGCAAGCCGACCGGCGACGGCGGCAGCACCGACGCGCCTGCCAGCACCAGCCGGGTCTCGACCGGCACCGCATCGCCCACCCCCGACGCCATCACCCGCACCGTCCCGCCGATCGCCGCGACCGGCAGGTCGATCGTCCGCACCGAATCCGCGCTGATCAGCACGAAGCCGTCGCCCGGCGCCTGCGTGCCGATCGCCGCCTCGGTCCCGCGCCGCCCGCGCAGCAGCTGCGTCAGCCGCCACCGCCCGCCGGATCGCCGCCCCGCAGCGCATAGCCGGTCGGCACCGCGACCCCGCACCCGCCCGCCCTAAGCGCCAGCGCGACCAGCCCGACGCAATCCAGCCCCGTCGCCGCCACCCGGCCATGCACCCGGAACCGGCTCCCCACCGCCGCCAGCGCAGCCGCCTCGACGGCCCCCGCCACCTCGACGCCGCTCATGCCCCGGGATACCGCGTCAGCAGGTCGATCCCCGGCAGATAGGGCTCGCCGCGAAAATTCACCGCATTGCCGAACCGCGTCGCACAGGTCGCCAGACTCCTGTCGCACCCCTCGCTCAGCTCGACGAGCACGCCCGGCACCACCGCCAGCACCGGCGCCCGCGCCAGCGTCACGCGGGTGGCCCCCGCCGGCCCGGCGTCGGACGCCGCGACCGCGCTCTCCAGCCCGCTGTTCGCCCCCCCGAACCACCGCAGCAGCCCGCCCGCATAGACATCGCCCGCTCCCGTCGCCGCCAGGTCGAGCGTCACCACCGCCCCCTCGCACGCGGTCACCCGCGCGAACCGCCGCCGCGCCGCCATCGCCACGCGGCACCGCCGGTCGCCCAGCGTCGCGCGACATTCGGGCGACGTCTCCTCGACCACCGGCCGGTCGAACGCCGCGCTCGCGCCGCGCAGCTCGGCGGTGAACCCGTCCTCGCCCAGCTCGACCGCGCCGATCACCCCCTCGCCCAGCGTCAGCGGATCGCGCGGATCGGTCCAGTCGACCGCGAACACGCGCACCCGCGCGCCGTCCCACCGCCCGCTCAGCAGATCGCGCTCGCCGATCGCCGCCGAACTCAGCGCGCCCGCGACATCCATCGTATCCGCCTCCGCCCCCGGCTCGAGCACCCCCGACCGCGCGATCGCCGACGGCGTCATCCCCGGCGCCGCGCGGTGGACCAGCCCGTCGACCAGCAGATCCCGGTCATGCCCCGTCAACCCCACCGCCACCCCATCCCGCCGCGCCACCCGCCAGCACAACGCCACCGTCGTCACCCCAACATCCGTCATCGAAATTCTCCAAAACCCCTCTCCCCCCGGGGGAGAGGGAGGGGCCCGCGCGAAGCGTGGGAGGGTGAGGGCACGTGAGGCTCAGGCCCGACGCCCAAGCCCCCCCGTTCGCCCTGAGCGAAGTCGAAGGGCAGGCCCCGCACACCAGTGCTTCGACTACGCTCAGCACGAACGGCGTGAAGCCTACCCCTCCCGCACCTCCACCAGAGGCACCGACGCCGCCACCCCCGCCATGAACGTCGCCCGCGCGACACTCAGCCGGTCCTCGGCAAACCGCACCGGCACGTCGAACGCGAACCCCGCGCTCACCACCGCACCCGCCGCGGGCGCCGCGTCGAGCACCACCCACCCCCCGGCGACCACCGAGAAGCCCGACGTCGCGACGCCATCGACCGCGACCGACATCCACCTCGCGCGGCACCGCATAGCCGCCCGCATCACCCGAGACCCCGGTAAACGCCTTCATCTCGATCGTCGCGCCACTCCGCACGAACCCCGCAAACGCCCCCGAAGGCGCCGCCCCCTCCAGCATCGGCCGATCCATCACCGTCATGTCCATCTCCCTGCCAAGAAACAAAAAAAGGCGCCCCGAAGGACGCCCGAAACTCAAAACCCCTCTCCCCTAGGGGGAGACCCGACGCCCTCCACGACCAGCTTCACCGCCCGCTGCGCCACCGCATTCCCCAGATACGCCTCGCGCACCTGCGCCTCATACCCCCGCGCCCCCGCGACACCGCCCGCCCCCGCCCAGCCAAGACTCCCCGCCCCCGACAAAGCCGGCCGCGCGCCCTCCCGCCCGGACTTCCACCCGAACAACCCCATAAAACCCTCCCGAAAACCGTAACAAAAACCCTCTCCCCCCGGGGGAGAGGGAGGGACCCACGCAAAGCGTGGGAGGGTGAGGGCAAGCGAGGCTCGAACCCCCACCCCCACCCCACCCGTCATCCTGACGAAAGTCAGGACCCAGAGCCAAAAGCGTCACCCCCGCGACCCTGGATCCTGACTTTCGTCAGGATGACGGAGAAGGGGGGACCAAAACCCCTCTCCCCCCGGGGGAGAGGGAGGGGCCCGCGCGAAGCGTGGGAGGGTGAGGGCACGTGAGGCTCGAAACCCCACCCACAACGCCACCCCCGTTCGCCCTGAGCGAAGTCGAAGGGCACGACCCGCGCGCCAGTGCTTCGACTACGCTCAGCACGAACGGACGGGGGGGGGGGGACGGGCCGGTGCCCCCCTCAAACCACCCGAACCCCCACCTTAACCCGCCGCCGCAAGCACAACTCCGTCAACGCCCACACCAGCGCATCCGCCCGATCCGGCGAGCGCCCCGGCCCGACATACCCCCCGCTCACCAGCCCGCAGAGCTCGTCCTCCAGCGCCGGAAACGCCCCGACATGAAAGACCCGCCCGCCCTCGTACAACGTCGCCACCGGCTCCGCCCGCGCGACCTTCCCGCGGCTCGCATGGACCAGCCGCACCGGCAGCGCACAGTCCGCCGCCATCAGCACGCTGCGGACCATCTCCCCGCCCTGGTTGCACTCCGCGACCACCCGGTCCGCACCGTGCTTCGCCGCACAGTCCGCCACCGCGCGCGCCCAGCCCTCGGGCGACAGGCCCGCAACACTCGCATCTTCCAGCACATAGGCGAGCCCGTTATCGCCCAGCGCGACGCACACGATCCCGCACGCATCGCCCCCCGTCCCCGCGGGCGGATCAACCCCCACGACCACGCGCACCAGCGCCGGCACCACCGCGCCACGCTGCCGCTCGAGCAGGTCGCGCGTCCACAGCGCCCCCTCGACATCGTCGATCAGCTCGCCGTCCAGCTCCTGCCGCCCCAGCCGCGTCCCCGCATAGGTCTGGGTCATCGCCGCGACGAACGACGCGGGCAGGAACGGATTCTCCCCCGTCCCCCCGCGCGATTCATACAGATCCGGCAGCGCGAGCAGCCGCCGCATCAGCGGCACCGGCCGCGGCGTCGTCGTCACCAGCACGCGCGGCCGGTCGCCGATCCGCAGCCCCATCATCAGATTGTCCCAGGTCGCGTCGCCATAGCGCCACTTGGCCAGCTCGTCGCACCACGCCGCATGATGCTCGGGCCCGCGCAGTTTCTCGGGCGCCTCCGCCGAATAGACGAAGGCGCGCGCGCCGCTGTCGAACACGAACTCGCCCGCGTCGCGCCGCCAGCGATAGGTCTCGCCCGCCTGCGCCACCGCGATCAGCCCGCTCTCGCCCTCGACCATCACCTTGCGGACGTCGTCCATCGTCCCGCCGACCATCGCGATCCGCGCGCCGGGCATCGCGCGGGCCAGCGCGCTCACCCATTCGGCGCCCGCGCGCGTCTTGCCGAAGCCGCGGCCCGCGCGGATCAGCCAGACCTGCCAGTCGCCCGCGGGTTCGCGCTGCCCCGGCAACGCCCAGATCGCCCAGCTCTCGTGCAGCGTCCTGAGTTCCGCCTCGGACAGCCCGCGCAACAGCGTCACCAGCTGCCCCCGCGGCAACCCCCGCAACCGCGCGAGCACGGCAGGATCGAACGTCGCACCCCCGCTATCCGCCATCACGCATCCCCCGTGACGGACGAAGCCTGCGCATCGAGCGCATCGAGCCGCGCGAACAGCACCGCCTCCAGCTCGGCCAGCGACACGCGCTTGCACAGCGTCCCCGCCCCCGATCCGCCAGCCCCGCCACCGGCAGCGCCCCCCGCCCGCTTGCGAAACCCCAGCGCCTGCACCGCCACCCGCGGATCGAAATGCGCCCCGCGCAACGCCGCCGCCGCATCCCCGTCAACGACCCTGCCAGACTCCGCCTCAGGCTCCCGCTCAGACTCCGCCTCAGCTTCCCCCTCGGCTTCCCCCAGCGCATAGGCCAGCAACCGCGCCTCGAGCGTCTCGTACGCCGCCTCGATCGCCCCCGCCCAGGCGGTCGCGAACACTGCGTCGCGCGCCTTCAGCGCATGCGCCCCGCGCGGCGCCATCCCGACCGCGCGCGCCGACGCCGCGATGTTGCACGTCGCCGCCAGATGCTCGAGAAACGCCGCGCGCTTGGCGGATGTCCAGCCGCCCTTGGCGGCCTTGCGCACCTGCAACCGGCCCCCAGCTTTCCCGCCCGCCGCCCCACCCGCCGCCATGCACCATCCCCCAAATGGATCGGGCCGGTCCGCCGCCGGGGGATCACCCCGACCGCGTCCGGCCCGACTCGCAATTCGTCATCGTTCCCGTTATGTGCCAGAACAGCGTGACGATGTCAAGGGTGAATAACCGATCTGGTTAGCGGGTCGGCACCGGCTCCGCACCCGAATAGTCATAGAAGCCGCGCTTGGTCTTGCGCCCGAACCACCCGGCCTCGACATATTTGACCAGCAGCGGCGCGGGCCGGAACTTGGGATCGCCGGTCCCCTCGAACAGCACGCGGGTGATCTCCAGGCAGGTGTCGAGCCCGATGAAATCGGCCAAAGTCAAAGGCCCCATCGGATGATTGAGCCCAAGCTGGCACGCCAGGTCGATGTCGCGCACCCCCGCCACGCCTTCGCCGAGCGCAAAGCACGCCTCGTTGATCATCGGCATCAGCACGCGGTTGACGATGAAGCCCGGCGCGTCGTTCGCATGCACGACCTGCTTGCCGAGCTTTTCGGCGAACGCCTCGACCGCGGCGACCGTCGCGTCCGACGTGGCGAGCCCGCGGATCAGCTCGATCGGCCGCATCACCGGCACCGGGTTGAAGAAATGCACCCCCATGAACCGCGCCGGATCGGGGGCCGCCTGTGCCAGCCGCGTGATCGGGATCGACGAGGTGTTCGACGCCAGGATCGCGTCCGCTTTCAACACCTTGCCGACCTCGGCAAAGATCGTCCGCTTGATCGCCTCGCGCTCGGTCGCGGCCTCGACGACGATGAAACAGTCGCCCATCTCCGCGACGCTCGCGACCGGTTCGATGTTCGCCAAAGTCGTCTCGCGGACGTCGGCGGTGATCTTCTCCTTCTCGACCAGCCGCGCCATCGCCTTGCCGATCCCCGCCTTGCCCGCCTCGGCCTGGGGCAGGCCCATATCGGCCAGCAGCACGCGGTAGCCCGCCTGCGCGGCGACCTGCGCGATCCCCGCGCCCATCTGTCCCGCGCCGATTACGCCGATCGTCTGCATCGCACTCTCCATCTTGATTGCCGCCCTTACCATTGACGGTTGTTCGACTATGGCCTCGCCCCTATCGAAGCGGGACCGTCGCCGCCAGACCGGTCAGGAGGTCGCATGCGCTATCCAGTTCTCGTTTCGCTTCTGCCCGTTTCGGTTCTGCCCGTTTCGGTTCTGCTGGCCGCGACGGCCTGCAGCCCCAGCGGCAACACCGGCGCGCCCAACGACGCGACCGTCCCGCTCGAAACCCCAGCCCGCCCCAAACCGCGCCCGATCGCGCACGGCGCCGCCCCGCAGGCCCCCGCGGAGCCCGCCGTCGATTCGAAGGCACGCCCCCGCCCGACCAGCGTAAAGACCTTCGGCGCCTGGGGAATTGCCTGCGACAACGGTGCCTATTGCACCGCGGTCTCGATGGCGCCCGACGATTCGAGCATCGCCGAACTGTCGATCGTGGTCGAGCGCGGCCCCGCCGCCGACGCGCCCGTATCGGTGACGATCGGCACGCCGGGCAGCGCGCTGCGCCGCGTCGTCGTCGCGATCGACGGCACCCCGCTCGCCAGCGGCAATCCGGGCGACGACCGGCGCTTCACCGTCACCGGCCCGGTCGCGATGACGCTCGCCCGCCGCCTCGCCACCGGCACCGCGATGACCGCGCGACTCGACGGCCGGACGATCCCCGTCGTCATCACCGGCGCCGCCGCGGCGCTCCGCTATGCCGACGCGCAACAGGGCCGCGCGGACACCGCCACCGCGCTCGTCGCGACCGGCGACACGCCGCCCGCGACCACCCCGCCCGCGCTCCCGACGATCCTCGCCGCCCCGCTCACCGACCGTAGCGCGCAGGCCCCCGCCGCGCCGCTCGTCGCACAGATGCGCCAGCGCACCGGCTGTGCCGCGGACCAGTTCGGCCCCGTCACCAACGAGACCCATGCGCTCGACGCGACCACCGACCTCGTCCTGCTATCCTGCGGATCCGGCGCGTATAATGTCATCACCCGCGCGCTGATCGTCCGCGACGGCAAGGCCAGCGAAGCGCCGTTCGACCTGCCCCCGCAATTCGGCGAACCCGGCGCGAAACCCGCGCTCGTCAACGCGGGCTACGACCCGAAGACCGGACTGCTCAGCTCCTACGCCAAGGGCCGCGGCATCGGCGACTGCGGCGTCGGCCAAGACTATGTCTGGGACGGCACCCGCTTCCGCCTCTCCGAAATGCGCATGATGGGCGAATGCCGCGGCGCGATCACCTGGCCCGTCATCTGGCGCACGACGGTCGCCCGCAACTGACGCGCCCCCCCTTTTTCTCCCGTCATCCCTTCTTCTTCCGTCATCCTGACGAAAGTCAGGATCCAGAGTTACTTAGCGCCAACCTGTTTGGCTCTGGATCCTGACGTCCGTCAGGATGACGGCGCCCGCGGCTGACGACAGGCCTACCGCCCCGCCAGCTTCACCAGCGCATCCCCCGTCAACCGCTGGATCGTCCAGTCCTCCATCCCCACCGCACCCAGCTTGCGATAGACCGCGATCGCATCCGCATTCCAGTCGAGCACCGACCATTCGAACCGCGCGCATCCGCGGTCGATCGCGATCCCCGCCAGATGCGCCAGCAGCGCACCGCCGACCCCCTGCCCGCGCGCCTCGGGCGTCACGTACAGATCCTCCAGATACACCCCGCGCTTGCCCGTCCAGGTCGAGAAATTGTGGAAAAACACCGCGAACCCGACCGGTCCCTGCGGCCCGTCCGCGATCACCGCCTCCGCCGCGGGGGCATCCCCGAACAGCGCCTCGCCCAGCGTCGCCTCGGTCGCCTCGACCGCATCGGGTTCGCGCTCGAACGCCGCGAGTTCGCGCACAAAGCGCAGGATCGTGCCGGTATCGGCGCGGGTGGCGGAACGGATCTGGGTCATGCGGCGGCCTCCATCGACGTCTGCGCGATATCGCGCCGCCGCGCCGCATACAGGCATGCGACGACGATGACACCCGCGCCGCACGCGGTAAACGCCGACACCCGCTCGCCGAACACCAGATAGCCGAGCCCTGCGGCATAGACGAACGAGCTATATTCGGTCGTCGCGAGAAATCCTGTGTCGCCGTGCGCATAGGCCCAGCCGAGCAGCCACAGCGACGCGGTCGCCAGCCCCGCCGCCAGCAACAGCTGCGGCCATGTCGCCGCATCGGGCACCACCGCCAGCCACGGCGCCGCAAGCGCCAGCGTCGCGGTCACCACCAGCGCCTGGAAGAACGCGATCTCGCCCGGCCGCGCCGCCTGCGCCTGCACCCGCGCGATCACCAGGTTGACCGCATAGAGCAGCGCCGATCCCAGCACCGCCGCGACCCCCGTCAGGCTCGCCGCCCCCGCCGCGCCCTCGCGGCCATGCCCGATCATCACGATTCCGACCCCGCCCAGCGCCAGGATCGACGCGACCACGACCCGGCGCCCGACCCGCTCACCCAGCGTGACGGCGGCGAGCAGCAGCGCGAGGATCGGCGAGATGTAGGTCAGCGAAATCGCCTGCGCCATCGGCACGCGCGCCAGCCCCCAGAAGAACAGCAGCGCCATCGCCGCGGTCACCAACCCTCTGGCACAATGGAGTTTCAGCGCCCGCCCGCTCGGCCGCCCGCTCCGCCCGAGCTTCCAGGCGACCGCCCCCAGCCCGACACTCGCCATCTGCCGCCACAGCAGCGCGTTATACACCCCGATCCCCAGCACCAGCGACTTCATCACCGCGTCCATGACCGAGAACAACCCGATCCCGAGCGCCGCGACGGCAAGGGCCAGCGCCGGCGAAACGCTGCGCCCCGTCACGCCGCCCGCCCCGCCGCCGAGAAGATGCCAATACCCATCCCCCCGCTTAACCGGCATCCCCCACCGGCGCCATCATCGCCCGCAGGCTGTCAGCATCCTCACGATCGCGAGTGCCGGTTCCCCCGCGAAAGCGGGGGCCCAGAAGCCCCACCCCCACCGCAAAAACCCTGGACTCCCGCCTACGCGGGAGAACAGCGGAGGCGTCCTCCCCGTCATCCTGACGAAAGTCAGGACCCAGAGCCAAACAACGCCACCCTCCCGCTCGTGCTGAGCGAAGTCGAAGCACTGCCACGCCCCTCCGGCTCGTGCTGAGCGAAGTCGAAGCACCGCCAAAACCCGAAACGTCCGTCAGCCCACCCCGTCATCCTGACGAAAGTCAGGATCCAGAGCCAAGCAGCACCACCCCCGCCGCCCTGGATCCTGACTTGCGTCAGGATGACGGAAGGTGAGGGCGACGCCCGGCTCCGCCAACCGCCCGATAAGACCCCGCTTATTCCGCCGCCATCTCCGGCACCAGCGCCGCGACCGCCGCATCCGCGGCCTCGATCTCCGCCGCCTTGGCCTCGACCAGCTTGACGATATGGTTCACCATATCGGCATCCTGGACATGATGGTCGGTGACCCCCGACAGATACACCATGTGCTTGCCGTTGCCGCCGCCAGTGATCCCGATATCGGTCTCGCGCGCCTCGCCCGGCCCGTTCACGACGCAGCCAAGCACGCTGAGCGACATCGGCGTGCGGATATGCTGCAACCGCTCCTCGAGCGCCTGGACGGTGCGGATCACGTCGAACCCTTGCCGCGCACAGCTCGGGCACGACACGACACGCACGCCGCGGTTGCGGATGCCGAGCGCCTTCAAAATCTCGAACCCGACGCGCACTTCCTCCTCGGGCTCGGCCGACAGCGAGACGCGGATCGTGTCGCCGATCCCGTACCAGAGCAGGCTGCCCATCCCGATCGCCGACTTGACCGTGCCGCCGACGAACCCGCCCGCCTCGGTGATGCCGAGGTGCAGCGGGCAGTCGACCTGTTCGGCGAGCTGCTGATAGGCCGCGACCGCGAGGAACAGGTCGGACGCCTTCACCGCGACCTTGAACTCGTGAAAGTCATGGTCCTGCAGCAACTTGATATGATCGAGCGCCGATTCGACCAGCGCATCGGGGCACGGCTCGCCATATTTTTCGAGCAGATGCCGCTCGAGGCTTCCGCCGTTCACGCCGATCCGGATCGCGCAGCCATTGGATTTCGCCGCGTCGACGACCTCCTTCACGCGGCTCGCAGACCCGATATTGCCCGGGTTGATCCGCAGGCACGCCGCCCCCGCATCCGCCGCCTCGAGCGCGCGCTTATAGTGGAAATGGATATCCGCGACGATCGGCACGCGGCTCGCGCGGACGATCTGCTTCAGCGCGCTGGTCGATTCGACATCGGGACAGCTGACGCGGATGATGTCGACGCCCGCCTCTTCGCAGCGGCGGATCTGGTCGACCGTCGCCTTGATGTCGTCGGTCGGCGTGTTGGTCATCGTCTGCACGGTGACGGGCGCATCGCCGCCGACGGGGACGTTGCCGACCATGATTTGGCGGCTCGTACGGCGGGTGATATCGCGCCAGGGACGAAGGGACATGAAGATTCCTCGTGGGTTCACCGCCGTATATAGCGGCTGGACGCGGCGAGCGAAACAACGCTGGCACATGCCGCCGCACGGCCATAGGTTGCCGCATCTCAGCGGAGCCCGATCGATGACCCTGTCCCTCTACGATGCGACGATCCCCTCCAATCTCCAGGTCCTGCGCGCGCTCGACGCGCTGCTCGACAAGGCGGAAGCCTTCGCCACCGAGCGCGGGATCGACCCCGCCACGCTGATCGACGCGAAGCTCGCCGACGACATGCTCCCCTTCGGCTATCAGGTGAAGTCGTGCGTCGCGCATTCGGCGGGCGGCGTGCAGGGCGTCCGCGACGGCGTCTTCTCGCCCGACCGCAGCGCCTGGCCGACCGACTTCGCCGGGCTCCACGCCGCGGTCCAGGGCGCGATCGCGACGCTCGAGGGCTATGACCCGGCCGAATTCGACACGCTCGCCACCGCCGCGACGAAGTTCGAATTCGGCAGCTATGTCATGCCCTTCACCGGCGCCAACTTCCTGTTGTCCTTCTCGCAGCCCAATTTCTACTTCCACGCCAGCATCGCCTACGCGATCCTGCGCGCCCAGGGCGTCCCGCTCGGCAAACGCGACTTCCTCGGCGTCCCCCGCATGGCCGCCTGACCGGGCCGGGCCGGGCGGGCCCGCGCCGGTGTGACGGGGCAGCGCGTGCTTGCAGCCCCGTCACCCGCCGCCTAGGGCGCTGCGATGACCCGGCATTACGGCATGGACTGGCTGCGGATCGGCGCCTTCGCCCTGCTGATCCTTTACCATATCGCGATGGTCTTCGTGCCGTGGAACTTCCATGTGAAGTCGCTGCATGTCGAGGACTGGGTCCGGCTGCCGATGCTCGCCACCAATGCGTGGCGGCTGACGTTGCTGTTCGTCGTGTCGGGCTATGCCAGCCGCGCGCTGCTCCGCCGGTCGAGCGGCCCGGTCCGCTTCTTCGCGACGCGCTGCTACCGGCTGCTCGTACCGCTCGCCTTCGGCATCCTCGTCATCGTCCCCCCGCAACCCTGGGTCGAGCTCGTCACCCGGCACGGCTATGCGGGCAGCTACTGGACCTTCTGGACGCACGACGCCTTCCGCTTCGCCCCGCTCGACGGGCTCTGGCTCCCGGCGTGGAACCACCTCTGGTTCGTCGTCTATCTCTTTGTCTACACGACGGTCCTGACGCTCGGCGTCGCGCTGGTCCGGGGCCCGCGAAGCCTGCGCAGCCACCAGAATGTCCGCAGCCGCGGCGCGCAGCGGCTCTTCGACCGCGTCTTCGGCGGCTGGCTGGTGCTGCTCCTGCCGCTCGCCTGGCTCATCTTCGTCCATGGCTGGTGGTTCCAGATGGCGGCCGAGAGCCAGGCGCTGCTCGGCGACTGGATCGCGCACATCACCTATTTCCCCGCCTTCCTGTTCGGCTTCGGTCTCGCACGCTCCGAACCCGCGATCGCCGCGATTGCGCGGCTGTGGAAGGTCGGCGCCGGGCTCGCGCTGCTCGGCTATGCGACGATCCTCGGCATAGAGCTCGGCTGGCCCGCCGGGGTTGCGAAGCCGCACTGGCTCTATACCGCCTACGGCATCGCGCATGCGCTTGAGCAATGGGGCGGAATCGTCGCGCTGATCGGGCTCGCCGAACGCCATCTCAACCGCGACCATCGCTGGCGGCCGATGCTGACCGAGGCGGTGTTCCCCTTCTACCTGATCCACCAGACGATCATCGTCCTCGTCATGTACGCGCTGCTCCCCGCCGGCCTTCCCGGCTGGGCGGAGTTCCTGATGCTGCTCGCCGCGACGCTGATCGGCTGCTTCGCCTTCTACCGGATCGGCCGCAGGGTCGCGCCCTTGCGCCCGCTGATCGGGCTGCGTCTCCACCTTCGTCCCACCCCGCCAACCTTGTGAAAGCCCCCATGCCCCAACCCAACTGGACCCTCGTCATCCACGGCGGCGCGGGCAAGCTCGACCGCGAGATGCTCTCCGCCGATCAGGATTCGGGCGCGCGCGCCGGCCTGTCGCGCGCGCTCGACGCCGGCTCGGCGGTGCTTTCGGGCGGCGGCACCGCGCTCGACGCGGTCGAGGCCGCGGTCCGCGTGCTCGAGGATGATCCGCACTTCAATTCGGGCCGCGGCGCGGTCTTCACGCATGAGGGCGGGATCGAGCTCGACGCCGCGATCATGGACGGCCGCACGCGCGCCGCGGGCGCCGTCGCCGCCGCCACCGCGACTCGCAGCCCGGTCGGCCTCGCGCGCGCGATCCTCGACGACGGCCGCCACGTCTTCCTCGCAAGTACCGGCGCCGACGCGTTTTCACGCGAGCACGGCCTCGAACAGGCGGAGCAGGACTGGTTCGCCACTGACGAGCGCCGCCGCCAGTTCGCCGAGCTTCAGGCGAGCGGCGACATGTTCGACGTCGACATGAAATACGGCACCGTCGGCGCGGTCGCCTGCGACACGCACGGTCATGTCGCCGCCGCCACCTCGACCGGCGGCGTCACCGGCAAGCGCTGGGGCCGGATCGGCGATTCGCCTGTCATCGGTGCCGGCACTTTCGCCGACGATCGCGCCTGCGCGGTGTCGTGCACCGGCTCGGGCGAGTTCTTCCTGCGCGTCGGCGTCGGGCATGAGATCGCCGCGCGCGTCCGGCTGACCGGCGAACCGCTCCAGACCGCGACCGAGGCGGTCCTCGCCGAAGTCCGCGCGCTCGGCGGCACCGGTGGCGCGATCGTCGTCGCACCCGATGGCAGCATGGCCTGGTCGTTCACCACGCCCGGCATGTACCGCGGCACCGCGTCCGCAAAGGGCGCGCGCAGCGTCGCCATCTACGCTAGTGAGCAGCCATGATTCGCAAGCCCCTGACCGCGCTCGGCATCCTCGCCGCGACCGCGCTGACCGCCGCCCCCGCCTCCGCTTATTGGGAATATGGGCATGAGACGGTTGCGCAGATCGCCTATGCCAATGTCGCGCCGCGCACGAAGGTCGCGATCCGCCGCATCCTCGCGCAGCAAGCGCTGCTCGACACCCCCGAATGTCCGGCCGGCACGATCGAAGAGGCAAGTGTCTGGGCGGATTGCATTAAGCCGCTCAAGACTGCCGACGGCAAGTCGCGCTTCGGCTTTGCGTACAGCTGGCATTACCAGAATGTCGATGTCTGCGCGCCGTTCGACCTGACGCCTGCCTGCAAGGATGGCGACTGCGTCTCCGCGCAGATCGACCGCGACGTGACCCTGCTCCGCGACCGCAAGACGTCGCCGCACGATCGCGTCCAGGCGCTCGCCTTCCTCATCCACTTCGTCGGCGATCTCCACCAGCCGCTCCACGCGGGCGATCGCCATGACAAGGGCGGCAACGACGTGAAGACCGATTACGGCATCTACGCCCCCGCCCGGCTCAATCTCCACTCGGTCTCGGACGGCACGCTCGCCGAGCGCGCAATCTCCGCGCCGCCCTCGCTCGTCCGCCGCTACCCCGCCGCCGAACGCGCGCGCATCGCCGCCGGCACCGTCGCCGACTGGAGCCGCGAAAGCTGGCAGGTCGCGCACGACGTCACCTATGCGTCGGCGCTGGGCGGCGACGCCTGCGCCCCCGTCCCCCCGCGCGTGAAACTCGACGAAGCCACGATCGCCCGCATCGCCCCCGTCTCCCGCGAAGAAGTCCGCAAAGGTGGCCTCCGCCTGGCAAAACTTCTAGACAAAGCCCTGACCTAAAACCCCTCTCCCCTTGGGGAGAGGGAGGGGCCCATGCGCCCTTGCGCATGGGAGGGTGAGGGCACGAGGCTAGAGATACCCCCAGCCCAAAGTCATTCCCGCGAAGGCGGGAACCCAGACCGGCTACCCTCGCGAGTAGACCCGACCGTCAGTCCGTCTGGATCCCCGCCTCCGCGGGGATGACGAAGGACGGGGCAAGGCTCCTCACGAGCCCGCCCCCAACCCTCAGTTCAGCACAATCGTGACCGCCCGGCGATTCTCCGCCCAGGCCGCATCGTCCGACCCCTGCGCCACCGGCCGCTCCGACCCATAGCTGATCGTCGTCATCCGCGACGCCGACACGCCGCGCGCCGCGAGGTAGTTCTTCGCCGAATTGGCCCGCCGGTCGCCCAGCGCCAGGTTATACTCGCGCGTGCCGCGCTCGTCGCAATGCCCCTCGATCGTGATCCGGACATTGGGGTTGCGCGCCAGCCACTCGGCCTGGCTGTCGAGGATCGCGCGCGCGGTCGGATCGATATCGTACATGTCGAGCGCGAAATTGACCGTGTTGCTCTGCACTGAGCGGCGGAAATCGGCGTCCGACCCGGGCACGATCGCGCCGTTCGCGCCGCCATTGGCCAGCCCGCCGGTCGGGTCGACGCCCGCCGACGAATCGACGGGGGCGGGCGGCAGGGTCTCGGGCCGCTTCTTGGCGCAGCCCGCGACGGCGATCAGCGCGGTCGCGCACAGCAGCGTTGTCGTAAACTTGGCCATCACATCTTCTCCCGTGGTCGGAACATATTCCAACATAGATTACATAATCGGTCTAGGGCCGCAGCGGGCCCCAGGCTGGATCCGACCCGTCGAGCGGGGTCGGAATCTTGCGCTCGTTGACGCCCGTCAGGTCGACGGACCACAGATCCGCCTTGCCCCCGCCGCCGCGTCCCGAGCGGAAGAAGTTGATAACGCGGCCGTTCGGCGACCAACTCGGCCCCTCGTCCTGCCAGTCGTTGGTCAGCAGCTTCTCGCCCCCGCCGCTCGGGCTCATGATCCCGATCCGGAACCCGCCGCCCAGCTTGGTGAACGCGATCAGGTCGCCGCGCGGGCTCCACACCGGCGTCGCATAGCGCCCGCCGCCGAAACTGATCCGCTGCTGGTTCGATCCGTCCGCGTTCATGACATAGATCTGCTGCCCGCCCGACCGGTCGCTCTCGAACACGATCTTCGATCCGTCGGGCGAATAGCTGCCGCCGGTATCGATGCCGGGCGAATTGGTCAGCCGCTGCGGCGCGCCGCCCTGGCTCGACACGCGGTACACGTCGGTATTGCCGCCCTGCGCCATCGAGAACAGGATGTTGCGGCCATCGGGCGAGAAGCGCGGCGCAAAGGTCAGGCTGGCATTCTGCACCACGAGCCGCTGCCGCCCGGTGCCGATGTCATAGACATAGATCGCCGGCCGGTTGTTCACATAGCTCATATACACGATCGACTGCTGGTTCGGCGCGAACCGCGGCGTCAGCACGATCGACTGGCCGTTGGTCAGGAACCGGTGGTTCGCACCGTCCTGGTCCATGATCGCCAGCCGCTTGATCCGGCGATTCTTCGGCCCGGTTTCCGAGACATAGACGACGCGGCTGTCGAAATAGGCGCCCTCGCCGGTCAGTCGCGTATAGACCATGTCCGCGCATTTATGCCCGGCACGCCGCCAGTCCGACGGCGGCACGACGAACCCCTGCCGGGTCAGCTCGGCGCGCGACGACACGTCGTACAGATAGCAGCCGACCGTCAGGTTCCCGTCGCCATTCGCGCGGATGAAGCCCTGCACCAGCGCCTGCGCACCCGTGCTGCCCCAGTAATCGAACCCTGGTGCGGTAACCTCGGGAAAGCCGATCGCGCGCAGCTGCCCGGGGGCGAGCGGCGTGAACAGACCCGAATTGCGCAGGTCGTTGGTGACGATATCGGCCAGCTGCCGGCCTAGCACGTCGGTCGACCCCGCCGGCGTCGACACCACCGCGGACGTCGGCATCACCGGCACCGCGATCGGCATCGGCGCGGAGATCCCGCCCGTCACGTCGACCACCAGCCCGCCGGACTGATCCTCCGCGGCCGCCGGCGCCCCCGCCTGCGGTACCGGCGCCGGCGCCGGCGCATCCTGCGCACTGGCCGCACCGCCGGCAACGAGTGCCATCAACCCGACCGAAGCAAGCACCGCCCTCACCCCAGACCCCACCCCGGCGAAGGCCGGGGCCCAGTTGGGAGAAGCTGCTGCAAGCACGGTGCGCGCCGTCACGAAAACCTCTCCACCTGGGCCCCGGCCTTCGCCGGGGAAGAGGCTGGAGATCATGGCGGGCCGGCGGGGGGACAGCGATCGGAACATAACGGACATCCTCATCCGGGAAGCTTGTAACGCAGGCTGAAATTGCTCCAGCCATTCTGCACGTCATACAGGTCGTCGGGCAAACCGCGCAGCGGCGAACAGCCCGTGAAGGTCGCGATCGCGAGATCGTCGACGCGGTCGACATAGCGCCGGTTCTCGTCGTCGACGCCCGCATGCCCGGTGATCGTCGGCCGCGACTTCAGCGTCCCGTCGCGGTTGAGCTTCAGGTTGATCGTCACCCGGATCCGCTCCGCGCCCGGCCCCGGCGTCACCTGCCGGTTTGCGCAGGGCTGCACCTGTCGCAGGATCGCCGAGCCGATATTGGCCGCCGCCTGCGCGCCGAGCTTGGCCGCCTTGGGCGCTTCCGACTTGCTCGGCGACGGATCCGCCGACAGGCCTTTGAGGAAATTGTCGCCCAGCCGCGACCCGCGCGGCCGTGCCGCCTTGGCCTCTGCGGTCGATCCACTACCCTTGGTCGCCGAAGGCTTGGCGGGCTTTGCCGAGGACGCCGCACTCTTGGCGGGCGCCGCGTTCGACTTGGCCGCGCTCTTCGCCGGTGCCGCCTTGGCGGGCGATGGCTTGGCCGCCGGTTTCGCGGGCGCAGGCTTGGATTTCGCCGGGCTCGGCTTGGCCGGCGCAGGCTTGGCCACCGGCTTAGGGACGGGCGCGGGCTTCGCCACCGGCTTCGGCGGCGCGGGCCTGGGCTTGGCCACCGGCTTGGGCTCGGGCTTCGGCTCGGGCTTGGGCGCCGGTTTGGGCGGGGCAGGCTTGGGCGCAGGCTTGGGTGGGGCCGGCTGCGGCGCAGGCGGCACCGGATCCGGCTGCGGCTCGGGCTCGGCCTCCTGCGGCGCGGGCGGGGCCGCATCCTCGGGCGTGCCCTCGTCGGGCGCGACCGATTCGGCGGGCGTCTCCGCCGATTGCGGCGCGGTCGCCTCGAGCGCCACGTCGGGCACCAGGCTGATGTCGATCGGCTGCTGGACAGGCTTGGGCGGCTCGGGCGTGTCGAGAAACCCGACCGACAACAGCGCGAACAGCACGACATGCCCGACCAGCGCGACGCCGAATCCGATCTTTTCGGAGCGATCCATCACCAAGGGCCCATCACCGCCGCGACATCAGTTGGGGGTGCCCTCGACCGTCACCAGCGCGACGCGGTTCAGCCCGGCGCGGTTGAGCTCGCCCATCACGCGCATCACCCGGCCGTAATCGAGCTTGCGGTCCGCGCGCAGCAGCACCTGCGGCTCGTTGCCGACCGCCCGGCTCGCCGCGATCGACGCGAGCCGTACCGGCAGCGCGTCCTCGCCGATCTGGTCCTGATCGATGAACACCGCGCCCGTCGCATCCATCGAGATCTCGACGGGTTTCTGCTCCTGGTCCAGTGCCTTGGCACGCGCATCGGGCAGGTTCACCGGCACGCCTGCGGTCATCAGCGGTGCGGTCACCATGAAGATGATCAGCAACACCAGCATCACGTCGACCATCGGCGTGACGTTGATGTCCGCCATCGGCGCGCGCCGCCCGCGACCGCGACCCGAAGGAAGGTTCATCGCCATCTACGCGCCTCCCGTGCACAGCACCGGCCGGCCGCTCATCGCGCGCCGTCCAGCTGCCGCGACAGCGTCGCGTGGAAGCCGTCGGCAAAGCGGTTGAGGCTCGCCTCGATCCGGTTGATGCCGTGGCTGAAGCGGTTGTACGCGATCACCGCCGGGATGGCCGCGAACAGGCCGATCGCGGTCGCGAACAGCGCTTCCGCGATCCCCGGCGCGACGACGGCGAGCGAGGTGTTCTGCGCCGCCGCGATGCTCGTGAAGCTGCGCATGATGCCCCAGACGGTGCCGAACAGCCCGACGAACGGCGCGACCGACCCGACCGTCGCCAGCACGTTCAGCCGGTCCGACAGCGTGTCGATCTCGTGAGCGACCGCCGCACCCATCGTCGTGGCGAGCCGCTCGCGCGTCCCGGCCTTGTCGATCGTGCCGCCCGCGGTCGACCGCCGCCACTCGGTCACCCCGGCCGCGAACACGCGCGCCGACGGCAGGTCGGTCTCGCTCTCGGCCTTGTAGAACACGTCGATGTCCTCGGCCTTCCAGAAGTCGCGCTCGAACCGCACCAGCCCCTTGCGCGTCTTGCCCAGCCGCCGCCAGAACGCGACGATCAGCGCCCAGGTCCAGACGCTGGCGAGCAGCAGCCCGATCATCACGCCCTTCACGACCAGATCGGCCTGTAGGAACAAGTGGATCGGCGACAATGTCGCGCTATCCATAGTCAGAACCGGATTCATGCTTCCCCCTGCCAGACAAGGCGTTCGTAGATGTCAGTCCATGCGCGCGGCTGGCGTCGCGGCCGGCCGTTGGGGGCGATCAGCGCCGCCACCACGTCCGCCTCGGCCAAGACAAGCCCGCCGCACATGACTCGTTGATGAATGGCGACGCTGGCCGCGCGGACCTGCGTGATCCGTGAGACGATCACCAGCGCATCGTCGAGCCGCGCGGGCGCGGCATAGCGGATGGCGAGGCTTGCGATCGCATAGGAGCCCTCGCCCGCCTCGAACGCGGCGCGCTGGTCGATCCCGCCGACGCGCAGCATGTCCGACCGCGCGCGCTCCATGTAGCGCAGGTAATTGGCATGATAGACGACGCCCGACAGGTCGGTGTCCTCGAAATACACGCGCAGCGCGAACCGGTGCTCGCGCCCCGCAAAGCGCCCTCCCGCCGGTTGATCCTGCTCTGCGTCAGCCATTCCGGGGGCTGTTAACCCAAGCATCGCCGCGAAGAAAGCATTCGCGTCGCCCGGCCCGCGGTTTCGCACCCGCGCAGGCGGATACGACTCGTCTTATTGCAGGACGCCCGGATCGACCTGCAGCTGCGGACGCGGCGCGACGGGAAGCGGCGGCTGCGTGACGGGCCGGAGCTGCGCCTGCAACCCCGGCGTGGCGGGCGCGGCGGGCGGCAGCGGTGCCGCGCCGGAACCGCCGACCGGGACCGCGCCGTTGCTCGCAAAGATCACGCGCTGTGCCGGAAGCGGCTGCACCGCGGTGCCGCGCCAGGCGTCGAACGCGCGGTAGAAATCGGTAAAGGGCTGCTCCAGCATCGGCAGCCGCGTCGCGGCAAAGCTCGCCAGCATCGGCCCCGGCACGCTCGCGCCCTCCGCCAGCACGCGCCCTGCCGCTTCGCAGAACGCATCACGCGACGGCGACTGCGAGAAGAAATTGTACAGCCGCGTCATCGAATCGTCGTAGCGATCCTGCCAGTCGCCGCCGCCCGCGCGATATTCCGCAGAATAGGTCGCCTCGGCCTTGGCGAGCACCGGCTTCTGCGCGGCGAGCATCGCGTTGTAGCCCGCGACGATCACCGCCTCGTCCGGTCCGCGGCACGCCAGCGCCGCGACGTTCAGCGCAGCGCGCAGGTGCCAGATCTTCGCGGATTCGGTCAGGTTGCGGTTCGGCGTCGGATAGGTACCGTCGGCGAGCACCGCGGGGATCTTCATCCCCGGAAACGCACCCTTGGGCAGCGGGGCCGCGACCGGCACCGGCGCGACCGGCGCCGGTGCGGGCGCCGCGACCTCGACCGGCTTCCGCGCGCACCCGGCGAGCAGGGCTGCGGTCACCGCAATCATCGCAAACTGACGCTTCATCGACTCAAGTCCTCGCTGTCCCCCGACCGAGACAGACCTGCCGCGATAAGGTTAACAGGGTATAAAACGCGTACGCGACTGCAACCCTAATGCGACGAACGGCACGATCGCAGCGTGTTAGGCCGGCGAAGGATCAGGCCGCGCGTGCCTCGAGCGCCGCCGCGGCCTGTGCCATCAGCTCGGCGATGATGTCCGCGACCGGCTCTTCCTTGGTGACCATGCCGACCGACTGGCCCGCCATCACCGACCCATGCTCGACATCGCCGTCGACCACCGCGCGGCGCAGCGCGCCCGCCCAGTAATGTTCGATCTGCAACTGCGCCTCGCCCATCGCCACGCGTCCCTCGTCGAGATGCCCCGCGACCTCGCGCTGCTTGGCCGAGAACAGCTCGCCCGCCGCATTCTTCAGCGCGCGCACTGGGATAACCGGCAGCCGCGCGTCGAGCTGGACGCTGGCGATCGCATCGCGCGCCGAAGCGCGGATGAACGCCTTCTTGAAATTGGCATGCGCGATCGATTCGGTCCCGCAGACGAACCGCGTGCCGAGCTGGACGCCCGCAGCACCCATGTCGAGATAGCCCGCAATCGCCTCGCCGCGACCGATCCCGCCCGCGACGAACACCGGTACCAGCTCGGCGATCTCGGGCAGCATCTCCTGCGCCAGCACGCTCGTCGACACCGGGCCGATATGCCCGCCGGCTTCCATCCCCTCGATCACCAGCGCATCGACGCCGCTGCGGATCAGCTTCTTGGCCAGCGCCAGCGTCGGCGCGAAACAGATGACCTTGGCGCCGCCCGCCTTGATCGCCTCGAGGCTGCCCTTGGGCGGCAATCCGCCTGCCAGCACGACATGGCCGACCTTGTGCCGCGTGCACACCGCGATCAGTTCGACCAGGTCGGGATGCATCGTGATCAGGTTCACGCCGAACGGCTTGTCGGTCATCGCCTGGGTCGCGGCGATCTCGGCATCGAGCAACGCGGGCGTCATCGCCCCGCACGCGATCACCCCGAACCCGCCCGCATTCGAAATCGCGGAGACGAGGTTGCGCTCGCTCACCCAGGACATCGCCCCGCCAAGGATCGCGACCTCGGACCCGAGGAATGCGGCGCCGCGCGCCATGCGACGCTGAAGCCGGTCGCTGCCGATGGTCATTACAAAACTCCCCTTCGTGTCGAGCGAAGTCGAGAAACCCCGCGCAGTATCCGTGACATATTTCCCGACAATGCTCGAAACGAACGGACGGTGTCCGTCAAGCCGCATCCTCGGCGTCGAGCCCGTAAGCCGTGTGCAGCACACGCACCGCCAGCTCGGTATAATCCTCTTCGATCAGCACGCTGACCTTGATCTCCGACGTCGCGATCGCCTGGATGTTGATGCCGCGTTCGCCGAGCGTGGTGAACATCGTCGAGGCGACGCCCGCATGGCTGCGCATCCCGACGCCAACCACCGAGACCTTGGCGACGCGCGTGTCATGGACCAGGCTCGCGAAACCGATCGCGTCCTTCGCCTTGTCGAGCACGTCGAGCGTCCGCGCCAGATCCGCGGAGGGCACGGTGAACGTCACGTCGGTCGACCCGGTCGAATGCGCGACGTTCTGGACGATCATGTCGACGTTGATCCCGGCATCGGCGAGCGGCGCGAAGATCGCCGCGACCGATCCCGGGCGATCGCTGACTTGGGTCAGCGTGATCTTCGCCTCGTTCTTGTCATGCGCGATGCCGGTGATGAGCTGGCGTTCCATATCGTCGATTTCCTCTTCGCCCACGATCAGCGTGCCGCGGTGTCCGTCACTGGTATCGCCATCCTCGAACGAGGACAGCACGCGCACGCGCACATTCTCTTTCATTGCCAGGCCCACCGACCGCGTCTGCAGCACCTTGGCGCCGACGCTCGCGAGTTCCAGCATCTCCTCATACGTCACCTTGCCGAGCTTGCGCGCCCGCGGCACGATCCTCGGATCGGTCGTGTAGACGCCGTCGACATCGGTATAGATGTCGCAGCGATCGGCCTTCATCGCCGCCGCCATCGCGACCGCCGAGGTGTCCGATCCGCCGCGCCCCAGCGTGGTGACACGCTGGCCCTCCGCCACGCCCTGGAACCCCGGGATCACCGCGACGACGCCCTCCGCAAGGCTCGCATCGAGCGCGACCGTGTCGATCTCGCCGATCCGGGCCGAGCCATGCGCGTCGGACGTGTTGATCGGCAGCTGCCACCCCAGCCACGACCGCGCCTTGCAGCCCGCGGCCTGCAGCGCGATCGCGAGCAGCCCGCTCGTGATCTGCTCGCCCGCCGAGACGACGACGTCATATTCCTTCGCATCGTACAGCGACGACGCCTCGCGGCAGAAGCCGACCAGCCGGTCGGTCTCGCCCGCCATTGCGGAGACGACGACCGCGACCTCGTTGCCCGCATCGACCTCGCGCTTCACGCGCGCCGCGACGTTGCGGATACGTTCGATCCCAGCCATCGACGTCCCGCCGAATTTCATCACGATACGGGCCATGGGCAGCGTAAATCCCTTTGGGTCGAAGCGGCGGCCCTGATAGGTAGCGCGCATGATACTGGCAAGTGACCGCAACGAAAGCGCAACAATCGATCCCCGGGAGGCCGCGCATTTCGGCACGATGGCGGCCGACTGGTGGAACCCCAAGGGCTCGTCCGCGCCGCTCCACCAGCTCAATCCGCCCCGCCTGCGCTACATTCGCGACCGGGTCGACACGCACTGGCACGGCGACGGCACCGGCTTCACCCCGCTCGCCGGCCGGACCGCGCTCGACGTCGGCTGCGGCGCGGGGCTGCTCTGCGAACCGCTCGCGCGGCTCGGCGCCAGCGTGACCGGGATCGACGCCGCGCCCGAAAATATCGCCGCGGCAGAAATACATGCGGCGCAGAGCGGGCTCGCGATCGACTATCGCGCGGGCGGCGTCGAGGGGCTCGACGGCCAGTTCGACCTCGTCACCAGCCTCGAGGTGATCGAGCATGTCAGCGACCCTGCCGGCTTTGTCCGCGGCCTCGCGCGCGTGCTGGCCGACAATGGCCTGCTGATCCTGTCGACCCCCAACCGCACGCCCTTGTCGCGGCTCGCGATGATCACGATCGCGGAAGGCACCGGCCGCATCCCGCGCGGCACGCACGACTGGAACAAGTTCCTCACCCCCGAAGAACTGACCGCGCTGCTGCGCGACGCCGGTCTCCACGTCGTCCACACGCAAGGCCTCGGCTTCTCGCCGGCGACAGGCTTCACGCTCAGCGATTCGACCAGCCTCGACTATTTCCTGACCGCGGTAAAAGCCTGACCCTTGCCCCGCCCGGCACCAGCCCGGCGGGCACGACCAACCCAGTCGGCACGACCACCTTGGGTGGCGCTCCCACCCCGGTGCACGCTACCACCGCGGCAGGCACTACCACCCCAGCGGGTGCTACCATCTCAGCAGGTGCTACCACCCCGGCGAAGGCCGGGGCCCAGTTGGGAAAGCCTGAGTAACGGAACGCGACCCTCAGCCATGACCGTCCCCCAACTGGGCCCCGGCCTCCGCCGGGGTGGAACCGAATACTGGCGGGGTGGTGTCACATGACCAAGGGCACCCCCCACCCCTGTTCACCCGCGAAGGCGGGTGCCCAGACTGGACACCCGCCTTCGCGGGTGAACATCCTTCTTCTAGGGGGTTTAGCCGCGCTCTACATCGCGCTCGCCCTCCTCCGCCCC
Source organism: Sphingomonas sp. CFBP 8765 (assembly GCF_014841445.1). Classification (NCBI taxonomy): domain Bacteria; kingdom Pseudomonadati; phylum Pseudomonadota; class Alphaproteobacteria; order Sphingomonadales; family Sphingomonadaceae; genus Sphingomonas; species Sphingomonas sp. CFBP 8765. The sequence continues at coordinate 634,159 of NZ_JACYTY010000002.1, read as the reverse complement.
GTCGACCATGACGAAAGCCAGTATGTCGCTGCGGCCGTCCTCACCGCGCACGGCCTGCTCCCCTATCGCGACTTCGCCTATCTCCAGACCCCGCTCCAGCCCTTCGTCCTCGCACCCATCGCCGTTCTAACCGGCGCCTGGACCTGGCCCGCGCTCCGCCTCACCAACGCGCTGCTCGGCCTCGCGAGCGTCGCGTTCGTCCACGCCGCCGCGCGCCGCACTGGTGCCGGCCCCACCACCGCACGCCTCTGCGCCGCATTGTTCGCGACCACAGACATCCTGCTCTTCAGCATCGGCACCGCGCGCAACGACGCGCTTCCTGCCGCCTGCCTCGCCGCTGCGCTCTGGCTGATCGTCCGCGAAGACCGGACCCGCGCCGGCGCGCTGACAATCGGCCTTCTGCTCGCCGCCGCGGTCGCCGCGAAGATCTCCTATGCCCTCCCCGCCGCCGCCTACGGCCTCTACGCGCTGGTCCATCCCCGCCACCGCGTCTGGCTGGTCGCGCTCGGCGCGGTCCCGATCGTCGCGTTCGTCGGCTGGACGTTCGCGGTGTCGCCCGAAGGCTTCCTGTTCGGCACGCTGCATTTTCCCGCCCAGGCGCCCGCAGAATATTACGCGGCACGGCCCTGGAAGCTGTCGCTTGCCGCCAAGGCGCTCGATACGCTGAAGTTCCTTGCGCTCGGCGCCGCGCTGCCCGCCCTCGTCCTCGTCGCGCGCGCCGCGATCCGACGTCGTCGCGTCACCCTGCCCGACCTGCTCGTCCTCGCCGGGCTGGTCGCCGCGCTGCTCCCGGTGCCGACCTGGCGGCAATATCTGCTGCCGATGCTGCCCCCGCTGTTCGTCGCGCTCGCCGCCGCCTGGACCGCGCAGCCGCCGACCCGCGCGACCACCCGGATCATGGCCGTCTTCGCGCTGCTCGGCCTCGCGCCCACGCTCTCAGCGCTCGTCGAGCCCGGCCGCCTTTCGCTCGTCACCGCCATGCGCGAAGCCGCCACGCTCAGGCGAACGCTCGATGCGCGAGGGATCGCCGGCCCGATCGTCACGCTGTCGCCGCAGATCCTGCCCGCCACCGGCCGCCTGCCCGATGCCCGCTTCGCCGCCGGCCCCTTCTACTTCCGCAGCCGCGCCCTGCTCGACGCTGCGGCAGAGGTCCGGCTCCACCTCGTCGCGCGCGATCGCCTGCGCCTCGCCCCCGGCACCGTCATCCTCACCGGTGGCGAATCCGCCGCGACCGCGGGTGATCGCCGGCTCGACGCCGCGCTCGAGAAGGCGGCATCCGGAGCGGTCGCCGTCCCCGGCACCCGCTTCCGGCTGTCGGTCACGCCGCCAGCCGCCCCCGTCGCGCCGCGATCAGCCCGGCATAATAGTCCACCAGTTCCACCGCATGCGCATGATCCGAGCGGACCTGCGCCGACGCCACGACCGCCGCGCGCCTGAGCATCCCGCGGTCGCGCGCGAACAGCCGCGCGATCGCCGCCGCCGCCGCGGTCGCATCGCGCGCGGTATAGAGCTCGCTGGCATGCCGGTCCGCAATCTCGGCGCACCCGCCCGTATCGGGCACGATCAGCGGCAGCCCCGACGCCATCGCCTCCGACGCGACCAGCCCGAACGGCTCGGCCTCCGACCCGTGGATCAGCGCGTCGCAGCTCGCCATGATCGCGGCCAGCCGCTCGCGGTCATAGACCGGCGCGAACATCCGGATATGCGGCGATCCGCCGATCCGCCGCGCGATCGCCTTGCTCTGGCTGCCCGTGCCGAACAGGATCAGCCCGATCGGTAGGTCGGTGCCCGCGCGCGCGACCGCGTCGACGACCAGCGGCCAGCGCTTCTCGCCGTGATGCCGGCCAAGCCCGATCAGCAGCATCGCGTCCGCCGGCAACCCGCATTGCTGCAACAGCCGCGCCCGCAGCGCCTCGTCGCGCAGCCGCGGCGAGAAATGGCCGCGCTCGATCCCCAGCGGCATCGCCGCATCGATCCGGACCCCACGCGCGCGCAACCGTTTCTCCAGTGCGGGTCCGTTGGTGACGACCGTATCGAACCGCGTCAGGAACCGGTTCATGTACCGGCTGTACCAGCCGAACGCGCGCTCGATCCGGTCGTGGCTGGCGAACCCCGCGAACCAGCGCTGCGCATAGGCGGCGATATTGTCGTTGTGCATGAAGAAGGATTTCAGCGCGCGCTGCTGCCCGTCGGGCCCCATCCAGTCGCCGACGAACCAAGCGGGCCGCCACGGCGAACAGCATTCGACCACATCCGGATCGAGGTCGTCGAGCACCCGGTGGATCGCCGCACGGTCCCAGAACAGGCCGTAGTTGCGATCGAACGGCATTCCCGGCGATTTGAGATAGATCACGCGCCCGCCACCCGGCCGCTCCTCGACGCGGTCCTCGCGGCCCGGCGCGACGACGATCAGCTCGTGCCCCAGATCGGCGAGGATCCCCATCTTCCGGTCGATATAGGTGCGCACCCCACCGCCGGTCGGCGAGTAAAATTCGTTGACGTCGACGATCCGCATCTCAGCCCGCCCGCCCCCTCACTTGCCGTCCAATGGGCCAAACCCGCCCAGCCCGCGCAGATATTGCGCGCGGATCGTGACATGCGTGAGTCCGGGCCCGACCTCGATGATCGCCTGGTCGACCTTGGGTCGCGATCGGCCGAGCCGGTCGCCCTTCACGAACCCCGCGCCGTCCGACCAGACACTGAACTTGGCCCGGCCGTCACGGTCGTGCGTGAACAGCAGCGCGTAGCGGCCCGGATGCGGCACGCGGATGCACAAGGCGGTCGGGCCGGTCGCGGGGGCCGGCACGCTGATGCGGCGAAACGTCTTGCCCGCCGCGATCAGGTCGCGGTCGCCGCGCAGGAAATCGGCCTCGTCGGGCGGATAGAGCTCGAGCTTCAGATTGCCCTTGCGATCCTTCAGTCCGACGATTGTCGCTGCGATCGCCGGCCCTTCGTCACGCTCGCACGCCTGCGCGTCGCTGCCGAGCATCGGCTCCTGGACTGCCACCCGACCGCCGGCCCATGCCGGGGCGGCGCCCGCGATCAGCCCCGCCAGCATCATCCCCGCCCCAAGCAATCGGTTCACGCACGCGTCCTCATCGCGATCGCATGCCCGCTGAATATGACAATCAGAATGACATGGACGAGCAGCGTAAGCGCCGCGGTGAACGCGACGAGCTCGGACAGCGCCTGATCCTGGCCGATCAACAGGATCGCGAAATTGGCGAACAGCAGGTCCTTGTTCGGCACCAGCGGCAGCCGCGACACCAGCAGCCGCCCCGCCGCGAGGAACAGCCACATCGCGATCGACACGCCGGGCAGCGCGAAATGCCAGGCGAGCGCGATCAGCAGCGATCCGCACATCAGCCGGATGCAGTGGATCATGAACACCCACCACAAGGTCGCGCGTGGCAGCGAGAAGACGCGCCGCGAGAAGATCAGGAACGGCAGCGAAATCGCAAAGGTGATCGCCGCCGACCCCAGCACGGTCTTGAACAGGTCGGGCGGCAACAGGTCGCGGCTCAGCGGCAGCGCGATCGCCACCATCGCCAGCGTGATCGCGTTGCCCGCAATCGCCGACAGGATCGTCACGTCCTTCACCGCGCCGAACGGCGACGCCACCATCCGTGCGCGCGCCCGCGCCCAGGCATAGAAATAGGCGTCGCCCGAATAGCCGAACACCACTTCGTTCGCGATCCGCTTCTTGATCAGCGCGACCAGCCCCGCGACCGGGATCCCCCATAACCGGCGGAAGATCACGTAATCCCCCGTCGGCGGCGACATGTAGAGCAGCGCGAAACACAGATAGAATCGCGGGTCGGACGGCACCGACCGCGACAGTCCGGCCAGCCCATGCGCGAACAGCTCGCGCGCGAGCCCCGCGATCATCGCCAGCGTCAGCACCGCGCCGATGATCGCCGGCCACCGGCTGCGAAAGGTCTTCAGCGGTTCGAGCCCGACGATATCGGCCCCCGCCTGCGCCACGCCCGCCTGCACCACCCCGGCCGCGGAACGACCCGGCGGGTTCCCGGCCGTCAGCGCGGAGCCCGTCATACGCGTACGCATCGAACGATCCTCGTCCTGTACCGCGCACCCGGCCTTTCCGGGCATGCCATCACGCCGCGCCAATAGCCGCCCCGCCGCCGGCTTGCACGTGAAGATCGAGTCATCCGTCCCCGAACCCGCGCGGTTCGCCGCCGCTTACCCTCTCGCCATCGCGCCCCGGCCGCGCCATCTGTGCGCGATGCCCGGCGCGCACCACATCCTCACCTATGCGGAAAACCTGTCCGGCGGCGGCGTCGAGCGCGCGCAGTTGCGGCTCGCGCGCGGCTGGCTCGCCGCGGGGCGGCGCGTCACGCTGGTGATCGGCGACCCGACCGGCCCGCTCGCCGCCGAGCTGCCCGATGGGCTTACAATCGTCGCTGGCTCCGCGCGCACATTGGCCGGCCTTGTCCGCCGCTTGGCCCCCGACATCGTCTTCTGCCCCGGCAATCATTATACCGGCATCGCCGCCTGGATCCGGCTCCGGCTCGGCAGCGCCTGTCCGCCGATCGTCGCCAAGATGTCGAACGCGCCCGACCGCGGCGACCATGGCCGCCTCCTCCACGCCGCGCACCGCGTCTGGCTCGCGCGGCACGGCCGGTTCCTCGATCATCTCGTTGCGATGACTCCGGCCACCGCGCTGCAGGCCGCCGCCGCGACGCGCATGCCGGGCCGGGTCAGCGTCATCCCCAACCCGCCAGCACTTGCGGCGCCGGGCGCGACGCTCCCCGTGCTGCCGTCGCGGTTCATCCTCGGCGTCGGCCGGCTCGAACCGCAGAAGCGCTGGGACCGGCTGCTCGCCGCGGTCGCAGCACTCGCCGATCGCGACATCACGCTCGTCATCCTCGGCGAGGGCGCATGTCGCGGTGCGCTCACGGCGCAGGCGACCGCACTCGGCCTCGCCGCCCGCGTGCACCTGCCCGGCCATGTCGCCGATCCGCTCCCGGCAATGGCCCGCGCACAGGTCGTCGCGCTGACGTCGGATTTCGAAGGCGTGCCGGGCGTCCTGCGCGAGGCACTGTCGGTCGGCACCCCCGTCGTCGCGACCGATTCGAGCCATGCGATTGCCGAGATCGTCGACACGCCCGCACGCGGCACGATCGTCGTGCGCGACGACGGCCCCGCACTCGTCGCCGCACTCGACGCCTGGCTCACCTCCGGTACGCCGCGGCCCGCACCCGTCCCGCAACCCGGCAGCGACTCGGCACAGCGCTATCTCGCGCTGTTCGACACGCTCGTCAGTCCGCGGCCTTCTCGTCCTCGCGGTCCGACCGGCGCTCGAGCGCGGTCTTGAGCATCGCGGTCATCGGATCGGCAAGCGCGAGGCCAAGGATCCCGAACAGCGCGCTCGCCAGGATCTGCGCGCCCAGCGTCAGCGCGGGCGGCAGGTCGACGGTGCGCTTGGCGACCATCGGCACGATCACATAGCCGTCGATCGTCTGCACCACGAAATAGGTGCCGATCGCCCAATAGCCGGTGTCGACGCCCGCGCTGAAGCCGACCGCGACCATCAGCACGCCGGTGACGATCGCGCCGATATTGGGGATGAAGGCAAGGATGCCCGCGATGATCCCGAGCAGCATCGCCATCGGCACGCCGCCCACCGCCAGCGCGATCCCCGTCGCGACGCCCTCGACCGCCATGCCGAGCAGGCGCCCCGCGAGCAGCCGCCGCATCGTCTCGCCCATCGTCACCATCGTCCGGGCGAATTCGTCGCGCAGATCGGTCGGCACCATCCACTGCACGCCGCGCGCATAGGTGCCCGGGTCCATCGCGATGAACAGCCCGAGCACGAGGATCATGAACAGGCTGGTCAGCGCGCCGATCGCGGTGCCGACCCACGATGTCACGCGCCCGACCGACCCCAGCGCCTGCTTGGCGATCCCGCTCACGTCCGACACGCCCGGCATCAGCCCCTGCGACGCCAGATAGCCCGTGAACCGGTTCGCCTGCAGCTCGAGCGTCGAGCGCAGCTGCGTCACCTGTTCGGTCACCTGCACGCCGGTCAGCACGAACGTGCCGATCATGAACACCAGCACCAGCACCACGACGATCAGCAGTCGCCATCCGCGGCTGATCGGCAGCACCCGCCCGAGCAACCGGACGCCGCCGTCGAGCAGCGACGCGAACACCACCGCGGCGAAGATCAACAGCAACGGCTGCACCAGCACGATCGCCAGTGCGATCAGGCAGGCGAGCCCCAGCCAGATCGTCGCGCGCCGCACTTCGGTGCGCAGCGCCGGGTCGCGCATCTCGACCGGGCTGGCCTCGTCGACGCGCTTGGTCGCGCCGCTATCGTCGGCCATCTCAGTTCGCCGTTGCAGGGTGGAGCGACGTGCCCGCGCGATCCGACCGGAGCGATCCCCACCAGGTCAGCGGGTTGTAGGTCGCATCGCCGTCGAGGCTGAAGGTGATGAACTCCGCGCGCCCGCCCAGATTCTCGTACGGCACCGGCCCGCCAAGGCCGAGCTGCGTCAGCGCGAAACGGCTGTCCGCGGACCGGTCGCGATTGTCGCCCATCAGGAAGACATGAGCCGCCGGGATCGTGATCGGCCCGTAATCGTCGCCCGGGCTCCAGCCCATCTCGATCGTGTCGAACCGCCGGCCATTGGGCAGCGTCTCGGTGATCGTCGGCAGGCGACAGATCATCGCGCCGTCGGCCCGCGTCTCGCGCGCGCCGGGATATTCGTCCTCGCTGCACGGGCTGTTGGTGTCGACCGGGATCAGCGTGTCGTGGACGGGACCGCGCTTCACCGGCACGCCGTTCAGGATCACCGTCCCGCCGCGCACTTCCAGCCGGTCGCCCGGCAGGCCGATCACGCGCTTGATATAGTCGTTCTGCGTCCCCGGCGGCGTCACGATCACCACGTCGCCGCGCGTCGGCAGCGATCCGAACAGCCGCCCCTTGATGAAGGGGATCTGCACGCTCCAGCTGTCTTCCTGCTGGCGAAGCACGACGCTCTTGAAGATCGCGACCGGGTTCGGGATCGTCGGCGACACGAACGACCAGCCATAGGCGAATTTGGTGACGACCAGCCGGTCGCCGATCCGCAGGCCCGGCAGCATCGATTCGCTCGGGATGTAGAAGGGCTTGGCGATGAAGCTGTGGAAGCCGAGCACCACCAGCACCAGCCAGAATATGCCCTTCACCTCGCCCCACCAGTCGGTCCCGCGGCGCGCGGGTGCCGTCTTCGTGGTGGGAGGGGAACCGTCGTTGCCCGGGGGCGGGACGGGTGTGGCGCCGACCCGCGATGCTGCCGGATTCTCGAGCGACTCTTTGCCGTCCAACGCCGCTTCCTTCATCGATCTTTATCCGCGGATAACAGGGGTATAGCTTCGATTATCACAAAGGCCTGCGCCCAGGGATGATCGTCCGTCATGGTCAGGTGCACGCGTGCGGCGTGGCCTTCGGGGGTCAACGCGTCAAGCCTCGCCTTGGCCCCGCCGGTCAGGGCCAGCGTCGGCGCACCGCTCGCGGCGTTGACGACGCCGATGTCCTTCATGAACACGCCTGCGCGAAACCCGGTGCCGACCGCCTTCGAAAACGCCTCTTTCGCCGCGAACCGCTTGGCGAGCGTCCCCGCCTTGGTGAACGGCCGCCGCGCCGCCTTGGCCAGCTCCACCTCGGTAAACACCCGCTGCTCGAACCGCTCGCCGAACCGCTCGACCGACGCCTTGATCCGCTCGATATTGCACAGGTCCGACCCCAACCCGATGATCATCGCGACGCCTGGAGTCGGAAGACAAGATATGTTCTCGCGAAGGCGCGAAGGCGCGAAGCGAGCGGGAGACGCGAGCCCGGGGCGGTCTTCAGACTCTTCGCGCCTTCGCGCCTTCGCGTGAACCCCATCTGCACGCTACCGCGCCGCATCCATAGCCTCGCGCATCCGCCGCACCGCCTCGCCAAGCCCGACGAACAACGCCTCGCCCACCAGGAAATGCCCGATGTTCAGCTCGCGCACCTGCCGGATCGCCGCGATCGGCGCGACATTGTCATAGGTGAGGCCGTGCCCGGCATGCACCTCGATGCCGTTCTTCGCCGCCAGCGCCGCCGCATCCTCGAGCCGCCGTAGCTCGACGCTGCGCGCATCGCCCGACAGCTCGACATAACGCCCCGTGTGCAGCTCGACGACCGGCACCTTCAGCCGCACCGCCGCCTCGATCTGCCGCGCGTCGGGCTCGATGAACAGCGACACGCGGATCCCCGCCCCGGCCAGCGCGTCGACCAGCCGTTCCATCCGGTCATAATGCCCCGCGACGTCGAGCCCGCCCTCGGTGGTCAGCTCCTCGCGCTTTTCGGGCACGATGCACGCCGCATGCGGCCGGTGGCGCAGCGCGATGCCGAGCATCTCGTCGGTTGCCGCCATCTCCAGGTTGAGCGGGATCGCAAGCTCGGTCGACAGCCGCGCGATGTCGTCGTCGGTGATGTGCCGGCGATCCTCACGCAGATGCGCGGTGATCCCGTCCGCCCCCGCCGCCGCCGCGACCAGCGCCGCGCGGACCGGATCGGGATAGCCCGCCCCGCGCGCATTCCGCACCGTCGCGACGTGATCGATGTTGACGCCGAGGCGCAGATGCGCGGTGCCGGGGGGGCTCATGCCGCCGCCCTGCTGCCGGGCTTGATCGCCGGGATCGCCGCGAGTTCCGGGGGCAGCGCATCCGCGGCATAGGTCGGCACGTCGAGCCGGATCAGCGGGAAGAACGGCACGCCCAGATCCGCCGCGCCGTTCGACCGGTCGACCAGCGCCGCCGCCGCGACCGTCTCGCCGCCTGCGCGCCCGATCGCCGCGATCGCTTCCTTCGACGACAGCCCGGTGGTCACCACGTCCTCCATCATCAGCACGCGCTGCCCCGGCGCCAGCCGGAAGCCGCGGCGCAGCTCGAACACGCCGTCGGGCCGCTCGAGGAACATCGCCTCGACGCCCAGCGCGCGCGCCATCTCATGACCGCAGATCACCCCGCCCATCGCCGGCGACACCACCGCGCTGATCGATCCGCGCAGGTCCTCCGGGATCCGCGCGACCAGCGCCTCCGCCAGCCGCGCGCCACGCCTGGGGTCCATCAGCACGCGCGCGCATTGCAGATAGCGCGAGCTGCGCAGGCCCGAGGACAGGATGAAATGCCCCTCGAGCAGCGCCTCGGCAGCGCGGAATTCGGCGAGCACGTCGTCTTCGGTCATCGCGGGTCATCGCTCCAATGAAATCTGTCGCGCTGTACGATCGCGGCAAAGTCCACGCAATGACAACCGCCACCGCCCCCGCCACCGCCACCGCCCCGGCCGCCATACGCCCCGAAAAATTTGCCGGCCCGTGCAACAAATTCAACAAAGCCCGCACCGGGGTTGAGGCTCGCCCCGCCGCCGCCTATAGCCGAATGTCAAAATGATAAGCAGACATCCGCGCGTCCGTGATACGGGTTCGCACCAAACCGGGGTCAAGAAAAACGATGCGCATACTGGGGATGAGAGGATTGGCGATCGCAGCGGGGCTCGCACTGGCGAGTCTTGGCGGCGTCGCCGGGCAGGCTGCACCGGCTTCGCAGGCCGCCGCGACCGCGCCTGACACCGGCGCCGTGGGCGCTGCACCACAGGCCGCGGCCGGCCCGGCCGGCGTGTCGAACACCGCACCCACCAGCGCTGCCGCCCCGGCGACCGCGAATCCCTCCAGCCCGGCGCTCGCCGAGGATGGCGGTTATGCGATGGCCCCGACCCCCGGCGTGGGCCAGCCCACCCCCGGCACCGTCGGCCTCCAGCCACAGGTCACCAAGAACGGCGTCTTCGCGCACTGGATGCACAATGCGATCCTGATGCCGACGATCACCGCGGTCTCGCTGCTGGTGCTCGCTTTGCTCTTCTGGGTGGTCTTCCGCTATCGCCGCGCCGCCAACCCGGTGCCGTCGAAGACCAGCCACAACACCGTAATCGAGATCATCTGGACGCTCGCCCCGGTGATCATCCTCGTGCTGATCGCGGTCCCGTCGATCGGCCTGCTCTCCGCCCAGTTCAAGCCGGCGCCCGCGGGCGCGGTGACGATCAAGGCGATCGGCAACCAGTGGTACTGGACCTACCAGTATCCCGATAACGGCGGCTTCGAAGTCACCGCGAACATGCTGAAGGAGGCCAAGGACGTCGGCGCGGGCGAACGCGCGCGCACCGATGCCGACGGCCCGCGCCTGCTCGCGACCGACAACCGCATCGTCCTGCCGGTCGGCGTGCCGATCCGCCTCATCACGACCGCGAACGACGTGATCCACAGCTGGGCGGTCCCCGCCTTCTGGATCAAGCTCGACGCGATCCCCGGCCGCCTGAACGAGACGAGCTTCACGATCGACAAGCCCGGCCTCTATTTCGGCCAGTGCTCCGAGCTCTGCGGTGCGCGTCACGCGTTCATGCCGATCGCGGTCCAGGCCGTCTCGCCCGCGCAGTTCGCGGCGTGGGTCCGGGCCAAGGGCGGCTCGATGCCGACCCCGGGCCAGGCCTCCGACAAGGTCATTCCGCAGCCCGGCGCCGACGGCTCCGCGGCCAAGGTCGAGGAGGCGGCGGAAACCGCCAACGCCACCGGCCCGGTCGAAAACGTGACCACCGCAGCGCCTGCGACGACGCAGGGCGCCACCTCCAACCCGGCCGGCGCCGGCAACGCGGGACTGTAAGATGACCGACACCGCTCTCAACCCGTCGGCATTCGTGGCCCATGATGCGCATGCGCATCATCACGATGCCGATCACAAGCCCGGTTTCTTCGCGCGTTGGTTCATGTCGACCAACCACAAGGACATCGGCACGCTCTACCTGATCTTCGCGATCGTCGCGGGGATCATCGGCGGCTCGGTCTCGGGCCTCATGCGCGCCGAGCTCGCCGAGCCCGGCATCCAGTATCTGCAAGGCTGGGCCGGCATGCTCCATGGCGGCAGCGCCAGCCTAGACGAATCGCTTCACCTCTGGAACGTGCTGATCACCGCGCACGGTCTGATCATGGTGTTCTTCATGGTCATGCCGGCGATGGTCGGCGGGTTCGGCAACTGGTTCGTGCCGATCATGATCGGCGCGCCCGACATGGCGTTCCCGCGCATGAACAACGTGTCGTTCTGGCTGCTGATCCCCGCCTTCACGCTGCTGCTCGCCTCGCCCTTCTTCGGTGGCGCAGGTAACGGCTGGACGCTCTACGCCCCGCTCTCGACCTATGGCGAGCCCGGGCCGTCGACCGACATGGCGATCCTTGCGCTCCATCTCGCGGGCGCCTCGTCGATCCTCGGCGCGATTAACTTCATCACCACCATCTTCAACATGCGTGCGCCGGGCATGACGTTGCACAAGATGCCGCTGTTCGTGTGGTCGATGCTCGTCACCGCGTTCCTGCTGCTGCTCGCGCTCCCGGTCCTCGCGGCCGCGATCACGATGCTGCTGACCGATCGCAACTTCGGCACGACCTTCTTCGATCCGGCCGGCGGCGGTGATCCCGTCCTCTACCAGCATCTGTTCTGGTTCTTCGGCCATCCCGAAGTCTACATCATGATCCTGCCGGGCTTCGGCATCGTCAGCCAGATCATCTCGACGTTCAGCCGCAAGCCCGTCTTCGGCTATCTCGGCATGGCCTATGCCATGGTCGCGATCGGCGTGGTCGGCTTCGTCGTCTGGGCGCACCACATGTTCACCACCGGCCTGTCGGTGAACACCAAGATGTACTTCACGGCCGCGACGATGGTCATCGCGGTCCCCACCGGCATCAAGATCTTCTCGTGGATCGCGACGATGTGGGGCGGCTCGATGAGCTTCAAGACGCCGATGGTCTGGTCGATCGGCTTCATCTTCATGTTCACCGTCGGCGGCGTGACCGGCGTCGTGCTCGCCAACGGCGGCATCGACGACTACATGCAGGACACCTATTACGTGGTGGCGCATTTCCACTACGTGCTCAGCCTCGGCGCGGTGTTCTCGCTGTTCGCGGGCTTCTACTACTGGTTCCCGAAAATGTCGGGCAAGATGTACAACGAGTTCCTCGGCCAGCTCCACTTCTGGGTGTTCTTCATCGGCGTGAACGTCATGTTCTTCCCGATGCACTTCCTCGGCCTCCAGGGCATGCCGCGCCGTTACCCGGACTATCCCGACGCCTACGCGCACTGGAACTATGTCGCGACGGTCGGCTACATGATCATGGCCGCGGGCATGGCGATCTTCTTCGTCAACCTGATCTGGTCGCTGATCGCGGGCAAGAAGGCGGCGGACAATCCCTGGGGCGACGGCGCCACGACGCTCGAATGGACGATCTCCTCGCCCCCGCCCTATCACCAGTTCGAGACCCTGCCGAAGATCGACTAAGGGCGGATCAGGGCCATCAGGCCCCCGCCCGGCCGGCGCGGCAACGCCGCGTCCGACGACACGGGACTTGCTCCCGTGTCGGGGCCAGCCAGAAAAGCGCCTCGGGGCAACCCGGGGCGTTTTTCATATCCGCCCCCCCAAACCGTCATCCTGACGAACGTCAGGACCCAGAGCCCAGCCGGACAGCGCGCGCCCGAAAATCGTCCCACCCCGGCACGCCCCAAAATCCGCCGCTAGCCAAACCCCGCGCGGGTCCCCAAACACGGCCCATGCCGACGCTCCAGCACCTCGCCGTCTCGATTCTCGGCCTGACCCTCGCCGGCGGCACCGCGATCGCGCTGACCGGCGCCCGCCCCGTGACGGCGATCCAGGACCCCGCCCCACCCCGCACCGCGCCAAAGGCCCGCCCCGCGGCACCTGCCCCCAAACCGGCCGCCCCGGATCCCGCCGCCTACACCGTCAAGCGCATCCTCCAGATCCCCGGCCCCATGCGTCAGGGCGACCATTACTGGGACGAAACCGGCGCCCCCCAGGGCCCCGTCATCGTCACCGTCGACCTCGCCGCGCAGACCGTCTCGGTCTTCCGCGCCGGCTATGAGATCGGCACCGCGGTCATCATCTACGGCGCGGACGACAAGCCGACTCCCCTGGGCGTCTTCCCGATCACGCAGAAGGATGCCAACCACGTCTCCAACATCTACAATGCGCCGATGCCGTACATGCTGCGGCTGACCAATGACGGCATCTCGATCCATGGCAGCGATGTCGGCGACGGCTATGCCACGCATGGCTGTATCGGCGTGCCCAGGGCGTTCGCGAAGCGGATCTTCGACGCGGTGAAGCTCGGCGACCGGGTGATCGTCACCGATGGCGAGCGACTCGACCTCGGCCAGCCGATCACCGCCGCCTGATCGGCATACCCGGATTTCGATTTTCCCAGCAGAAGCCCAGCAGAACCATGGCTTTCCCCGAACCGCCGGGTCGCGTATAGGCCTGCGCAACCATGACCACTGCGACGCCCCTGCTTCCCCCCGCCGAATGGCGCGACTTTCTGGCGCTGACCAAACCCCGGGTGATGACGCTCGTCGTGTTCACCGGGCTGTGCGGCATGCTCGCCGCGCCCGTCGGCATCCATCCGGTGATCGGCTTCACTGCGATCCTGTGCATCGCGCTCGGCGCGGGTGCGGCGGGGGCGCTCAACCAATGGTATGAATCCGATATCGACGCGGTGATGCGCCGCACGCAGAAGCGCCCGCTTCCCGCCGGCCGGATGGACCGTCAGGCCGCGCTGCATTTCGGCGTCGGGCTCGCGAGCTTCTCGGTCCTGCTGATGGGGCTCGCGGTCAACCTCGCCGCGGCCGCGATCCTGACCGTCTCGATCCTGTTCTACGTCCTCGTCTACACCGTCTGGCTCAAGCGCCGCACGCCGCAGAACATCGTCATCGGCGGTGCAGCGGGCGCCTTCCCGCCGCTGATCGGCTGGGCGGCAGCGACCGGTGACGTCGCGCTGCTCCCGCTCTTGCTGTTCGGGCTCGTCTTCCTGTGGACGCCGCCGCATTTCTGGGCGCTCGCGCTGTTCGTGAAGACCGATTACGCCAATGCGGGCGTGCCGATGCTCCCGGTCGTCGCGGGCGAGCGCGTCACCCGGACTCAGATCGGCCTCTACACCATTCCGATGGCGCTCGCCGCGGTGCTCCCCTGGCCGCTCGGCCTGGTCGGCAATTTCTACGGCATCGTCGCAACCGTCCTGACCGGCATCTTCGCATGGCTCGTGGTCGTCGTCGCGACGCGCACGACCGGCACCGACGACGCGATGAAGCCCGAGCGGCGATTGTTCAAATATTCGATCCTGTATCTCTTTGCGATGTTCGGCGCGCTCGTCGTCGATAGGTGGCTGGCATGAACGACGACAAGACCCGCGAAGACCTGATCCGCCGCCGCCAGATGGGCCGGGCCAAGGTGATGGCGCTGCTGCTCGGCGCGTTCGTCATCCTCGTCTTCGCCATCTCGATCGCCAAGATCCAGGCGGGGATGCCGCACTGATGCGGATCGAGCGCACCACGCGAACCGCCCTGCTCGCGGTGCTCGGCATCTGCTTCATGACCGGGCTCGCCTTTGCCAGCGTGCCGCTCTACCGCCTGTTCTGCCAGGTCACCGGCCTCAACGGCACGACGCAGCGCGGGCTCGTCGCCCCGGGCGGGACCGATCGCCAGATCCGCGTCGATTTCGACGCCAATGTAAACCCGAAGCTGCCGTGGAAGTTTGCGCCCGAAAACCCGTCGGACACGATCGCGGTCGGCGCGCGCGACATGGCGTTCTTCACCGCGACCAACACCTCGGACCGGCCGATCACCGGCACCGCGACATTCAACGTAACGCCCGCGCAGGCCGGCAAATATTTCACCAAGATCCAGTGCTTCTGCTTCACCGAGCAGACGCTCAAGCCCGGCGAGACCGCGCGGATGCCGGTGATCTTCTTCGTCGATCCGAAGATCCTGAAGGATCCCGACGCGGCGGATATCCAGACGATCACGCTCAGCTACACGTTTTACCCGGTGGATTCCGCGAAAAACGCAAGCTAGGACAGTCGTAAAGAACATAGGGGAGTAACATGGCCGGCGCCAAGAACCACGATTATCACATCCTGCCGCCCAGCGTCTGGCCGCTGGTCGGGTCGATGTCCGCGCTCGTGATGGCGGTCGGCGGCGTCATGTGGATGCATGGCGGCCATGTCGACAAGCCCAATGGCGGCGGCTGGATCTTTTTCATCGGTCTCGCCGGGCTGCTCTTCACTTTCTACAGCTGGTGGGCACAGGTCATCGCCGAGGCACGCGCGGGCGATCACACCCCCGTCGTCCAGCTCCATTTCCGCTACGGCATGATCCTGTTCATCGCCTCCGAAGTCATGTTCTTCGTCGGCTGGTTCTGGGCCTTCTTCGACTTCTCGCTTTTCCCGACGGCGATGAGCATCGTCGACGGCCAGGTCGAACGCGCCGCCGAAGGCGCGGCCGCGGTCGCCGCGCAGTGGCCGCCCAAGGGCCTCACCGTCATCAACCCGTTCGAGCTGCCGCTGCTCAACACGCTGATCCTGCTGACGTCCGGCACCACCGTCACCTGGGCGCATCATGCGCTGATCCACAACCAGCGCGGTGGCGAGAAGACCGGGCTGTGGGGCATGATCGGCGTCGGCAACCGCGACGGCGTGCTCAAGGGCCTGTGGCTGACCGTCATCCTCGGCGCGCTGTTCAGCGCGATCCAGGCCTATGAGTACATGCACGCCCCGTTCCCGTTCAAGGGGATCAACTATGGCGCGGCGTTCTTCATGGCGACCGGGTTCCACGGCTTCCACGTCCTCATCGGCACGATCTTCCTGATCGTCTGCCTCGTCCGCGCCTATAAGGGCGACTTCACCCCGCGCCAGCATTTCGGCTTCGAGGCCGCGGCCTGGTACTGGCATTTCGTCGACGTCGTCTGGCTGTTCCTGTTCGTCACCGTCTATGTCTGGGGCGGCTGGGGCGCCCCCGTCCACGGCGGTTGAGCGTTCACGCCCACCCCCTCCCTGCCTACCACCCCGGCGAAGGCCGGGGCCCAGTTGGCAAGGCCGCGGTAACGAAGCGCTGCCCTCAGTCAGCAACGCCCCCCAACTGGGCCCCGGCCTCCGCCGGGGAGGTGGCATCTGGCGAACCGCGCGCCCTTCTCACCCTGTTCTCCCGCGAAGGCGGGAGCCCAGCCTGGCTCCCAACCCTCGCGGCGAGACACACCGGGCAAGGCGACCGCGCATGACCCCCGACCCCTACCCCCTCGCCTCAGCCCCCCCGATCGCCCAGGTCGCGCTCAAGGGCCTGTGCCCGCGCTGCGGCAAGCCCACCCTCTTCGCCAGATGGGCCGAATTCGCCGACCGCTGCTCCAATTGCGGCCTCGATTTCAGCAAGTTCAACGTCGGCGACGGCCCCGCCGCGTTCCTGACGCTGATCCTCGGCGCGATCGTCGTCGCGCTCGCGATCACGCTCGAGCTGACGCTGCACCCGCCGCTCTGGGTGCACATGCTGGTCTGGATCCCGTTCACCGCCGCGGGCGTCATCCTGTCGCTCCGCGCCGCCAAGGGTGCGCTCATGTCCGCCGAGTATCGGAACGCCGCGCGCGAGGGTCGCAGCCAGCCGTGACGACCACCCGGCGTTTCCCCGTCCTCCCGACCCTCCTCGTCGCGCTCGCGGTCGCGGCGATGATCGCGCTCGGCCTGTGGCAGCTGCTCGACCGCCTCCCGAAAAAGGAGGCGTTCCTCTCGCAGCTCGCCGCCAACCCCGCGCGTCCGCCGATGGCGTTCCCGAGCCTCCCCGACGAGACCCTGCTGTTCCGCCGCGCGACGGGCGTCTGCCTCGAGCCGACCGCGATCCGCCTTGCCGGCGCGGGCAAGGCGGGCTTTCGCGTCATCGCCGACTGCCGCACCGGCGCCGAGGGCCCCGGTATGATCGTCCAGCTCGGCACGACGCGCGATCCGAAGCTCAAGCCCCAATGGCCCGGCGGCGCGGTCTCGGGCTATATCACCCACGCCCCCGACGGCCGCTCGCTGATCGGTTCGCTGTTCGACCCGACCCCGGCGCGGCTGATGCTCGTCGCCGACACGCCGCCCGCCGGCCTCGCCCCCAACGGCAAGCCCGACCTCGACGCGGTCCCGAACAACCATCTCGCCTATGCCGGCCAGTGGTTCTTCTTCGCCGCCATCGCCGCGATCATTTATGTCCTGGCACTGGGCAGGCGCGGCAAGGTTGTGTCGAAAGCTGCGTCCCGCTAACCGGCTTGGCCATGCGTTACATCAGCACCCGCGGCTCGGCCCCCGTCCTCGATTTCGAAGCGGCGACGCTCGCCGGCCTCGCATCCGATGGCGGCCTCTACCTCCCCGAGGCATGGCCGACGATGACCCGCGACGAGATCGCCGCGCTCGCCGGCCTCTCCTATGTCGACACCGCGGTCGCCGTCATGGCGCCGTTCGTCGGCGACGCGATGACCCGCGACGAGCTGAAGGCGCTCTGCGACCAGGCCTATGGCCGCTTCTCACACGCTGCGGTCGTCCCGCTGGTCCAGCTCGACCACGACCAGTGGCTGCTCGAACTCTTCCACGGCCCGACGCTCGCGTTCAAGGACGTCGCGCTCCAGCTGCTCGGCCTCTTCTTCGAACGCTTCCTCGCGGGCACGACCAAGCGGCTGACGATCGTCGGCGCGACCAGCGGCGACACCGGCTCGGCCGCGATCGACGCGGTCGCGGGGCGCGAGGGCATCGACATCTTCATGCTCCACCCCGCCGGCCGCATCTCCGACGTGCAGCGCCGCCAGATGACGACGGTGCTCAGCCCCAATGTCTACAACATCGCCATCGAAGGCAGCTTCGACGACGCGCAGGCGCTCGTGAAGGCGATGTTCAACGACCCCGGCTTCTCCGACCGGTTCGCGCTGTCCGCGGTGAACTCGATCAACTGGGCCCGGCTGATGGCGCAGGTCGTGTACTTCTTCTACGCCGCGGTCCGCCTCGGCGCGCCCGATCGCGAGGTCGCCTTCTCCGTTCCCACGGGCAATTTCGGCGACGTCTTCGCCGGCTATGTCGCCGCCCGCATGGGCCTTCCCGTCGCGCGGCTGATCGTCGCGACCAACGTCAACGACATCCTCCACCGCGCACTCAGCAGCGGCGACTATTCGAAGACCGGCGTCGAACAGACCCCGACCCCGTCGATGGACATCCAGGTCAGCTCGAACTTCGAACGCCTGTTGTTCGACCTCGGCAGCCGCGACGGCGCAGCACTCGCAGCCCAGATGGCGGGCTTCGAATCGTCTGGCGCGATGCGGCTCACCAACGCGCAGTCGCAAGGGGCGGCGGCCTTGTTCCAGAGCGACCGTGTCGATCTCGACGACATGACGCTCGCGATGCGCTGGGCGCATGAGCATGCCGGGCAGGTGATCGACCCGCACACCGCGATCGGCCTCGCCGCCGCGCTGCGTACCGAGGTGCCGCCCGGTACCCCGATCGTCACGCTCGCCACCGCGCATCCCGCCAAGTTCCGCGACGCGGTCGAGCGCGCGACCGGCGTCCGGCCGTCGCTCCCCGCACGCGTCGGCGACCTGTTCCAGCGCGAGGAGCGCTACGTCACGCTGCCCGCGACCTTCGACGCGATCACCGCCTATATCGCCGACCGCGCAAAGCCGTCGGCATGAAGACGCTCGACACCCTCATCGGCGAACCCTGGGCGGACTACGGCCTGATCGATTCGGGCCACGGCAAGAAGCTCGAACGCTATGGCCGTTTCCGCTTCATCCGCCCCGAACCACAGGCGATGTGGGCCCCCGCCTCGACCGACTGGAAGGCGCAAGGCGAGTTCGTCCCCGGCTCGGACGAGGATGGCGGCGGCCGCTGGGAATTCTCGGAACCCGTGCCCCGCGAGGGCTGGACGCTCAAGTGGAACGAGGTGTCCTACACCGCGCAGACCACCCCCTTCCGCCATCTCGGCTTCTTCCCCGACATGGCGCCGGTGTGGAGCTGGATGCGCGAGCGCGTCGCCGGGCTCGACAGCCCCGAATGCATGAACCTGTTCGGCTATACCGGCGTCGGCACGCTCGCCATGGCGACCAAGGGCGTCCGCATGGTCCATGTCGATGCGTCGAAGAAATCGGTCGAGGCGGCCAAGGCCAATGCGCGCCTGTCGGGGATGGCCGACGCGCCGATCCGCTGGATGACCGACGACGCCGCCAAGTTCGTCGCGCGCGAGGTGCGGCGCGGCCGTCGCTATGACGGCATCCTGCTCGACCCGCCGAAATATGGCCGCGGTCCCGAGGGCGAGGTCTGGCGGCTCGAGGAGGACTTGCCCCGCCTCATCGCCGACTGCCGCAAGCTACTCGACGAGAATTCGCGCTTCCTGTTCCTGACGGTCTACGCGGTCCGCATGTCCGCGCTCGCGATCGGCGAACTGCTCAACCAGGTCTTCGCCGACCTGCCCGGCAAGGTCGAAGCCGGCGAACTCGGCGTCCGCGAGGAAACCCGCGGCCTCACCCTCCCCACCGCCATCTGGGCCCGCTGGTCCCGCGACTGACGCGGGACCACCCCCAAACCGTTCGTGCTGAGCGAAGTCGAAGCACACCCCCGCCCCAAACCCCAAGATCCGTTCGTGCTGAGCGAAGTCGAAGCACCAGCCCCAACCCCCGCCTACTCCATCCCAGCCCGCATCGCCGCCCCCGCCACGAACGGCGCCCCCGCCACCAGCACCAGGCTGACCGCGCCGAGCAGCTTGAACGCCCCCGCCCCGCCGACCGGATCGAGCGCCCCCGCGCCAAAGATCAGCAATGGCACCGCGAGCGGAAGCATCACCAGCCCCGCCACCGCACTCCCGCCGCGCAACCCCGCGACCAGCGCCCCCGTCGCGACCGCAAGCGCAGCCAGCCCCGGCGTCCCGATCGCCAGCCCGATCTCGACCCGCACCAAGGTTGCCCCCGACAGGTCGAGCAACCCCGCCGCGATCACCGCCGCCAGCATCAGCGGCGGCGCGAACGCCACCCAATGCGCTAAGATCTTGCAGGCCGCGACCAGCGCCAGCGACACCCCGCGCACGCGCAACTGGTCGAGCATCCCGCTCTCCAGGTCCGGCCCGACCAGCCGCTCGACCGGCAGCAACGCCGCGAGCAGCGCCGCCGCCCAGATCACCCCGCCCCCGACCCGCGCGAGCACCGCCGCATCGGGCCCGATCGCGAACGGAAACAGCACTGCGACCAGCAGGAAGAACGCGACGACCAACGCCGCCCCGCCCCCCGCATAGCCGCGCCGCACGTCGCGCAAGGTCAGCGCCAGCATCACGCCGCCTCCTCACCCGACAGGACGATCGTCTGCGCCCCCGGAATCGCCAGCGGGAGATGCGTCGCGGCCAGCACGATCCCGCCCCCGCCCCGGTGCCGCGCGATCAGCGCCTCGAGCCGCCCGAGCGACGCCGCATCGAGCCCGTTGCCCGGTTCGTCGAGCAGCCAGATCGGCGCGCCGGACCCGACTACGCGCGCCATCGCCACGCGCCGCCGCTGCCCGGTCGACAACATCCGCACCGGCACCCCCGCCAGCGCCGCGAGCCCGACGGCGTCGAGCGCCTGCGCCACCTTCACCCCGTCCGCCCCGTCGAGCGCCGCCCAGAACGCCAGCCCCTCGCTTACCGTGCGCTCCGCATCCAGCGCCGCCGCCTCGGCGAGCAGCGCGATGCGCCCGGTCGCGGTCACCGCACCCTCGGCGGGCGGCAACAGCCCCGCGGCGATCCGGATCAGACTCGATTTGCCGACACCGTTCGGCCCCGCGACGACCGCCGCCTCACCCGCCGCCAGCGCGAACGACACGTCGTCGAACAGCCGCCGTCCGCCGCGGTCGCAGGCGACACGGCGAAACGCCAGGCTCACGCCGCGGCGTCTTCCAGCGCATGCATGTCGTCGTCGCTCAGCCCGAAATGATGCCCGATCTCGTGGATCGTGACATGCGCGACCAGATCGTCGAGCCGCACCCCGGTCTCGATCCATTCCTCGAGGATCGCACGCCGGTACAAGGTGATACGGTCGGGCATCGCGCCACTATCCATCGACGATTTCTCGCCCAGCGGCCGCCCCTGATACACCCCCGACAGGTCGAGCGGATGCTCGATGCCGAGCTCTGCCAGCGTCTCCTCGTCGGCGAACTCCTCGACCACGAACACCACGTCGCCCAGATGCACGCGGAATTCGGCGGGCAGCCGCGCGATCGTCGCGCGCCCGATCGCCTCGATCGCAGCCGCATCGGGCGCGAGCCCCTGCGTATCACCATGGATTGTCGCTTGCCCGCTCATGGCTCCAGCCATACGCGTTGGCGATCCATAGCTGCAAGGGTACGCGAATGATCGAGGCACTGAACGAGACCGAGCGGGCCGAGGCGCTCGATGGACTCGACGAGTGGGATTATGACGATGGCCGCGACGCGATCACGCGGACGATCGTGTTCGCCGATTTCGTCGAGGCGTTCGGGTTCATGACCCAGGTCGCGCTGATCGCCGAACGCGCCAACCATCATCCCGAATGGAAGAATGTCTGGAACCGCGTCGAGATCCTGCTGACCACCCACGACGCCGGCGGCCTCTCCCCCCGCGACATCGAAATGGCCGAAGCCATCGACGCCATTGTCGGCGACTCCTGACGCTCCTCCCGTCATCCTGACGCCCCCACCCCGTCATCCTGACGAAAGTCAGGATCCAGAGCCCCAAACGGCAACGCCCGTGACTCTGGGTCCCGGATCAAGCCCGGGATGACGGGACGCCCCCCTAGCGCTTCACACTCCGCCGCATCCGCTTGCGCAGCGACCCCGGCATCCAGCGCGCGGCGAACGCCATGCGGTGCGCGGTCTTGCCGACATAGGTGTGGACCGCATTGCCGTGCACCGCCGCCCAGGCCGCGTCGGCGACCGCCTCGACCCCGGTCAGCTCGAGCCCCGCGCCCGTCACCGTCTCGCGGATCGACCGGTTCGATCCCCCCGCGGTCGTGTTCAACAGCGGCGTGTCGATGAAGCTCGGCACGATCGCGCGCACCTTGATCCCGTCGCCCGCCCATTCGCCGTCGAGCGCCTCGGTGATCGCGCGCACCCCGAACTTGGTCGCCGAATAGGGCGCCAGCCCCGACGAGCCATAGATCGCCGACGCCGATGCGGTGTTGAGCAGGCACGATCCCGGCGTCCGCTTCAGATAGCCATGACCGATCTTCGCGCCGTTCAGCACGCCGACCAGGTTGACGCCGACCACCCGGTCGATCTCGGCGAAGTCGGTCGTCGCGAGCGGTCCGCCCGAGCCGATCCCGGCATTGTTGAACAGCACGTCGAGCCGCCCACCCGTCACGGCCGTGAACGCATCGAGCGACGCCACCCACGCGTCGCGGTCGCGCACGTCCATCACATAGGTCGACGCCCCCTCGGGCAGCAGCGCCGCGGTCTCCGCCAGCCCCGCGGCGCTGACGTCGGCCAGCCCGATCCGCCAGCCCTTGCGCGCGAACAGCAAAGCGGTCGCGCGGCCGATCCCCGAACCGCCGCCGGTGATGAATATGCTCTGCTGGCTCATGGCCGATCCTCTCCGTTTGATTTTGCGGTATGTTTCCCGCATCCTGCGCCCAGATGCCAGATCAATCTCCAGCGCTCGCTTTCGAACGCGTCACCAGGGCTTACGGCGCGACGATCGCGGTCGATGCGGTCTCGCTCGAGATCGCGGGAGGCAGCTTTGTCGCGCTCGTCGGCACGTCTGGATCGGGCAAGTCGACCCTCCTCAAGACGATCAACCGCCTCGTCGAGCCCAGCGACGGCCGCGTCCTGCTCGACGGCACCGACGTCACGCACGGCCCCGCGCCCGCGCTGCGCCGCCGGGTCGGTTATGTCTTCCAGAATATCGGCCTGTTCCCGCACATGACGATCGCCGAGAACATCGCGATCGGGCTGCGCATCGCCGGCCGCGGCGACGAGGCCGATGTCGGCGCGCTGCTCGATCTCGTCGACCTGCCGCGCGGCATCGCCGGGCGCCTGCCCGACGCGTTGTCGGGCGGCCAGCGCCAGCGCGTCGGCATCGCCCGCGCGCTCGCACCGGGGGCAAAGCTGCTGCTCCTCGACGAGGCGTTCGGCGCGCTTGATCCCGTCACCCGCGACGCGCTCGGCACGCGCATCCGCGAGCTGCACGACCGGCTGGGCCTCACCACCATCCTCGTCACGCACGACATGGCGGAGGCGTTGCTGCTCGCCGACCGCGTGCTCGTCATGAAGGCCGGGCGGATCGTCGCCGATGCGACCCCTGCCGCGCTCGTCGCGGGTGAGGGCAACGACGACGCGCAGGCTCTGGTCCAGGTCCCCCGCGCGCAGGCCGACCGCCTCCGGGCGCTCGTCGCATGAGCGCGTTTCTCGACGCGCTGACCCGCGTGCCGCCGTTGCTCGCCAGCCACGTCCTGCTGTCCGCGGCGGCACTCCTGCTCGGCATCGCGATCAGCCTGCCGCTCGCGATCTGGTCCGCGCGCAACGCCGCGGTCGCGCGCGTCGCGCTCGGTTTCGCCAGCCTCGTCCAGACGGTCCCCAGCCTCGCGCTGCTCGCGCTCTTCTATCCGCTGCTGCTCAGCCTCTCCGCGCTGGTTGGCGGCGGGATCCCCGCCTTGGGCTTCCTGCCCTCGCTGATCGCGCTCACGCTCTATGCGCTGCTGCCGATCCTGCGCAACGCGGTCGCGGGGCTGAAGGGGCTCGATCCCGCGGTGTCGCAGGCCGCCGACGCGGTCGGCATGACGCCCGCGCAGAAGCTCCGCCTCGTCGAGGCCCCGCTCGCCGCCCCCGTCGTCGTCGCCGGCATCCGCACTGCCGCGGTCTGGACGATCGGCGCGGCGACGCTGTCGACCACGGTCGGCCAGCCGAGTCTGGGCGACCTGATCTTCGCCGGGCTCCAGACGCAGAACTGGGCGCTGGTGCTTGCCGGCTGCGTCAGCGCGGCGGCGCTCGCGCTTATCGTCGACGCGCTGATCGGCGGGATCGAACAGGGCATCCGCGCGCGCCGCCGCTGGCTGTGGATCGCGAGCGCCGCGCTGCTGGTCGCAGGCACCGCGCTCGCCACCGCGCCGCTCTGGCCCCGCGGCGGCGGCGGCGACCGGACGGTCGTCGTCGGCGCGAAGAATTTCTCCGAGCAATATATCCTCGCGCGGCTGATCGGCGACCGGCTGACCCGCGCGGGCTACACCGTCACGTATCGCGACGGTCTGGGCTCCGCGCTCGTCTTCGGCGCGCTCTCAGGCGGCGATATCGACGTCTATGTCGACTATGCCGGCACGATCTGGGCCAACGAGATGAAGCGCAGCGACGTGCCCGAGCGCACCAAGATGGTCGCCGATATCGGCAATTGGGCGAAGAGCACGCACGGCGTCGGCCTGGTCGGCACGCTCGGGTTCGAGAATGCCTATGCCTTTGCGATGAAGGCGGACGTGGCGCGCCGCCAGCGCATCGCGAGCCTCGACGATCTGGTGAAGGCCGCACCAGGCCTGACGCTCGGCAGCGATCTCGAATTCCTCGAACGCCCCGAATGGGCGGCGGTGAAACGCGCCTATCCGCTCCGCTTCGCACGCACCACGCCGTACAGCCCGACCTTCATGTACCGCGCGTTGCAGAGCGGGAAGGCGGACGTCATCTCCGCCTTTTCCTCGGACGGCCGGATCGCCGCGGACAGGCTGACCGTGCTCACCGACCCGCGCCACGCGATCCCCGGCTATGACGCGATCCTGATGGTCGCCCCCGCCCGCGCGAACGACGCCCGCTTCACCGCCGCGCTCCGCCCGCTTATCGGCCGCATCCCGGTCGAGGCGATGCGCACCGCCAATTACCAGGTCGACCGCGACACCGACAAACAGACCCCCGAAGCCGCCGCCCGCTGGCTCGCGAGCAAGATCGGCCTCTAACCTCAAATCCGTCATCCTGACGAAAGTCAGGATGACGCGAGCCTCAGAAAAACAGCTTCCGCACGCTCAACCGCACCGTCCGCCCCAGCGGATCCAGATAATCCGGCTGATAGGTATTCGGCACCGCCCCGCTCGCATCCGTCACCCGCTGCCGCGTGTTGAACACATTGTCGACCGACAGCGTGACGCGCATCCCGCGCAGCCACGGCCGCGCCTTCACCCATTCGAGCCGCTGCCCCAGATCCGCGAACAGCCGCACGTTTGCGGTCGCCAACCCACCGAAATTGAGCGTCTCGGGCGCCGCCGCGGTCCCGCCATCGACGCGGGTGCCCGCCGCGTAATTCGCCGACAGCCGCGCGCCGAGGCCATTGTTGCTATACCCCGCCTGCGCCTCCAGGCTGTGCCGCGCCGACCCGCCATTATTGCCGATCGCATCGCCGTCGAGCAGGTTCAGGCTCGGCCCGCCCTCCGCGACCAGCACGCGGTCGGTAAAGCGCCAGGTGTGATACAGCGCGAACTGCACACGCCCGCCGCCCTGCCCGCGCCCGCCGCGCCCGAAGCCGCCGCCCCCGCCGCCCGGACCACCGCCGCCCGGACCACCGCCGCCCGGACCGCCACGTCCTTCACCCGGCCCGGCGCCTTCGCCCCGCGGTCCTTCACCCCGAGGCCGCCCGCCGCCCGGCGGCTGCATCCCGGCAAACGGATTGGGCCCCGTCCCCGCGCGAAACGCCTCGAGCTCGCGCTGGATCTTCGACTTCAGCGGCGCGGAGAAATTGATCCCCCAGCGCAGTTCGGAGCGTTCGCTGCGCGCGAAATTGATCGGCCGCCGGTCGACCTGCAACAGCGCGCCCGTCGCGTCGCGGACGAACCGGTCGGGGAACGCCGCCTCGATCGCCGCGGTCGCGGCCGGGAAGGCGGCGATCGGATTGTCGGTCCGGCTGTCGACATAATTGGCGGTCAGCGTCACCTCGCGCCCCGCCCAGGGCTTCACCGTCAGCCCCAGCTTGGTCACGCGGTTATTGTCCGCGCTCAGCCCGGGATTGCCGCCGCTGATCGTGGTGACGGTCGCGGTCGTGCCCTGGACATAATCGAACACGCGGACATTGGGCGTCGTGATCGACGGATTGCCCAGCTGCTGTGCGGTCGGCGCCTGGTCGGTGTCGGTCACCGACGCGATCAGCCGCACCGCCGGGATCGGCGCCCAGTTCGCGCCGTAACCGAGCGTGGTCAGCGTGCCGAAATCCGACAAATGATCCTGCGCCAGGTTGAAGTTCGCCGACAGCGTGCCGAGGAACGGCAGCACGTCCTTCGACCGGCTCGCGATCGGCAGGTCGACATTGACCTGGCCGTTGACCGTGTCGCGTGCCACCTGTCCGCGCTGCGCGAACCCGCCGCGATCCGACCGGCTGTCGAAATCGGCGGTCTCCGCGCCCAGCTTGAGCGTCGTCGACACGTCGCCCGCGGGCAGCGCGAACAGCCGGCCATTGGCGACCGCGTCGATCCCGCCGATGCTCTGCGTCGCATAGGCGCGGTTGCCCGCCGCCGCACCGATATCCGCCGCGGTCAGCGCGCCCAGCGGCACCGCGGTCGGATCGCCCGCCGCCAGCCGCGCATTGAACGCGCCCGCATCGACGCCGGTATCGGTAAAGGTCTGCGTGTCGCTGCGATCGTAATTGCCCGTCACCGTCCAGCGCCACGTGCCGACATCGCCGTTCAGCGTCGTGCCCAGATGCGCCGCGATCGACGACGCGCGCTGCGCCAGCGGCAGGAAACCCGGATCGTCGAGCGCACGGTTGATCACGCTGCCGTCCGCCAGCGTCAGCGCCGCGACGGGCAGGCCGTTCAGGCTGCGGCTGTCGGTCGATTCGAGCCGTCCGTTGATCGTCGCGCCGACATTGCCGAAGATGTTGCGCGCATAGACGCTGTTCGCGGTGAAGGTGCTCGTCTGGCCCTGCAGTGTGCGGAACGGCGTCGGATCGACAACCGCGCCGCCCGCTCCCACCGCCCCGCTGCCGTTGCCCCCGGCGATCGGCACGATGTCGCGCTCGGCCTCGGTCAGCGCCGAACTCGTCGTATATTCGGCATGCAGGTTGACCCGCCGGTCGCGCGCGATCGTCAGCAGGTCGAGCTTGGCCTGCGGCGTGTTCGTCCCTCCCTCGGTCGGCATCCGGTCGATCGCCTCCGCGGTCACCGCGCGAAAGCGGCGGCGCAGCACGAAGTTCACGACCTTCTGGTCCGCGCGATAGCCATATTTCAGCGCGACCTCCTCGGGCAGGATCTCGACGCGCTGGATCGCCTCGGTCGGGATGTCGCGGATTTCGGAAAAGCTCGAGATGCGCCGCCCGTTGAGCAGCACCACCGGCGCGCCCCCGCTGCCGCGCCCGCTCGTCGTCTGCGGGCTGAGTTCGGCAAGCAGGTCGGACACCGAGCTGACGCCGTAGGAGCGGATGTCCGCCTGGCCGAGCGTCTGGTCGGGCGGAATGTCGCCGACCACCGATCCGGGCAGCTTGCGCGATCCGGTGACGACGATCTCCTCGCCCTCGACGCTATCCTCCGGCTCGGCTGCGGAACCGTCCGTCTGCGCGCCCTCTGTCGCCGGCACCGGCGCGGGCGCCTGTTGCGCCGCCGCCATCGCCGGCAGGCTCACCGCCAGCATCAAACCCAGTGTACGCATAACCCTGACATCCCATCGACCTGACCCCGGCACCTAGGGGCCAATTGTCGCAGGATTATGCCGCTTCACCGCGCCGCGTCGGTCGGTCCGGCCATGATCCCGGCGGCCCCGACGGCGGGCGGCGTCCCGATCAGCTCCATCCGCGTCGTCGTCGCGCCCAGATCGATCCCCGCCTCGCGGAACTGGCGCAGCAGCGTGAACAGCAGCGCGCTGCGCACCGGATAGGCGTCGCGCGGGCTCGCGACATAGGCAAAGCAGTTGAGCTTCGCGCGGCCACCATCGACGGAATCGATGAACACCTTCACCTCGGGATCGTCGAGCACCTCGCTCTGGTCGGCAAAGGCGGTGAACAGCATCGTCCGCACCGCGTCGAGATCGCTCTCGATCGGCACCGAGAATTGCAGCTGGATCCGCCCGATCGGCGCGGCCAGCGTCATGTTCTGGATCGTCTTGGTGATCAGCTCCGAATTGGGGACGATCAGCGTCGATCGGTCGGCGACCTGGATCTCGGTCGACCGCACGTTGATCCGCTTGACGTCGCCCTCCTGGTTGCCGATCCGCACCCAGTCGCCGATCTTGACCGGCCGCTCGGCGAGCAGGATCAGCCCCGACACGAAATTCTGCGTGATCGCCTGCAGGCCGAAGCCGATGCCCACCGACAGCGCACCCAGCACCACCGCCAGCTTCTCCATCCCGATGCCGAGCGCGGCGAGCGCCCACAGCACCGCGGCGATGATCCCCGCATAGCGCGCGACCATCGTCACCGAATTCTGTGCGCCCGCATCCATCGCGGTCGTCGGCAGGTAACTGTTGACCAGCCAGTGCTGCAGCCCGCGCATGATCGCCAGCGCAACGAACAGCACCGCGATCGAGCGCAGCACCGCGCCCGGCGATATCGTGATCTCGCCGACCGTGATCCCGCCCGCAAGCGTCCCGAACAGCTCGAACACCGACGTCACGCCCGCCCCGAACGGCGCCATCACCGCGCCGAACGCCAGCATGATCAGCATCAGCCGCAGCACCGCCGACAGCAGGACGCCGATCTGGTCGACCGTCCGGTTGCCGACCCCGAAGCCGCTGTTCGCGCTCCGGCCGATCCGGTTGTTGCTCGACAGCGCGGCGCGGCAGGCGTCGTCGGTGAAGGTCATCATCAGGTACAGCGTCGCGCCGACGATCGCCCCCCACACCATCCACTGCGCAGTCTTCAGCGCGAAATTGACGTATCCGGTCAGCGTGGCGACGAACGCGACCAGCACCGCCAGCCACACGACCAGCGCGACGATCGCGAGCAGGCTGTTGCGGGCGGGCTTCTCGGGATCGGGCTGGGCCGCCGCCCTCAGCCGCCCGAGCGCGACCAGCACGCCGGCGATCAGCGCCAGATGGAGCAGCGCGATCAGCGCGTTCGCCGCGGTCGACGCCGCCGCACTCGCACCGACCAGCGCGTTGGCCGTGATCAGCAGCTGGCCGAAGAACACCAACCCCGCCGCCGCCCAGGTGAAGGGGCGCAGCGTCTGCGCCGCGCTGTCGCCGATCGGCAACAGCCGCCAGCTCGGCTGCGCGCGCAACAGCAACGCGCCGCCCAACGCCGACAGGAAGGCCGCAAAGAACGACAATCCGACGAAACGCGCCGCGATCTGGTCGAACGCGGGCGACAGCAGGGCGGACCAGCGCAGCGACTGGACGAACGCCAGCGCGGCGAATCCGGGCAACATCGTGCCGATCACCACCAGCCACAGCGCATAGGCGGACCGCCGGATCCGCCCCCCCGGCGCATGATCGGTCGCATAGCCGCGCCCCAGCCGGTGGAGCGCACCGCGCACCGGCACGAGCACCACCAGTGCGGCGAGCAGCCCGGTCAGCGCGATGATCGCCGCCTGCATGTCGAACCGCTGGACGAACTGGCGCACGCCGGTCGCCGCGAACCGGTTCAGCCGCGCGGTGTCGCGCGGCAGGTGATCGACGATCGCGGTCCACAGCGTCGGCGACAGCGGCGACGCGCTGCGCTCGGACAATTGCTGGCCCAGCTCCTCCGCCTCGGCCGCACCGATATCGTCGATCTGCTGCTTGGCCTCGACCCCGATCAGCCGCGCGCGCTTGATCGCCGAATCGATCGCCGACTGGCTCTGCGCGAGCAACCGGCGCTGCTGGCGGATCTCGGGCGCCTCGACCACCCCCGGTGTCGCCGCGCCCAGCTCGGTCACCCGCGCCTGGACCAGCGCCATTTCGGGCGTCAGCACGCGCACCGCCTCCGCTGCGGTCGCCTGCACCGCCTCCGCCCGCGCCCGCAAAGCCTGCCGCGCCGCATCGTCACGCGCCTCGACCGCCGCATCGTCGACCGCCTGCAACTCCGCCGACGCCCGCGTCAGCCCCGCCGCCACCGACGCCACCCTCGCCTCGTCCTGCGCGACGGCAGGCACAGCGGACACGAGCAACAGCAACGCGGCGAAATAGCGGGGAACGATCATCCGCCCGGCTCTACAGCGTCACAGCCAAAAACGGGAGAGCCCGCCGCCATGGCCCGCCCTCCCTACACACCACCCCGGCGAAGGCCGGGGCCCAGGTGGGAAGGCTCGAGTAACGACGCGCAGCGCTAGCCTAGCCACATCCCCCAACTGGACCCCGGCCTCCGCCGGGGTGGTGGACCCCATGTTCTCCCGCGCAGGCGGGAGCCCAGTCTGGGTCCCCGCCTCCGCGGGGACACAAGGGCTCAAGCCTATTCCAGCTCCAAAATCACCTGATCCACCGCCAAGCTGTCCCCCGCCGCGGCCGATACCGACTTCACCACGCCGGTCTTCTCCGCGCGCAGGATATTCTCCATCTTCATCGCCTCGACCACCGCGAGCGCCTGCCCCGCCTCGACCCGGTCCCCCGCCGCGACGTCGAGCCGCACCAGCAGCCCCGGCATCGGGCAGATCAGGAATTTCGACAGATCGGGCGCGACCTTCTCGATCAGGTGCGCGGCATAGGGCGCGACCCGCGCGGGCAGCACGCGCGCGACATGGCTCGCGCCGCGCGTCGTCAGCCTGAACCCGGCACGCGCCTTCGCGATCCGGATCGTCAGATGCTCGTCGCCCTCGACCATCACCATCCGGTCCCCCGGCGTATATTCGAGCGACAGGTCGAGCGCTTCGCCATCGACTGAAATCCCGTCGGTCGACACGCGCACGCGGTGATCGGTCCCGCCGATCGTCACCACCCAGTCCGCAGGCGGCCGCAACCGCCGCCCGAGCTGCCCGTCGATCCGCCGCGCGCGGTCGGCTTCTGCCGTCGCGGCAAAGGCGGCAACCGCGGCCAGCGTCGTCAGCAACGCCGCATCCGCGGGCGCGCCGTGGAACCCGTCGGGATATTCCTCGGCGATGAACCCGGTCGTCAGCGCCCCCGACTGGAAGCGCGGATGCTGCATGATCGCCGACAGGAAATCGATGTTGTTCCCCGGCCCCTCGAGCTCGAACGCGTCGAGCGCCGCGATCTGCGCCGCGACCGCCCCCTCGCGCGTCGGCGCCCAGGTGATCAACTTGGCGATCATCGGGTCATAGAACATGCTGACCTCGCCCCCCTCGCGCACGCCATCGTCGACACGGACGCGGGGTTCGGCGGAATCCACATCCCCTCCCCCGTTCGTGCTGAGCGAAGTCGAAGCACCCTCGCTCAGGGCGAACGGGAGAGGCGGATTATACCGCACCAGCCGCCCGATGCTCGGCAGGAACCCGCGATACGGATCCTCCGCATAGACCCGGTTCTCGATCGACCAGCCGTTCAGCTTCACCTCGTCCTGCGCGAACCCCAGCGGCTCGCCCGCCGCGACGCGGATCATCAGCTCGACCAGATCGAGCCCGGTAATCTCCTCGGTCACCGGATGCTCGACCTGGAGCCGCGTGTTCATCTCGAGGAAGTAGAATCCCTCGCCGCTCGTGTCCGCGCCCGACACGATCAGCTCGACTGTCCCGGCAGAATAATAGCCCACCGCCCGCGCCAGCGCGACCGCCTGCTCGCCCATCGCTTTGCGCATCTTCGACGTCACGAACGGCGACGGGGCTTCCTCGACGACCTTCTGGTGCCGCCGCTGGATCGAGCATTCGCGCTCGTTGAGATAGACGATGTTGCCATGCTGGTCGCCGATCAGCTGGATCTCGATATGCCGCGGGCTTTCGATGAACTTCTCGATGAACACGCGGTCGTCGCCGAACGACGCCAGCCCCTCGCGCTTGGTCGCCTCGAAGCCCTCGCGGACGTCCTGCTCGCTATACGCGAGCCGCATGCCCTTGCCGCCGCCGCCCGCCGACGCCTTCATCATCACCGGATAGCCGATGTCGCCCGCGATCCGCACCGCCTCGTCGGTATCCGCGATCTCGCCCAGATAGCCCGGCACGACGTTGACGCCCGCCGCCTTGGCGAGCTTCTTCGATTCGATCTTGTCGCCCATCGCCGCGATCGCAGCGGGCGGCGGCCCGACGAACGCGATCCCCGCCTCGGCACACGCCCGCGCGAAGCTCTCGCGCTCGGACAGGAAGCCGTAACCCGGATGGATACAGTCCGCGCCCGTCTCCTTGGCCGCCAGCAGGATCAGCTCGGCCTTGAGATAGCTTTCCGCCGCGGGCGCTGGCCCCAGCCGCACGCTCTCGTCCGCCATCAGCACGTGCGGGCTGCGCACATCGGCGTCGGAATAGACCGCGACGGTCTTGATCCCCATCGCCTTGGCGGTGCGCATCACGCGGCATGCGATCTCGCCGCGATTGGCGACCAGGATTTTCTTGAACATCTCTCGCCCTAAACTGTGCCGTCTCCCCGGCTTGGCGCCGGGTGCGGACGTGTATTTACTGGTACCACATCATCGATTTGAGCTGCGCGGTCCGTGCCTTGGTCAGGCCGGTGCGACAGCCGGCGATCGTCATCCCCTGCGCCGATCCGCCGGCATATTGCCCGCCCTCGATCACGCATTGCGTGTCGCGGAATTTCAGCCACGCGCGCTGGCTTTCGAGCAGCGATCCCGCAAACCCGAAGCCACCGCCACGCGACGTGTCCTGCGCATCGCGCCGCTTCATATAGGCGTAGGTCCGCTTCCACTGCGCGGTCATCGCCGCGTCCGCCTGCGCATAGCTGCTGCCCGCGGACCGGGTCATCTGCGCCTGCGACTGCATCGGCGCGGCGGCGACCAGGAGTGCGATCAGCAGCATGTCTTGGCCTCGCGCATCGGTTCGGCACCCGTCATCGGCGTCATCCCCAGCTTCGCCAGCAACGCCGCATCCGCGCTGTCGCCCGCATTGCCCGTCGTCAGCAGCGTGTCGCCGGTGAAGATCGAATTCGCCCCCGCCATGAAACACAGCGCCTGGGTCGCCTCGGACATGCTCTCGCGTCCCGCCGACAGCCGCACCATGCTCAGCGGCATCGTGATCCGCGCGACCGCGACGGTCCGCACGAACTCGATATCGTCGATCTTGGCGAGCGGCGTGTCGGCGAGCATGTTGCCGAGCACCGTCCCCTTGACCGGCACCAGCGCATTGACCGGCACGCTCTCGGGATGCCGCGGCAGCGTGGCGAGCGCGTGGACGAAGCCGACGCGGTCGCCGCGCGTCTCACCCATCCCGACGATCCCGCCGCAGCACACCGAGATGCCCGCATCGCGCACATTGGCCAGCGTCTCCAGCCGGTCCTCGAAGGTCCGCGTGGTGATCACGTTGCCGTAATTCTCCGGCGAGGTGTCGATATTGTGGTTGTAGTAATCGAGCCCCGCATCGGCGAGCTGCCGCGCCTGGTCCGCGTCGAGCATCCCGAGCGTCATGCACGTCTCGAGCCCCATCGCGCGCACGCCCTCGACCATCGCGACGACCTTCGGCATGTCCCGCGGCTTCGGGTTGCGCCACGCCGCGCCCATGCAGAACCGCTGCGATCCCGCCGCCTTGGCGTGCGCGGCGTCGGCGAGCACGGCATCGACGTCCATCAGCTTTTCCGCCTTCAGCTGCGTGTCCGCGCTCGCCGACTGCGAACAATAGCCGCAATCCTCGGGGCACCCGCCGGTCTTGATCGACAGCAATGTGCACAGCTGCACCTCGCTCACCGCATGATGCGCCCGGTGCACGGTCTGCGCCCGGTACATGAGTTCGTCGAACGGCAGGTCGAACAACGCCGCGATCTCCGCGCGCGTCCAGTCGGTCCTTGTGCCGTTCCCCGGCGAAGGCCGGGGTCCAGTTGGAGAGGTCGACGTAACGGAGGACTGTACGTCGTCACGACCGGCGCCCAACTGGGCCCCGGCCTTCGCCGGGGAAGTATCTTCGAGACTGTTCAGCATTATTCTGCGGCTTCCTCTTGCGGGCCCATATTATGGCCGAGGAGCTTCAACACGTCCTCGGCGGCCTGGATCAGGTTGGTGCCGGGTCCGAAGATCGCCTGGACCCCGGCATCACGCAGCGCCTGATAGTCCTGTGCGGGAATAACGCCACCCGCGATCACCTTGATATCCGCGCGTCCCGCCTCGCGCAGGTGGCCGATCAGCTCGGGGATCAGCGTCTTGTGCCCCGCCGCCAGGCTCGACGCGCCGACCACGTCGACGTCCTTGGCCAGCGCCAGCGCGGCGACCTCCGCCGGGGTCTGGAACAGCGCCCCCGGCACGATCTCGAACCCCAGATCGCCGAACATCGACGAGACGAGGTTGGCGCCGCGGTCATGCCCGTCCTGCCCCATCTTGGCGACCAGCATGCGGGGCTTGCGTCCCAGCCGCCGCTCGGTCGCTTCGACCCCGTCGGTCAGTCGCGTCCAGCGCGCATCGTCCTCATACGCGCCGCCATAGACGCCCGACACCGGCGTCGGCTGCGTGCCATAGCGCCCGAACACATCCTCCATCGCCGACGAGATCTCGCCCAGCGTCGCCCGCGCCCGCGCGCACTCGACCGCCAGCGCGAGCAGGTTCTCCGACCCCTTCGCGCCCTCGCGGAGCGCATCGAGTGCCGCCCGGCACGCATCCTCGTCGCGCGTCGCCTTGACGCGCGCAATCCGCTCGACCTGGCCGGCGCGCACCGCGACATTGTCGACGTCGAGGATCTCGATCGCGTCCTGTTCGGCGAGTCTGTACTTGTTCACCCCGACGATCACGTCCTCGCCGCGATCGACGCGCGCCTGGCGTCCCGCCGCGGCTTCCTCGATCATCGCCTTGGGCCAGCCCGCCGCGACGGCCTTGGCCATCCCGCCCTCGGCCTGGATCCGCTCGATCAGCGTCCACGCGCCGTCGACCAGGCTCTGCGTCAGGCTTTCGACATAGTAACTGCCGCCCAGCGGATCGACGACTTTGGTCATCCCCGTCTCTTCCTGCAGCACGATCTGCGTGTTGCGCGCGATCCGCGCGGAAAAGTCGGTCGGCAGCGCGATCGCCTCGTCGAGCGCGTTGGTGTGGAGCGACTGCGTCCCCCCCAGCATCGCCGCCATCGCCTCGATCGTCGTGCGCATGACGTTGTTGTACGGGTCCTGCTCGGTCAGCGACACGCCCGACGTCTGGCAATGCGTGCGCAGCATCTTCGACCGCTCGTCCTGCGCGCCCAGCTCGGTCATCGCGCGGTGCCACAGCACGCGCGCGGCGCGCAGCTTGGCGATCTCCATGAAGAAGTTCATGCCGATCGCGAAAAAGAACGACAGCCGCCCGGCGAACTTGTCGATGTCGAGCCCGCTCGCGACGCCGTATTTGACGTATTCCATGCCGTCGGCGATCGTGAAGGCGAGCTCGTGGAGCTGCGTCGCCCCCGCCTCCTGCATGTGATAGCCGCTGATCGAGATGCTGTTGAACTTGGGCATCTCGCGCGACGTGTAGCCGAAGATGTCCGAGATGATCCGCATGCTCGGCTCGGGCGGGTAGATGTACGTGTTGCGGACCATGAACTCCTTGAGGATGTCGTTCTGGATGGTCCCGTCGAGCAGGTGCCGCGGCACGCCCTGCTCCTCGCCCGCGACGATGAAGAAGGCGAGAATCGGGATCACCGCGCCGTTCATCGTCATGCTGACCGACATCTTGTCGAGCGGAATGCCGTCGAACAGGATCTTCATGTCCTCGACGCTGTCGATCGCGACGCCGGCCTTGCCGACATCGCCCGTCACGCGTGGATGGTCGCTGTCATAGCCGCGGTGCGTCGCCAGATCGAACGCGACCGAGAGCCCCTTCTGCCCCGCGGCAAGATTCCGCCTGTAGAACGCGTTCGACGCCTCCGCGGTCGAGAACCCCGCATATTGCCGGATCGTCCACGGCCGCCCCGCATACATCGACGCCCGCACCCCGCGCGTGAACGGCGCGAACCCGGGGAGGCCGGGGTCGGCGGTCACGTCCGCCGCGGTATAGAGCGGCTTGACGTCGATCCCCTCCGGGGTCGCCCAGGTCAGGTCGGCGCCCTTCACCTCTTTCGCGGCAGCGGCCTCCCACTCGACAAGCGTCGGATTTGGTTTGTCAGTCATACTCTAGTTCCCCGGCGAAGGCCGGGGCCCAGCCCTAAAATAAATCGCGCGCGGCAGCGCGTTCGATGCTGCGCATCGAGCCTGGGCCCCGGCCTCCGCCGGGGAACGAGAAGCGCGCGTGGTCACTTCCCCGTGAACACCGGCTTGCGCTTCGTCAGGAACGCGATCCCGCCTTCCATCGAATCCGCAGACCCGCGCGCGGCCCGCTGGTTGACCGCCTCGGCCTCCATCGCGCCCGCATAATCGCTCGCATACGCAGCCGTAATCGCGCGCCGCATCAGCCCCAATGCCACCGTCGGCATCGCCGCCAGCCGCTCCGCCAGCGCGAACGCCTCCGCGTCGAGCGCGTCGTCCGCGACGACCTTGTGCACCATCCCCCAGTCGAGCGCCTTCGCCGCGGGCACCCGCTCGCCGAGCATCATCATCTCGGTCGCCCGCGCACGGCCGATCAGCCGCGGCAGCATCCACGACGCGCCGCCATCGGGCACCAGCCCGATATTGACGAACGCCTGGAGGAAATACGCGCTTTCGCTCGCGACGCAGAAATCCGCGGCGAGCGCGAGGCTGCACCCGATCCCCGCCGCCGGCCCGCGCACCGCGCTCACCACCGGCACGCCCAGATCGGCGATCGCCGCCATCGCCGGATTATAGCTCCCCGTCAGCGCCTGATAGGTCGCCGCACCCGGATCGTCCGACCCCAGCGCCCCGCCACCGACATCCGCGCCCGAACAGAACGCCCGCCCCGCACCCGCGATCAGCACCGCCCGCGCACCGTCGAGCGAGGCGACCGCG
Organism: Sphingomonas sp. CFBP 8765; assembly: GCF_014841445.1. Taxonomy (NCBI): domain Bacteria; kingdom Pseudomonadati; phylum Pseudomonadota; class Alphaproteobacteria; order Sphingomonadales; family Sphingomonadaceae; genus Sphingomonas; species Sphingomonas sp. CFBP 8765. The sequence continues at coordinate 597,467 of NZ_JACYTY010000002.1, read as the reverse complement.
GCGGCGATCTCCTCGAACATCGCCGGCGGCGCCGCATTCAGCCGGTCGGGCCGGTTGAGCGTCAGCACCAGCACGTCACCGCGCCGCTCGCTCAGGATATGCTCATAGGCGGTCATGCCAGTCTCCCCCATCGATTACGCCCCAGTCGGCTAGCCACGCCCCTTCCGTTCGCCCCGAGCGAAGCCGAAGGGCAAGCCCCACCCCGTCCGTTCGCCCTGAGCGAAGTCGAAGGGCACGCCCCACCCCCGCCGTTCGCCCTGAGCGAAGTCGAAGGGCCTGAGTCCCACGCACTCCGACCACGCCCAGCACCAACGGACAAAGGATGCGGGGTCAATGATCCTCCCCCGGCGTCTCCATCAACTCCACGAGCATGCCGCCAAAGTCCTTCGGGTGGACGAACACGATCGGCGTGCCATGCGCACCGATCCGCGGTTCGCCGAGCACCGTCGCCCCCTTCGCCTTCAGCTCCGCGACCGCGGCCGCGATATCGGGCACTTCGAAACACACATGATGCTGCCCCCCCGCCGGGTTCTTGCGCAAAAACCCCGCGATCGGCGAGCTGTCGTCATAAGGTTCGATCAGCTCGATCTGCGTGTTGGGCGCATCGATGAAGCACACCTTCACGCCCTGCGCAGGCAGGTCGAACGGCTCCCCGATCACCGTCGCGCCGAGCAGCAACCGATACGTCTCGACTGACTTCGCGATCGACGGCGTCGCGACCCCGACATGGTTGAGGCGGCCCAGACTCATTGCGCATCCTCCGCCGCGGGCGGCGCAGGCGGCGGCGGCGGCACGACGCCCAGCGTATAGCCGCACACCCCCAGCACCTGCCGCACCATCCCATCGCTCGCCGGCGCGGCGAAATTGGCCTGCACCGCAAAGCCCGCGCCGTTGGTCGCCTCGACCCGCAGCGTCTTCGATTTCACCAGGAACGTCGTCAGCCGGGTGATCGCCACGGGATCGGTGATGTAGGTCCCCGTCCCCGGAAACTGCCAGTTATAGGTGAAGGCCGGCCCGCCATCGAAGCGCACCGCGACCGGCTTGTCCGCGCCCTGCCCCAGCGACTGCGGCTGGATGAACTGGATCGACACGATCGACTCGGTGCCGACGTCGCACTTCACGACGAACCGCGACAGCCCGTCATTGCCCGTGACCGAGGTGGAGATGCTCCGCACCCCCGCCGCATTGGTCCGGTCGGCGAGCTTCCACGCGGGCGTTGCTGTGCTTGTTGCAGCCGCGGCTTGAAGAAGCAGAAGCGCGATCATTGCTCGATCCTCGGGGTCGGCCGTATCCCGGACCGCATTTCCTCGAACGTTTCCAGACGGATCAGGCGTCCGTTGATCTGGATGACCGAGTCGACCACACGTCGCACCTGCCCGTTGGTCGCGGCAAGTTCCTCGTTCAATCGCTCGACCTTGCTGCGGAGCAGGATGACGGACTCGATCGTGCGCATCGCGTCGCCAATCATGCTCATGCGACACGCTCCGCGTCGAGCAGGCCGGCGTCACGCAGCCTGGCGTCGATATCGGCGCGCAGACGCTGCTGCCCCTCGATCGCCGCATCGAGCGCGGCGTGCATTGCCGGAAGCGCCTCGTCGAGTTCGTGGATCAACAGCTTGAAGCGGTCGTCCTCGGTCATGTCGCCCTCGACGACATAGCGCGAGGTCGCCTCGCGAACGACATGCCCCACGGACATGCCGTTGCTCGCCGCAAACGCGTCGAGCGCCGCCTTGTGATCGGGGGTGGTCAGAAACGTCACGCGTTCGGTCTGCATGTCACGACTCCTTCGCATGACATGATAATGTGCTTGGCATGACCCAACAAGCCGCCCCCTCAGAGCGGGATGTTGTCATGCTTCTTCCACGGATTCTCGATGCTCTTGCCGCGCAGCTTGCGCAGCCCCAGCGCGATCCGCCGCCGTGTCGAATGCGGCTGGATCACCTCGTCGATGAAGCCCTTGCTCGCCGCGACGAACGGGTTGGCGAAGCGCGCCTCGTACTCTGCGGTGCGCGCGGCGATCTCCTCGGGCGTCTTGCCGCGGAAGATGATCTCGACCGCGCCCTTCGCGCCCATCACCGCGATCTCCGCGGTCGGCCATGCATAGTTGAGGTCGCCGCGCAGATGCTTCGACGCCATCACGTCATACGCGCCGCCATACGCCTTGCGCGTGATCACGGTGATCTTCGGCACGGTCGCCTCGCCATATGCGAACAGCAGTTTCGCGCCGTGCTTGATGATCCCGTTATGCTCCTGCGCGGTGCCGGGCAGGAAGCCGGGGACGTCGACGAACGTCACGATCGGAATCTCGAACGCATCGCAGAAGCGCACGAACCGCGCCGCCTTCTTCGAGCTGTTGATGTCGAGCACGCCCGCGAGCACCATCGGCTGGTTCGCGACGAAACCGACGGTCCGCCCCTCGATCCGCCCGAAGCCGGTGATGATGTTGGCCGCATGCGCCGGCTGCGTCTCGAAGAAATCGCCCTCGTCGACGACCTTCCGGATCAGCTCGTGCATGTCATAGGGCTGGTTCGCCGACGCCGGGATCAGCGTGTCGAGGCTCTCCTCGACCCGGTCCCACTCGTCCGCAGTCGGCCGCTCGGGCACGCCCGCACGGTTCGATTCGGGCAGGAAATCGAAGAAGTCGCGCGCCGCGAGCAGCGCCTCGATGTCGTTCTCGAACGCATTGTCCGCGACCGACGTCTTGGTCGTGTGCGTCACCGCGCCGCCCAGCGCCTCCTGCGTGACCACCTCGTTCGTCACCGTCTTGACCACGTCGGGCCCGGTCACGAACATGTAGCTCGAATCCTTCACCATGAAGATGAAGTCGGTCATCGCCGGGCTGTACACCGCGCCGCCCGCACACGGGCCCATGATCAGCGACAGCTGCGGCACGACGCCGCTCGCCAGCACGTTGCGCTGGAACACCTCGGCATAGCCGCCAAGGCTCGCGACGCCCTCCTGGATGCGCGCGCCGCCGCTGTCGTTCAGCCCGATGATCGGCGCGCCGACCTTCATCGCGCTGTCCATCACCTTGCAGATCTTCTGCGCGTGGCGTTCGCTGAGCGACCCGCCGAATACCGTGAAATCCTGGCTGAACACGAAGACGAGGCGGCCGTTGATCGTGCCCGATCCGGTGACCACGCCGTCGCCGGGGATCACCTGGTCCTGCATGCCGAAATCGACGCAGTTATGCTCGACATACATGTCGAGCTCCTCGAACGATCCCTCGTCCAGCAGCACGTCAAGGCGCTCCCTTGCGGTCAGCTTTCCCTTGGCGTGCTGCGCTCCGATCCGCTTGATACCCCCGCCCACTCTTGCGGCTTCGCGGCGTCGTTCAAGCTCTTCGATCGTCGATGACATCGTCTCTCCGTCCTGCTGGGGGCTTTCACAGAGCGGGACGCAATGCGCAAATGCAATGTTGCAAACTTGTGCCACCCATGTTTGCAAACTACACCCGCAGCATGACCAATCCCCCACGCCGCCTCTTCGTCGGACACCGGCTGCGCGACCTTCGCGGCACGCTCGGGATCAGCCAGGCGGCGATGGCGGTCCGGATCGGCATCTCGGTCAGCTATCTCTCGCAGATCGAGAATGGCGACCGCCCGGTCAGCGAAGCCGTGCTCGTCACCTTGGCGCGCGAATTCCCCGCCGACTGGGGCAGCATCGACGCCGCCGACGATACCGCGCTGCTCGTCGCGACGCTCGAGGCCGTCACCGACACCAGCGTCGCCGCCCCCACGCTCGACGAGAGCGCGATCCGCCGCGCGGTGAAGCACCAGCCGCTGCTCGCCCAGCGGCTCGTCGCGATGCACGACGCCTATCGCCGCGCGCAGGAACAGTTGCGCGCGCTCGACGACCGGCTCGTGGCGGGGTCAGGCGCGCCCGGGCTGCTCCCCTGGGAGGATGTCCGCGACTGGTTTCACGCCGCGGGCAATTATGTCGACATGCTCGATCGCCGCGCGGAGGAAATCGGCGAGACGCTCGGCAGCGACCGGATCGCAGCACTCGAGGCGCGGCTCGCGGCGCGCGGCGTCTCGGTGACGATCTCGGGCGCGCTCGCCGCACCGTTACGCGACTATGACGGCGCGACCTTGCGGCTCGACGGATCGCAGCCCGGCGAGACCACGCTCTTCTCGCTCGCGCATCAGGTCGCGCGCGGCGAATTCGCCGATCTGATCGCCGACATCGTCGCCGCCTCCGACATGGCGTCGGAGACCGCGCGCGCGCTGCTGACCGCGGGCCTCACCAATTACGCCGCGGGCGCGATCGTCATGCCCTATACCCGGTTCCGTAGCGAGGCGCGCAGCGTCCGCCACGACATCGACCGGCTGCGGCGGATCTTCGGCACCAGCTTCGAACAGACCTGCCACCGGCTCTCGACGCTCCAGCGCCCCGGCGCGCTCGGCATCCCGTTCTTCTTCTGCCGCGTCGACATGGCGGGCAACATCACCAAGCGCCACTCCGCCACCCGTCTCCAGTTCGCGCGCTTCGGCGGCGCCTGCCCCTTGTGGATCGTCCACGAGGCGGTCGCGATTCCCGACCGCATCCTCACGCAGCTGCTCGAGACCAGCGACGGCATCCGCTACGTCTCGATGGCCAAGGGGCTGGTGAAACCGTCCGAAACCTATACCCGCCCTGCGCGCCGCTATGCGGTGGCGCTCGGCTGCGAGGAGGCGAACGCGTCCGAATTCATCTACGCCGACGCGCTCGGCACCGGCGGTATCGCCACCCCGATCGGCGCATCCTGCCGCATCTGCCTGCGCCCCGACTGCGACCAGCGCGCGTTCCCCCCCGCCGCCAGCGAGATCCGCGTCGACCCCAACCGCCGCGGCGCGGTCCCGTATGAGGTGGTGTGAGCGGCTAGACCACCTCCCCGGCGAAGGCCGGGGCCCAGTTGGGGGCCGGAAATAACGTGAGGCGACGCGGAGTCACGAGGGCCTTCCCACCTGGACCCCGGCCTCCGCCGGGGAGGTGGTGTATATGGCTGACCGCTCACCACAATCGAGCGACCCCAGACCGACGACCGCACTCAGCCCTAAAACCCGTCATCCCCGCGAAGGCGGGGATCCAGACCGGCAAACCACGGCGATACCCACAAAGGCCAGCCAGTCTGGCTTCCCGCCTCCGCGGGAATGACGGCGGGTCTAGGCCCCTCAATCCTTCGGAAAGAACCGCTCCACCACATGACTCGCCAGTCGCGAAGGCCGCAGCGTCTCCGCATCCAGGCAACACCAGCTCGACTTCACCTCGGCGAGCACATCCTCGCCGCGCTTGATGATCGTCTCGTAGAACGCCCGCGCGCCCTGCACCTTTTCGAGCAGCACCGTCGCGATCACGTCGTCGTCGAGAAACGCCGGTTTGCGGTAGGTAATCTCGTGTTTCAGCGCGACCCACAAATGCCCCGCCACCGCCTCGGCCGGGGCGAGACGCTGCCAGTGATCGATCACCGCGGCCTGTACCCACTTCAGATAGTTCGCGTTGTTGACGTGACCCATGAAGTCGATGTCGGCCGGCTCGATGCCGATGGCGTAGATATGGGGAATGGCTGTTGACACCCCACCCATATAGCATGGGCGCGGGCTTATAGCGATGACGACGCTGCTTCGACACCGACAATAAACGCTATTCCGGCCTGCCGCGCTTGTCCCTAGCATGATGCAACGCCGCCCTCTTGTGTTGCCTAAATACAACACCATCTCTGGCCAAAGACCACAGGGATACGCCCATGAACATCGACAAATTCACCGACCGCGCGAAAGGCTTCCTCCAGTCCGCGCAGACCGTCGCGATCCGCATGAACCATCAGCGGATCGCGCCCGAGCATCTTCTGAAGGCGCTGCTCGAGGACGAACAGGGCATGGCCGCGGGGCTGATCGCGGCCGCGGGCGGCGACGCGAAGCGCGCGACCGCCGAAACCGATCTTGCGCTCGCGAAGATCCCCGCCGTCTCGGGCTCGGGCGCGCAGACCACGCCGGGCATCGACAATGACGCAGTCCGCGTGCTTGACCAGGCCGAACAGATCGCGACCAAGGCGGGCGACAGCTTCGTCACCGTCGAACGCCTGCTCGTCGCGCTCGCGCTCTCGCTCAACACCGCCGCGGGCAAGGCGCTCAAGACCGGCGGCGTCACCCCCGAGGGGCTCAACACCGCGATCAACAGCGTCCGCCAGGGCCGCACCGCGGACACCGCGGGCGCCGAGGACCGCTATGACGCGCTCAAGAAGTTCGCGCGCGACCTGACCCAGGCGGCGCGCGACGGCAAGCTCGACCCCGTCATCGGCCGCGACGAGGAGATCCGCCGCACGATCCAGATCCTCGCCCGCCGTACCAAGAACAACCCCGCGCTGATCGGCGAACCCGGCGTCGGAAAAACGGCTATCGCGGAAGGTTTGGCGCTGCGCATCGCCAATGGCGACGTCCCCGATACGCTGAAGGATCGCCGGCTCATGTCGCTCGACATGGGCTCGCTCATCGCGGGCGCGAAATATCGCGGCGAGTTCGAGGAGCGGCTGAAGGGTGTGCTCGACGAGGTGAAGGCCGCCGAGGGCGACGTCATCCTGTTCATCGACGAGATGCACCAGCTGATCGGCGCGGGCAAATCCGAAGGCGCGATGGACGCAGGCAACCTCCTCAAGCCAGCCCTCGCCCGCGGCGAGCTCCACTGCGTCGGCGCGACCACGCTCGACGAATATCGCAAGTACGTCGAGAAGGACCCCGCGCTCCAGCGCCGGTTCCAGCCCGTCATGGTCGGCGAACCCACCGTCGAGGACACGATCTCGATCCTGCGTGGCCTGAAGGAGAAATACGAGCTCCACCACGGCGTCCGCATCACCGACGGCGCGATCGTCGCCGCCTCGACGCTGTCGAACCGCTACATCACCGACCGCTTCCTCCCCGACAAGGCGATCGACCTGATGGACGAGGCCGCGTCGCGGATCCGCATGGAGGTCGAGTCGAAGCCCGAGGAGATCGAGAACCTCGACCGCCGCATCATCCAGCTCAAGATCGAGCGCGAGGCGTTGAAGCGCGAGACCGACGAGGCGTCGATCGACCGGCTCGACACGCTCGAGGGCGATCTCGTCAATCTCGAGGAACAGTCCGCCGAGCTGACGACGCGCTGGAAGGGCGAGAAGGACAAGATCAACGCCGAGGCGCGGCTGAAGGAACAGCTCGACGCCGCGCGATTGGAACTCGACCAGGCGCAGCGCTCGGGCGATCTCGCGCGCGCGGGCGAGCTGTCCTACGGCACGATCCCCGGCCTGCAGCGCCAGCTCGACGAGGCCGCCGGCGCGACCAAGGGCGCGATGCTGCGCGAGGAGGTCAATGCCGACGACATTGCCGGCGTCGTCAGCCGCTGGACCGGCATCCCGGTCGAACGGATGCTCCAGGGCGAGCGCGACAAATTGCTCGCGATGGAGGCGACGATCGGCAAGCGCGTCATCGGCCAGGCGCATGCGGTCAAGGCCGTCTCCACCGCGGTCCGGCGCGCACGCGCGGGGCTTCAGGATCCGAACCGTCCGCTCGGCAGCTTCCTGTTCCTCGGGCCAACGGGCGTCGGCAAGACCGAGCTGACCAAGGCGCTCGCCGAATTCCTGTTCGACGATCCCTCGGCGATGGTCCGCATCGACATGAGCGAGTTCATGGAAAAGCACGCGGTCGCACGGCTGATTGGCGCGCCTCCCGGCTATGTCGGCTATGAGGAAGGCGGCGTGCTGACCGAGGCGGTCCGCCGGCGGCCCTATCAGGTGATCCTGTTCGACGAGGTCGAGAAGGCGCATGGCGACGTGTTCAACGTGCTGCTCCAGGTGCTCGACGACGGCCGCCTGACCGACGGCCAGGGCCGCACGGTCGATTTCAGCAACACGCTGATCATCCTGACGAGCAATCTCGGCAGCCAGTATCTCGCCAACATGGCCGAGGGCGACGACGTGTCGTCGGTCGAACCGCAGGTGATGGAGATCGTCCGGTCGCATTTCCGCCCGGAATTCCTCAACCGCCTGGACGAGGTGATCCTGTTTCACCGTCTCGGCCAGGCGCACATGGCGCCGATCGTCGACATCCAGGTGTCGCGCGTCGACAAGCTGCTCGCCGACCGCAAGATCACGCTCGACCTCACCGAAGCCGCCCGCGCCTGGCTCGGCCGCGTCGGCTACGACCCCGTCTACGGCGCGCGTCCCCTCAAACGCGCGGTCCAGCGCTACCTCCAGGACCCGCTCGCCGACATGATCCTGCGCGGCGAGGTCAAGGACGGCGCCACCGTCCATATCGACGAGGGCGACGGGAAACTGGTGCTCGCGGTCGGCTGAGCCCCCGAACCGCAGGCACAAAAAAAGGGCGGCTCCCGAAAGAGCCGCCCCGATATGTCGCGTGGGTATCGGCTTAGAAGTTGAACTTCGCGCCTGCACGATACTGACGACCGAAGATGCCGTCGCCACCCTGGATCGCATTGTACAGATACGCGCCATAGGTGACGGTATCGACCGGCGGCAGGCGATCGAAGAGGTTCAGCGCATTGACGTAGAAGCTGAACTTGTCAGTGACCTTGAAGTTCACGTTCGCATCGACCGTGATGTAGCTCTTCACGTGGCAGTCATTGTACACGGCAGCCTGGCCGCAATCCTTGTATTCGTCGCCCTGATCGGTCGCCGACAGGTCATAGCCCGACGTGTAGTTGACCGTGGTGCTGACCGCGAAGTCGCCGAAGTCGAACGTGTTGAGCCAGTTGCCCTTCCACTCGAACGTCCCCGACCCTGCGGTCAGGTTGAAGTTGCCGAGCGTGCCCTCATAGCGCTGCTTCTCGCCGTCGATCGTCGTGCTGAGCTCGATGATGTAGCTCGCATTCAGGTTCGACGTCCACTTGACCGGGCCGAAGTCATACGCGCCGTTGATGCCGAAATCGATGCCCGACGACTTGATCGTGTCGGCATTGATCAGCTGCGAGCGGACGAAGGCAATCTTCGGACGCGCGTTCGGGTTGTTGACGTCGGGTGCGTCGGCGATGACCTCGAACCCGGCAACCGGTGCGGCACCGGCATAATAGGCTGCGATCGCGGCCGAATTGTCCGGCGTCGTGATCGCACCGGTCTTCTTGATGTTGTAGTAGTCGACGGTCAGCGACACGCTGCGGATCGGGTCGAACTTGAGCCCGCCGGTGAAGCTGCGCGACTTTTCAGGCTTCAGCTCCGGCGATGCCAGCGTCGTCTGTCCGATCGAGTAGGACGTCAGATAGGCCGGGCACGCCGTCGGGTTCGCCTGCGAGCAGCCTGCGCCATATTGGGAAAGGAACGCATCGGGGATCGCCGAGATCTGCTGCGTCACATAGCCCGTCGTCGGCAGTGCATTCGCCTCGCCGAAGCTCGGGATACGGAAGCCGCGCGAATAGGTACCCCGCACCGTGACCTGCTGGAGCGGCGTGAAGATCGCGCCGACCTTCGGCGAGAAGTTGCTCTGCCCGGTCGAATAGTGATCGTAGCGACCCGAACCGTTGAGCGTCAGCACGTCGAGCACCGGTGCGTTGATTTCGGCGAAGGCCGAGCTCACCGTGCGGTTACCCTTGGTACCAAAGGCGTTCAGCGTGAAGTACCGCTGCGTCGCGCCGTTATAGTCGTCGTTCGCGCTGGGCGCGTCGACCGCTTCGTAGAAGATCGAGCCACCGACCGCGACGCGCAGGTCGCCGCCGGGCAGCGTGGCAAGCGACTTCTGGACGGTCAGCTGCGCCTGATAGAGATCCGACGTCGTGTCGGTGATGTTCTCGGGCGTCAGATAATCGCGCACTGCCTGGGTGTTGAGGCCCGGGTTGACGAAGTTGTAGCTGCCGTCGGCAATGACGTTGAGCAGGTTCTGGATATAGACATACCCGTTGGTCTTCACCCGCAGGTCGGTGTGCATCGCCGTTGCGTTGAAGTCATAGTCGAAGCCGTTGAGGACCGTGCCCTTGAGGCCGAATGCGGCACGGTACACGCGGCTGCGGGTCTCGTTCTGCGTGACCGTGTCGGGCAGCGCGCCGACGAGGCGAGCGACCTGGCCCTGGGCCGCGAACGGGTTGTTCGGGTTCAGCGTGCCGTTCGTCGGACCGCAGTTCACGCGCGCGGCGCAGACATAGACCGGCAATGCCAGGACGCCCGAGCCCGCGGCCAGCGCGGCAGTCTGCGCCTGCGAGGTCGAGAACTGCGGCGAGAGGATGCCGGCCGGTGCGTTACCGCGGATGACCGACGGACGACCGGTATAGTTGCTCGCCGACTGGGCGAAATTGACCAGCAGATATGCCTCGGAGTCGGCACCGACCTTTGCGCTGAAACGGGCCGAGCCGCCGAAACGCTCGATGTTCGGCGTCACCATGTCGTACTTGTTGGTGTTGTCGACCTGGCAGACCGTGGTCGGCGTCGTCACGTTCGCCGGCGTGGCGAGCTGCGCGGCGGTCGGGTTGTAGGGGGTGCCGTTGAGGCAGCCCGCTGCCGGGTTCAGCAGCTGGTACCGGCCCGATGCGACCGTGTTCGCGGCGTCGGCCGGACGGACGTAGAAATTGCCCGTACCGATCGCGAAGCCGTTGAGGGCGCCGTTCGCGTCAAGGCCGTTCGCCGTGTTGTTCGGGCCGCACTGCGTGGTGCCGGTGCGGTTGGAACAGATCCCGGTCAGGTTGTCCGAATTGAAGGGCGCCGGCAGGTCGCGCTGGTACACGCCCTCGTTGCGGAAATAGAAGCCGCTGACATAGGCGTTGTAGCCCTTCTCGTCGAGGTCGCCGGTACCCGCGGTCAGCGTCAGCCGCTGGTTGGCGTTGTTGCCGTTCTCGGAGATGCCGGCCTCGGCGCGACCGCTGATGCCGTTGAACTTGCGCTTGGTGATCACGTTGACCACGCCTGCAATGGCATCGGCACCGTAGCTCGACGATGCGCCGTCGCGCAGCACGTCGATGCGCTCGACGATGTCGTCGGGGATGGTGTTCAGATCGACGAAGTTGCGCGATCCGTCATCCGACAGCGGGTAATAGGCGGCGCGCAGGCCGTCGAACAGCACGAGCGTCGAGTTGGTCGACAGGCCACGCAGCGACACCGAAGACGCGCCCGCGGCGAATGCGCCGTTGGCGGTGAACGAGTTGGTCAGCGCCGGGCCGTTGTTCGACGACAGCGCCTGGATGCCGGCCTGCACCGTGTTGATGCCGCGCGAATCCAGATTTTCGGTGGTCAGCGTGGTGACGGGCGAAATGCCGGTATCGGTACCGCGGATGATCGATCCGGTGACGACGATCTCGTCGCCGGCGGCGGGCTGGTTCTGCGCGGCGACGTCGCTCGACGGGACACCGTTCTGCTCGGGCGGCGTCGCCTGCTGCGCGAACGCCGGCGCCGCCATGGCGAACGCGAACGGCGTCGCAGCCGCGAGCAGGAGCGCCTTCTTGGTCAACGAAATGCTGGTCATCATGATCCCTCGCTTGAACCCGGTCGCCCGCATCGCGGTACGCCGGGCAATTTTCCGCCCCTTTCATCGCGCCGAAGCACGACCCCGAAGGACATGGCGATGGGATGGAGGTGCTGTCGCATCCTGTAAAGAATGCATCCGGGCGGCCGAATGCTTTGGCAATCTCGTGTAGCGAAAAAGACACAATCACTGGTGCTTTTTCTTAAAATCTGTTGCTTTTTCCGACAGCAGATCATCGCTACGCATAATAATTAGGCAAAGGCATTTTCACGTCGCACCCGCGACAGGCGCTCGGCGAGGCCTTGGTCCGGGCTTCAGCGTCACTCCGGACCGGCCGCCCGAACCAAAAAAAAGGGGCGGCGGATCCATGATCCGCCGCCCCCCGATATCGCGTCCGAAAGGATCGCTTACATGTCGATCGTCAGGCCGACGAACAGGTACCGGCCGAGTGCATCATAGATGCCCGGATAGGTGTTGCCGTTGCCGAACGAGCCGATCGGCGAGGCTGTCGCGCTGAGGATCGGCGGCGTCTTGTCGAGCACGTTGTTGACGCCGAGGCGGTAGGTGACCTTGTCCGCGACCCGGATGGTGGCGGCGAGATCGAAATAGTCCTGCGCCTTCACGCGGCCGTCATTGGCGAAGAACGGGCCGGCCAGGTCGGCATCGCTGCTGGTCCGCTCGAACTTGGTCGCCGACAGATGGCGCCAGTTGCCCGACAGGCCGATGCCGCCCAGCGTGGTCAGCGACAGACGCGCCTGGTGACGCCACTTGGACATCGGATAGCCGCACTGTGCGCCGTACAGGCCCGCGCAATCGAACTTGGTGCCGACCTTGTCCGACGTGAACTTGTCGACATAGGTGCCGTTGAACGACAGGCCGATCGTGCCGATGCTGTCCGAGCGATAGGTATAGCCCGCCGAGGTCTCGATCCCCTGCGTGGTCAGCGACCCTGCATTGACGTTGGTGTCTACGATGAAGCCCGCATTGCCCTGCCACAGCGTGCCGTTGGCATCGCGGTTGATCGCACTGCAGAACTGGTCGTCGGCGGTCTGGAGGCACTGCGCGATGATCGTGTCCGCGCCGACGACGCCGATCCGGTCCTTCAGCTTGATGCGGAAGCCGTCGACCGACAGGTTGAAGCCCGGCAGGAACGACGGCCGCAGGATCACGCCCGCGGTGAACGTGTCGGCCTTTTCGGGGCGCAGGTTCGGGTTGCCGCCGAGCAGGCCGTTATACTGCTCGGACGGGTTGGCGGCGATCAGGCCGAACCGGTTCGCGGGAACGCCGGTCAGCGCGCACTGCGCGGCGGTGTTGCCGTTGACCAGGCCATTGACCGCGGCGCCGGCGCAGGGATCGGTCGCACCGTCGAGCTGGACCGACTGCTGCGCGAACAGCTCCTGCGTGTTCGGCGCGCGGACCGCACGGTTGTAGCCGCCGCGGAAGCGGACGTCGGAGACCGGCGCCCAGACCAGCTCACCCTTGTACGAATGCGCCGAACCCGCGGTGCTGTAGCTCGAATAGCGATAGCCGCCATTGACCGTCAGCTCGTTGACGAACGGGCGGTCGCTGACCAGCGGCACCTGGATTTCGCCGAACACTTCCTTGACGGTGTAGCTGCCGCGGATCGGCAACGTCGCGCCGCCCTGGCCGGCCAGATCGCCGCTCAGGAACGCGTTGTCGACTTCGAGGCTCAGCGATTCCTTGCGGTACTCGCCACCGACGTTCAGCGCGATGCCCTCGCTCGCGAACGGCGACTGCACGCCGTATTCGGCGCCCTTGAAGGTGAAGTTCGCGTTGAGGACGGTTTCCTTGTTCTCGCCCGACTGGAAGCCCGGGGTCTGGACATAGTTCAGCGCCTCGGGCGTGATCCCGGCCGCGCCGAAGATGTTGAGCGGGACGCAGTTCGGATCGGTGCCGTCGACGACCGAGCGGCAGACCGCCTGGCCGAGCGTCGCCGAGCCGGGACGCGTGTCGGTGATCGCGTCGAGCGCACGCGTGGTGCGCGAGATCGAGAATTCATTGCGATACACCTGGCTGAACACGGTGCTGCCGAACTGGCCATAGGCCTCGTACGAGATGCCCTTGTCGATATCGCCGGTCGCGCCCGCGACGAAGCGATACTGGGTGTGGCGAAGATCCGCCTGACGCCCGCCGCCCTCGACGTTGCGACGGCCGATGCGGACTTTCGCCTGCTGATACTGCGAGCCGTCCGGGTTGGTCAGATTGACCACCGCGCCATTGGCGTCGGTCACCAGGTTGGACGCACGGCAGAAGGTCGAGACCTGCGCCGCCGACAGCAGCGGGTTGTTGCAGTTCAGGACCGTCGTGTTATTGAAATCACCTGACGGCGCGATCTGCGCGACCGAGCGATCGTCCATGAACATGAAGTCGGCATAGGGCTTGAACGCGTCGCTGACTTCATACTTGGCGAGGAAGCCCGCGGTGTAGCGCGTGTCCGGACGCTGGTAATAGTTCAGCGGGTTGGCGTTGTAGAGCGTCCGCCCCGCGACGAGCTGGCCTGCTGCGTTCAGCGTATAGCCGGTCGGCGGCCCGCCCTCGGTCGCATCGCCGAGCGTGAAGTTCGCCGGGAACGCAGTCGCCGATCCGCCGCAGACATAATCGTTGCCGACATTGCCCGACGGCGCGTTCAGCCCGCACGAGCTATAGTCGCGCGACCCCTGCAGGATCGCGCCGATCTTGCGATAGCCGCCATAGCCGACGACATGGCCGCGGCCGTCGCTGGTTGCCGCGCCGACCTTGAAGTTGATGTCGAACTGCGTGCCGTCGAACGCCTGGCCGCTCGGCGCGGGATAGCCGCTTGCCGCCGACAGCGCCTGGAACCGCTCGCTGCGGTTGTTGTGGTTGTTGATGCCGCCCGACACGTCGACGCTGAAGCCTTCGTAATCGGTGTCGAGCACGAAGTTGACGACGCCCGCGATCGCGTCCGACCCATAGACCGAACCGGCGCCGCCGGTCAGCACGTCGACGCGCTTGATCAGCGAGGCGGGGATCATGTTGACGTCGGCGGCCGCACTCGCGGTGCTGCTCGACGAGGGGTTGCCCGGCATCAGGCGGCGGCCGTTGATCAGCACCAGCGTGCGCGATTCACCCAGGTTGCGCAGGTTGATCGTCGCCGTACCGGTCGACCCGTTCGACACCGACGAGGTCTGCGTCGCGAACGACGCCGGCAGGCTGTTGAGCACGTCCTCGATGCGCGTCGCGCCACGCAGCTTGATGTCCGCCGCGTTGACCACGGTGATCGGGCTGGCAGAGGTCAGGTTGGGGTTCGAGATACGCGATCCGGTGACGACGATGTCGGTGCTCGCGGCGGTTCCGGCTGCAGCGGGATCCTCGCTCGGCGTGTTCGAGACTGCCGGGGTCGTCGCTGCCGCGCCGTCGTCGCTGGTGGTGCTCTGCGGTGCGGGAGCCGGCTCGGCTGCCGGTGCAGGAGCCGGTGCGGTCTGGGCCGCTGCCGGCAGCGCGACGACGGCGCCCGCGATCATCGTGGACGCGAGCAGGCAATCCCGAAACATATGATTCCGCATGTATTCATTCCCCTTTCGCGCCGTCGATCCGTGATGACTGACGCGATGTGTTGCGGCGCGCTCCGGCGCGCTGACTGGGGGCCGGTTACGCAAACGGCAGCGCTTTTGTCCAAAATAAAATTGTAAAATAGTAACGGATCATCGCATTGACGTACCATTGTTACAAAAAGGCAACATCGCGAATCCTGCGCCCTGCGGCGGGTTTTCCGAAGGAATCAAAGGGGATATTCCGGGGATGGCGGGCCCTGCGCGCCCCCGCCCCGGATCGGCCCCGGATTGCCGAAGCCGATACGAGGATGACACGGACATGCACATATCGACACGACGCGCGGCCCCCGGCCTGCTGATCGCCGGCCTGCTGACCACCGCCCTGCTGATCGCGGGCCTGCCGTCCGCTGCGACCGCGGGGTCGCCGCGCGGCGGACGCGCGCCGGTGCTGGTCGCGCTCACCCAGTGCCGCACGCTGCCGGACACCGCCGCGCGGCTCGCCTGTTTCGACCGCTCGGTCGCCGCGCTCGAACAGGCCGAAGCGAACCGGACGATCGTCATCATCGATCAGCAGCAGGTGCGCGAGACGCGACGCGCGGTGTTCGGCATCGCGCTCCCCGAGACGGGCCTGCTCGGCAAGGCCGAGGACCTGCCGCAGATCGAGGCGGTTCTCGCGGGTGCGTCGGTCGACGACTCCGGCCATTGGCGCTTCCAGCTCGCCGACGGCGCGCGCTGGATCCAGACCGACGACAATGTGATCGCCCGGCGCCCGCGCGCGAAGGATGCGGTCGTCATCAAGCGCGCCGCACTCGGCAGTTTCCGGATGAGCGTCGGCGGTCAGCCCGCGGTCAAGGTCCGCCGCCTCAACTAGACGTCGCGCGCTCTTACTTCATCACCCCCGCCACCAGCAACGGATCGAGCTTCGCGTCCCCCCAGCGCAGGCTCCAGTGGAGATGCGGACCCGTCGCGCGGCCGCTATTGCCCACCGCGCCGACCGGCTGGCCCCGCGTCACCCGATCGCCCGGCTTCACGTCGATCCGCGACAGATGCAGGAACGCGCTGTTCAGCCCCATGCCGTGGTCGATCATCAGCAGATTGCCCTCCAGCGTGAAGGGGTGGTCCGCGGCCAGGATCACCACGCCGTCCGCGGGCGCGACCACGGTCGTCCCCGTCGGCCGCGCGATGTCGATCCCCGAATGATAGGATCCCGCCTCGCCATTGGCATAGACGCGCTGCGACCCGAACAACGTCGAGATCCGCCCCGTCACCGGCCAGACGAACGCCTGCCGCCAGCCGTCCGACAGCGCCGCGATCCGCCGCGCCGCGACGATCTGGGCCAGCTCACCGGGCCGGATCCGCGCGAATTCGGGCGCGGGGACCGGATATTTGGGCAGGCTCGACAGCCGCGAAATGTCCCAGCCGCGCGCCGCTATCATCAGCGGCTGCTGCACGACGCGCCCGTCCGCCAGCGTCGCGACGAGCATCGCCTGCGTGCCCGCATCACGGTCGAACCCCGCGACGAAGCGGCGATCGGGCGCGACCGTCACCGCCCGCCCGTCGAGCGTCAGCGCGCGCGTCCCCGCAGGCGCAGTGCCCAGGATCAGCCCGCCCTGGCTCAGCGTCCCGGTCCAGACGAACCCCGTCGCCGCGGGAACGGCCGCGACAGGCGCCGGCACGGTCTGCGCGACGCCGCCCGACGCGAGCAGCGCCACTGGCAGCACCAACGGCAGCAGCAGCGTGCGGATCACCGCGGCTTCATCGCCTCGGCGGCGCCCGCCGCGGTCGCATAGGCCTCCTGCCGCTCGACGCTCCAGTAGCGCAGATCCTCGAGCAGGATGCGGTGGCCGGTGACCGCGCACACGACATGATCCCCCGGGCTCAGCACGCGAAACCCGTTCGCCATGTAGTGCAGCTTGGCGGCGCGGTCGGAATTGGACATCAGCATCGGATTTCTCTCGTCGTCACAGGGGGAAGGATCAGAACAGGGTCGGCTGGCGCGGCGCGGCACCGGCGGCAGCGGACGGGGCGGCAGACGGCGTCGGCCGGCTCGCCGGCTTCGGCCTGGCGGCGACCTCGCTGTCACCCCCATCGACGGTCGCATCGACCATCCCGTCACGGAAATGCAGCGTCAGCGCCCCCGCTGCACGCGCCGCCGCCGCCGACGCCAGCGTCGTGCCCCCCGGAGCCCGAGACGTCACCCGCGCATAGCCACGGTCGAGGATCGCATCGGGGTTGAGCGACTGGACCAGCCGCCACGTCGCATCGAGCCGCGCCCGCGCGCCCTCCAGCTTGCGCTCGAGCGTCGCCGGCCGCAGCGCCGCGCCCGACCGGTCGAGGCTCCCGCGCGCCAGCGTCAGCCGCCGCTCGAGCCCGCGATCGAGCCGCTGCCCGGCATCGTCCGCACGCTGCCGCTGCGGCCCGAGCAGCTGGTCGCGCTTGGGCAGATGCCGCGCCAGCGCGTCGAGCCGCTCGCGCCCGCGCTCGACATAGCGTCGCGCACACCGCTCGGTCCGGTTGCGGTGGCTGTCGATCGTCAGCCTCAGGTCGGCGAGCACCGGCACCGCGATCTCGGCCGCCGCGGTCGGCGTCGGCGCGCGCAGGTCGGCGGCATAGTCGCACAAGGTCGTGTCGGTCTCATGGCCCACCGCGGAGATGATCGGGATCGAGCAGGCGGCGACCGCGCGCACGACGACCTCCTCGTTGAACGACCAGAGATCCTCGACCGACCCGCCACCGCGCGCGACGATCACCAGATCGGGGCGCGGCACCGGTCCGCCGGGCGCGATCGCATCGAACCCGCGCACCGCCGCGGCGATCTCGGCCGCCGATCCCTCGCCCTGCACCTTGACCGGCCAGACGATGACGTGCGTCGGACAGCGATCCTCGAGCCTGTGGAGAATGTCGCGGATCACCGCGCCCGTCCCCGACGTGACCACGCCGATCACCTGCGGCATGAACGGCAGCGGCTTCTTGGCCGCCGCGTCGAACAGCCCCTCGCCGCCGAGCTTCGCCTTCAGCTTCTCGAGCAGCGCCATCAGCGCGCCCGCGCCCGCCAGCTCCATCCGGTCGATCACGATCTGGTATTTCGACCGCCCCGGATAGGTCGTCAGCTTGCCCGTCGCGATCACCTCGACGCCGTCCTGCGGCACGAAGGCGAGCCGCGCCGCGCTCCCCTTCCAGATCACGCCGTCGATCACCGCCTGATCGTCCTTCAGCGCCATGTAGCAATGCCCCGACGCCACGCGCTTCCATCCCGAAATCTCGCCGCGCAGGCGGACATGGCCGAATTCGCCCTCGACCATCCGCTTCAGCTTGAACGCGAGTTCGCCGACCGACATGGCGAGTGCGTTGTCGCCGGCGACCGGCTCGGCTACCAGCCGCCCCATATCGCTCGCCAGCATGTCGCTGGACACGACGTCATCGGAAAAGGGATCGGGCATGAACGTCCTGCTGTTAGGCTCGGGGGGCCGCGAACATGCGCTCGCGTGGAAGCTGGTGCAATCGGCCAGCTTTTCTCCAGGCCTCGATACGCTCTATGCCGCGCCGGGCAACCCCGGCATTGCCAGCCTTGCGACGCTCGTGCGTCTCGATGCGACGGATCACGCGTCCGTCGTCGCCTTCGTCCGCGAGAAAGCCATCGGCCTCGTCGTGATCGGCCCCGAGGCGCCGCTCGTCGACGGCCTCGCTGATAGCCTGCGCGCCGCCGCCATCCCCGTCTTCGGTCCGTCCAGGGCCGCCGCCCAGCTCGAAGGGTCGAAGGGCTTCACCAAGGATCTGTGCACGCGCGCCGGCATCCCGACCGCGGGCTATGTCCGCGTCGCGAGCCGTGCAGATGCCGACGTCGCGCTCACCCGCACCTTCTCGCTGCCCGTGGTCATCAAGGCCGACGGGCTCGCCGCGGGCAAGGGCGTCGTCATCGCCTTCACCCGCGCCGAGGCCGACGCCGCGCTCGACGCGCTGTTCGCGGACGGCGAGGCGGAGGCGGTGATCGAGGAATTCCTCGAAGGCGAGGAGGCGAGCCTCTTCGTCCTCACCGACGGCACTACGCTGATGCCGTTCGGCTCGGCGCAGGATCACAAGCGCGTCGGCGAGGGCGATACCGGCCCCAATACCGGCGGCATGGGCGCCTACAGCCCCGCCCCCGTCCTCACCGCCGCGCTCGAACAGCGTGCGCTCGACGAGATCGTCGCCCCCACCGTCGCCGCGATGGCGGCGGACGGGATCCCGTTCAGCGGCGTCCTCTATGCCGGCCTCATGCTCACCGCGCAGGGCCCCAAGCTGATCGAATATAACGCGCGCTTCGGCGATCCCGAGACGCAGGTGCTGATGATGCGGTTCGAGGGCGACCTGATCGCGACGATGCTCGCGGTGGCAGAGGGCCGCCTCGCCGACCTGCCCCCCGCCCGCTTCAGCGCCGCCACCGCGCTGACCGTGGTGATGGCGGCCGAGGGTTATCCCGGCACGCCAAAGGCAGGCGGCGCGATCATCGGCCTCGATTCGGCACGCGCGGCGGGCGGCACCGTCTTCCACGCCGGCACCCGGCTCGAGGATGGCGGCCTCGTCGCCGCGGGCGGCCGCGTCCTAGCGGTCACCGCCACCGGCGACGACCTCGCCTCCGCCCAGGCCAACGCCTACCGCGCGGTCGAGGCGATCGATTTCGAAGAAGGCTTCTACCGCCGCGACATAGGCTGGCGCGAACTCACCCGCTGACCCGAAGCAAAAAGCCCCTCCCCTTCAGGGGAGGGGTTGGGGTGGGGCGCATCCCCAAACGCAACGCCACTGATACCACCGCCAACGCGCATTAAGTCTCGCCCCCCCCGACCCACCCCGCTACTATAGGCAAATGAACGAAACTTCCGCGACGTCCGCCTCGGGCGACAGCCTGCTCCCCGACGGCATCACCACGCTGACGACGATCCATTTCGCGATCATCGCGGTGCTCGCGCTCTTCGTGATCGCCGGGCTGCTCTGGGGCATCAAGGCCAAGCGCAGCCGCAAAAAGGCGTCGCGCGACGTCATCGCCAACGCGCGCGAAGCCGGCGTCGAACCAGCACCCGAGCCGACCCCCGAGCTGCCCGCCGCGCCGACCCCCGCCGCCGCCCCAGCTCCCGAAACGCGCCCGGCCCCGAAACCGACCCCCGCACCCAGCCAGTCGCAGGTCCAGACCGCCCCGACCCCGATTCCGGTCGCGCCTGCACCGCAGCCAGTCGCCCCCGCGCCCGCGCCCGCTCCCGCGCCAACCCCCGCGCCGCTGTCCGACGAACCGATCGCCGCCGCCAGCTTCGACGCCAACCCCGCCGCCGAAGCCGCCACTCCGACCGAGGCGCCAGCCCCCACTCCGACACCCACCCCGGCACCCGCCCCGGCCCCGGCTCCAGCCCCAGCGGTCGACCACGCAGCCGCCCCCGTCACCCAGCTCAAGGGCCTCGGTCCCAAGGTCGCCACCCGCCTCGCGGAACTGGGCGTCACCACCGTCGGCGACATGGCCGCACTCTCCGAAACCGAAGCGCAGAACATCGACGCGCAGCTCGGCGCCTTCACCGGCCGCATGGGCCGCGACCGCTGGATCGAACAATCCCGCCTCCTCGCCGCCGGCGACAAGCCCGGCTTCGAAGCGGTCTTCGGCAAACTCTGACACGCAGGCCGCGCATCAGCGGCCTGCTTCATCCCGACAGGCTATTTCCGACCGAGCGTCTCGATCGCCGCATTGCACCATGCGGGATCCTTCGGATGCTGGCTGCCCTTGCCGATCCGGCTGATGAGATACGGCTCGTCGGCGGGGTTGGCCTTGGCCACGGCAAGGAACGTGTCCATGTCGGCGGCGGCGATAAAGCGCGAACAGCGACCCGCGATTTCCATCGTGTCGCCCAGCCCACGAAGCGGGGCGAACACCGTCCGGTCATCCGCCGGCCGCACGATCACCGGTGGCGCCATCTGCCCCGAGGCAGCTTGCAGCAATATGACAAAGGCTATGATGGTCATGGCCGACACTAGCACGAACATCCGCCACCGCCCGCGTTGACGCGGACGCTGCCTCACGCACCGTTAACGAATTTCATCCACGACAAGGAAAACCAATAAGGCGGCGGACAGGCTATGCAGCAACCACGATACGGGATGGCAAAGGGGCTGCTGATCCTTGCGTATCTATGTCTGGGTCCAATCGTCTGCGCTACTGTCGCCTTCGACAAGCCTGTCATTATCCTGGCGGTCGGTTCGGCCGTTGGCGTGTTCCTTGGTCCCGTCCTGCACCGTCTGGCAAACAGCGAGCATGCGGAAACCGTCGCACACGAAAAGGTCGACGCCGAAGCAAGGATCGCCATGCTCGTGTGCGCAATCCTGTTCGTCGCCCTGTGCGTCTACGTCATCTATAGCTCGTGGTATGACTACCAATCACTTCGCGACGTCCCGATCTACGGGGTCGGAATGATCTATGCGCCGTCTCTTGTAGTCGGAATCGCGGTTTTTGCCTGCGTGCGGTACGTGTCGCGACGGCTTAAAATCTCGGGCAACCGCTAAGCGTCGAAACAATGAGCGCCCGGGTAAATCAACCGGGTCGGTGATCCGGCGCGTTCAAGCCCCGCCCCCGCCAGCCTCAAACCTCGCTGACGAGCAGCTTGTCGATCCGTCGCCCGTCCAGATCGACGATCTCGAACTTCCACCCCTGTTCGACGAAGCTCTCGCCCTCGCCGGGCAGATGGCGGAACACCGCGAGCGCCAGCCCCGCGACGGTCGCGTAGTCGCGGTCCTCGGGCAGGTCGATGCCCAGCCGGTCGGCCAGCGCATCCGCCGCCATCGTGCCGGCGACCAGCAGCGAACCGTCGTCGCGCACCACCACCGACGGCGAATCGTCCGGGTCGGCATCCGACTTGAACTCGCCCGCGATCGCCGCGAGCAGGTCGGCGGGGGTCACGATCCCCTCGAAATGCCCGTATTCGTCATGGATCAGCGCCATCGGCACCTCGGCCTGACGCAGCGCGATCAGCGCGTCCATCGCGTCGATCTGGTCGATCACCACCGGCGCCTTGCGCATCAGCACGTTGAGGTCGAGCGGTTCCCCGCGGAACAGCGCGGCGGCGATGTCGCGCGCCTGCACCACGCCGCGCACCCGGTCGATCGACCCGTCGCCGACCGGCAGCCGCGTGTGCTGCGACGCGAGCAGCGTGTCGCGGATCTCGTCGGCATCCCAGTTGCAGTCGAGCCAGTCGATATCGGTCCGCGGCGTCATCACCTCGCGCACCGGGCGGTCGGCGAGCCGCACCACGCCCGAGATGATCGAGCGCTCATGCTCCTCGATCACGCCCGACTTGGACGCCTCGGCGACGATCAGGTGGAGCTCCTCGGCGGTGACATGCTCCTCCGATTCGCGGTTGAGGCGCAGCGCCTTGAAGATCAGCGCGCTCGTCGAATCGAGCACCCACACGATCGGCGCGGTGATGATCGCCAGCCAGCGCATCGGCCGCGCCATGAACGCGGCGATCGTCTCGGGCGATCGCAGCGCGAATTGCTTGGGCACCAGCTCGCCGATGATCAGCGAGGCATAGGTGGTCAGGCCGATGACGATCGCGAAGCCCGCGGTCTCCGCCGTGCTCGCGCTCAGCCCCAGCGCCTGCAGCCGCGCCGCGGTCGGCGTGCCCAGACTCGCACCCGAATAGGCGCCCGCGAGGATCCCGATCAGCGTGATGCCGATCTGCACGGTCGACAGGAACTTGCCGGGGTCGGCGGCGAGCAGCAGCGCGGCGCTCGCGCCCTTGCGCCCGGTCCGCGCCAGCGCGTCGAGCCGCGCACGCCTGGACGACACGATCGCAAGCTCGCTCATCGCGAACACGCCGTTCAACGCGACGAGCGCGAGGATGATCGCGACGTCGATCCAGGGGAAGGGGGGAAGCGGTGCCATTGGCTCGATCGTCTCTTGGCGCACATTCGCGCGCTTCACAACCGGTCTCGACACTTATCGTCATTGGGCGTTCAGTGCGCAGGTGGAACAATCGCCGAATATGCCGGGTTATCTGCGGCATGACCAAAAGGGACAGAGACATGAAGGCCAAGGGTATATTCATCGGCGCAGCGCTCGCCGCACTCGTCACGACGTCGGCCTGCACGACCGATCCGGAGACGGGCCAGCGCACGATCTCGAAGACCGCGCTCGGCGGCATCGGCGGCGCGCTCGGCGGCTATCTGCTCGGCGACATCGTCGGCGGGCGTAACGACCGCACCGAGAAGCTGCTCGGCGCCGGCATCGGCGGCCTCGCGGGTGCGGGCGTCGGCGCGTACATGGACAAGCAGGAGCGCGATCTGCGTGCGCGCACCGCAGGGACCGACGTCCAGGTGATCCGCCAGGGCGATGACCTCGTCCTCAACATCCCGTCGGGCATCACCTTCGCCTATGACAGCGCGACCGTGCAGCCGCAGTTCCAGCGCACGCTCGATCAGGTCGCGGACACGCTGCGCCAGTATAACCAGACCTATATCGACGTGTACGGCCACACCGATTCGACCGGCAGCGACTCCTACAACCAGACCCTGTCGCAGCGCCGGGCGACCTCGGTCGCGGATTACCTGTCGAGCCACGGCGTCCAGTCCGCCCGCATCGGCACCCGCGGCTACGGCGAAAGCCAGCCGATCGCCTCGAACGACACCGACGCCGGCCGCGCCGCCAACCGCCGCGTCGAGGTCAAGATCGTCCCCATCACCCAGAACGACCTCCGCTAACTCCACCGTCCGCCCGCCCCTCCGTCATCCCGGCGAAAGCCGGGACCCAGGGTGCGGGCGGACCGGCAGCAGAAGAAGGGGGTTCGCGCAGAGGCGCGGAGGCGCGGAGGGTGTGGACGTCGCGAAGCAACCACCCGATCACCTCCGGCAGAGCTAAAGGTCAGGGTCTCCCGACCGAAAGGCCGGACGCACCCCCTCCGCGCCTCCGCGCCTCCGCGTGAACCCCTTCTCCTTAATCCCCCCGTCATCCCGGCGAAGGCCGGGACCCAGGGCCACAAGCGCAAACCCGCATGGCCCTGCGCCCCGGCGTCAGCCGGAACGATGAGCACGCGCCACAAGACAGAAGAAGTTTCGTTCACGCGCAGACGCGGAGGCGCGGAGACGGTGTGGACGCCGCGAAGCGACCGCCCGATCATATCCGGCAGCGCAAAAGGTCAGGGTCTCCCGACCGAAGGGCCGGATGCACCCCCTCCGCGCCTCCGCGCCTCCGCGTGAACCCACTCTTCTCAATCACCCCGTCATCCCGGCGAAGGCCGGGACCCAGGGTCACAAGCGCAAACCCGCATGGCCCTGCACTCCGGCGTCAGCCGGAAAGACGAGCACGCGCCACAAGACAGAAGAAGTTTGGTTCACGCGGAGGCGCGGAGGCGCGGAGAAAGTGTGGACGCCGCGAAGCGACCGCCCGATCACGTCCGGCAGCGCAAAAGGTCAGGGTCTCCCGACCGAAGCGCCGGATGCACCCCCTCCGCGCCTCCGCGCCTCCGCGCCTCCGCGCGAACCCAATCTTCTTCTACAGACGCCGCCCCCGGAAAAACCCCGTCAGCAACGCGCCAGCCTCCCGCTCGCCGATCCCCGCATAGACCTCAGGCCGATGATGGCATGTCGGTTGCCCAAAGAACCGCGCCCCATGCTCGACCGCGCCGCCCTTCGCATCCGCCGCCCCGTAATAGAGCCGCGCGATCCGGGCATGCGCGATCGCCCCCGCGCACATCGCGCACGGCTCGAGCGTCACCCACAGATCGCAGTCCTCCAGCCGATCCCGCCCCAGCGCCTTGGCCGCCGCGCGAATCGCGAGCATCTCGGCATGCGCGGTCGGGTCGCACAACGCGCGCGGCGCATTGGCCGCGGTCGCGATCACCTGCCCGGCACGCACCACGACGGCGCCGACCGGCACCTCGCCCGCCGCCGCGGCATCGCGCGCGGCGTCGAGCGCGCGCCGCATCGGGTCGGGGATCGGAAACATGCCCCGCCCTGCCCTGCCTTCCCCATCAGGTAAAGCTGCAGGACAAGGCGGGCGCGGATCAGTTGGCGGGCACCTGGCCATTGTCTGCCGCGGTCCCCGGCTTGTCGACCGAGATCGTCGGCACCGCGACCGTCTTGGTCTCGGTCCCCAGCCGCACCTTGGCGACGTCCGCCTCGAATTTCGGCGTCTGGATCGCGCCGGCGCGCGTCTGGTCGATGTTGATGATCCCGAAATACATCAGAGCGACGACGGCGAGCAGCGCGATCGCGACCAGAGACAAGAGCGTACGCATGGGATTCCCCTTATATAAGGCCACGACCCAATGCGGGCGTCGACCGGTTCGATGGCGTAACAACGTCGATCAACCCCGCGCGGTTGCACGCCCCGCTGTGCCGCCCCGTTCGCCGCATCCGCGTGGGCACCGATCGGCAAAAACGGGTGAATCGGTTGACGCGGCCGCGCTTGCCGGGTATCCGCGCGCCTTTCCGGGGTTCCTCCCGACACTTGATAGGTAGACAGATGTCGCGAATTTGCGAACTGACCGGCAAAGGCCGGATGGTCGGGAACAACGTGTCCCACGCCAACAACAAGACCAAGCGTACGTTCCTGCCCAACCTGCAGAACGTCACGCTGATCTCCGACTCGCTCGAGCAGAGCGTTCGTCTCCGCGTCTCGACGCACGGCCTGCGTTCGGTCGAGCATAATGGCGGCCTCGACAACTGGCTCGTCAAGACTTCGGACGACAAGCTCTCGCTCAAGGCCCGCCGCCTGAAGCGCGACGTCGTCAAGAAGATCGCCGCCGCCGCCTAACCCGCGCGACTGCGACACGGCCTCGGCCCGCGCTCCCACCGGAGCGCGGGCCGTCGGCGTTCGTGCGCCCGTCGAACCGAAACGCGCCGCCGAACCCGTTCCACCCCCCTCTCCGTTTGTGTCGAGCGCAGTCGAAACACCGCCCGCCCGGTGCACCGTCCCCTCCCGTTCGTGTCGAGCGAAGTCGAGACACCACTGCCAGCCCCGCTCGCCCCCCGCTACCCCTCCAGCCGAAACTTCAGCAACAGGGTCCGCTCCAGCACGGTCTCGTTGTCGTCCGACACGATCCACACCACCGTGTCGTCCCCCTCGCGCACCACCGCGATCCCCTCGAAATTGTCATGCACCAGCGGCGCCGCCAGCCGCGCGATCTCGCGTCCGCGCACCACCGCCCCCGCCCGGATCGCCCCCGATTCGATCACCGTCACGGCGTTGGAAAACGCGAACGGCGCGGCAAAGGCGCGGTTGAGCACGATCAGCCGCCCATCAGGCAACTCGGCGACATCGACCGGACTGAACCCGACCGGCGGCACATAGGTAAAGCCCACCCCGCGCGCGTTAAGCGGATCACCCGCAAACAGCAGCCCCCGCCGCCCGGTCCCGCGCCCGACCCCGCCCGCGCTCGTCCGCACCCGCGGCCGCGCGGTCTCCGACAGCACGACGAATCGCCCATCGCGCAACCGCACCATGCTCTCGGGCCCGCCATTGTCGGGCCATTCGCGCATCGCCCGCGGCCGGACCATCCCGTCGAATCGCGCCAGCAGCGTACCGTCGGCCCCTGCGGCATAGCGCCCGACCGCGTTCCAATATTCGAACCCGACCCACGCGGTCCCCGTCGCGGCATCGATCGTCAGCGATTCGCTGTCCCGGTCGCGCTTCGACCAGCCCTGCCCGGGACCACCCGGCAGCGCGGCAAAGCCGATCCCCGCGGGCCGCCAGTCGTCACCGATATGAAAGCGGACGATATTCCCGCCATCGCTGAGCAGCGTCACCTGGGTTCGCGAAGCCCTGCGACGGACCGCGATCGAGGAATACCCGCCGAACGCCGAATCGCGACTGCGCAGCACCACCCCGCCCAGATAGGTCAGCCCGCCGAGCCGCCGCCGCGACGGATCCGCCGGATCGATCCGCACCCGCGTCGCGGTCATGTCCGCCGCCGCGCCCAGCAGCGGCAGCCGCGACGTGCCGCTCCATCCGGGCACCAGCAGGTGCACGCTCGCCAGCACGAACAACAGGGTCGGGAAACGCCGCACGCCCGCCCCATAGCCGCTGCCGCGCCCGGGGGCACCCGCTTCCAGTCAGGCGTGCGTGATAGGGCGCGGGACCGGAGTCTCGCCTGAACCGTTGATAACGAACGCATTCAGGCTCGGCTCAATCCGACTCGACCATAAGGCTGTCATCAGGATCGAAGGGCCCGCCACCGGCGCACTCCCCCAGGTCCCAAATGGGAGACGTTTGATGTTCAAGACCTTCACCCTCGCCGTCAGCGCGCTCGCAATGGGCACCGCGACCCTGGTCCCCGTCGCCGCCGAGGCGCAGCGTTACGGTTACGAGCGCGGCTATGACCGCGGTTACGACGGGCGCGGCTATGATCGTGGCCGGGGCTATGACCGTGAATATCGCGGCAACGACCGCCGCTACAACTACCGCAACGACCGCAACAACCGTCGCGGCTGCGACAACACCGGCGGCACGATCGTCGGCGCGCTCGCCGGCGGCCTGCTCGGCCACACGGTTGCCGGTCGCGGCAACGGCACGATCGGCGCTCTGCTCGGCGCCGCCGGTGGCGGCCTCGCCGGCAACGCGATCGATAAGTCGGACAACCCGCGCTATTGCCGGAGGTAAGCGCGACAGCGCGGGTGCTCGCCAAGCCGAGCACCCGCGCCACCCAGTTCCCTCGCGTAGCGTATCGAGGGCAGAGGCCGGTCCCCCACAGGGGGCCGGCCTCGTTTTCGTCCGGAGCCGCGCACCGCGCGGAACCGGACCGGCCGGCGGGTGGCGCCAGCGCCAACCCGGCCGACGGCTTTGCCGACGGCAGGCCCGGCCTGAGCCCTTACCCCTCCGTCATCCTCTCCCCGTCATCCCGACGAAAGTCGGGACCCAGAGCCCAGCAGCGACACCCCTCGTTACCCTGGACCCTGACTTTCGTCAGGATGACGGAGTTTTTGGTCGGGCCGGTCGACACCCCACTCCCGTCATCCTGACGAAAGTCAGGATCCAGGATACCACCCACCGTCCCCAGCCGCGCATCCCCGCTTCCGCCGCAACGCCGACCGCCCTACGCTGCGACATCCAGACCCCGGAGAGCCCCGTGATCCGCCCCCTTGCGCTCGCCATGCTGACGACTCTTCCGCTGCTCGCCGGCTGTGCGGCCGGGCCGCACGCCGAAAAGCCCGTCCTCACCGCACACGCGGTCGCGCAGATCGCCACCCGCTGCGGCGCGGTCCGCGGCAAATTCCGTCCCAGCCGGACCGAGCTCCCCAGCGCAGATTTCACCCTGCACGCCGACGATCAGGGCGACGCGCAGTCCTCCCCGACGGTCCGCTGCATCGGCACCGCGCTCGACGCGTACCGCCACGATTATTTCGGTTTCGCCCCCGAGACCGGAGCACTCCCGTCACCCTGACGAAAGTCAGGACCCAGAGCCCAGGCCACCGTCCGCCGCCAAACCCACGCCGCCGGCAAAGCCGTCGGCCGGACCGGGTTGCACCCGTCCGCCGGCCGTGCCGGTTTTGGCCCGGCTGCCGCGCACCCGGGCCAAAACCGTCAATACATATGCTGCCCGCCGTTGATGCTGAGCGTCGAGCCGGTCACGAACCCGCCCTCTTCCGAGCACAGGAACACCACCCCGCGCGCAATCTCGCTCGCCTGGCCCAGCCGCCCGACCGGGATCTTCGCGACGATCTTTTCGAGCACGTCGGCCGGCACCGCCGCCACCATGTCCGTATCGATATAGCCCGGCGCGATCGCATTGACCGTCACGCCGGCCCGCGCGCCCTCCTGCGCCAGCGCCTTGGTAAAGCCGTGGATGCCCGATTTCGCCGCAGCGTAATTGACCTGGCCATATTGCCCGGCCTGCCCGTTGATCGAGCCGATATTGACGATCCGCCCCCATTTGCGCGTCCGCATGCCCGGGAACACCGCCTTGGCCATGTTGAAGCAGCCGCCCAGATTGGTGTCGATCACCGCCTTCCAGTCGTCATAGCTCAGCTTCAGGATCGTGCCGTCGCGCGTGATGCCCGCATTGTTCACGACGATGTCGACATCGCCCAGATCGGCCGCGACCTTCGCACAGCCCGCCTGACACGCGTCATAATCCGCGACATCCCATTGATAGACCGCGATTCCCGTCCGCGCGGAAAACGCCTCGGCGCGTTCGGCATTGCCCGCATAGGTCGCCGCCACGGTCAGCCCGGTCTTCTGCAGCGCAAGGCTGATCGCCTCGCCGATGCCACGCGTTCCCCCGGTTACGATCGCGACGCGTGCCATGCCTTCTCTCCCGCCATACGTGTTTTACCGGAGGCTAACCGCGGCGCGTCCAACCTTCAAGCTCGCGTGCGAGCAGCCGCTCGAGCATCACGATCCCCGCGGGGCCATCGTTCAGGCACGGCAGATAGGCAAAGTCCTTGCCGCCCGCCTCCTCGAAGCTCTCGCGCCCACGAATCGACAATTCCTCGAGCGTTTCCAGACAGTCCGCCGAAAAGCCGGGGGCAAAGATCGCGACCTTGGTCTTCCCCGCCTTGGCCAGTTCGACCAGCGTCTCGTCGGTCGCGGGCCCGAGCCATTTCTGCGGCCCGAACCGCGACTGGAACGCGACCGTCAGCTCGCGCCCCATCGCCGCGCTCAGCAGCCGCGCGGTCTTCTGGCAGTGGCAATGATAGGGATCGCCCATCTCCAGCGTGCGCTTGGGCATGCCGTGGAAGCTTGCGACGATCGCATCGGGAACGAAGTCGAGCGCGGCGAGCGACGTCTCGAGATCGGTCTTCAGCGCGTCGATATACAAGGGGTCGTCATAATAAGGCGGCAGCGTGCGCAGCGCGGGCTGCCAGCGCAGCCCCGCCAGATGCGCAAACGCCTTGTCGTTGGCGGTCGCGGTCGTCGCCGCGCAATATTGCGGATAGAGCGGCGCGAGCAGGATCCGCTCGCACCCCGCCGCCTGCATCGCGCTCAGCCGCTCGGCGATCGCCGGCCGGCCATAGCGCATCGCCCAGTCGACCATCACCTCGGGACCGAACGAATCCCTCACCGCCGCCGCCTGCAACCGCGTGATCGCGGCGAGCGGCGAACCGTCCTCGCGCCACACCTGGCTGTACGCATGCGCCGATTTCTTCGGCCGCGTGTTCAGGATGATACCGCGCAGGATCGGCTGCCACGCGATCGCCGGAATCTCGACGACACGGCGATCCGACAGGAATTCGCCGAGATAGCGTTTGACCGATCGCACGTCGGGGCCGTCGGGCGTCCCCAGGTTCATCAGCAGGACGCCGATCCGGGGCTTCGGAATCGCGGGATGGTCGGGGGGCAGGGTCATGTCGAGGGTCTTAAAGGCAAATCGCGCAGACGAAAGCCCGTTGCGGAGAAGATTGCGTTGGCGATCGCCGGCGCGACCGCGGGCACGCCCAGCTCGCCGACCCCGCCCGGCGCCTCGTCGCTGCGGATCAGCTCGACGGTGATGTCGGGCGTGTCCGCCAGCCGCGGCAGGTGCAGGTCGCCGAACCCGCGTGCATCGGCCAGGTTGCGTGTGAAGCCGGTCGCCGCGCCCAGTGCGGTCGCCAGCCCGAAGATCAGCCCGCCCTCGATCTGCTGGCGGACCAGATCGGGGTTGATCTGCACCCCGCAATCGACCGCCGCGACCAGCCGCTCGACCACCGGCCGCCGGTCCGCGCCCAGATGCGCCTCCGCCAGCACGGCGATGAAACTGCCGCGAAAGGCGTGGGCCGCGATCCCCTGCCCGCTGCCGGGCACGCCGCCATTCCACCCGCCCAGCGACGCCGCGGTCGACAGGCACCGCGCGAGTCTTGCGCCGCCGCCCAGCATGCCGATCCGGTAGGACATCGGCTCGGTCGCGGCGATCCGCGCGAGCTCGTCGACGAACGTCTCGGTGAAGAACGCGGTATAGCCATGCGCGCCGCCGCGCAGCGCGCCCGTCGGCACGCCGATCTCGGCGGCATGATGCACGACCGCCACCGCCGGGATCGCATAGGCGGGCAGCGCACCGCCGACCGCGTGCGGATCGCCGCGGGTCAGCGCGGTCGCCGCCCGGCTCGCAATCCCCGGCAGCACCCGCGCCGCGATCTCCGCGCCGGTCGCGGGCGCCGCGATCGCCGTACGCCACGCCAGAATCCGCCCGCGCGCATCGAGTCGCGCCGCCAGCCGCGCGGCCGCCGCGGGCCGATAGCGGTCATGCATCAGGTCCTCACCCCGCGACCAGACCAGGCTGACCGGGCGCTTCAGCCGCACCGCCAGCACCGCCGCCTGCGCCGCCGCGTCATGCTCCAGCGCCGCGCCGAACGACCCGCCGACCGGCATCGGATGGATCACCACCTGCGCCTCGTCGATCCCCGCCGCGCTTGCCGCCGCCGCGCGCGCGGGCCCCGGCGCCTGAGTCTGCAGCCACAGCTCGAGGATTCCGTCGCGGTATGCCGCGGTCGCGCTGCGCGTCTCGATCGCCGCATGCACCGCGGGCGCGACGCGGTAGGCGGCGGTCACCACCCCCGCCCCGTCGAGCAACGTGCCGATCTCCCCGCTCTCCGCCATCGTCGCGCCCGGCGTCTCGAACGCGGCGTCGAGCGCGGCGGCGATCGTCTCGCTGTCGACCAGCGACGATCGCGTGGCAAAGCGCGGTGCCATCGCGGACAACGCCTGCTGCGCCGCCCAGCCGGTCGTCGCCACCGCCGCGACCCAGGCCGGCGTCTCGACGATCTGCAGCACGCCGCGCACCCGGTCCGCGGCGGCGCGGTCGACCCCGATCAGCCGGCTGTCGCCGACCGGTCCCTGCCGGATCGCCGCATGGACCATGTCGGGCAGGCGCACGTCGCCGGTGAAATTGGCGGATCCGTCGACCTTGGCGGGCGTGTCGATCCGCGGCACCGACCGCCCCGCGAGCGCGCCCGCGCCCGGCCCGCCGATGCCCGGCTCGTCGGGCAAGGTCTCGCGCGCGGCGTCCTCGGCCAGCGCGGCGAAGCGGATCCGCCGCGTGCCCTGAACGACGAACCCCGCCTCGGTCCGGCAATCCGCCCAGTCCGCATCCCAGCGCCGCGCCGCCGCCTTGCACAGCAATTCCCGCGCCGCCGCACCCGCGCTCCGGCACGCCGCCTCGAACATCCGCACCGAACTCGATCCCGCGGTCAGCATCGGCGCGGGGCCCGCCACCGCTGCGGGAACCACGCCCGGCATTCCCTCGAACAGCGCGTTCAGCCCGACCGGATTGGCATAAAGCGGGTTGAGCGGCGCGGGCTCGACGCCCACCGTCCGCCAGTCCGCGCCCAGCTCGTCCGCGACGATCTGCGCCAGCGCGGTATAGACGCCCTGCCCCTGTTCGGCCTGCGGCACCGCGACGGTCACATGCCCGTCGCTGCCGATCTTCAGCCACGCCCCGAACGCACTCTCCCCCGGATCCGCGACCAGCGTCGGTGCATAGTCACGCGGCCACAGCCCCCAGGCGACGACCAGCCCGATCCCCACGCCGCCCCCCGCCAAAATCCCCCGCCTGCTGATCATCCCGCGCCCCTACCCCGTCTCCTCCCCGCGGTGAAGGCGCCGCAAACCGCCGGATGAGGGGCAGCGCGCCCCAGCCCCCACCCGTCATCCCCCCTTCCGTCATCCCCCCTTCCGTCATCCCGACGAAAGTCGGGACCCAGAGTAACAGGACGCAACGCTGCTTGGCTCTGGATCCTGACTTTCGTCAGGATGACGAGCAGACGTGAGGCACGCGCACGCCCACCCACTCCCGTCATCCTGACGAAAGTCAGGATCCAGAGTACCAAAACGCACCGCCGCTGGGCCCTGGGTCCTGACGTTCGTCAGGATGACGGGAAGAAGCGAGCTATCCCAGCCGCACCCCCCTCAAACCATCCCCCGATACCGCTCCCGGATCGTCACCTTGTCGATCTTCTCCGTCCCCAGCCGCGGCAGCGGCGCGTCGGCGATCCAGACCCGCTGCGGCACCTTGAACGCCGCGATATGCTGGTGGAGGAACGCGCACAGATCGTCCGGCGTCAGCGTCTCGCCCTCCTGCAGCACCACGACCGCGCCCGGCACCTCGCCGAACCGCTCGTCCGCCAGCCCGAACACCGCCGCCTCCGCCACCGCGGGGTTCTGGTACAGCGCCGCCTCGACCTCCTGGCACGAGATATTCTCGCCGCCGCGGATGATGATGTCCTTCTTGCGGTCGACGATGAACAGATAGCCGTCCTCGTCGAGAAACCCGATATCCCCCGTCCGGAAATAGCCGTCCGCGGTGAACGCCGCCGCGGTCGCCTCGGGCCGGTTCCAATATTCCTTGAAGTTGCACACGCTGCGGATGCCCACCTCGCCGCGCACGCCGACGTCTAGCTTGCGGCCGTCATCGTCGAGGATCGCCAGATCGACCAGCGGCGCGCTCGCCCGCCCCGCCGAATTGGGCTTGGCAATATAATTGCTCCGCCAGTTGCCCGTCCCCACCGCATTGGTCTCGGTCAGCCCGTAACCGATCAGCGGCGCGCTGCCGCCCATCTCCTCGCCCAGCCGCCGGACATGCTCGACCGGCCGCGGCGCGCCCCCTGCGGCGAAGTCGGTCACCGTCGACAGGTCATAGTCGCCGCGATCGGGGTGGTTGAGGATCTCGAAGCTCATCAGCGGCACGCCGACGAAATAGGTCACGCCCTCCGCCTCGATCAGCCGCATCGCCTCGCGCGCATCCCATTTGGGCATCAGCACCAGCTTGCGCCCCATCGCGAAGCTCTGCAGGAACACCGGCACCTCGCCGGTGATGTGGAACAGCGGGATCGTCAGCAGCGTGACCGGCTGGCCGACCGGCGGATTGCCCTGCGCGGTGGCGATGCCGAGCATCATCATCGCCTGCCCCAGATAGTTGAAGATCGCCTGGATGATCGCGCGGTGATCGCACAGCGCGCCCTTCGACTGGCCGGTCGACCCGCTCGTGAACAGGATCGTCGCATGGTCGTCGGGCCCCAGCGGCGGCAGCGCGACGCCGACCGGGTCCTCCTTCAGCAGCACGTCGAGCGCGATTCGCAGCGGCAGCGTATCGTCGATCCCGATCACCGGCGTCGCCAGCCCGGCGATCTGCGCCAGCCGCTTCACGCGCGGCGGATCGGCGAACACCATGTTGCAGTCGACGTCGCGGATCGCCGCCTCCAGCTCGTCCGACTGCCACCAGCCGTTCAGCAAAGTCGCGACCCCGCCGGCCATGATGATGCCCATGTACAGCACGATCCACGACGGCGAATTGCGCATCGCGATGCCGATCCGGTCGCCGCGCTGGATGCCGTGCGCGGACACCAGCGCGCAGGCGACGCGCTCGGCGGCGTCCTCGACCTCGGCGAAGGTCAGCCGCTCGTCGCCTGCGACCAGGAACACCTGGTCGCGGTGCTCGCCGGCATAATGCGCGAAATAGGCGTTGAGCGCGGGCGGCGCGACGGCGATCGTCGGCATCGTCACGCCGAACCGCTCGATCGATCCGAGCCCGAGCATCCCCCCGGGCGCGGTCAGCGCCGCCATCGTCGAATCCATCGCCGCGTCTAGCTCGGTCCGCATCTCGCTCTCCCATTGCTACGACGACCCCGGTCTTATCGCCTTGGTCTTATCGTCACCGCTCATTATGCAGGCGCGAACGCGTGGGGAAAAGCCATTGATCCTGTCGACCTTAGCCGCCGTAGCCGGCGGCCTGCCTAGCCCCGCTACGGGCCAACATATCCGGTTCGAGGATTTGGGGCTCCACCCCGACGTCTTCTCGATCGGCTTCTTCACGCTGCGCTGGTACAGCCTTGCCTATATCGGCGGGATCCTGCTCGGCTGGTGGTATCTGCTGAAACTGCTCGCCCAGCCCGGCGCACCGATGGCGCGGCGTCATGCCGACGACCTCGTCTTCTACGCGACGCTCGGCATCATCCTCGGCGGGCGGCTCGGCTATGTGCTGTTCTACGCGCCCGAGATGATCCTGCGCCCGTTGCGCATCCTCCGGCTCTGGGACGGCGGCATGTCGTTCCACGGCGGCGTCATCGGCGTGTCGCTCGGGCTGATCCTGTTCGCACGCAAGCACAAGCTCAACTGGCTGCGCGTCCACGATTATATCGCCTGCTGCGTGCCGTTCGGGCTGTTCTTCGGGCGGCTCGCCAACTTCGTCAACGGCGAGCTCTGGGGCAAGCCGACCGACGTCGCCTGGGGCATCGTCTTCGCGCGCACCGTCCCCTTCGGCATGATCGAACCCGCCCGCCATCCGAGCCAGCTTTACGAGGCGGGGCTCGAGGGGCTCGCGCTGTTCGCGCTGCTCTGGTTCGCTTTCTGGAAGACCAAGGCGCGTTATGATCCGGGCAAGCTCGTCGGGCTGTTCGTGCTCGGCTACGGGCTCGCGCGCTTCACCGTCGAATTCTTCCGCGAACCCGATTCGCAGCTGCGCGCCTTTGCCGAGAAGACCGGGCTCCACATGGGCCAGTGGCTCTGCGTCCCGATGATCCTCGGCGGCCTCTTCCTGATCCTCACCGCCGCCCGCCGCCGCATCCGCGTCGAATCCATCGCCGGCTCGCAGAGCGTCGCGTAACGGACACCACCCTCACCCCCACCCCGGCGGAGGCCGGGGCCCAGTTGGAACGTCCCGCGTGACGGGCGGTGCGCGTCGTTACATCGACCGCCCAACTGGGCCCCGGCCTCCGCCGGGGAGGTAGAGAGCTTTACGATGACTGACACCACCCCCGACACCGCCCTCCCCGAACGCCTCGCCCGCGCGATCACGCTCGCCGGCCCCGTCCCCGTCGCGCAGTACATGGCCGCCGCCAACGCGCAGTATTACGCGACCCGCGACCCGCTCGGCGCGACCGGCGACTTCACCACCGCGCCCGAAATCAGCCAGATGTTCGGCGAGCTCCTCGGCCTGTGGTGCGCCGACCTGTGGGACCGCGCCGGCCGCCCGGACATCGCCTGGGTCGAGCTCGGCCCCGGCCGCGGCACGCTCGCCGCCGACGCGCTCCGCGCCATGGCCAAGGCCGGCCTGACGCCCCCCGTTCATTTCGTCGAGACCAGCCCCGCGCTCCGCACCGCGCAGGCCGAGCGCGTCCCTGCCGCGACCTGGCACGACGCCATCGACACGCTGCCGACCGATCGCCCCCTGATCGTCGTCGCCAACGAATTCTTCGACGCGCTGCCGATCCGCCAGTTGCTCAAACGCGAGGACGCCTGGCACGAACGCCTCGTCGCCGCGCAGGACCTGCTGTTCCTCCCTATCGCGGGCAAGCCGCTTCCCGACGCCGTCATCCCCGAGCCCTTCCGCGACGCGCCCGCCGGATCGATCCTTGAGACCGCCCCCGCCGCGGTCGGCATCGTCCGCGCGCTCGCGAAACGCCTCGTCGCGCAGGGCGGCGCGCTGCTCGCGATCGACTACGGCTATGAAGGCCCCGCGCTCGGCGACACGCTCCAGGCGGTCCGCGCGCACGCCTTCGCCAACCCGTTCGAGGCACCGGGCGAGCACGACCTGACCGCGCATGTCGATTTCACCACGCTCGCCGCCGCCGCGCAGGCCGATGGCGCGGTCGCCTGGGGCCCCGTCGCACAGCGCGACCTGCTCGGCGGGCTCGGCATCGACACGCGCACGTCCGCACTCGCCAAGGCCTCGCCCGACCGCGCCGAGGCGCTCGCCGCCGACCGCCGCCGGCTGATGGACGACATGGGGTCGCTCTTCAAAGCGCTCGCGATCACGTCGCCCGGCTGGCCCAACCCGGCCGCCTTCGCATGATCACCTATCGCGACGCGGTCCCCGCCGACGGCCCCGCGCTCGCCGCGATGGCGCG
This sequence comes from Sphingomonas sp. CFBP 8765, assembly GCF_014841445.1. Taxonomy (NCBI): domain Bacteria; kingdom Pseudomonadati; phylum Pseudomonadota; class Alphaproteobacteria; order Sphingomonadales; family Sphingomonadaceae; genus Sphingomonas; species Sphingomonas sp. CFBP 8765. The sequence goes on along the minus strand of NZ_JACYTY010000002.1, from coordinate 560,759 downwards.
CGCGTCGTTCACCGAGACGTTCGGCACGCTCTACCGCCCGCAGGATCTCGCCGCCTTCCTCGACCAGGCGTTCGGGCCGCAGGGCCTGCCGTCGCAGATCGGCGACCCCGCCTTCCGCATCCATGTCGCGCTCGACGAGGGTGCGATCGTCGGCTTCGCCAAGACCGGCCCGGTCGCCTTCCCCGGCGACTGGCCCGCCACCGCGGTCGAGCTCTACCAGCTCTATGTCCGCGCCGACCAGCACGGCGCCGGCGTCGGCCCCGCGCTGATGGACTGGGCGCTCGCCACCGCGCGCGCCGACGCCCGGACCGAGATGATCCTCAGCGTCTATGTCGACAACCACCGCGCCCACCGCTTCTACCAGCGCTACGGCTTCACCGAGATCGGCCGCTACGTCTTCATGGTCGGCGAGAAGGCGGACGACGACCGCATCATGCGCCTGGTGCTGTGACGCGGCGCGCCGCCCCAACCTCCACCCCGGCGAAGGCCGGGGCCCAGTTGGGAAGGCCCAGCTAATGAAACGCCGCCCCCCGTTACTACCGTCCCCCAACTGGACCCCGGCCTCCGCCGGGGTGGTGCCGGAATTCAACCAGGAAATCCGTGCAGCCCCGCCCCCAACCTCCACCCCGGCGAAGGCCGGGGCCCAATTGGAACGTCCCCGGTAATGAAACACCGCCCCCCGTCACGACCGTCCCCCAACTGGACCCCGGCCTCCGCCGGGGTGGTGCCAGAGCTTAAGCAGGACACACGCGCATGACTGACACCACCGCCCCCACCCCCATCCGCGCAAAATCGCTCACCCCCTTCCCCCACGGCTTCCTCACCCGCACCGGCGGCATCTCCACCGGCCCTTACGCCAGCCTCAACACCGGCACCGGCTCCGACGATTCCCCCGCCGCGATCGCCGAGAATCGCCGCCGCGCAACCGACGCCGTCCTCCCCGGCGCACAACTCGTCGGCCTATACCAGATCCACTCGGCCGAGGCGGTGACGATCACCGCGCCCGTCGACGACACATTCCGCCCGCGCGCCGACGCGCTCGTCACCGACCGCCCCGGGCTCGCGCTCGGCATCCTCACCGCGGACTGCGCGCCCGTCCTCTTTGCCGACAGCGAGGCGGGGATCGTCGGCGCCGCGCATGCCGGCTGGCAGGGCGCGCTCGGCGGCGTCACCGACGCCACCCTGCTCGCGATGGAGGCAATCGGCGCACGCCGCGACCGGATCGTCGCCGCGGTCGGCCCGTGCATCGCGCGCGCCAGCTACGAGGTCGACACCGGCTTCCTCCGCCGCTTCTGCGAGGCCGATCCCGAAAACGAACGCTTCTTCGCGGATGCCCGCACCGACCATTACCAGTTCGATCTCGAGGCCTATGTCGTCAACCGGCTCGCCGCCGCGGGGGTCGGCCGGGTCGAGGCGCTCGGCCGCGACACCTACACCGAAGACGACGCCTTCTTCAGCTATCGCCGCGCGACCCATCGCGGCGAACCCACTTATGGTCGCCAGATCAGTATCATCGGCCTCTGACGCCTCCCCAAAGCGGCTGCGCATCGCTAGGCTCGCCGCATCGGCCCGCACCAGACGGGTCATGCAGGAGCCCAGAATGTCCGATACCCCGACCCCCACCGGCATGCCCGCCGAGACCGAAGCCGACCTGACCGGCGTCGCCGCGCGCGTCGCCCCCAAGCCCGAGGTCGAGAAGATCGGCGGCCGCAAGCTGAAACCCTCGACGCTGATGATGGGCCATGGTTATGACCCGTCGCTGTCGGAAGGCTCGCTCAAGCCCCCGATCTTCCTCACCTCGACCTTCGTCTTCCCCAATGCCGCCGCGGGCAAGCGCCATTTCGAGGGCGTCACCGGCAAGCGTCCGGGCGGTGCCGAGGGCCTCGTCTATTCGCGCTTCAACGGCCCCAACCAGGAGATCCTCGAGGATCGCCTCGGCGTCTGGGAAGAGGCCGAGGACGCGCTCGCCTTCTCGTCCGGCATGTCCGCGATCGCCACGCTCTTCCTCGCGATGGTCAAGCCCGGCGACACGATCGTCCATTCGGGACCGCTCTACGCCGCGACCGAGACGCTGATCGGCCGCGTGCTCGGCAAGTTCGGGGTCAAGTGGCTCGACTTCCCCGCCGGCGCCACGCGCGAGGAGATCGACGCAGTGATGACCGAGGCCGCGACCGGCAATGTCGCGCTCATCTATCTCGAAAGCCCCGCCAACCCGACCAACGCGCTGGTCGATGTCGAGGCGGTCGCCGCCAGCCGCGACGCGATCTTTGGTGACGAGAAGCCGCCGATCGCGATCGACAACACCTTCCTGGGGCCCCTCTGGTTCCAGCCGCTCAAGCACGGCGCGGACATCGTCGTCTATTCGCTGACCAAATATGTCGGCGGCCATTCGGATCTCGTCGCGGGCGGCGTGCTCGGCACCAAGGCGCACATCAACACGATCCGGACGATGCGCAACACGATCGGCACGATCACCGATCCCAACACCGCATGGATGCTGCTGCGCAGTCTCGAGACGCTCGAGCTCCGCATGAGCCGCGCGGGCGAGAACGCCGCCAAGGTCTGCGCCTATCTGCGTCATCACCCCAAGGTCGAGCGCGTCGGCTATCTCGGCTTCCTCGCCGACGAACCCGGCGCCGAGCGTCAGGCCGACATCTATCGCCGCCACTGCACCGGCGGCGGCTCGACCTTCTCGCTCTACCTCAAGGGCGGCGAGCGCGAGAGCTTCGCCTTTCTCGACGCGCTCAAGATCGCCAAACTCGCGGTCTCGCTCGGCGGCACTGAAACGCTCGCCAGCCACCCCGCCGGCATGACGCACCTCTCGGTCCCCGACGCCCGCAAACAGGCTTTGGGCATCACCGACAATCTGGTGCGCATCTCGATCGGCGTCGAGGATGCCGACGACCTGATCGCCGACTTCACCCAGGCGCTCGAAGCGATCTGAGCCTAACCTTGTTCTCCCGCGAAGGCGGGAGCCCAGACTGGGTCCCCGCCTTCGCGGGGAAACACCCGGACCGGGCGCCCCGCCTTCCCCCGTCATCCTGACGAAAGTCAGGATCCAGAGCCCGGCAAACCCGCCCCCGCCGAACCCGTACCCGATCCGATCTGGCCCCAGCGCCCCCCACCCGTTAAAGCGCAACGGATGCCGATCTTCACCCCCATCCCGCAGGACGACTTCGTCGCCGCGATCCACACCCTCGCCGCACAGCTGCGCGCGGACGCCGACTGGACCCCCGATTTCATCATCGGCATCGGCCGCGGCGGCCTCGTCCCCGCGGTCTTCCTCAGCCACGCGATCGGCCTCCCGACGCTCTCGGTCGACTATTCGAGCCAGGTCGAGGATTTCGCCGACCAGCCGCTCGTCAAGCTCGCCGCGCGCACCCAGTCGGGCGAACGCCTGCTCTTCCTCGACGACATCAACGATTCGGGCCGCACGATCACCCATCTGCGCACCGCGCTCGCCGCCGCGGGTGCGACCCCCGGCGCGATCCGCTTCGCGACTTTGATCGACAATCTCAGCTCCGCCGAACGCATCGATTACACCGCGCGCACGATCGACCGCCGCGACACCAAGGACTGGTTCGTCTTCCCCTGGGAAGCCGTCGCCCCCGCCACCACGATCGAACACGACGCCGCCGAAGTCCCCGACCGCATCGCCTGACGCGCGGCACCCGCCACCCCTTCCCGTCATCCTGACGAAAGTCAGGATCCAGAGTTACAGACGCCGCGCTTAATGGCTCTGGATCCTGACTTTCGTCAGGATGACGGCGGAAAGAGCCTCACCCGTCGCTGGCCCGCTCGATATCCGCACCGACCGCGCTGAGCTTCTCCTCGAGCCGCTCATACCCCCGGTCGAGATGATACACCCGCCCGACCGACGTCTCGCCATCCGCCGCGAGCCCCGCCAAAATCAGGCTCATCGACGCGCGCAGGTCGGTCGCCATCACCGGCGCGCCGACCAGCTTGTCGACGCCGCGCACCACCGCGGTGCGGCCGCGCACCTGGATGTCCGCGCCCATCCGCGCCAGCTCGGGCACGTGCATGTAGCGGTTCTCGAAGATCGTCTCGGTCAGCACGCTCGCGCCGTCCGCCTTGCACAGCATCGCCATGAACTGCGCCTGCATGTCGGTCGCAAAGCCCGGATAGGGCGCGGTCGACAGCGTCAGCGGCTGGAGATGCCCGTCCGACGCGACGCGGATGCCGTCCTTGGTCGGGGTCACGCTCACCCCCGCCTCGACCAGCGCGTCGAGCGTCGCGCCCATGTCCGACGCGGTCACGCCGGTCAGCTCGAGGTCGCCGCCGGTGATCGCCGCCGCGCAGGCATAGCTGCCCGCCTCGATCCGGTCGGGCATCACCGCATAGGTCGCGCCGTGCAGCCGGTCGCGACCCTCGATCGTCAGCGTCTCGGTGCCGATCCCGTCGATCGACGCGCCCATCGCGACGAGGCAGCGGCACAGGTCGACGATCTCGGGTTCGCGCGCCGCATTCTCGATCACGCTGGTCCCGCGCGCGAGCACCGCCGCCATCACGACATTCTCGGTCGCGCCGACCGACACGATCGGGAAGCGGTAGCGCCCACCGGTCAGCCGCCCGCCGGGCGCGGTCGCCTTCACATAGCCCGCCGCCATCTCCAGCTCGGCGCCGATCGCCTCGAGCGCGCGCAGGTGCAGGTCGATCGGCCGGTTGCCGATCGCGCAGCCGCCGGGCAGCGACACCGTCGCCTCGCCGCCGCGCCCGAGCAGCGGCCCGAGCACGAGGATCGACGCACGCATTTTCCGCACGATGTCGTAGGGCGCCTCGGTCGAGGTCAGGTTGCCCGCGCGGATCGTCATCACCCGCCCGAAATCCTCGGGCCGCGTCCCCTGGATCGCGGTCGACGCGCCCAGCTGGTTGAGCAGATGCCCGAACCCGTCGACGTCGGCCAGCCGCGGCAAATTGCGCAGCGTCAGCGGCTCCTCGGTCAGCAATGCGCAGGGCATCAGCGTGAGCGCGGCGTTCTTCGCGCCGGAAATGGGCAGGCGCCCGGTCAGGCGGTTGCCGCCGCGGATGAGAATACGGTCCATCCCCGGCTGTCTATCGCCCCGCACGATCCGCGCAAGCCCGGCCGCGTGGCGGGCCTGCGTCCGCAGGCGCGCATGGCGGTCAACCAAATGCGGCTCATACCGGCCCTATTGATCGACTTTAATGCGTAAAATCGGGGGGTTTGCTCTGTGGAGCAACGACGGGGAGCCGATCACAGTGCCGCACAGCTGCTTCGCCGAACGTCTCGGCGATTACATCACCTTGACCGAGAGCGAGACGACGGCACTGACGCGCCTCGAGGAGCGCCCGCGCGACCTGCGTCGCGGCACGATCCTGTTGCGCGAGCACGACCCGATGGCCGAGCTCTTCATCCTCCAGCGCGGCATGGCGATGAGCTATGTCCTGCTCGACGACGGCAGCCGCCAGATCCTGCGCTTCCTGTTTCCCGGCGACATGCTCGCGGTCTCGGCTCTGGTCTACCGCGACTCGCCCGAGACGATCGTCGCGATGACCGACCTGACCGTCTGCCCGTTCGACCGGACGCTGATGGCGGGGCTGCTGACCGAACATCCGCGGCTCGCCGCGGTCATCATGGTGATGAACCAGATGGAAAAGGTCGCGCTGACCGACCGGCTCGCCGCGCTCGGCCGGACCTCCGCCAAGGTCCGCGTCGCCGCGCTGCTGCTCGAGATCCGCAACCGCATCCGGCTGACCGGACAGGCCGCGACCACCGATTTCGCGCTGCCGCTCACGCAGGAGGAGATCGGCGACGCGACCGGGCTGACCGCGGTCCATGTCAACCGCATGCTCCGTCAGCTCGAGGAGGACGGGCTGATCGCGCGCGGTGCTGGCCGCGTGTCGTTTACCGACGAGACCGCGCTGCTGCGCGCCGCCAATTATGTGAACCGGTTCGACGGTCTCGACCTGCGCTGGCTTCCGCCCGCGCGCTGACCGGTCTGGCCCGGCGGGGGGCCCAGCGCCCGACGCGCGCTCAAAGCCGCGCGATCAGGCCTTTTCGAGCGTGCACTGCAGCGGGTGCTGGTTCTGCTGCGCGAAATCCATCACCTGGCTGACCTTGGTCTCGGCGACCTCGTAGCTGAACGTCCCGCACACGCCGACGCCCTTCTGGTGGACGTGCAGCATCACCCGCGTCGCCGCCTCCATGTCCATGCGGAAGAAGCGCTGCAGGCACAGCACGACGAATTCCATCGGCGTATAATCGTCGTTGAGCATCAGCACGCGGTACGGCGTCGGCTGCTTGGTGCGCGACCGCGTCTTGGTCGCGATGCCGACATTGCCCCGGTCGTTGCCGCCGGAATCCCCGGTGCCGTCGGAATTCCCGTCTTCGGCACGGATGCCGTCTTCAACACGGGTATAGCGTCGCTCGGTCATCGTCATCGGAACCAGTATTTTCGGTGTCAGCGCCATGACGTGAAAATATGGCACCTGATGGTCGAAGAGCAAGCCCCGCCCGCTAAAAGGGCAACCTATGAGGCCCGGCAAAAGGGCTCGGCAAAAGGGCTGGGCACAAGCGCCACGCAAAAGGGGCAGGCAAGGGATCCCCTGCCTGCCCCTCCCGTCTCGCATCCGGCCGGAGACGACGCGTAGCGCCGACCCCGGTCATCGGCTCAGTTGGCGATCTTCATCTTCTCGGTCGCGATCGCGACCCGGTTGGACAAAGGCTGCGTGATCTCGCCCGCCATCTTCATCATCATCTCGGTCGAACGCGCGCTGTCCGCGATCAGCGTGTCGAACGCGGTGCGCATGTAATCGCCCTGCAGCTTCATGAACTCGGTCGGCGACTTGGCCGCGGCGAGCGTCTTCATCGCCTCGGTCGCGCCCTCGAACGACGCCTTGGCATAGGCCGAAACCTCATGCCCCAGCGTCTCGGCGCCCTTGGCGGCGATCTTCGACGATTCGACGATCGCCTCGATATTGCCCTTGGCGAAGGCATTGGCGTCCTCGAACGCGGCCGCGCTCTTCTCCATCGCGCCCTTCGCGCGGGTCGAGAGGTCGGCGAACATTGCCTGGGTCTTTTCGATCGTGCCGGTGTCGAAATTCATCATGCCATCCTTTCCTGTACGCGCCGCTCCGACGGGAACGACGATGTCTGCTGGTGTCGAAACGGGTGTTGCAAGCGGCACCGCGACGCCGGTCACGGCGGGCGGCACCTCGTCGGTGCTCACAGGCTGCGCGTCGTCGGACGCGGCGGGCTGCGGCTCGTCAAGGCTCACGGGCTGCGCAGCGATGTCCGCCGCAGCGATCCCCGCCGCCCCCTCGACCGCGGCGACAGCCATCTCGGGCACAGGCTCGGGAGGCGCGACGGGCGCGGTTTCGGGAGCTGCGATTTCGAGGGCTTGCACGGCTGCCGGAGTAGGCTCGATGATCGGAGTCGTCTCGACAACCGGGGCCGTCTCAACCGCCGCGACCATCTCGGCCGGGGGGAGCGCGACGGGCTTGGCGACTCGCTTGGCTCGCGCCGGCGCGACGGATTTGACCGTCCCGCGATCGCCCGACTTCGAACCAGACCCCCGCATCACATCTGCCCCCGCCTTATCGTGTTGCGTCGCAATATATCACAGTTGCAATGCCCCGACAATCGTCATTGTGCAGTGCAATATATTCCCCGATTCAACGTGTTGGTTAACGGGCGCTCGAGGCGGCCTGTGCTCACCGCATCCGCACATAGTCTCCCGGCGACTCGCCAAGCGCGGGCAGCGCCCCTTCGCCAGGGATCCGCGCCCCCGTCGCCGCGACCGTTTCGTCCCCCATCGCGCGCAGCCACGCGACCCAGTCGGGCCACCAGCTCCCCTTGGTCTCGACCGCCGCGGCGACGAACGCGTCGAGGCTCGCCGGCGTTTCGGTGCTGGCCGGATCCAGCGTCCAATATTGATATTTCCCCGCGGCGGGCGGGTTGACCACGCCCGCGATATGCCCCGACCCCGCCAGCACGAAGCGGACCGGCCCCGACAGCGCGGTCGTCAGCTTCCACACGCTCGCCGCCGGTGCGATATGATCCTCGCGCCCCGCCTGGACATAGGCGGGCGTCGTCACGCAACTGAGGTCGACCGGCGTGCCGTCCACCACCATCGCCCCCGGCTCGACCAGCAAATTGTCGCGGTACAGGTCGGTCAGATAGGCCTTGTGCCATTTCGCCGGCAGATTGGTCGTATCGCCATTCCAGTGGAGCAGGTCGAACGGCACATAGTCCTTGCCGAGCAGATAGTTGTTGGTGACGTAGTTCCAGATCAGGTCGCGCCCGCGCAGCAGGTTGAACGTCGCCGCCATGTAGCGCCCGTCGAGAAACCCCTCGGGCGACAGCGTGCCGAGCAGCGCGATCTGCTCGTCGTCGATGAAATGCGCGAGCTCGCCCGCATCCGCGAAATCGACCTGCGCCGTAAAGAACGTCGCGCTCGCGACGCGGTCCGCCTGCCCCCGCGCGCTCAGCACCGCCAGCGTCGCGGCCAGCGTCGTCCCCGCCACGCAATAGCCGATCGTATGCACCGCGGGCACCTCGAGCAGGCTCCGCACCGTCTCGATCGCCTCGATCTGCGCGGCGACATAATCGTCCCAGATCACGTCCTTCATGCTCGCATCCGCGGACTTCCACGACACCATGAAGACGCTCAGGCCCTGCTCGACCGCCCAGCGGATGAAGCTCTTCTCGGGGTTCAGGTCGAGGATGTAGAAGCGGTTGATCCACGGCGGAAAGATCACCAGCGGGGTCGCCTGCACCCGCTCGGTGGTCGGCGCATAGTGGATCAGCTCGTAGAGCGGCGTGCGCAGCACGACCTTGCCCGGCGTCATCGCCAGGTTGCGGCCTAGCTCGAAACTGCCCTGCGCGGTGTGGCTGAGCTGCCCGCGGCCGATGTCCGCCATCATGTTCTGCAGCCCCTGCAACAGGTTGGCGCCGCGCGTCTCGATCGTCTTCTCGATCACCTCGGGATTGGTCAGCGCGAAATTGGTCGGGCTCATCGCGTCGACGAAGCCGCGCGTCGCAAAGCGCAGCTGCTCCTTCTGCCGCGGCTCCAGCCCCTCGACCGCGTCGACGCTGCGCAGCATCTGGTCGCCGATCGTCTGGTAGCTCTGCCGGATTAGGTCGAACACGGGCTCGCGCCACTGCGCCGCCTTGAATCGCTTGTCGGTCGCGGGCCCGGGCTCGGGCTGCGGCGCCGCGCCGCCCCCCGCGGGCACCAGCATCTGCTGCCACAGCGCAAAGCCGTCCCGCCAGAAATCGCGCACCCGCGAAAGCGTCGCCGGATCGTTGAACCCCGGCACCACCATCGCCTCCGGCACCGTCGCGTCGAGCGGCGCGGTGATCGCATCGAGCCCCTGCGCCATCATCATCTGCTGCGCCCGCCCCATCACCCAGGTCCAGTGCTGCAGCTCGGCCAGCGTCGGTGCGGCAATCCCCGGCGTCTCGGACATGGGCAACCTCTCCTTTTGCCCAAGCCTAACCCACTCCCCCACCCGACGAAAGCACCGAGCAACCCTCCCGCCCTCTTCCGTCATCCCCGCGAAGGCGGGGATCCAGACTGGCAAACGCCGCGTCTCATCGGCAAACGCATAGACGATGGATCCCCGCCTCCGCGGGGATGACAAAGGGCGGGCACGCCCCCACCCCCATCCGTCATCCTGACGAAAGTCAGGACCCAGAGCCAAGCAGCGCACACGCCCGCCACCCTGGGTCCCGGGTCGAGCCCGGGATGACGAAGAAGGGCAGGCACCCCCCACCTTTCCCGCCAGAACCGAAACGCGGTGGATGACGCCCCCCGCGGCATACGGTACAGCACCCCTTCCTCCAGCTCGGGGCCGATCATGTCCGACGATTTCTACCGCATCAAACGCCTGCCACCCTATGTCATCGCCGAAGTGAACGCGATGCGGGCAGCGGCGCGGGCGGGCGGCGAGGACATCATCGATCTCGGCATGGGCAATCCCGACCTGCCGCCCCCCGAGCACGTCATCGCCAAGCTCGTCGAGGTCGCCAGCAAGCCCGGCGCGCACGGCTATTCGCAGTCGCGCGGCATTCCCGGTCTCCGCAAGGCGCAGGCCAATTACTATGGCCGCCGCTTCGGCGTCGACGTCGATCCCGAGACCGAGGTCGTCGTGACGATGGGCTCGAAGGAAGGGCTCGCCAGCCTCGCCACCGCGATCACCGCGCCCGGCGACGTCGTGCTCGCGCCCAACCCCTCCTATCCGATCCACACCTTCGGCTTCATCATCGCCGGCGCGACGATCCGCGCGGTGCCGACCACCCCCGACGACGCCTATTTCGAGAGCCTCGAGCGCGCGATGGCGTTCACCGTGCCGCGCCCGTCGATCCTCGTCGTCAACTATCCGTCCAACCCGACCGCGGAGGCGGTCGACCTCGCCTTCTACGAACGGCTCGTCGCCTGGGCGAAGGAGAACAAGGTCTGGATCATCTCCGACCTCGCCTATTCCGAGCTCTATTATGACGGCAATCCGACCCCCTCGATCCTCCAGGTCAAGGGCGCCAAGGACATCGCGATCGAGTTCACCTCGCTCAGCAAGACCTATTCGATGGCGGGCTGGCGGATCGGCTTCGCGGTCGGCAACAAGACGCTGATCGCGGCGATGGCCCGGGTGAAGAGCTATCTCGACTACGGCGCCTTCACCCCGATCCAGGCCGCCGCCTGCGCCGCGCTGAACGGCCCGCAGGACATCGTCGCGCGCAACCGCGAGCTCTATCACAAGCGCCGGGACGTGCTCGTCGAAAGCTTCGGCCGCGCCGGCTGGGACATCCCCTCGCCGCGCGCCTCGATGTTCGCCTGGGCGCCCTTGCCGCCCGCGCTCGCGCATCTCGGCAGCCTCGAATTCACCAAGCAGCTCCTCACCCACGCGCATGTCGCGGTCGCGCCCGGCGTCGGCTATGGCGAAAATGGCGAGGGCTATGTCCGCATCGCGATGGTCGAAAACGAACAACGCCTCCGCCAGGCCGCGCGCAACGTGAAACGCTACCTCCAGAGCATGGGCGTCAACACCCCCGCCCAGGGCGCCGGCTGACCCGTCGCCGACCCCCGTCATCCTGACGAACGTCAGGACCCAGAGCCAAGCAGCACCCCGCCCGCGGCTCTGGGTCCCGGATTAAGTCCAGGATGACGGCGGGAAGAGCAGCACCCCCACCCCAAACCGTCATCCCCGCGCAGGCGGGGATCCAGACTGGCGGACGCCCGCGAGTCCAGCCGCACCCGCATAGACTATGGATCCCCGCCTCCGCGGGGATGACGGAGCGGGTGGCCATGCCCCCGCCCGCCCCGGCTGACGGTTTGGACGAACATCCACCCCGTCATCCTGACGAAAGTCAGGATCCAGAGCCAAGTAGCGCCCCGCCCGCGGCTCTGGATCCTGGATCAAGTCCAGGATGACGAAGGAGGAAGCCGCGCCCCCCGAAAGGTTGACGCCACCCCCCGCCCCAGCCATCCCCCCAAGCCATGACCCGCCCCGGCTTCGCCTTCTCCACCACCCTGCGCGTCCGCTACGCCGAGATCGACGGGCAGAAGATCGTCTTCAACTCGCGCTATCTCGAATATGCCGATGTCGCGATCACCGACTTCTGGGACTGGAGCGGGATCGCCGCCGCGGTGCCCGGCTGGGACGACACCGAATTCAACGTCCGCCGCACCGAGATCGACTATCTCGCGCCCTTCCGCCTCGGCGACACGATCGCGGCGCATGTCCGGATCGAGCGGGTCGGCACGTCGAGCCTCACCAAGCGGATCGAGCTGACGCATGCCGAAACCGGCGCGCTCCACACGGTGATCATGATGGTCAGCGTCCATGTCGATCTCGCGACCGGCCGCCCCGCACCCCTGCCGCCCGCGATCCGCGACCATATCGCGCGGCTCGCCACCCCCGCCTGACCGCTCAGTCCGTCGCGCCGATCTCCCCCGGCAGCGCCCAGATCAGCTCGCCCCGGCCCAGCACGCGGCCGTCATGCGCGCGCACCGCGACCTGTTCGATCGGCTGCCGGTCGCGCGCATCGACCAGGATCGGGAAGGCCGGGATCCGCGTCTCCCACCGCTCGCCCCATTGCCGGAGCGCGATCATCGTCGGCAGCAGCGCGAAACCCTTCTCGGTCAGGCCATAGGCGATCTTGCGGCGATCCTCGGGCAAGGGCCGCCGCGCGAGGATCCCGTGCTCGACCAGCCGCGCGAGCCGGTTCGCCAGGATGTTGCGCGCGATGCCGAGCTCGGCCTGGAATTCCTCGAAATGATGCAGCCCGTTGAACGCCGCGCGCAGGATCAGGAACGACCAGCGCTCCCCCATCGCCTCGAGTGCCGCCGGCAGGCTGCATTCGCGCAGCGGCTCGCGCAAAATCCCCCGCGAAATTCCCCGCGAAATTCCCCGCGAAATCCCCCCCGAAATTCCCATCGTCCCGGCTCCCCCCGACCCCGGTCTAGCCTATAGCATTCCGCCGCGCGATGCGCTCATCGAGTGCGTCTATCACGGTGACCGGACGCTTTTGGTTGCAAAGCAATACGCTGCGGCCCCATCTATGTCGGGTGTTGCGCCAATATGAACTCGTCGATCGAGTCCTCGATTACGATCCCGATGCCGACGAGGCCCTGCTGAACCGCGCCTATGTGTTTTCGATGCAGGCGCACGGGTCGCAGAAGCGTGCGAGCGGCGATCCCTATTTCAGCCATCCGATCGAGGTGGCGGGCATCCTCACCGATCTGCATCTCGATGACGAGACGATCGCCACCGCGATCCTCCACGACACGATCGAGGATACCGTCGCCACGCCCGAGGAGATCAGGCGGCTGTTCGGCCCGTCGGTCGCGCGGCTGGTCGACGGCGTCACCAAGCTCAGCAAGATCGAGGCGCAGACCGAGAACGAGCGCGCCGCCGAGAACCTGCGCAAGTTCCTGCTCGCCATGTCCGACGACATCCGCGTGCTGCTGGTGAAGCTCGCCGACCGGCTGCACAACATGCGCACGCTGCATCACATCGCCAAGCCCGAGAAGCGCCGTCGCATCGCCAAGGAGACGATGGACATCTACGCGCCGCTCGCCGAGCGGATCGGCATGTACGAGTTCATGCGCGAGATGCAGACGCTCGCCTTCGAACAGATCGAACCCGAAGCTTCCGAATCGATCAACCGCCGGCTCGAACAGCTGAAGGACGGCGACGGCAACCGCATCGCCAAGATCGCATCGGGGCTCAAACTCGTGCTGTCGCGCGCCGGCATCGAGGCGGAGGTCGCGGGGCGCGAGAAGCATCCCTATTCGATCTTCCGCAAGATGTCCGAACGGCACATCAATTTCGAACAATTGTCCGACGTGATGGCGTTCCGCGCGATCGTCCCGACCGAGGCGGACTGCTACGCCGCGCTCGGCATCATCCACCAGCGCTGGCCGATGGTGCCCGGCCGGTTCAAGGATTACATCTCGACGCCCAAGCGCAACGGCTATCGCTCGCTCCACACCAGCGTGATCCATGCCGACAATGCGCGTATCGAGATCCAGATCCGGACCGAGGCGATGCACGCCCAGGCCGAATTCGGCCTCGCCGCGCACTGGGCCTACAAGCAGAAGAGCGGCGGCCAGACGATCGGCGGCGGCGAGCATCAGGTCAGCTGGATCCGCGACCTGGTCGAGATCCTCGACACCGCCGAAAGCCCCGAGGAGCTGCTCGAACACACGCGGATGGCGATGTACGCCGACCGCATCTTCGCCTTCACCCCCAAGGGCGAGCTGATCCAGCTGCCCAAGGGCGCGACGCCGATCGACTTCGCCTATGCGGTCCACACCGATCTCGGCGACCAGGCGGTCGGCGCGAAGATCGACGGCCGCGTCGTGCCGCTCTCGACCGTGATCGAAAACGGCAACCAGGTGCAGATCCTGCGTTCGAAGGGCCAGTCGCCGCAACCGCACTGGCTCAACGTCGCGACCACCGGCAAGGCGCTCGCCGCGATCCGCCGCCATCTGCGCCACAAGGAGCGCGTCGAGCAGGAGGCGCTCGGCCGCACGCTGTTCGACGACATCGCCTCGCGCCTCCCAGCCCCGATCGGCCCCGACGCGACCGAGCCCGCACTCAAGCGGCTCAAATTCGCCGACGAGGGCGCGCTGATGGTCGCAATCGCGCGCCGCACCGTGTCCGACGAACAGGTGATGGAGGCGCTGATGCCGGGCTCGACCGGCGCCGATCTCGGCCATGCGGTCGCCCCGCAGTCGAGCGCGATCTCGATCAAGGGGCTGACCCCGGGCGTCGCCTATGACCTCGCCACCTGCTGCCACCCCGTGCCCGGCGACCGCATCGTCGGGCTGCGCCGTCCCGATGCGGGGATCGAGGTCCACGCGATCGACTGCCGCGTGCTCGCCGAACTCGCCGAGCGGACCGAGAACGAGACCGACTGGGTCGACGTCGCCTGGGGCGAAAAGACCGAAGGCGCGGTCGCGCGCATCTCGGTGATGGTCAAGAACGAGCCCGGCTCGCTCGGCGTGGTCGCGTCGATCATCGGCACGCACATGGCCAACATCATCAACCTCCGCCTCGACACGCGCGACACGAGCTTCCACACCAACGAGATCGACGTCGAGGTCCACGACATCCAGCAACTCATGCGCCTCATGGCCGGCCTCCGCGCCGCCGACGCCGTCAACACCGTCGAACGCGTGTAGCGGGCAGCAGCCCACCACCGCCCGCGCCGTCCCCGGCCCCCGTCCCCGCCATCCCGCTTTCCATCGCCCCCCGTTTCGTCCTCCGTCCCATCCTCCCCCCTTTCCGTCATCCCGACGAAAGTCGGGACCCAGAGCCAAGCAGCACCACCACCCGCAACCCTGGGTCCCGGGTCAAGCCCGGGATGACGGAAGGGAGCCCACACCCCTCCCCCGTCATCCCCGCGCAGGCGGGGATCCAGACGGGCGACCGCCGGCGATCCGGCAGCACCCGCATAGGCTATGGATCCCCGCCTCCGCGGGAATGACGACGCGGCAGGACACGCCCCGCACCCCCCACACGCCCCCCCCCCCCGCTTGCCCCGCACAATTCCCCGGCTACTATCCCCCGCAACACCCCGGGGGACCCATCACATGAACCGTCGCGCCTTCCTCTCGTCCGCGAGCATGCTCGCCACGCTCGCCCTCGTCCCGCGCGCAGCCCTCGCCGCGGGCGCCACCCCCGGCGACGCGAAGCTCGACGCGCTTCTCACCTCGATCTTCGACGCGAACCTCAAATACGCCCCCGAATTCGCCACCCAGCTCGGGCTCGACAAGGGCGCGAACGCCGCGCTGAAAAGCCGGCTCGGCGATTACACCCCCGGCGCGGTCAGGGCGAACCTCGCGCGCACCACCCGCACGATCGCGCAGATCGAGTCCGTCGCCCCTGCCACGCTCTCCGACGCCGGCCGCCTCAACCGCGAGGTCGTGCTCTATTCGCAAAACCAGCAGCGCACCGCCGCCGAAAAATTCGGGCTCGGCTCCCCCACCAACCCCTATGTCATCAGCCAGCAGGACGGCGCCTATTTCGACGTCCCCGACTTCCTCGACAGCGCGCACGTCATCAGGACCGCCGCCGACGCCGACGCCTATTGCGCGCGCCTCGACGCATTCGCGACCGCGCTCGACGGCGACACCGCGACGCAGGCCGAGCGTGCGAAACGCGACCTCGTCGCCCCCGGCTTCTCGCTCGACCTCGCGCTCGGCCAGATGGCGGCGCTGCGCGCGCCCGCGCCCGCGCAGAGCGGCCTCGTCACCTCGGTCGCGACGCGCACCAGGGCCGCCGGGCTGACCGGCGACTGGGACCGCCGCGCCACCGCGCTCGTGACGGACAAGGTCTATCCCGCGCTCGACCGCCAGATCGCGCTGGTCAAGCAGCTCCGCACCACGGCCCGCGCCGAGGCCGGTCTCTGGGCGGTCCCCGGCGGCGACGCGATCTACGCCGCCGCGCTCGCCCAGGCGACCACCACCAACTTCACCCCCGACGAGGTCCACAAGCTCGGCCTCGACCAGGTCGCGCAGATCGGCGCCGAACTCGACACCATCCTCAAGGCGCAAGGCCTGACCAAGGGCAGCATCGGCGCACGCCTCGCCGCCTTCAACGCCACCCCGGCACAGCTCTATCCCGACACGCCCGCCGGCCGCACCGACCTCATCGCCGGGCTCAACACCGGGCTCGCCGCGATGCAGGCCAAGCTCCCCCAGGCGTTCATAAACCCGCCGTCTGCCCTGCTCCAGATCCGCGCGGTCCCGACCGATATCCAGGACGGCGCCTCGAACGGCTATTACCGGCTCGCCGCGCTCGACGGCTCGCGCCCCGCCATCTACTTCATCAACCTGAAAAGCGTCGCCGACTGGCCCAAATACACTTTGCCCTCGCTCACCTATCACGAGGGCGTGCCGGGGCATCATCTCCAGCTCAGCCTCGTCGCCGGGCTCGACACGCCGCTGCTGCGCAAATTCTCGTTCTTCGGCGCCTATGTCGAGGGCTGGGCGCTCTACGCCGAACAGCTCGCCGACGAGCTCGGGGGCTATGCCGGCCCGATCGAACGCGCCGGCTATCTCCAGTCCTTCCTCTTCCGCGCCGCGCGCCTCGTCGCCGACACCGGCCTCCACGCCAAGCGCTGGACGCGCGAACAGGCGACCGACTATTTCGTCGACACCGTCGGCTTCGCCCGCCCCCGCTCGCAGCGCGAGATCGAGCGTTACTGCACGATGCCCGGCCAGGCCTGCAGCTACAAGCTCGGCCACATCAGCTGGCTCCGCGCCCGCGACACCGCGAAGAGGATTTTGGGCGACAGGTTCGACGTGAAGCAGTTCCACGAGGTGCTGCGCGACGGCGCCGTCCCCCTCACGATCCTCGAACGCCTCGTCGAAGCCCGCGCCACCGCGCTGGCCAAGGCCTGACGCATAATCCTTCCCCAAGAACAAACGATGACGCCGCGCGCGGGGGCGGCTAGAGAGCGGGGATGCACCGTCCCGCGCTCTCCGTCGTCGTCCCCTGCTACAACGAGGCCGCCTGCCTCGACCTCCTCCACGCGCGCATATCGGGCGCGGCGCAGAGCGCGGTCGGCGAGGATTACGAGATCGTCCTGATCAACGACGGCTCGCGCGACGAAAGCTGGTCGGTGATGCAGCGTCTCGCCGCCGCCGATCCCCGGCTCGTCGCGATCAACCTGTCGCGCAACCACGGGCATCAGCTCGCGCTCACCGCCGGGCTCGATCTGTGCGCGGGCGAGCAGATCCTGATCATCGACGCCGATCTCCAGGATCCCCCCGAGCTCCTCCCCCAGATGCGCGCCGCGATGGCCGAGCAGCAGGCCGACGTCGTCTACGCGGTCCGCCGCCAGCGCGCGGGCGAGACGGTCTTCAAGAAAGCCACCGCCGCCGCCTTCTACCGGCTGCTGACCAAGATGACCGACACGCCGATCCCGGTCGACACCGGCGATTTCCGGCTGATGAGCCGGCGCGCATTGGATGCGTTCCTGTCGCTGCCCGAACAGGCGCGCTTCATCCGCGGCATGGTCGCCTGGATCGGCTTCCGCCAGGTGCCCTTCGCTTATGACCGCGCCGAGCGGCATGCGGGCGAGACCAATTATCCGCTCGCCAAGATGATGCGGCTCGCCTTCGACGCGGTCACCGGCTTCTCGACCGCCCCGTTGCGCTTCGCCAGCCATGCCGGCCTCGCACTCACCGGCGTCTCGCTGCTGCTGTTCGTCTACATCGCGATCGGCTGGCTCTCGGGCAGCGCGGTGCAGGGCTGGACCTCGACGATGCTGGTGACGGTGTTTCTGGGCGCGGTGCAGATGTTCGTGCTCGGCATGATCGGCGAATATCTCGGCCGGCTGTATGTAGAATCCAAACGCCGCCCCCTCTACATCGTCGCCGACATCGCCGGCCCCATCCAGGGCAAAGCCACGCTGGGCTTCCGCGCCGAACCCACAGAAACCCCCCTCAACTAGACAAAAAGCCCCTCCCCTTCAGGGGAGGGGTTGGGGTGGGGCCCCACCCCGCAAGCACCGGCTCGCAAAGTCCCCGTTCGTGCTGAGCGCAGCCGAAGCACCACCCGACACGCACCCTACACCTGAGCCCCCACCCCGGCGAAGGCCGGGGCCCAGGTGGGAAAGCCAGAGTAACGAAGCGCAACGCCCGTCAGCACCGTCCGCCAACTGGACCCCGGCCTCCGCCGAGGAGGAATTGGAGAGACGTCACGTGCGAACCACACCCAACCGCACCACCGCCCCAAACCTCCGTTCGTGCTGAGCGAAGTCGAAGCACCCCCCGGCACGCACCCTACACCTGAGCCCCACCCCGGCGAAGGCCGGGGCCCAGCTGGGAAGGCCAGAGTAACGAAGCGCAACCGCCGTCAGCACCGTCCCCCAACTGGACCCCGGCCTCCGCCGGGGAGGAATTGGAGAGACGTCGCGTGCGAACCACAACCAACCGCACCACCGCCCCCACCCCCGTTCGTGCTGAGCGAAGTCGAAGCACCGCCCCCCGACACCCACCCTTCGACTAAGTTCAGGGCGAACGAACATGGGGCGGCGCCTGGCCAGATTGCGGACAGAAGACCATCGTGACATGTCTTCGCGCAGAGGAGATTGGGATGGCGACGGTAACAGCACGGTTGGCGAACAGGCTGCCCCCGCGGCTGCGTATGGCCATGACGCCATTTCTATCGTTCGCGATCGGTTGGCTCGCCCTGACCGGCCTGATCGAGACCGTGCAAAACGGCGACGCTTTCGACCTGGTCAAGCTCGGTGCGCTGATCGTCGGGTGCGTCCTGGCGGCGTTCGTCCGTCCGATCCCGGACAAATATCGGCAATCACCGGACCAGCAACAGTGATGGAGAGCGCAGACACAATATCGCGCTCGCCACCCCCTACCCCGGCACCGCCAGCGTCACGATCGACACCCCCGGCGTCATCGGCACCCGCCCGACCAGATGCCGCTCCAGCCGGAAGATCCGCTCGAACAGCGCATTCAGCGGCTTGGCGGGCGGGGAATCGTCGCTGTCGTCGCGGCCCGACAGCCGCCCGGCGATCCGCGCCGCCGCCGCCAGCGGGAACAGCAGCGAATTGAAATAGCCGAGCTTGTCGGGCTTCAGCCCCGCCGCCGCGATCGCCGTCTTCAGCGTCGCCTTCGAATAGCGGCGATGGTGATGGTTGACCGTATCGTGCGCGCTCCACAGCCACTGGTGCGCCGGGACCGCGATCAGGATCTTGCCGCCGGGCGCGAGGCACTGCGCCATCGCCTTCAGCGCCGCGACGTCGTCCGCGATATGTTCGACCACATCGAGCACCGCGATCAGGTCGTAATGCCCGCGCGGCACCCCCGGCAGCTCCGGCAAAGGCGCCGCCCCGACCGGCTTGCCGAGCCTGGCGCTCGCGATCTCGCGCGCCGCCGGATCGATCTCGATCGCGTCGATCTCGCCGAACCCCGCCAGCATCGGCAGGTTGTGCCCCGTCCCGCAGCCTATCTCGAGGATCTTCGCATCCGCCGGCAGACCGCCATAGCGCGTCAGATAATCCGCCAGGATGTCGCGGCGCGCGCGGTACCACCAATGCGTGGAATCATGCGCGGCCATCCGGTCGTAAACGATGCGGTCCATCAGCAATCGGCCATAATCAAGAGAATACCCAGAAGCGGTTGAGCACGAACGTCACGATCGCGGCAAGGAACACCGCAGGGACGAGCGGCACCCACGGATGCAGATGCAGGAACGCGGTCCCGACCCAGGTGATCAGCGCGTTGAGCGCGAGGCCCGTACCCTGCACCAGCACGAACTTGACGTGTTTCGCCCCGCCCGGCTCGGCGGCATGTCCCTTGAAGCTCCACCGGCTGTGCAGGAAATAGCCCGCGGTCACCGCCACCGCAAAGGCGAACGGCACCGCCGCGACCGCCTGCTCGGGCGGAAACACGAATTTGGTCAACGGCAGATAGACGAGCGAATAGATCACGCTCGACAGCCCGCCCGCAATCCCGAAGCGGAAGAGCTGGCCGAGCACGCCGCTCGCCCGCATCTGGTCCATCTGTCGCCTGATCGCCTGCATGCCCGCCTTGTTCTTTACACGCGCGTCGATACAGCGGCGCTCAACGTCACGCCCCGCGCATTAGTCCGCGCGCGGTCAGGAGGAAAGCGTTTTGGATCAGCCCCACCAGTCCCCATGGCAGCGGGGGCGCGACCTGCTCGATCGCCACTGGGTCGCGTTGACGCTGCTGGCATGGCTCGGCGTCGCCGCCTGGTCGCTGGCCGACCGCTGGGGTCAGGTCCGCTGGTTGTCGCTCGGCGATACCGACGACAATATGCGCCTGATGCAGGTCCGCGCATGGCTGGACGGCCAGGGCTGGTACGACCTGCGCCAGTACCGGATGAACCCGCCCGCCGGCTTCGACATCCACTGGAGCCGGATCGTCGACCTGCCGATCGCCGGCCTCATCCTCTTCTTCCGCCTGTTCACCAGCAACAGCTGGGCCGAACGGCTCGCCTGCGGGATCGCGCCGTTGCTGCCGCTGTCGATCGCGATGCTCGGCATCGGCGCGACCGTGCGGCGGCTGATCCATCCGCTCGCCTGGCCGCTCGCGATCCTGTTCCTCGTCGGCGCGACCGCGACGATGCTGATGTACATGCCCGAACGCATCGACCATCACGGCTGGCAGCTCGCGATGCTCAGCCTCACGCTCGCCGGCCTGTGCGACCCGCGCGCGCGGCGTGGCGGCGCGCTCGTCGGGATCGCGAGCGCGGTGTCGCTGTCGATCGGGCTCGAACTCCTCCCCTATGCCGCAATGGCCGGCGCGATCATCGCGCTGCGCTGGGTCTGGGACCGCGCCGAGGCGCCGCGGCTCGCCGTCTATGCGCTGACGCTGGGTGGCGGCAGCACGCTCGGTTTCGCGCTGTTCGCGTCGAACGCGAACCAGGCGATGCGCTGCGACGCGCTGACCCCCGTGTGGCTCAGCGTGATGATCGCCGCCGGAATGCTCCTCTTCCTGCTCGCGCGCTTCGGCCCTGCGTCACGCGGGGTGCGTCTCGCGCTCGCGGTCGCGGCGGGTGCGGCGATCGTCATCGGCTTCGCGCTGATGTTCCCGCAATGCCTCGCCCGGCCCGAGGGTGTCTCGCCCGAGCTTCAGCGCAACTGGCTGAACAATGTCCGTGAGGCGAAACCGATCTACAAGCACAGCTGGCGCACCGGCGTCGCGATCGCGACGCTACCGGTGATCGGCCTGCTCGGCGCGCTGTTCGCCGCATGGCGCGCACGCCGCCGCCCGAGCGCGATCGGCTGGGTCGCGGTCGCGCTGTTCATCACCTTCGCGGTGCTGATGCTGTTGTGGCAGGTCCGCGCGGGTCCCGCCGCGCAGATGCTCGCAGTCCCCGGCGGCGTCGCGCTCGCCTGGGTGATCGTCCCCCGGCTGCTCGGCCACCGCTCGATGCTGGTGCGCGTGCTCGGCACCGCGGGCGCGCTGGTGATCGTCTCGGGCTTCTTCGTCGGCATCGCGCTGAAGTACGTCCCCGTGGGCAAGCCCAAGGGCTATGAGAAGCGCGTCAACATGGCGACCGGCAACTGCCTGCGCACCACCGTGCTGCTCGCGCTCAACAAATACCCCGCGCAGACGATCTTCACCTTCGTCGACATGGGCCCGCGGCTGATCACGATCACGCACCACAACGCGATCGCCGGCCCCTATCACCGCAACGGCGCCGCGATCCTCGACGTCCAGCACGCCTTCGGCCGCACCCCCGACGAAGCCCACGCGATCATCAAGCGCCACGGCGCGACCATGCTGCTGCTCTGCCCCAACGCGGCGGAGTCGACCAACTACAAGGCCCGCAGCCCCAACGGCTTCTACGCACGGATGGCAAAGAATGAGGTCCCGGCGTGGCTCACCCCGCTCCCCCTCCCCCGCAACTCCCCGCTCCGCCTCTTCAAGGTCGACTGAGGCCCAGGCACCCCCGCACGACGCACGCGCACGCGCACCGTCATCCCCGCCACCAACCGTCATCCCCGCGAAGGCGGGGATCCAGACTGGCAAAGGCTGCGAGTCATCGGCAAACGCATAGACTATGGATCCCCGCCTCCGCGGGGATGACGTACCAGGGGTGGGCACACCGTCACCCCTCCCCCCGTCATCCTGACGAAAGTCAGGACCCAGAGCCAAACAGCACCACCGCCCGTAACCCTAGGTCCCGGGTCAAGCCCGGGATGACGAAGAAGGGCGGACGCGAACCTAACCTAACCCGTCATCTCCGCGAAGGCGGGGATCCAGACCGGCAACCGCTGCGAGTCATCAACAGCCGCCTAGCCTATGGATCCCCGCCTCCGCGGGGATGACGTAGCAGGGGCTGCCACACCGTCACCCCCTCCCCGTCATCCTGACGAAAGTCAGGACCCAGAGCCAAACAGCACCACCGCCCGAAACCCTGGGTCCCGGGTCAAGCCCGGGATGACGAAGAAGGGCGGACGCGCACCTACCTAGCCCGTCATCCCCGCGAAGGCGGGGATCCAGACCGGCAACCGCTGCGGTTCATCAACAACCGCATAGCCTATGGATCCCCGCCTCCGCGGGGATGACGGACATGGGCGGCCACGCCGTCACCTCACCCCCCCGTCATCCTGACGAAAGTCAGGACCCAGAGCCAAACAGCACCACCGCCCGCAACCCCGGGTCCCGGGTAAAGACCGGGATGACGAAGAAGGGCGGACGCGAACCTAACCTAACCCGTCATCTCCGCGAAGGCGGGGATCCAGACCGGCAACCGCTGCGAGTCATCAACAGCCGCCTAGCCTATGGATCCCCGCCTCCGCGGGGATGACGTAGCAGGGGCTGCCACACCGTCACCCCCTCCCCGTCATCCTGACGAAAGTCAGGACCCAGAGCCAAACAGCACCACCGCCCGAAACCCTGGGTCCCGGGTCAAGCCCGGGATGACGAAGAAGGGCGGACGCGCACCTACCTAGCCCGTCATCCCCGCAAAGGCTGGGATCCAGACTGGCAAAGGCTGCGAGTCATCGGCAAACGCATAGCCTATGGATCCCCGCCTCCGCGGGGATGACGTAGCAGGGGCGGCGACACCGTCACCTCACCCCCCGTCATCCTGACGAAAGTCAGGATCCAGAGTTACGTGCGGTATCGGTTTTGGCTCTGGATCCTGACTTTCGTCAGGATGACGGCAACCGGCGCACCGCGCACGCCGACCCCAACCTACCGCAACACCACCGACAACCCATCGAGCACGAACTGCACCGCCAGCGCCGCCAGCAGCACGCCGAGCAGCCGCGTGATCACCGCCTCGATCTTCGCGCCCAGGATCCGCATGATCGGCCCCGCCGCGAGCAGCGCGACGAGCGTCAGCAACAGGATCGTCACCATCGCCGCCAGCACCACTGCCGAGCGCTCGATCCCGCTGTTGCGGCTCATCAGCAGCATCACCGACGCGATCGAACCCGGCCCCGCGATCATCGGCATCGCCATCGGGAAGATCGACACGTCGTCGGCTTCGGGATCGCTCGCCACCTTGGCGGCGCGGTCCTCCCGGCGTTCGGTGCGCTTTTCGAACACCATTTCGAGCGCGATCAGGAACAGCATGATCCCGCCCGCGATCCGGAAGCTCGCCAGGCTGATCCCCAGCCCCTTGAGCAACGCCTCGCCGAACAGCGCGAACACGAACAGGATCGCCGCCGACACGCCGACCGCGCGGAACGCCATCGCGCGTTTCTGCGCCGCCGACGCGCTCGCCGACAGCCCGGCATAGATCGGCGCGCAGCCCGGCGGATCGATCACCACGAAGAAGGTGATCAGCGACGAGATATAGAGCTCGATCATGCGCCGGCCCGGTCGAGCGCCGCCTCGTCGATCGCCACGCCCTCGCGCCGCCCGGCGGACACCAGCGTATTGCGCAACAGGCACGCGATCGTCATCGGCCCGACGCCGCCCGGCACCGGCGTGATCGCGCCCGCGAGCGTGACCGCGCTCGCGAAATCGACATCGCCGACCAGCCCCGCCTCTGTGCGGTTGATGCCGACGTCGATAACGGTCGCCCCGGGCTTCAGCCAGTCGCCCTTGATCATCTCCGGGATCCCGACCGCGGCGACGACGATGTCCGCGGCGCCGACATGCGCGCGCACGTCGCGTGTCCGGCTGTGCACGACGGTCACCGTGCAGCTCTCGCGCAGCAGTAATTGCGCCATCGGCTTGCCGACGATGTTCGACCGGCCGACGACCACCGCCTCCATCCCGCTCAGGTTCGGCACGACGCTTTTGAGCAGCATCACGCAGCCGAGCGGCGTGCACGGCACGAACCCCGCCGACCCCGTCGCCAGCCGCCCCGCATTGATCGGGTGGAAGCCGTCGACATCCTTGTCGGGATCGATCGCCGCGATCACCGCCTGCTCGTCGATATGCTTGGGCAGCGGCAGCTGGACGAGGATCCCGTCGATCGTCGGATCGGCGTTCAGGTCCGCGACCAGCGCGAGGAGCGCCTCGGCCCCGACATCGGCGGGCAGCCGGTGCTCGACGCTCACCATCCCCGCCTCGCGCGTCGCCTTGCCCTTCGACCGGACATAGACGTTGGACGCGGGGTCCTCGCCGACCAGCACGACCGCGAGCCCGGGCGCGCGGCCCGCCGCTGCGGCAAAGGCGGTGACGCCGGTGGCGATACGGGCCCTGAGGCCGGCGGCGAAGGCCTTGCCGTCGATGATGGTCGCACTCATGCCCGCCGTCCTAAAGCGCGGCGGCGATTTCCGCCAGCGCAGGCGTGTCGCCCGCGACATGCAGCCGTTTCAGCCGCGCGGTCTCGCCCGCGACGATAGTCACCGCGCGCTTGGGCACGCCGAAACTCTTGGCGACCAGCGCGATCAGCGCGGCATTCGCGGCGCCATCGACCGGCGCCGCCGCCAGTCTTGCGGCCAGATGCTCCCGCGTCCCCGCCGCCAGCGCATCCCGCCCGCCGCGCGGCGTCACGCGGACCGCGATCGCCAGACCGCCGTCCACCGCACGCCAGGCGGCCGCTTCGCTCACAGCCCGGGGGCGAGCAGGCTCTGTGCGATGTTCGGCACGACGATGTTGGTCAGAATGTAGAGGATCAGCAGCACGACGAGCGGCGACAGGTCGAGCGTGCCGAAATCGGGCAGGATCCGCCGGATCGGCCGATAGAGCGGCTCGGTGATCCGCTGCAGCGCCTCCCATACCGACCGGACGACATTGCTCTGCGTGTTGATGATGTTGAACGCGATGAGCCACGACATCACCGCCTGGATCATGATGACCCACCAGACGAGGTTGAGCAGCAACTGGACGATCTGAAGAAGGGCGAGCAAGGCAAGGGTCTCCGCTGGTGTATGCCTTATATAAGGCAGCGGACCGACAACGAGAACCCCGCCGCCTCCAAACAACCCCCTTCCGTCATCCTGACGAAAGTCAGGACCCAGAGCCAAGCAGCACCACGGCCCGTGACCCTGGATCCCAGGTCAAGCCCGGGATGACGGCAGAAAAACCCCTACCGCGCCCCACCCCGCGCACTCACCAGCGTCCCGGCCCCCTGCCGCGTGAAAATCTCCAGCAGCATCGCATGCGGCACGCGCCCGTCGATGATCACCGCCGCGTCGACGCCCGATCCGACCGCCGCGACACACGTCTCGAGCTTGGGGATCATCCCCCCGGTGATCGTCCCGTCGGCGCGCAGCTCGGCGATCTTCGCCGGATCAAGATCGGTCAGCAATTCGCCCTGCTTGTCGAGCACGCCGACCACGTCGGTCAGCAGGAAGAACCGCGCCGCGCCCATCGCGGCGGCGATCGCGCCCGCCATCGTGTCGGCGTTGATGTTGTAGGTATGCCCGTCCGCACCGATCCCGATCGGCGCGATCACCGGGATGATGTCCGCGGCGATCAGCGTGTCGAGGATCGTCCGGTCGACCGCGATCGGCTCGCCGACGAACCCCAGATCGACATGCCGTTCGATCCCCTGCAGCTTGTCCGGCTCGCGGCCGTGCCCGACCTTCTGCGCGAGGACGAGGCCGGCATCCTTCCCCGAAATCCCGACCGCGCGGCCGCCCGCCTGGCCGATCCAGCCGACGATTTCCTTGTTGATCGATCCCGCCAGCACCATTTCGGCGATCTGCGCGGTCTCCTTGTCGGTCACGCGCAGGCCGTCGACGAACCGCGATTCGACCCCCAGCCGCTTCAGCATCGAGCCGATCTGCGGCCCGCCGCCATGCACCACGACCGGATTGATCCCGACCGCCTTCAGCAGCACCATGTCCTCGGCGAAATCGCGCTGCAGCTCGGGGTCGCCCATCGCGTGCCCGCCATATTTCACGACGAAGGTCTTGCCGGCATAACGCTGCAGATAGGGCAGCGCCTCGGTCAGCGTCTCGGCCTTGGCGAGCAGGGCGGGATCGGGCGTATGATCGGTCATCCCGCCCCCTTAGCCAGTTGAGGGAGGGAGTGAAAGCCGCCGGGGCCCCGCCTGCCTCCCTGTTCTCCCGCGAAGGCGGGAGCCCAGTCTGGGTCCCCGCCTTCGCGGGGACACATCAGGTGGCCGGCCCGGTCAAACCCGGTCCAGCCGCCGCCCCAGCCGCACGAAGAAGGTAATCGCAAACGGCACCAGCACCACCGACAGCACCACCTTGGTCAGCATCTGCCCCGCCATCAGCTCGACGATCGGCCGCGCACCAAGGAACGAGATGGTGATGAACAGCACCGTGTCGATCACCTGCGACACGATGCTCGCGATCATGCCGCGCAGCCACACCAGCCGCCCCTCGCCCCCGACCGGCCCCGCCAGCCGCGCGAAGATCAGCACGTTGAGCGTCTGCGAGATCCCGTAGGAGATCAGCCCCGCCATCATCATCCGTGCGCCCTGCCCGACGACGACCGGGAAGGCGTCGACCGCGGGCGGGTACATCCCCGGATCATGCGGCAGCGCGAGCACCAGCTGGATCAGCGCGGCGGACACCAGCAGGGGGATGAACCCCAGCCGCACCAGGAACGTCGCGGTCTTCTGCCCGTGCAGCTCCGAAATCGCGCTGCTGATCACCACCAGCAGCAGGAACGCGAAGATCCCCGCCTCGACCGCGAGCGGCCCGAGCGCGACCTGTTTCACCCCCAGCACGCCGGCGATGCACACCATGCCGCCATAGAGGACAGAGAAAATGAAGAGCGAACGCGGGAACGCGGGAAGGTCTGTGGTCATCGCGCCGGACGCTAGCGAAATGCCGCGCGCCGTCAAATGCCTAGCCCCCATGAAACCGCGCCGTGAAAGCGTGCAGGCGTCAAATGACTGGCGAGCACGGCGTACCCGTGTCATGTCGGCCGCTTGCGCAGCCGGGGGGCCGCGTGTGTCACCGTACCAAAACGCAGGGCGTCCATGGAAAGACTGATCATCGGCCTTGCAGGCATCGCCGTCATCCTCGGCATCGCGGTGCTGCTGTCGAGCGACCGCCGCGCGATCCGGCTGCGGATCGTCGGCGCCGCCTTCGCGCTCCAGGCGGGCATCGCGATCCTCGTGCTCTATTCGAGCTTCGGCAAGGTCGTGCTCGGCAGCATGTCGGGCGGCGTCGCCAACCTGCTCGGCTATTCGCAAAAGGGCACCGAATTCCTGTTCGGCAAGATGGCGACCCCCGAGATCGGCGGCCAGAGCTTCGCGATCGCCGCCCTCCCCGTCATCATCTTCTTCGCCAGCCTCGTCTCGATCCTCTATTATCTCGGCATCATGCAGTTCGTGGTGCGCTGGGTCGGCGGCGGCATCGAAAAGGTGATCGGCGTGTCGAAGGTCGAATCGCTCTGCGCGGCCGCGAACATCTTCGTCGGTCAGAGCGAATCGCCGCTCGTCATCCGCCCCTATCTCGCCGGCCTCACCCCCGCGCAGCTCTTCACGGTGATGACCAGCGGGATGGCGGGCGTCGCGGGCACGATCCTCGCGGCCTATGCCTCGATGGGCATCCGCATCGACTATCTCCTCGCCGCCAGCTTCATGGCCGCACCGGGCGGGATCCTGATGGCGAAGATCATTATGCCCGACCGCGTCACGCCGCCCGAGGGCGAACTCGCGCTCGGCGACCTGCCCGGCGAATCCTCCGCGGGCGAACCCATGCCGCAGGCGACGCATGACGAGGAAAAGCCCGCCAACCTGATCATGGCCGCGGCGCAGGGCGCACAGACCGGCGTCCGCCTCGCGGTCGCGGTCGGCGCGATGGTGCTCGCCTTCGTCGCGCTGGTCGCGCTCGCCAACGGCCTGCTCGGCGGGCTCGGCAACATGATCGGGCTGCCCGGGCTGAGCTTCCAGGGGCTGCTCGGCTATGTCTTCGCGCCGATCATGTTCCTCTTGAACGTGCCGTGGAGCGAGGCGGGGATCGCCGGCGGGCTGTTCGGGCAGAAGATCGTGCTGAACGAATTCGTCGCCTATATCTCGCTCGGCACGCAACCCGGGCTCAGCCCGCGGACGATCGCGGTGATCACCTTCTCGCTGTGCGGCTTCGCCAATTTCTCGTCGATCGCGATCCAGATGGCGGTGACCGGCAGCCTCGCCCCCAACCAGCGCCCGATGATCGCCAAACTCGGCCTCCGCGCCCTCGCCGCCGGCAGCCTGGCGAACCTCATGTCCGCCGCCCTCGCCGGCCTCCTGATCAGCTAAAAAACCCCGTCATCCTGACGAAAGTCAGGACCCAGAGCCAAGCGGCGACACGCCCGTGACCCTGGGTCCCGGGTCAAGCCCGGGATGACGAAGAGCCAAACCCCTCTCCCCCAGGGGGAGAGGGAGGGGCCCACGCAAAGCGTGGGAGGGTGAGGGCACGTGAGGCTCGAACCCTCACCCCCTCACGGCAGCATCACCGTATCGATCACATGGATCAGCCCGTTCGACTGGCGCACATCGGCGATCGTGATCCGCCCCTTGTGCCCCTTGCCGTCCATGATGCCCCAGCCGCTGCCCGACTTCATGAACATCAGCGGCTCGCCCTGCACGGTGGTGTAGCTGGCAGTCCCGCCATCCGCCTTCGCCTTGGCGGCGATGTCGGCGGCCATGATCGTCCCCGGCACGACATGATAGGTCAGCACGCCCGCCAGCTGCGCCTTGTTCTCGGGCTTGAGCAGCGTGTCGACCGTCCCCGCGGGCAGCTTCGCAAACGCGGCATTGGTCGGCGCGAAGACCGTGAACGGCCCCGGTCCCGACAGCGTCTCGACCAGGTCGGCGGCCTTGACCGCGGCGACCAGCGTCGTGTGATCCTTCGAATTGACCGCATTCTCGACGATCGTCTTGGTCGGGTACATCGCGGCGCCGCCGACCATCGGGTTGGTCTGCGCGGCGACCAGCGCGGTGCCGCTGACGGCGACAGCGGCGGCAATGATCGTGGTACGAAACAGGGGGGTCATGACAGTCTCTCCTGATCGGCGCCGATGATCCGGCTGCCGCGGCGAAGATACGGCCACCCCGGCCGCAACGATGCACACGCTTTTTTACATTCCGGTGCGCAATGTTTCCCAGGCGGCAATCTCTTCCTCATGCCGCCGCGCGATCACCAGGTCGCGCGGTTCGCCGGACTCGAGATCGACCGTCACCGACCCGGTCCATTCGACCGTCGCATTGCCCGACAGCGTCACCATGCCGTCCGCCCCCGCCTCGGCGCGGACCAGCCCGCCGCGGTTGAACACCGTCGTCGGCGTGTCGTACGCGATCCGCCCCGTCAGACACGCGGCAAAGGTCGACGCCGCCATCGCGCTGCCGCAACTGTCGGTCAGCCCGACCCCGCGCTCATGCGTGCGGACGAACAGGTCGGTCCCGCGCACCTCGACAAAGCTCACATTGGCGCGGTTGGGCAGCCAGTCGGGCGCCGCCTCGCAGGCCTCGCCGACGCGGACCAGCTCGGCATCGTCGACCGCCTCGACGAACGCCACCAGATGCGGATTGGGCATCGCCACCGCGGTGAACGCGCGCGTCGAGGGAAGTCCGGCCAGCGGCGCCTCGACGATCTGGTCCGCATCCACATGCATCGGCCACGCCGCCACGTCGAGCGACGCCGGCCCCGCAGTCTCGCGCACCGTGAACACGCCCGGCGCGATCTCCGCGTCGCGCACGACCAGCGCATCGCTCGTCTTCAGCCGTGCGGTCGCGCGCGTCAGCCCGGTTGCGGCGAACCCCGCACGCGCGACACAGCGCAGCCCGTTGAGGCACGTCTCCGATTCGCTCCCGTCCGAATTGAACATCCGCATCCCGAATGCCCGCCCGTCCTCGTCACCCGCGGTCAGCAGCAGCAGCCCGTCGCCGCCGACCGGCCCCGCGCGATCCGCCAGCGCGCGCGCGACCCGCGCCCAGTCCGCATCGCCCAGCGACAGCGCACGCGCGTCGATCAGCGGGAAATCGTTGCCGGAGCCATGACATTTGATCAGATCGAAGCGCATGTCGCGCCCTTACCCGCGTCGCCGCGCAAAGGCGAGCCGCCGCCCCCTCGCGTCCTCCAACGTCCCCGCCCTCATAATGTGTCGCCAGCCGGTCGAGCGCGAGCGTCAGCACCAGCCGCCCCGCGCGCGCCGGCCAGGACAGCGCGCGCTCCGCCGCGGGCAGCCCCTCGCCCGCGCACACCACCCGCCACGCTATATCCGCCAGCCCCGGCCCCGCCGCCGCGATCGCCGCGTCGAACCGCCGCTTCGCCGCGATCTGCGCGACGGTCCGGTCGAGCGCATCCTGCCCGCCGCCATCGACCCGCGGCGTCCAGCGCATCGTCACGCTCGGCGCGATCGACGCGGTCTCGTACGCCGCGCGCAACCGCTCGCCCGCCGCAAACTGCCGCGCATCGATCAGCCCGCGCGACCGCAGCCAGGTCAGCGGCGACTCCGCGCGATTGACCGTCACGCTCCGCCCGCCGATCCGCCCGCCGCGCGCGACACCTTCCCGCTGCACCTCCCGCTCACCGACCCTGTCAGCTTCCCGCTCACCTTCCCTGTCAGGCTCCCGCCGCATGCCCCGCCCGTCGATCGCGACCTCGATCAGATCCTGCATACGCCGCCCTTTCCATTTGCCGAGTCCCGTTTGTCTTGCCATATTCGACCAGAAATTGCAAGAGAAACCAACCTATCTGGTTTGTGCAAGCGACGGAGCCTGTCGATGATCACTGCTATCCGTGCCGTCCGCCGCGCCAAGGGATTGACGCTCGACGACGTCGCAAGGCGTTGTGATCCCCCGACAACCGCGCAGACGATCGGCCGGCTCGAGACGGGGACGCGGACCGTCTCGGTCGGCTGGCTCAACCGGATCGCCGCCGCGCTCGACGTCGCCGCGGTCGATCTGGTGACGATGCCCGAACGCGCCGATCTGCCCGTCGTCGCGATCCTGGATTCGACCGGAATTCAAGCCCCTACCCGCCCCAACCTCGCCACCCCGCCGCATGTCGAGCCGGGTCAGGTCGCGGTCACGGTGGCCGCCGGCGTCGGCGACTACCGCACGGGCGACGTGCTCTGGTGCACCACGCTCGGTCCCGACGACTTCGAGAGCGCGCTCTACCGCGACGTGCTCGTCCCCCGCCCCGCCGGCCGCTTCGCCTTTGGCCGTCTGGTCGCGCTAACCGACGGCAGCCCAACGCTTATTCCGGTTGGCGACGATGCCGCGCCCCAGCAGATCGAGCGCCCCGTCTGGATCGCCCGCGCGGTCCGCCTGATCCGCACGCTCTGAGTCGCCGCCCCGCATTGACGGCCCGGAGGCGGCGGGCCATCGCTGCCGCATGATCCGCGGTTTCTTCCTCTCGCTCGGCCAGCTCGGCGATCCGCCGGTGCTGCGCGTCTTCGCCAAGTCGATGGCGGTGACCCTGCTCGTCTTCGCCGCGCTCGGCCTGCTCATGTGGCTGGGCGCAAAGGCAATTTTCGCCGCTTGGCTCGGCAGCGACCAGGCCGGGATCGCCGCCGCGGTCGCGTTGTTCCTGACCATCCTCGCGGTCTGGATCCTGTTTCGCGCGGTCGCGATCGCGGTCGTCGGGATCTTCGCGGACGATGTCGTCGCCGCGGTCGAGGCGCGGCATTATCCCGCCCGTCTCGCCACCGCGCGGCCCGTGCCGTTCGCGCGCAGCCTCGCCATGGGATTGCGCTCGGCGTTCCGCGTGCTGCTCGTCAACCTGTTGATGGTGCCCGTCTATATCGGCCTGCTCGTCACCGGGGTCGGGACCGCGGCGGCGTTTTTCGTGGTCAATGGCTGGCTGCTCGGGCGCGATCTCGGCGACATGGTGGCGGCGCGCCACACGGACGCCGCGGCGATGCGGGGCTGGCGTGCGACGACGCGGGCGTCACGCTTCGTGCTGGGTCTTGCGAACACCGCGCTGTTCGTGGTTCCGATCCTCAACATCGCCGCCCCCGTGCTGGGCGCGGCGATGGCGACGCATTTTTATCACGGGACGCGCGCAGCGGTGCGCGCCCGGGGGACCAGCTGATGACGAGATCACGTGTCAACGCGTTGAAAGGCTTCGTAATCTCGCGGTCCGCCCCGGGCCTGGCGATGGCCCTCGGCCTCGCGCTCGCCGGCTGCGCCGCGCCCGTCGCGACCGCGCCGGTCGGCCGCCCCGCCATCCCCTATACCAGTGTCGGGCTCGAACGCGTGATCGGCCAGACCGCGGCCGGGCTGACCCGGCTGTTCGGCGATCCCGACGCCGATGTCCGCGAGGGCGCGGCGCGCAAGCTCCAGTTCCAGAGCGGAATTTGCGTGCTCGACGCCTATCTCTACCCCGCCGGATCGGGCGAGCCCAAGGTCACCTATATCGACGCGCGCGAGCTCGACGGCAGCACGATCGACCGCGCCAGCTGCGTCGCCGCGCTCACCCGCCGCGACGGCGGCCGGTAAGCCGCTCAGGGCCCGGGCGGCGGCACCGTTTCGGTCGCGCCCGCCGCGCCGACTGGGATCCGCGTCGCGGGTAGCGCCGCCTGGCATTCGGGCGGCGGCGCCGGTGGCCGGCGGTGGAGATGATCGATCTCCGCCTGTCGCCGGTGCAGGTAGAAGGCGCGCGACGATGCATAGGGATCGCCCACATCGTCATGCAAACACTTGAGAGTTTCGTCGAAATCGGCGCGGTGGTCGAGCGCGCCGAGCACGCCGGCCGGCACCGTGTAGCTCGCATCGGTGAACGGCGACCCGATCGCGGTGGGCAGCAGCAACCGGTCGAGCGTCCCGCCGATCAGGTCGCGCACCGTCGTCGGCCCGACCAGCGGCAGGAACAGGAACGGCCCGTTGCCGATGCCGTGATAGCCCAATGTGTTGGCAAAGCCGTTCGACCGGCGCGGCAGCCGGAACGGCCGCTTCTTGGCGACGTCGATGACCCCCGCCGCGCCGACCGTCGAATTGATCACGAACCGCCCGACCGTCTCCGCCGCCTTGCCCGGCTTGAACTGCAGCAGGAAGTTCACGAACACGATCGGCTCGCGCAAGTTATAGAGAAAATTGTGAATACCCTTGCGGATCGGGCTCGGCACCTTGCGCTTGTAGACCCGCGCCACGGGTCCCACGACCGCGCTGTCGACCGCCTGCGTCGCGCCGAACGCCTGCGCATTCACGCCACGCAACGGATCGCCGGGATCGCGCG
Source organism: Sphingomonas sp. CFBP 8765 (assembly GCF_014841445.1). Classification (NCBI taxonomy): domain Bacteria; kingdom Pseudomonadati; phylum Pseudomonadota; class Alphaproteobacteria; order Sphingomonadales; family Sphingomonadaceae; genus Sphingomonas; species Sphingomonas sp. CFBP 8765. The sequence continues at coordinate 527,227 of NZ_JACYTY010000002.1, read as the reverse complement.
TCTGCCCGACGACGACGATGTCCTTCTGCGCGTTCGGCTCGGCGGGCACGGGCGCGGGAACCGGGGCGGTCTGGGGCGCTGCAACCGGCGCTACGGGCACCACGGGCGGCGATACCGGCACGACGGGCGATACCGGCACGCGCTGCTCGTCCGCGACCACCGGCGACGGCGCGACCGGGACCGGCGCGACGGGCAGCGGGTCGACGGCCTGCACCGCCAGCGCGGCGACCATCGTAGCAGTGGAAAATGCCAACATATGCAATCATCGCCCCTTGGACCGCCACCGCTGTCCGCATTGCCCCCGCAAGGCAAGTCTCGAATGCGCGCCCCTACACCGGCGTTCGTGAATAATTTCCCCTGTCGCGCGTCACTTGGCCCGCGTCAGCTTAAGTTCGCCCGGTCCCATTCCGCGCGGACGCCGTCGTCATTTTCGCCGCCACGACGATCCGCCTTCTCGGCCGCGAATCGCACCGCGTCGAGTCGCGACAACGCCCACACCGCCGTCCCGCGGACCACCGGCGCCGGGTCGCCCAGCAACGCCGCGACGCCCTCCGACAAGGCCGGATCGCCACTATTCCCCGCAGCGATCAACGCGTTGCGGACCATCTTGTCGCGCCCGATCCGCTTGATCGGCGATCCGGCAAAGACCTGGCGGAATCCCGCATCGTCGAGCGCGATCAGATCGGCGATCTCGGGCGCGACCAACTCGGCACGCGGCGCAAAGGCGAGATTGGCGTTCGCGGCGGCGGCGAACTTGTTCCACGGGCACACCGCCAGGCAATCGTCGCAGCCATAGATGCGGTTGCCGATACCCGCCCGGAATTCCTCAGGAATTACCCCCGCATGCTCGATCGTCAGATACGAGATGCAACGCCGCGCATCGAGCCTGTAGGGCGCCGGAAACGCATCGGTCGGGCATGCGCGCTGGCACGCGTCACAGCTCCCGCACAGATCCCGACCCGCGGCATCGCCCTTCAGTTCGAGCGTCGTGTAGATCGCACCGAGGAACAGCCAGCTGCCCTCTTTCCGGCTGACCAGATTGGTGTGCTTGCCCTGCCACCCCAGCCCCGCCGCCTCCGCGAGCGGCTTCTCCATCACCGGGGCGGTGTCGACGAACACCTTGAGATCGAACGGATATTCGACACCGACCGCGTCGCTTGCGAGCCACCGGCCGAGCGCCTTCAGCTGCCGCTTGATGACGTCGTGATAATCCGCGCCCTGCGCATAGACCGAGATCCGGCCGACCTCGCCTTGCTCCGCCAGCCGCAGCGGATCGTCCTTCGGCGCATAGCTCATGCCCAGCGCGATGACACTGCGCACCGCGGGCCACAGCCCGGCGGGGCTCGCCCGCTGATCGCGCCGCTCCTCCATCCAGATCATGTCGCCATGCCGCCCTTCGGCCAGCCACTGGTGCAGCCGTTCGCCCGCCAGCGGCGCCGCATCCGCGCGCGCGATCCCGCACGCCGCAAAGCCCAGTTCGGCCGCCTTGGCCTTCACGCGCGATTCGAGGTCGGATGGCTTGTCGTCGGGCACGTCCGCCCGCTACCACAGCCGCTCGGCTTGAAGGAAGTTTGCGCGTGGGCGAGGAATGGGCGGTCAAGGCCAGCGGGCTGGTCAAGCGCTTCGGCGACCGGCGGGTGGTCGACGGCGTCGACATCGCCGTGCCGACCGGCGCGATCTACGGCGTGCTCGGCCCGAACGGCGCGGGCAAGACCACGACGCTGCGCATGCTGCTCGGGATCATCGAGCCCGATGAAGGCCACCGCACGCTGCTGGGCTTCGACAGCCCGCGCGACGCCTCGGATCATGTCGGCTATCTGCCGGAGGAACGGGGACTTTATCCCGCGATGAAGGCGCGCGAGGCGATCGCGTTCATGGGCGCGCTGCGCGGTCTCGACTGGAAGACCGGACGTGCGCGCGCGGTCACGCTGATGGAGGGGGCGGGGCTCGGCCATGCGGTCGACGAGAAGATCCGCAAATTGTCGAAGGGCATGGCGCAGCTCGTCCAGCTGCTCGGCTCGGTCGTCCACCAGCCCGATCTGCTCGTGCTCGACGAACCCTTTTCCGGGCTCGATCCGGTCAATCAGGAACGTCTTGAAAAGCTTATCCTTGTCGAGCGCGATCGCGGCGCGACGATCCTGTTCTCGACGCATATCATGAGCCATGCGGAACGGCTGTGCGACCGGCTGGCGATCATCGCCGGCGGCAAGCGCCGGTTCGAGGGGACCGTCGACGACGCGCGCGGCGTCCTGCCCCAGCGCGTGCACTACACCCCGCACCGTCCCGACCCCGCGATCCGCGGCGTGCTGCCCCCCGACGCACTGCCCGATCGCGACGGCTGGCGGTTCGAACTGCCGGGCGGCGGGATCGAGACGCTGCTGGTCCGGCTGATCGACGCGGGATACGGCATTTCCGGGCTCTCGATCGAACGCCCCGGGCTGCACGAGGCGTTCGTGCGAATCGTCGGCCAGCAGGAGGCGCAGCCATGACCCGCTTCCGCCGCACGCTGCGCCAGACCTTCACCATCGCCCGCCGCGATTTCACCGCAACCGTCTTCACCCCGATCTTCCTGCTCTTCCTGTTCGCGCCGCTCATCATGGGCGCCTTCGGGGCGGTCGGCGGGCTCGGCGCGGCCAGCGTGACCGACGGCGCGCAGGACAAGGCGCAGATCATCGCGATCCTCCCCGCCGCCGAGTCGCGTATGATGGCCGAGGCCGACACGCGGCTGCGCGGCATCTTCCGGCCAGGCGAGGGACCGCCCGACCTGACCACCCAGCCGGCCGCCGCCGCCGATCCTGCGGCACAGGCGCGCAACGCCTTCGATCGCAACGATATCGACGCCGCCGCAGTGCTTTACGGCCCGCTCGCGGCGCCGCAGATCCTCTATGGTCCCCGCGGCGACCGCGCCGCGGGCTATCTCGCGACGCTCGCGCAGACCACGCTCGCGGCGCAACAGGCGGGCGGCACGCTGCCCCCCATCGACGTGACCAAGACCCGGATCACGCGGTCGCGCGGATCGGTCGGCGGCCAGCATCAGTCGGCGTTCTTCGCGGTGTTCGGGATCTTCTTCCTGACGCTGTTCCTCTCCGGCCAGGTCGTCGGGACGATGGCCGAGGAGCGCAACAACAAGGTGATCGAGGTGCTCGCCGCCGCGGTCCCGCTCGAATCGGTGTTCTTCGGCAAGCTGATCGGCATGTTCGGCGTCGCGGTGCTGTTCGTCGCCTTCTGGGGAACCGTCGTCGGACAGGTCACTACATTGCTTCCCGCAGGCGCGGCGGCGGCGATCGGCGATCTCCGCCCCGCGGTCGGCGGGCCGATGTTCGCGCTGCTCTTCGCGGGCTATTTCACCATGGCCTATTTGCTTCTGGGATCAGTGTTTCTCGGCGTCGGCGCGCAGGCCTCGACGATGCGCGAGATCCAGATGCTGTCGCTGCCGATCACGATCCTTCAGGTCGCGATGTTCGGTCTCTCGTCCGCCGCGGTCTCGCGCCCCGGCAGCTGGATCGCGACGCTCGCCGAGCTCTTCCCGCTCTCCTCGCCCTTCGCGATGGCCGGGCACGCGGCCAATTCGCCCGAGCTCTGGCCGCACGTCGCCGCCTTGGCCTGGCAGGCCTTGTGGGTGACGATCTTCATCGTCGTTGGCGCACGACTGTTCCGCCGCGGCGTGCTCCAGTCGGGCAGCGCCCGGCCCTTCTGGCGCCGCGCGAAACCGCACTGACACAGGTTGTTGACATCGCTGTCAGTAATTGGTCTCCTGCCCGAAAACAGGAGAGTGATGGGTGGCGACGCTTGCAGGGGACATCACGACGGCTCCGCTTGGCGGCCCCGTAACCAACGGGGCGGCAGCCGGAAAACCCCCGATCGACCCGCTCGATGTCAGTCGCGCGGACCTCTACCGCGACGATGTCTGGCACGCCCCCTTCCGCCACCTTCGCGCGCATGCCCCGGTCCACCATGTCGCGAGCTCGGATTACGGCCCCTATTGGTCGGTCTCGAACTACCGGGGGATCGTCGAGGTCGAGTCGCTGCCCGACCTCTACTCCTCCGAAGCCGGCGGCATCACGCTCGCCGATTTTGACCGCGATCGCGACGTTCGCATGCCGATGTTCATCGCGCGCGATCGCCCGATCCACACCAGCCAGCGCCGCACGGTGGCGCCCGCCTTCACGCCGAGCGAGATGACCCGCATGTCGCCCGACATCCGCCGGCGCACCGCGGAGATCCTCGACGGGCTCGACTGGAACACGCCGTTCGACTGGGTGGACCGCGTCGCGATCGAACTGACGACGCAGATGCTGGCCATCCTGTTCGACTTCCCCTGGGAGGATCGGCGCAAGCTGACCTTGTGGTCGGACTGGGCGGGCGACATCGAACTCGTCAAGAACGAGGAGACGCGCAAGCAGCGGCTCGCGCATATGTTTGATTGCGGGGCCTATTTCCAGACTCTCTGGAACGCCAAGATCGACCGGCCGCCGACCCCCGACCTGATCTCGATGATGATCCATTCGGATGCGATGGCGCATATGGAGCATCACGAATTCATCGGAAACCTGATCCTCCTGATCGTCGGGGGCAATGACACGACCCGCAACTCGATGTCGGCGCTGGCCTATGGCCTCGACGCATTTCCCGACGCCCGCGCCATGCTCGAAGCGGATCCGGCGCTCATTCCCAACGCCGTGAGCGAGATCCTCCGCTGGCAGACGCCGCTCGCGCACATGCGGCGCACCGCAACGCAGGATACCGAACTGCAGGGCCAGTCGATCAAGGCCGGCGACAAGCTGGCCCTGTGGTATCTGTCGGCGAATCGCGACGAGAGCGTGTTCGGGGATGATGCCGACGCGATCCGCGTCGACCGTCCCAATGCGCGCCGTCATCTCGCCTTCGGCCACGGCATCCACCGTTGCGTCGGGGCGAGGCTCGCCGAGATGCAGCTCGCGATCCTGCTCGAGGAAATGGCGAAGCGCCGAATGCGGATCAACGTGGTCGGCGCCCCCACCCGGGTCGCCGCGTGTTTCGTCCACGGCTATCGTTCGCTCCCGGTCGAGATCAGCCGCTACTGACTTTCATCGCCCGCCTCCGCGCGCATCCTGTTCGCGGCAAGGTTCGTACTTATATCATGACCATGACACACACATCGCCCGATCGCCGCACGTTCCTCACGCTCGCCGGCGCCGGCGCGGCGGGCTTTGCCCTCTGGGGCTGCTCGTCGCAGTCCGCCCAGGCCGCCGAACGCTTCGAGGTCACACTGAGCGACGCGCAGTGGCGCAAGAAGCTGTCGCCGGATGCCTATAACGTGCTGCGCAAGGAAGGAACCGAGCGACCCTATTCGAGCCCGCTCAACGGCGAACATCGCGCCGGGATCTTTTCCTGTGCCGGCTGCGCGCTGCCCGCCTTTTCGTCAAAGACCAAGTTCGAGAGCGGGACGGGATGGCCGAGCTTCTGGCAGCCCTTGCCCAATGCCGTGCGGACCCGGGTCGATTCGACGCTCGGGATGGCGCGGACCGAGGTGCATTGCCGACGCTGCGGCGGGCATCTCGGCCATGTGTTCGACGACGGCCCCAAGCCGACGGGAAAGCGCTATTGCATGAACGGCGATGCGCTGACGTTCCGGGCGATGGCGGCCCAGTAATCGCTTAACTGGTTCAGCCCGCGTCGTTTACGAGCGTGAAGATGCCGCGCGGGTCGGTCGGGCCATGCTGCACCGTGGCGAGCTGAGCAGCGTTGGCACGCTGCGTTGCGCTCGGCACGCTGACCATCTGGAGCGACGGCTGGGCGGGGGCGTCGAGCATGTCGCCACGCGGTGCATGGCCTGAATAGATGAAGCCCTTGGTCGGATAGGCCGAGGTACCGAGATCGCCCTGCGGCCCGTACCAGACCTTGACCATGCTCCAGTCACCCGCGTCGGACACGTCGATCGCGCGGACATTGGTTTCGATCGCACCGCGGCGCGACCAGTTGGCATGGGTCAAGAGCACTTCGCGGTCGCTGACGACCTTCGAGACCATTGCGACATGGCCGACGCGCATCCGCGAGGTGGGCGAGAAAGCAAGGACGGCACCGGCCTTTGGTGCATGGCCACGCTCGTAACGGCCCTCGGCCTGGCTCCACCAGGTGTTCGCATTGCCACGGATCTCGATGCCCGACACCGAGCGGGCAAAGGTCACGCACTGCCAGAACTGGGCCGCTGCCGGTGTGGCCGTCATCAGGCCGCACGATACCACCAGCGCAAAACGCGCTGCTAACGCCTTGAAATTCATCGAGACCCCCCGGTCAAAACCCGTTCGTCACAGTCTGGCTACGGGAGTGCGGATTTAATTGAAAGGCGTCGCGGAACCATATCCGACGAAGCGTGTTGCCGCGCCGACGAGCCCCTTTTTTAGCCGACTATGCCGCCCTTTTCCGATGCTCTGCCGTCGATGTAGCGGACACGCGCATGCGGGCCGGGATCGTTAGTCCCGCACCCATCAAGAGAGCGCAGGAGGGCCGGCTTTGCGCTAACAGTACGGCGCACCACCTCGTCAAACCACGGCGATTCGAAAAACGGGTTTGCTACGCACGCAGCGCGGCGATACCAGTCGCAAAAATCTCTGGAGGATGCCGCATGGATACGACCACCCTGTTCCGTCTCGACGGCCGCGTCGCGCTGATCACCGGCGGCAGCCGCGGCATCGGCAAGATGATCGCGGCGGGCTTCATCGCACAGGGCGCCAAGGTCTATATCTCGTCGCGCAAGGCGGATGTCTGCGAAGCCGCGGCGGCCGAACTTGGCCCCAACTGCATCGCGCTGCCGCAGGACGTCTCGACCGTCGCCGGCTGCAAGGCGCTCGCGGCGCAGTTCGCCGAGCATGAGAGCCGGCTCGACATCCTCGTCAACAATGCGGGTGCGGCCTGGGGCGTGCCGTTCGAGGAGTTTTCGGAAGTTGGCTGGGACAAGGTCATGGACCTCAACGTCAAATCGCCCTTCTTCCTGACCCAGGCGCTTCACGCAGCGCTCAAGGCGTCAGGATCGCGCGATCGGCCGGCCAAGGTCATCAACATCACCTCGATCGACGGCCAGCGCCTAAACCCGTGGGAAACTTACAGCTATCACGCGTCGAAATCAGCGCTGATCTATCTGACCAAGCGCATGGCCGCGCGGCTCGTGACCGATTCGATCAACGTCACCTCGATCGCCCCCGGTGCGTTCGCCAGCGACATGAACAAGGCCGCCCGCGATCACGGCGACGCTGTCGCGCAAGGGATCCCGGCCAAGCGGGTCGGCGTCGACGAAGACATGGCCGGCGCCGCAATCTACCTCGCCAGCCGCGCCGGCGATTACGTGATCGGCGAGACCATCACCGTCGACGGCGGCCTCGTCCACGCCTCGCTAGGCACGAGCATCGACGCTTGATCACAAACCCCTCTCCCCTCGGGGGAGAGGGAGGGGCCCGCCGCGCAGCGGTGGGAGGGTAAGGGACAGTTGGGACTCACCGTCCGAGCCTCAAACCCCTCACCCTTCCCACGGCAAGTGCCGCGGGCCCCTTCCCTCTCCCCCAAGGGGAGAGGGAGAGTTCACCGAGCAATCCCACCCGCGGCGAGCACCGCCAGCGTCACCAGCTCGCTCGCCGTGCTCGTCATCGGCGCGACCTGCACCGGCTTCTCCATGCCGATCAGCATCGGCCCGATCACCGAATCACCACCAAGCTCGCGCAGCAGCTTGGCCGAGATATGCGCCGACTGAAGACCCGGCATGATCAGCACGTTCGCCGGCCCGGACAGTCGCGCGAACGGATAGTTCGCCAGCTGCTTCGGGTTGAGCGCCACGTCCGGCGCCATCTCGCCCTCATATTCGAATCCGACCTGACGGCCGTCGAGAACCGTCACCGCGTCGCGGATATTGTCGAGCCACTCGCCCTTCGGATTGCCGAAGTTCGAATAGCTCAGGAACGCGACGCGCGGCTCATGCCCCATGCGACGTGCGACCGCTGCGGTCTGCTCGGCGAAATCGGCGAGCTGTTCGGCGGTCGGGCGCTCATTCACCGTGGTGTCGGCGATGAACACCGTGTGGCTCTGCCCGACGAGCAGGTGGATGCCGAACGGCGTCTTGCCCGCGGCCGGATCGATCACGCGGTAGATCTGGCGCATCGTCTCGCCGTACGTGCGCGTGATGCCGGTGATCATCGCATCGCCTTCGCCGAGCTGCAGCAGCAGCGCACCGAAGATGTTGCGATCCTGGTTCACCATCCGCTCGCAGTCGCGCCGCAGATAGCCGCGACGCTGGAGCCGGGCATAGAGCAGCTCGACCATCTTCGGCACGAGCGGCGAGACGCGGCTGTTGTGCAGCTCGAAGCTCTCGGGATCGGTGACGCCCAGCGCGCGCAACCGGTCCGGAACGTCGTCGCGGCCGACCAGCACCGGGGTGCCATAGCCGCCCTCCTTGAACGCGATCGCCGCGCGCAGCACGACCTCTTCCTCGCCCTCGGCGAAGATCACGCGCTTGGGATGCGCCCGCGCGCCCTCATAGGCCATCGACAGCACCGAGGTGGTCGGGTTGAGACGTGCGCGCAGCGACTGGCGATACGCCTCGATGTCGAGAATCGGCTTGGTCGCGACGCCCGATGCCATCGCCGCCTTGGCGACCGCGACGGGAACGACCTCCATCAGCCGCGGATCGAACGGCGCAGGGATGATATAGGCAGGGCCGAAGCTGTGGCTGACGCCGTACGCCAGCGCGACCTCCTCGGGCACACGCTCGCGCGCAAGCTCGGCGATCGCATTGGCTGCGGCGATCTTCATCGCGTCGTTGATCCCCGTCGCGCGGACGTCGAGCGCACCGCGGAAGATGAACGGGAAGCACAGCACGTTATTGACCTGGTTCGGATAATCCGACCGTCCCGTCGCGACGATCGCGTCGGGGCGCGCAGCCATCGCCAGTTCCGGGCGAATCTCGGGCTCGGGATTGGCCATCGCGAAGATGATCGGCGCGGCCGCCATGTCCTTGACCATCTCGGGCTTGAGCGCGCCTGCCGCCGACAGGCCGAGGAACACGTCCGCGCCGACCAGCGCCTCGGTCAGCGTCCGCGCGCTGCTGGTCGTGGCATGTGCCGACTGCCACTGGTTCACATCGTCGCGACCCTGGTAGATCACGCCGGTACGGTCGCACATGATGACGTTGTCGGGCCGTACGCCCATCGCCTTCATCAGCTCGGTGCACGCGATCGCCGCCGCGCCCGCGCCGTTGACGACCAGCTTGATGTCGCCAAGCTTGCGCCCGGTCACGAGGCAGGCGTTGATCAGCCCGGCTGCACAGATGATCGCCGTGCCGTGCTGATCATCATGAAATACGGGGATATTCATCCGCTCGCGCAGCGTCTGCTCGATGATGAAGCATTCTGGCGCCTTGATGTCCTCGAGGTTGATGCCGCCGAAAGTCGGCTCCATCAGCTCGACCGCGTCGATGAAGCGATCGACATCCTCGGTCTTCAGCTCGATGTCGATCGAATCGACGTCGGCGAAGCGCTTGAAGAGTACCGCCTTGCCCTCCATCACCGGCTTCGACGCAAGCGCGCCGAGATTGCCCATGCCGAGGATCGCGGTCCCGTTCGAGATCACCGCGACCAGATTGCCCTTGGCGGTATAGTCATAGGCGGTCGAGGGATCGTCGGCGATCGCCTGCACCGGAATCGCCACGCCGGGCGAATAGGCGAGCGCGAGGTCGCGCTGCGTCGCCATCGGTTTGGACGCAATGATCTCGAGCTTCCCGGGACGGCCTTCCGAATGGAACAGCAGCGCTTCGCGTTCGGAGAACTGGAGATTATTGTCGTCGGACATAAGCGGGGCCTCGGGGGTATCTGCAGGGGGAGCCCCTGCCTTTACGGAACGCGTGGCTGTTCGTCACCCCTTGGGAACCCTTCGCAGTGCTATTGGACGTGCGGACGGTTTTCGCTACCCCGCGCCGATGTCCACTCCCGCCGCTACCCCGATGATGACGCAGTATCTCGGCCTCAAGGCCGAGGCGCAGGATTGCCTGCTGTTCTACCGCATGGGCGATTTTTTCGAGCTGTTCATGGACGATGCGCGCATCGCCGCGGCGGTGCTCGACATCGCGCTGACCGCCCGCGGCGAGCATGAGGGCAAGCCGATCCCGATGTGCGGCGTACCAGTCCACGCGGCCACCGCCTATCTCCAGCGACTGATCAAGGCCGGGCACCGCGTCGCGATCGCCGAACAGGTCGAGAGTCCGGCTGAGGCGAAGGCGCGCGGCGGATCGAAGGCGCTGGTCGCCCGCGCGATCGTGCGCGTCGTGACCGCGGGCACGCTGACCGAGGAAGCCTTGCTCGACGCGCGCAGCGACAATTGGTGCGTGGCGATCGGTGAAGCCGGGGGATCCGTCGCGATTGCCGCGGCCGACGTGTCCACCGGCCGGTTCGAGGTCATCGACGTCGCCGATGACGCGATCGGGGCCGAACTTGCGCGACTTGCCGCGGCCGAGATCGTCGTCGCCGAGGCGAGCGGTTTCGCAGAGGCCGCCACGACGCTGCGCCCCAGGAGCGATTTCGATAGCGGTGCGGGCGAGGCACGGCTCAAGCGGATCTACGGCGTCGCGACCCTCGACGGCTTCGGACAGTTCGGGCGGGCCGCACTGGCCGCGGCGGGCGGTCTGATCGCGTATCTCGAACATAATGCGAAGGGCGCGCTGCCCTTCCTGCGGCCGCCGCGAATCGGGCGGGCAGCACAGGTGATGGCGATCGACGCCGCGACGCGGGAAAGCCTCGAACTGACCTGCACCACCGGCGGCGTCCGCAAGGGAAGCCTGCTCGACGCGGTCGATCGTACCGTCACCGGTGCCGGTGCGCGGCTTCTCGGTGCCGATCTCGGAGCGCCCCTGATGGACAAGGCCGCGATCGACGCGCGGCTCGACCTTGTCCGGCTGTTCCATGACGACCAGGCGCTGCGCGAACGGTTGCGCGCGACGCTGCGCGCGCTGCCGGACATCGGCCGGGCGCTCGGCCGCCTCGCCGCGGGTCGAGGATCACCGCGCGATCTTGGCCAGTTGCGCGACGGTCTCGACGGCGCCTGGAACCTGGGGGAGCGGCTCGATGCACTTACCGATCCGCCGCGCCTGCTCAGCGACGTCGCACCGCTGTTGCGCGGGCATGGCAGCCTGATCGACCTGCTCAAGCGTGCGCTCGTACCATCGCCACCGATCGAAGCCTCTGACGGGGGGTATATCGCGGCGGGATATGACGCCGCTCTCGACGACCTGCGCGATACCGGCGCTGGGGGACGCCGCGCGATCGCCGCACTGGAGGCCGAGTTTCGCACCTCGACCGGCGTGTCCGCGCTCAAGATCCGCCACAATGGCGTGCTCGGCTATCATGTCGAGGTCCCTGCACGAGCTGCCGATTCGCTGATGAAGCCCGACAGCGGTTTCACGCACCGCCAGACCCTCGCAGGTGTCGTACGCTTCAACACGCCCGCGCTGCACGATGTCGCAACGAAAGTGTCGCAGGCGGGTGCGCATGCCACGGCGGCGGAGTCGGCCCATCTCGAGGATCTTACCGCGCGGGCGCTCGTCGGCCGCGAGGCGATCGCCGCGACTGCCGACGCGCTCGCCCGGCTCGATGTCGCCGCCGGTCTCGCCGAGCGCGCAGCCGAGGGGCAATGGTCGCGCCCGATCCTGGTCGACCATGCCTGTTTCGAGATCGAAGGAGGCCGACACCCGGTAGTCGAAGCCGCCGTCGCCAAGTCGGGCGACCGGTTCGTCGCCAACGACTGCAACCTGTCGGAATCCTCGCGACTGTGGCTCGTCACGGGCCCGAACATGGGCGGCAAATCGACCTTCCTGCGCCAGAATGCACTGATCGCGGTCCTGGCGCAGGCCGGAAGCTATGTGCCGGCGACCAAGGCCACGCTGGGTCTCGTCGACCGATTGTTCAGTCGCGTCGGCGCGTCGGACAATCTCGCGCGCGGCCGCTCGACCTTCATGGTCGAAATGGTCGAAACCGCCGCCATCCTCGCACAGGCGACGCCGCGCAGCTTCGTGATCCTCGACGAAGTCGGTCGCGGCACCTCCACCTATGACGGCCTCGCGATCGCCTGGGCCGTGGTCGAGGCGATCCACGAGGACAATCGATGCCGCTGCCTGTTCGCGACGCATTATCACGAGCTGACCCGGCTTGCCGAACGCTGCGAGGCGCTGTCGCTGCATCACGTTCGCGCGCGCGAGTGGAAGGGCGAACTCGTCCTGCTCCACGAACTCGCCGACGGGCCGGCGGATCGCAGCTACGGTCTGGCCGTCGCGCGCCTCGCCGGCATGCCGCCGGTCACCGTGCAGCGGGCGAAAGCGGTGCTTGCCAAGCTGGAAGCCGGGCGTGCCAAAACTGGCGGCCTGGCGGCGGGGCTGGATGATCTTCCGCTGTTCGCGGCCGCCGCGCAGATCGAGGAGGTGGCGTGCGACGTGCTGCGCGAAGACCTGGCGAAGCTCGACATCGATGCGATGAGCCCGCGCGACGCGCTCGGCGCGCTTTACCGGTTGAAGGCGCTCGCGACCGAGGGCTGAGCGCAAACCCGGCGAAAACCACTGTATTGCCGATACTTGCCCCCGGCCTGCAATCCCATCGCGCGGCGTCCTAGTATCACATGCAAGACGGATGCTACGCGCCGGCCGAATCATTGGAGCATGGGCTTTGGGCGGACACGGGCACGGGCATGCACACGGGCATGCAGGACATGGGCACGCACATGCACACAGCCATGCTCCGGCATCGTTCGACCGCGCGTTTGCGGTCGGGATCGGACTCAACGTGGCGTTTGTCGCGGTCGAGGCCTTGGTCGGATTGCGGATCAACTCGGTTTCGCTGCTCGCGGACGCCGGGCATAATCTCTCCGATGTGCTGGGCCTGGTCGTCGCCTGGGGCGGGACGATGCTCGCGCGAACCGAGCCGACCAAGCGCTTTACCTATGGGCTGAAGGGATCGACGATCCTTGCGGCGTTGACCAATGCGCTGCTGTTGCTCGTCGCGCTCGGGGCGATCCTGCTCGAGGCGACACAGCGTTTCGCAGATCCGACGCCCACGGCGGGCCTGACCGTATCGATGGTGGCCGGGATCGGCATCGCGGTGAACGCGATCACCGCCTGGATGTTCGCGCGCGGTCGCAAGGGGGACGTCAACATCCGTGGCGCCTATCTGCACATGGCCGCGGACGCGCTGGTATCGGCGGGGGTCGTGATCGCGGGCGTGCTGATCTGGCAGACCGGGATCTCCTGGATCGACCCGGCGGTCTCCATCGTCATCGCGGTCCTGATCTTCTGGCAAACCTGGGGATTGCTGCGCGAGACCGTCGAAATGGCGCTGTCCGCGGTACCGCGCGGGATCGAATTCGACCAGGTCGACGAGGCGCTATGCACCCTGCCCGGCGTGACGGCGATCCATGATCTGCACATCTGGCCGATGAGCACGACGGAGCCCGTCCTGACCGCGCACCTCGTCATGCCGGGCGGCCATCCCGGCGATCCGTTCCTCACCTCGACCCGCACGATGCTGCAGGAGCGTTTCGGGATCGGCCATGCCACGTTGCAGGTCGAGACGGGCGACGGTCAGCCATGCTCGATGACGCGCCACGCGGTGATATGAACCTTTGGGGCGTTGCGCGGGTTATCCTAGTATAGTTCTGGAGTAATACCCGATGAAGAAGTATGTTATCGCCGCGCTGATGTCCGTCGCCGTGGTCGCCCCCGCAATGGTGCCTGTCGAAGCCGCTGCTCAGCGTCATGACGACCGCCGGGGCCATGACGACCGCCGGGGGAATGATTCGCGCCGCGGCAACGACCGCAACTGGCGCGGTGACGATCGCAACTGGGATCCGTCGCGCAGCTATCAGAACGGCAATTACCGCGAGCGTCGTCTCGGCCGCAATGATCGCATCTATCGCGGCAACGATGGCCGGGCCTATTGCAAGCGCAACGATGGCACGACCGGGCTTGTGATCGGCGCGCTCGGTGGTGGTGTTCTTGCCAATCTGATCGGCGGCGGCACGCTCGGAACGCTGGCGGGTGCCGGTGGCGGCGCACTGCTCGGACGGTCGGTCGACCGCGGTAACGTCAAGTGCCGCTGAGCTTTTTTGCTCGGTAAACGAAGATGCGGCGGCCGAGCGATCGGCCGCCGTTATTGTGTCTGCCTCAGCCGGTTGAACTTAATAAGCGCGAGCCACCGCAAACTCGACGGCCTCGATCATCGCGTCCTTCGCCTCGCCATTGGCAAAGCCCGCAATCGAATCGATCGCCCGCTGACCATAATGCCGCGCCCGCGCAAACGTGTCGTCGATCGCGCGGGTTGCCCGGATCAGACGCACGGCATGCTGCAGGTCGGCATCGGTGTCGCGACGCCCCTCGACCGCATCCTTCCAGAATTGACGATCCTCGACCGATCCGCGCGCATAAGCGAGGATCACCGGCAGGGTCATCTTGCCTTCGCGGAAATCGTCGCCCGCATCCTTGCCCATCGTATCCGCATCCGAGACATAGTCGATCGCGTCGTCGACAAGCTGGAAGGCGATCCCGAGGTTGCGGCCATAGGCGTCGAGTGCCGCCTCTTCATTCTCGGGCCGATCGGCCACCACGGCAGCGATTCGGCAGGCGGCAGCGAACAGCGCCGCGGTCTTCGCGCCGATGATGTCGAGATAGCGCTCCTCGCCCAGATCGACGCGGCGGGCCGCCGTCAGCTGGTTGACCTCGCCCTCGGCGATGACTGCGCTGGTCGATGAGAGGATCTTGAGCGCCTTCAGGCTGCCCGCCTCGACCATGAGTTCGAAGCTGCGGCTGAACAGGAAGTCGCCGACCAGTACGCTCGCAGGATTGCCCCAGATGATGTTCGCGGTGCGGTTCCCACGCCGCAGGTCGGAGCCATCGACGACGTCGTCATGCAGCAACGTCGCGGTGTGGATGAATTCGACGGCCGCCGCGAGCAGGTGATGCTGCGTCCCGGCATAGTCCAGCAGCTGTGCACTCGCGAGCGTCAGCATCGGGCGCATCCGCTTGCCCCCGCCCGCGATCAGATGAC
Source organism: Sphingomonas sp. CFBP 8765 (assembly GCF_014841445.1). Classification (NCBI taxonomy): domain Bacteria; kingdom Pseudomonadati; phylum Pseudomonadota; class Alphaproteobacteria; order Sphingomonadales; family Sphingomonadaceae; genus Sphingomonas; species Sphingomonas sp. CFBP 8765. The sequence goes on along the minus strand of NZ_JACYTY010000002.1, from coordinate 512,183 downwards.
CCGCCAATTCGGGGATCAACGGAATATCGGAGGTCATGCGCGCGACGATCACCGCATTGACCTGGTCCATGTCGGTGGTGACGAGCTTGACCATCGGGTCCAGCGAAGGCTGTGGCCCGGGATTCGAACGAGGGGAGTCGAGGCGGTGGACGGTGGCGCTCATCTGCCCGTGCCTCTGACGGCTACCGCCTCGCAAAGCAACCCTTGCCGGCTCGGCAAACCCTCACCAAAAGGCAGGCGACGGCAATAGGTGGAGGTTACACGATGCCCGACGACCTGCTGAGCGGCTATCGCCAGAGCATCGACAACATCGATGCGGCACTGATTCATATGCTTGCCGAGCGGTTTAAGGTGACGCAGGCGGTTGGCCGGCACAAGGCGGAGCACGGGCTGCCGGCCGCCGATCCCGGACGTGAAGAGCGTCAGATTGCGCGGTTGCGTCGGCTCGCCGAGGAAGCCCAGCTCGATCCGGAATTCTCCGAAAAGTTTTTACGGTTCATCATCGACGAGGTGATCCGCCACCACCAGAAACTTTGCGAATGACACGCTGGGCGGTGACAGCAGCTTGAGCACTGCACGGCATCGCCAAGGCGGCGCGGCGTCTCCGCCAGACCGCACGGCCCCGTATAATTTGCTACAGCACAGCTTTATCGACCTGCACGCGCGGGTCGGTTAGGGGAGCGCGATGAGCTTCCTCCTCGCTATCGAAGGCGCCGACGGCGCCGGTAAGGCCACGGCCTCCGCACTGGTCGTCGAGCAGTTGCAGGCCGCCGGACGCAGCGCCGCGGTCATTTCGTTCCCGCGCTATCCGGACACGGTCGGCGGCTGGGCGCTGGGGGCGATGCTCGCGGGCACGCTGCCACGCGGCACGTCACCAAAGGCCGCCGCCGTGCTCTACGCGCTCGACCGGATGGAATCGCGCGATCACCTGATGGCAACGATGGCGGCGAACGACGTCGTCGTGTTCGACCGCTATATCGCGTCGAACATGGCGTATCAGGCGGCGCAGGTGCCGGTCGACGAGGCGGATACGATGATGGCCTGGATTGCGGATCTCGAGACGCGCAGCTTCGCCCTGCCGATGCCCGATCTGTCCGTCTATCTCGATACGCCGGCTGACATTGCGCGCGGGCTGATCCGCCAGAAGCGCAAGCGCTCTTACACCGACGATGCGTTCGACGCGTATGAAGCGGATACCGGGCTCCAGGACCGCGTCCGCATCAACTATGCCGCGATGGCGGCGGCAGGCCTGCTCGGCCGCTGGGCGACCGTATCGACGGTCGAAGCTGGCGCGTCGCGACTGCCAGCGGACATTGCACGCGATATCGTTGCATTGCTGCGCTGAACGCCCCGGAAGGAGATCGGCATGGCCGTCACCGATATTGCCACGCGTACCTACGATCACGGGTTCAGGCTCGACCCGATCGTCCGCAGCCTGCTCGATACCGACTTCTACAAGCTGCTGATGTTGCAGATGATCCGTCACCTTCACCCCAAGGTGCAGACGACCTTTACCCTGATCAACCGCACGACGAGCGTGCGGCTGGCGGACATCATCGACGAAGGCGAACTGCGCGCGCAACTCGATCATGCGCGTACCGTGCGGTTCGGGAAGAAGGAGCTGATCTGGCTCGCTGGGAACAGCTTCTATGGCCAGGATCGCATGTTTGCGTCCGAATTCCTGCAGTGGCTTGCCGCCTTCCGGCTGCCCGAATACGATCTGCGGACCGTCGACGGACAGTTCGAGCTGCGGTTCGAGGGCTGCTGGGCGGAAACGACGATGTGGGAAATCCCCGCGCTTGCGATCATCAATGAATTGCGCGCACGCGTGGCGGTACGCGATCGCGGACGTTTCGCGCTCGACGTGATCTATGCGCGCGCGAAGGCCAAATTATGGGACAAGGTCGAACGGCTGAGGGATCTGCCCGATCTGGTCCTGTCCGACTTCGGTACGCGCCGCCGCCATGGCTTCCTGTGGCAACGCTGGTGCGTCGAGGCGCTTAAGGAAGGGCTTGGCAGCCGTTTCATCGGCACGTCGAACGTCTTGCTGGCGATGGATAACGATCTGGAAGCCATCGGCACCAACGCGCATGAATTGCCGATGGTCTATGCCGCACTGGCCGACGACGACCGGGGGATAGCGGATGCGCCCTACCGGGTGCTCGATGACTGGCGACGCCATTATGGCGGCAATCTGCTGATCGCGTTGCCCGACGCGTTCGGAACGAGCGCGTTCCTCGCGAACGCGCCCGACTGGGTCGCCGACTGGACGGGCTTCCGCCCCGACAGTGCACCCCCGATCGCCGGTGGCGAAGCGATCATTGCCTGGTGGAAGGCACAGGGTCGCGACCCTAAAACGAGACTGCTGATCTTTTCGGACGGCATGGATGTCGACACGATCGAAGAGACTTATCGGCATTTCCACGGCCGGGTGCGGATGAGTTTTGGCTGGGGGACCAATCTGACCAACGACTTCCGAGGGTGCGACCCCGATGGCATGGCCGGACTCGAGCCGATTTCGCTGGTTGCCAAGGTCACGCAGGCCAATGGACGCCCGGCGGTCAAGCTGTCGGACAATCCGGCCAAGGCGACCGGCGATCCGGGCGAGATTGCCCGGTACCTGCGAATCTTCGGCGACGAGGGCCGCACGAACGCGAAGGTCGCGGTCTAGACCCTGCGCCACCGCCCTAAAATGGCCATGCCCTGCCGCCACGGGTAGCGCCCATGGCTGTTTCGCGATTCCCCCTCGGCGCGTCGATTACCTGGTCGGGACGCATCGCGCTGCTCTTCGCCGCGCTGCTGCCGCTCACCCCGGCACAGGCTGACCCCGCGGCCTTCGACCTGTCTGGTCCGGCGCTGAACGTCATGGTGACGCACGGTGCGACGAGGTTGCCGATCGGGCAGGTGCCCAATCTCAGCGAAGGCGACCGGATCGCGGTGAGTGCGGATTTACCCCGTGATCAGGGTGTCCATTACCTGCTGGTGGCCGCATTCTTGCGCGGCGCGACCAATCCGCCCCCCAAAAACTGGTTCACGCAGGCCAAGACGTGGGAGCGGAAGAAAAAGACTCTCGACCTGACCGTGCCCGCTGGCGCACGCCAGCTGATCCTCTTCCTCGCGCCGGAAACCGGCGGGGGTTATGACTCGATCGTCGACGCCGTCCGCAAACAGCCCGGCGCGTTCGTCCGCGCCTCGCAGGAGCTCAACCAGGCGTCGCTCGACCGCGCGCGGCTCGACACGTTCCTGGACTCGATCCACCGCCTCGAGCGCACGCATCCTGAACGGATCGAGACCGTATCACCCGTCCTGACCCGCAGCCTGTCAATCACGCTCAAGGCCGAATGCCTCGAGCAGGCGATCGATCTCCAGGCGGCCTGCCTGACGCAGAGCCGAAGCTCGCTACTGCTGGCCGACAGTCACAGCGCATCGCTGACCGAAACCCTCGTCGGCGCCCCCACCGATCTGGCCTTGCAACTCGCCGCAACACCCGAGGCCGGATACGGCTATTACAGCTCCTATATCGGTGTCGTTCGCGATCTTGCCCGGATTTTTGGCGCATTCCAGTCGACCCAGTTCCAGTATATACCCGCCCTCGGCCGTGCGGCAGAGGCGCGCCTGTCGCTGTTGCTGAACGCCGCCCCCTCCTTTGCAAAGCCCAAGTCGGTCATGGTCGCGGCGCTTCCGGCGATCGAGGCGCCCGAGCCGCCGCCGCTGCGGACGATCGCGCCCGGTCGCGCGCTGTGTCGAGCACGAGAGGGTGTGCTGCTTCCAGTCGAAGGCGCGCCGCTGATCTATGCCACGCGCTATGCGCATGCGATGGCGGTCCGCGTGACGCGTGCCGACGGCAGCACGCTCGATCTGCCGGTCAGCGCCGATGTCGAACGCGGGGGTTTCCTTCTCGCCGGCCCGGGCAGCTACGGCGGCGATCTGCGAGTCAGCTTTGACGCCACGCTTCACGGCGTATGGGGCTTCACCCCGTTCGACGGTCCACGCTTTCGCATCCAGAGTCCGCGCGCGAACAGCTGGCGCGCGATCGAGGGCACCACGGTGATCGCCGGACGCGATAACAGCCTGACGATCGAGGGCGGAGCAGCCGCCTGTGTCGAGGACATCGCGCTCGCCCGCACCTCCGGCACGACCGAGCCGCTCAAATGGGCCGCATTGCCGGATGGCCGGATCACTGCAACGATCCCGAAGGCGCAGATCGCGGCGGGGCAGGTCAGCCTGCTCGTCCGCCAGCAGGGAATCGCAGACGTCGACACGATCGCCCTGACCGCCTTGACGGAGACGGGGCGGATCGACGCGTTCACGCTGCACGCCGGCGATCTTCATGGTGTCCTGACGGGCACACGGCTGGACACCGTCGCCTCGCTAAGCGTCGATGGCGCGGTATTCAGCCCTGGTGCGGTGGTACGGACCGGCAAGGCCGACGAACGCGTCATGACGGTCCACACGCCTGCTCCGGTCGCCGCCTGGACCGTAGGCCAGGATCGATCGGGGCGGGTGACGCTGAAGGACGGTCGCGTGCTGCCGGTCGCCGTGCATGTCGCTCCCGCGCGGCCGTCGGTCACACTCATCGACAAGACCTTCGCCCCGGCGGCGCACGCAGCGTCGCTGCCGATCACATTGCCGTCGGGCACCGTCATGTCGGTCGATGCCAGCCTGACCTTTTCGCTCCGCGGCGCGGGGGCGACCCGGTTCAGCGGACGCGAACAGGTCGAGATCGCCACGGTCGACGGACGCGCGTCGACGGTCATCGCCGCAGCGAACGGCTACCGCGTCCAGAGTGCACAAGTCGCGATTGCGACGATCGAACCGGCCAAGGCGCTGGGCGTATCGGCCTATGGCCCGCTGCGATACCGCCTCCTGCAGGACGGTGCGGAAAGCGACTGGGCGCCACTCGTCACCCTCGTCCGCCTGCCGACCATCACGGGCGTGACATGCGACAAGGGCGCGCCGCGCTGCCTGCTGACCGGTGACGCGCTGTATCTGCTCGCCGCTGTTGGCGGAGACGCGCAGTTCACCGGCGTTGCGGCAATTCCCGACGGCTATACCGCCAGTACGGTCGCCATTCCGCGCCCGACCGACACGCTGTTCCTCAAGCTGCGCGACGATGATTCAGTCGTTGCGACCGCCAAGCCGAACGTCGTCGACCGCTAGCCCAGAGAGGCGTCGAGCCTTGTCACAGATCCTTTGGCTCGCGTGAGAGGCGGGCCATCAGGATCGCGGCGCGCTTGGCCTGACGGCGAATGCTCGCAAGGTCGACCGTCTCCCCCGGTGCATGATCACCGCTGCTCGCGGTTCCGAGCCCGATCAGCCCGTCGACGTCACCCGCGACGAACGCAATGTCACCCGCACCCCGCTTGAGCGGATCGAGCGCCGTCATCTCGGGCAATCCCATGTCGCGATTGACCAGATTCAACCGGTCGAGCAGCGCGCGATTTCCCACCGTCGGCGGCATGGCGGGATACCCGCTTTCGAACCGGATCGTGGCATTCGTGCCGGGCGCATGCGCCGCGACGATCCGCTCCATCTTCGCACGGACCCGCATGGTCTGATCTTCGCTCAGGGTTCGGAAGTCGCCACGGGCGACCGCGGTTGCAGGGATGATATTGCCCTTGCCCGTCGCGCTCGCCCGGACGGCGTCGCTGTCGAGCGCCGCCGTCGCACCGCCCGCGACCACGCCCGTATTGAAGGTCAGGTTGGGTTCGGGCAGATCCTTGCGAAATGCCGACAGGATCCGGGCCATCTCGTTGATGGCGCCGTCACCATAGGCGTCCGAAAAGATCAGCGACGAGTGCCCGGTCTTGCCCGACGTGGTGAGCACCCATCCGTTCGACGACCGCCGCGCGATCGATCCCATGTCGCGACCCTCGACGACCGACAGGCCTTCGAAGTCGAGCGCGATGTCGGCGCGCTTGCCCGCTGCGATCAGATCGCCCCGCGCGATCGCCACCGGGTCGCCCGCATCTTCCTCATCGCCGGTCAGCACGATCTCGATATCGGCGGCGTCCAGCAGGCCGGCGGCCTTCATCGCCCGCAGCGCCGACAGCATCACGACGATCCCGCCCTTGTCGTCGCCCGCACCTGGCCCCGTCGCGCTCTCGCCTTTGCGTTCGAACCGTTGAAACAGCGAATCCTGCTCGAAAACGGTGTCGAGATGACCGATGAGCAACAGGCGTTTGGCGTCAGGCTTGCCCCGGTGCCGCGCAATCAGATGTCCCGCCCGCTGCGTCTGTGGCATCGGTTTCCAGGTCACCGCAAAGCCGAGTGGTTCGAGCTGCGCCCGGACCATCGCACCGACCTTGGCGACCCCTTCGAGGTTCATCGTGCCGCTATTCTGGTCGACGAGCGTCTTGAGCAGTTCGATCGAGCGCTCATGCTCGGCATCGACGGTCGCGACGGCCCGCATTTCTGCTGGCGTGAGGCGCGCCTGCGCCGCCCCTGCCAGAAGGATACTCCCGACCACCGTCGCGACCCACCAGAATTTCTCTCGTGCCATAAGCGTCTCAACTCCCTTGGCAGCATGAAAGCGGGGTTCGGCCGCCGCGTCCAGTGTCGGGAGATATGGTGGGCGCTGACGGGTTCGAACCGCCGACCTACTCGGTGTAAACGAGCCGCTCTACCAGCTGAGCTAAGCGCCCTCTCGGGATGAGACCCTGAGGTGGGGGTTCGATGCCAAAGCTGCGGCGTCGGGGCAAGCCCCAAAGCACATGCGTTCAGGCGATCCGCAGCTCGTTGCGCAAGACTGCGCCGAAATAGCCGCGCATTGCATCGCGCGCGGGCGGCGACAGCGCCATATAGGCGCGGCGGCGATCATGCGGATCCGGCTGGCGTTCGAACAGCCCGCTATCGGTCATGCGCGCGATCCAGCGCAACGCCGTCGTCGGCGCGACGGCTGCGGCGATGCACAGGCTCGACACCGACACACGGCGCCGCTCGAGATCGGCGGCGTAGAGATCGAGCAGCATGTCCCAGCCCGGATCCTCGAACAGCGTGCCGCCAAAAAACTGGTCGCGAAGCCGCCGCGCGCGGATCGCGCGTCGAATGTCGGTCGCGTCGTGTTGCGTCGCCCCGGGTGCCGCCTGATAGGCGACCGATCGATCGCCGACGATCGCCGGGGAATTGGACGGTCGATCATGATCCGCCTGTGTCAGCCGGGCAAGCGCCTCGGCAATGCGCCCGACCTCCGCGCTCAGACGCTCCAGCCGGGCCCCGTCGCTTTCGCGGGTGACGTCGAAGACCCCGGCAGGCTGGCGCGATCGTTCGATCGCGATCGCCACCGCGGCCACGCACTCGCCGATCCCGGGATCGACGAGCAGCGATGTCGCACCGCCCAGTGTCAGCGCAGTGATCGCGTCGATCTGGTCGGGCCGCAGCGCCACCACCAGCGCAGCATCGGTATCGGCGGCCCAGGCCACAATCTGCGCCATCCGTTCGGCGAGCAGCGGCGCGTTGATCCCCACCGTATCGACCAGAATGATACGCGGTGTCGCGGACCGATCGAGCGGGACGTGCCAGTCGATCCGGGCCATCAGGCGTCCGCCCAGCGGGTCCAGCGCGGTCGCGAGCCGATCCCCTGCCCCCGCACCGCCAAGGTCCGCAATCAGAACCGCAGCGGCACCGCCATCATAGCGTATGTCCGCCGATAGCGCGTCGATCGCCGTCATTGCCGCATCCCCCGCCAGACGCGATTAGGCCATGGATCGTACCGGATTCACACGCCAAATGGGTCGGTTCTCGGCGGATCCGGCGGACAGGCAGACGCCGTCAGTCGAGCGCCTTGACGATGTCTTCGACCATCTTCTTCGCATCCGCCAGAAGCATCATCGTATTGTCGCGGTAGAACAAGTCGTTGTCGACGCCAGCATAGCCGACCCCGCCCATCGACCGCTTGATGAACAGCACGGTCTTCGCCTTCTCGACGTCGAGCACCGGCATGCCATAGATTGGCGACGCTTTGTCGGTCTTTGCCGCCGGATTGGTGACGTCGTTCGCGCCGATCACGAAAGCCACGTCGGTCTGCGCGAATTCGCTGTTGATGTCCTCGAGTTCGAACACGTCGTCATAGGGCACGTTCGCCTCTGCCAGCAGGACATTCATGTGGCCTGGCATGCGCCCCGCGACGGGGTGGATCGCATATTTCACGCGCACCCCTTCCGCCTTCAACTTGTCGCCCATCTCGCGCAGGACGTGCTGCGCCTGAGCCACCGCCATGCCGTAGCCGGGCACGATGACGACCTGTTCGGCCTGGCTCATCAGGAAGGCGGCATCCTCCGCCGATCCACGCTTCCAAGGGCGGTCGCTGGCAGCCGCGGGGCCGCCGGCATCGGCAGACTGTCCGAACCCGCCGGCGATCACGCTGATGAAGCTGCGGTTCATCGCCCGGCACATGATGTAGCTGAGGATCGCGCCCGACGAGCCGACCAGCGCGCCGGTGATGATCATCGCGGTGTTGTGCAGCGTGAAGCCCATCGCCGCCGCCGCCCAGCCCGAATAGGAATTGAGCATGCTGACGACCACCGGCATGTCGGCGCCGCCGATCGGCACGATCAGCAGGAAGCCGATCACGAAGCTCAGGGCCGTGATCGTCCAGAAGATCCACGGCTCCTGGTTGGTGACGAAATAGGCGATCAGCCCGAGGATCGCGGCAAGCAGCGCAATGTTGATGACGTGGCGACCGGGCAGCATGATCGGCTTGCCGCCCATGTTGCCGTTGAGTTTCAGGAAGGCGATGACCGAGCCCGAGAAGGTGATCGCGCCGATCGCGACGCCCAGCCCCAGCTCGATCCGGCTGACCGGCCGGATGATCGCGACCGGATCGCCGAGCAGCGGGATCATCAGGTCCGAGATCCCGAATGCCTGCGGGTTCAGATAGGCCGCGACCCCAACCAACACCGCGGCAAGCCCGACCAGCGAATGGAACGCGGCGACGAGCTGCGGCATCGCGGTCATCGCGATCCGTCGGGCGGTCACGAGCCCGATCGCGGCACCGATGCCGATCGCGACGACGATCTCCCAGATGCCGACGTTGAGATGCGTGACCAGCGTCGTGACGACCGCGATGGTCATGCCGATCATGCCGAACCGATTGCCCCGCTGGCTCGTCGCCGGGCTCGACAGGCCGCGCAGCGCGAGGATGAAGCACATGCCGGCGACGAGATAGGCCAGCGCGACCCAGGGGTTCACGGCTACGTCATGCATCACTCAGTTCCCCTCGGATCCGTAACGGTCACTTGGCGACCGGCCGTTCCTTTTTCTTGTACATCGCCAGCATCCGCGCGGTGACCGCAAAGCCGCCGAAGATGTTGACGCTCGCCAGCACGACCGCGAGCAGCCCGAGATATTTCGCGACCGGCGATCCCGCCGCGGCGGACGCGATCAGCGCGCCGACGATGATCACGCTGGAAATCGCGTTGGTCACCGCCATCAGCGGCGTGTGGAGTGCGGGCGTCACCGACCAGACGACATAATAGCCGACGAAGCAGGCCATGACGAAGATCGACAGGATCGCGATAAAGTCCATCTCAACCCTCCTGAGCCCCGCGAATGTTGCGAATGTTGAGACGCAAACGGGGTTTTGTATCGTGCCGGGTCATGGCTGCAAACGCGGATTGACGACCGCGCCGTCGCGGGTCAGGCGGATCGCGTCGCCGATTTCCGCATCGAGCACCGGCCGCCCCGTCTCCTTGTCCCAGAAGGCACTGAGAAAGTTGAATAAATTGCGGCTGAACAATGCACTGGCGTCGGCGGCGAGCCGGCTGGGGACGTTGCGATGGCCGACGATCCTGACCCCGTTCACCTCAACGATCTCGCCCGCGACCGCACCCTCGACATTGCCGCCCTGTTCGACCGCAAGATCGACGATCACCGACCCGGGCTTCATGCTCGCGACCTGCGCGGCCGAGATCAGCCGCGGCGCGGGGCGGCCGGGGATCAGCGCGGTGGTGATGACGATGTCCTGCTTGGCGATGTGCCCGGAGACAAGCTCGGCCTGCGCGGCCTGATATTCGGGGCTCATCTCGCCCGCATAGCCGCCCGTCCCCTCGCCCTCGATCCCGGCGACGCTTTCGACGAAGATCGGTTTCGCGCCGAGCGACTGGATCTGTTCGCGCGTCGCGGCGCGGACGTCGGTAGCGGAAACCTGCGCCCCGAGCCGGCGCGCGGTCGCGATCGCCTGAAGCCCGGCGACGCCGACCCCCATCACGAACACGCGCGCGGCGCTGATCGTCCCCGCCGCGGTCATCATCATCGGAAAGGCCCGGCCATATTCGGCCGCGGCGTCGAGCACCGCCTTGTAGCCCGACAGGTTCGACTGCGAGGACAGGATGTCCATCGACTGCGCGCGGGTGATGCGCGGCATGAACTCCATCGCCAGCGCCTCGAGGCCCGCCGCGGCATAGGCATCGACCCGGGCGCGCTCGCCAAAGGGATTGAAGCTGGCGACGACCCATGCACCGGGCGCGGCGCCTGCCAGCGATGCCGGATCCGGCGCCTGCACGCCGAGCACGATGTCCGCACCCGAAATCGCCGCCGCCCGGTCGGCGACGCTCGCCCCCGCATCGGCATAGGCGGCGTCGGCGATCGACGCGGACTGGCCGGCCCCTGCCTCGACCGCGAGCGTCGCGCCCAGCGCGACGAACTTGCGGACGGTTTCTGGCGTCGCGGCAACCCGCCGCTCGCCGTCCACCTGCTCCTTGAGGACGGCGATCTTCATCGGATCAGGAAATCAGCCAGATGACGATCGCGACGATCACCGCACAGGCGATCGCGCCGATCTTCATCACACCGATGACGCTGTCATAGGTCGCAGCATGACCTTTGATGTTTGCATCGTCCGCCATGATCCGTCCCTCGCCATTCTGTTATCGGTGCGACCTTATCGGGCCGGTGCCTCAGCCTCAACCCCCGCGCTTCCAAACCCCGGCTTCACGCTGTCGTGCAGCCGCAGCAACACGGTCGGAGCGCTTCGCAACCGCCCCAAAGCGATATTTAAGTCGCCCTTTACCTGAAAACGCTAAAGACTGTCCGCAAACGGGACAGGATTCGCCATGACGCGCAACGGGCAGCGCCTGCTACTATTGATCGACAACGAGCCTGCACAACGGCGGCTGGTGTCCGCACTGGCGTCGCGTGGCGGCTGGCGGACCGTGTTCGCGAGCGACGGCGAGATGGCGATCGCCACGCTCGGCACGCAGGACGGGATGCAGCTCGACGCGATCATCCTCGACCATTCCGCACCGCATGAGGATGCCTCAGCGGTGATCGCCGAGCTGCGCAATCGCCGCCCGGCGCTGCCGATCCTGATGCTGACCGCGAACGGATCGGTCGAGCATGCGGTGAACGCAATGCGCGCGGGCGCGACCGATTTCCTGGTCAAGCCGCTCGCGCCCGACCGGCTGCTCGCCTCGCTCGATGCAGTCGTCGCCGGCACGACCGCGGGCGAGCTGCGCCCGCTGACCGAGAAGATCCCCGCGCTGCTCGCGTTCGACGAGATCGTCGGCTCGTCGCCCGATTTCCGCGCCGCGCTGGCGATCGCCGCCAAGGCCGCGCGCGGTCGCGTCGCGATCCTGCTCGAAGGCGAAAGCGGGGTCGGCAAGGAGGTCGTGGCCGAGGCGATCCATGCGGCGTCGCCGCGCGCCAAACGCCCGATGATCAGCGTCAATTGCGGCGCGATCCCCGCCAATCTGGTCGAGAGCGAGCTGTTCGGGCACGAGGAAGGCGCCTTTACCGGCGCGTTCGAGCGCAAGATCGGCCGGTTTCGCGAGGCGGACGGCGGCACGCTGTTCCTCGACGAGATCGGGGCGATGCCGATCGACGCGCAGATCAAGCTGCTTCATCTGCTCGATACGGGCGACGTCCATGCACTCGGTGCGCGGCATCCGCAGCAGGTCGACGTCCGGGTGATCGCCGCGAGCAACACGACGCTGATCGACGAGGTCGAGGCGGACCGGTTTCGCGAGGACCTCTATTACCGGCTGAACGCGGTGCAGGTGACGATCCCGCCGCTGCGCGAGCGGACCGGCGACATCCCGGCGCTTGCACGCCATCTGCTCGCGCGGATCGCGCAGCAACCGGGGCTGCGCCCGCTCGGGATCACCGACGATGCACTGGCGCTGCTGGTCCAATATGACTGGCCGGGCAATGTCCGGCAGATGCAGAATGCGCTCTTCCGTGCCGCGGTGCTGTGCGAGAGCGACGCGCTGACGCGGGCCGATTTCCCGCAGATCGCGGCGCTGGGCAGCCGTCGCCGGCCCGAGCCCGCGACCGCGGCCGGTGGCGGCGGGGTGACGCTGTTCAGTGCCGACGGGCATCTGCGCACGCTGGAGGAGATCGAATCGGACCTCATCCGGCTGGCCATCGGTCATTATCGCGGGCGGATGACCGAGGTCGCGCGGCGGCTCGGGATCGGGCGGTCGACGCTGTACCGCAAGCTCGCGGAGCTCGGGATCGACAACGTCGCCTGACCCCGGGCGACGTTGTCCTGAAGCCGGATTAAAGGCGGCGACCTACCAGAGCACGCCCTTGACCGGCTTCAGCGGCTCGGGGGCTTCGTCGCCGATCGCCTGGAGCAGGTCGATCTCGATCGTGCGGCACATCGCGTTGAGCGGCACGTCGTGGATCGTGTCCGCGAACGGATCGACGAGATCGTCGCCGATCTGAAGCACCGCGAGGAACATCAGCCCTGCGATCGTCGAGCCGATCGGGGTTGCGAAGCCGAGCGTCTCGACCAGCCCGATCGGCAGCAGGATGCAGAACAGCCGGGTGAAGAGCGTCGGGAAGAAGCGGTACTGGTTGGGCAGCGGCGTGTTCTTGATCCGCTCCATCCCGCCCTGTGCATTGGCGATATCGACCAGCAGCCGTTCGAACGAAGCCTGCTGGATCGTGTCGATCCAGCCGTTGCGGCGGGCGATGTCGATCCGCCGTCCGGTGCCGTCGAGCAGGCCGTTGGCGGGATTGGTCCGCGCGAGTGCGAACGACGCCTCGTCCTCCGACAGGAACCGCAGGACATCGGGCGCGACCGGCTGGCGGCGCAACTGACAGCGCAGCGCGTTCACATAGGCGATCTGGCGCAGGACGATCGTCCGCTTGAGATCATGGCCTTCGGGTTCGGGGAGCAGGTTGCGCGTCATGCGGGCAAGACTGCGCGAGGCGTTGGTCATCAGCCCCCAGAGGCCGCGGCTTTCCCACCAGCGCTGATAGGCGGAGTTGTCGCGAAAGCCGAGGAACAGCGCGAGCGCGGTGCCGAACAGCGTCAGCGGCAGCGACGGCGCGTGAAAGGGCAGGACATAATAGGTGATGGTCACCACGACGTCCCAGACAAAGAGCCCGAGCAACGGGCGCCAGACTTCGCTGAGGATCTGGCTGAGGCGCGGTGTTGCGGTAACGATCAAACGAAAGGCTCCTTGCTCACGCCTTGTCTAATGCGCGATCGCGCATTTCGCTGCAATGCGGCGATATTCCGCCCCGAACATGTGACCAGAAGATCGGGGCCGGGTTAGCCGCCAACCAGCGCGAGGTCGCGCATCCCGCGCCAGACGCGCAACGCCTGAACGGTCTCGGCGACGTCGTGGACGCGCAGGATCTGGACGCCCGCCTCGACGCCCTTGAGCGCGAGCGCGAGCGATCCGGCGAGCCGGTCGCCGACCGGGGCCTCGTTCGACAGCGCGCCGATCAGCCGCTTGCGGCTCGCCCCGAGCAGGATCGGGCAGCCAAGCCCGTGAAACATCGCCAGGCCGTTGAGCAGCGCGAGATTGTCGGCGAGCGTTTTGCCGAAGCCGATGCCCGGATCGACGATGATCCGCGTACGATCGACCCCGCCCGCGACGACCGCGGCGATCCGCGCCTCGAGCCAGTCGAACACGTCGGTGACGACGTTTGCGTAGCCGGTCCGCCCGTGGCCGCCCTCGCGCGGGTCGGGCGAGTGCATCAGTACGACCGGACAACCGCTGGCGGCGACGACCTCGAGCGCGCGATCGTCCCACAGCAGGGCGGCGACGTCGTTGACGATGTGCGCCCCGGCAGCGAGCGTCGTCGCCATCACGCCGGCCTTGCGCGTGTCGACCGAGACGATCGCGCCGGCGCGGGCGAGCCGCTCGACGACGGGGACGAGCCGGGCGATCTCGTCGCCTTCCCAGACCGCCGCCGCGCCGGGGCGGGTCGATTCGCCGCCGACATCGATCATCGTCGCGCCCGCCGCGGCCATGTCGATCCCGGCGGCGGCGGCGGCGGCGGGGTCGTCGACATGTTTGCCGCCGTCGGAGAAGCTGTCCGGGGTGACGTTGAGAATAGCCGCGACGAGCGGCTGGTCGAAGCGCAGCATGCGCTCGCCGAGCGGGAGGGGCGCGCGCGGCGCGGTGATGAGCGCGTGAAGATGCGCCGCGCGCTCGCCCTGCGTGGCGACGTCGGCGACCGGGATCGTGCGACGGGCGCCGCGCTCGATCACCTCATAGGCGGCGAACCACTGCATCCCGCCGGCGAGCCGCGCGACGCTGCCGTCGGGATGGCCGATCGGGGTGTCGACGAACTGGACGGGGCGGAGGTGGAGGCTGGTCATGCCCCCCCTTTTCCCCAAATCCGCATGCCGTTCAAACGGCTAATCCCGTTCGTCCCGTATAGGCATCGAGCACGTCGAGATGCCGTATCGAGGGACATGTACCTCGATACGAGCCCTCGACTACGCTCGGTCTCTCCTCGGCACGAACGGCAATTCGCTAGACCGTCGTCGCCAGCAAATAGGTCTGGCGGAGATCGTCGATTGGTTTCAGCCCCTTGTCGCTCTCGTAATGCCAGAAGCTCCACCCATTGCAGGCCGGCGCGTTCTGGAGCGTCGAGCCGAGCTTGTGGATCGAGCCGATCGTGCCGCAATCGCTGAGCAGCGAGCCGTCCGCACGGATCGTCGCGCGCCAGCGGCGCTTGCCGTCGGTCAGCACCGTGCCGGGCGCGAGATAGGCGTTCTCGACGAGCACGCCGAACGCGACCTTGGGCTGCGCGCGCGGGCTCATCATCGTCGCGAGCGCGGATTCGTCGAGCGGCAGCGCGGCCTCGATCCGCTCCTGCGCCGCCTCGATATACTCGCCCTCACGGTCGATCCCGATCCAGCTACGCCCCAACCGCTTGGCGACCGCGCCGGTCGTGCCGGTGCCGAAGAACGGGTCGAGCACGACGTCGCCGGGCTTGGTGCAGGCGAGCAGGATCCGGTAGAGCAGCGCCTCGGGCTTCTGCGTCGGATGGACCTTGGTGCCGTTCTTCTTCAAGCGCTCGGGGCCGCCGCAGATCGGGAATTCCCAGTCGCTGCGCATCTGCAGCTCGTCGTTGAGCGTCTTCATCGCGCGGTAGTTGAAGGTGTATTTCGCCTTCTCGCCCTTCGACGCCCAGATCAGCGTCTCGTGCGCGTTGGTGAAGCGCGTGCCGCGGAAATTGGGCATCGGGTTGGTCTTGCGCCAGACGATGTCGTTGAGGATCCAGTAGCCGAGATCCTGCACCGCCGCGCCGACGCGGAAGATGTTGTGATAGCTGCCGATCACCCAGATGCTGCCATCGTCCTTGAGGATCCGGCGCGCTTCCTTCAGCCAGGCGCGGGTGAAGCGGTCATAGGCGGCGAAGGTGTCGAACTTGTCCCACTCGTCGGTGACCGCGTCGACATGGCTGCCATCGGGGCGATAGAGTTCGCCGCCGAGCTGAAGATTGTAGGGCGGATCGGCGAAGATCATGTCGATCGAGTTCGACGGCAGCGCCTTCATGCGCTCGATACAGTCGCCGCGCAGGATCTGGTCGAGCGGCAGCGCGGGCTGCACCGCCGGCGCCGTTCCCTTCTTTACCGCGCGCGGCCGCGCGATCGTGTCGATCAAACCCATGTTTTTGCGCCCCTTGTCGACCCCCATAGCTGCGGAATTGTCCGACTCCGTCAAGCAGAGTTTCATGAACGGCGCGCGCGCGCGAATCCGTCGGTGCGACCAAACGAGTCGCCGTCGCCCAGATGTTGAGTCGTGACAGACTCGCGCCTCAAGCCCTTGGGGTGTGGCGCGAAAGACTCAGCTCGTCGTTTCCTTCGCGAAAAGGCCCTCGCGCGTCAGATAGGCCGCCGCGACGGGGGCGAAACTGCGGCGGTGAATCGGTGTGGGACCGTGATCGCGCAGCGCCTTCATGTGGTGCGCGCAGCCATAGCCCTTGTTCGAATGCCAGTTATATTCGGGGTGGACGTCGGCGGCGGCGATCATGATCAGGTCGCGCGTGTGCTTGGCGACGATCGAGGCGGCGGCGATCGACAGCGATTTCGCATCGCCCCCGACCAGCGGGGTGGCGGGGTAGCTCCAGCGCGGCAGGCGGTTGCCGTCGACCAGCACATGGCCGGGCGCGTGGCCGAGCTCGGTGGCAAGCGCATCGACCGCGAGCGTCATCGCCTTCATCGTCGCCCAGTAGATGTTGAGCGTGTCGATCTCATCGGGCTCGACGATGCCGATACCGACGATCGCACAGCCCTTGAGCCGCGCGCAGAGCCGTTCGCGCTCGGAGGCGGAGAGCTTCTTCGAATCGTCGATGCCGCGGGGCACGCCCTTTGCGGGCAGGATCACCGCGGCGGCGACGACCGGGCCGGCGAGCGGACCGCGACCGGCTTCGTCGACGCCGGCGACGGGGCCGACGCAGAGCTTTTCATGTTTCATGCCGGGCATGTGCGGTCTTTCAGCTGGTCGAACGGGCTGACGCCGAGCGCGTGCCCCATCGGCCCGTGCCCTGCGCCAAGCCCCGGCGGCTGCGCAAGCGCGGCGTGGACGAACGCGATCGCGCGCGCGATGGCTGCGTCGAGCGGCATGCCCTGGCCGAGCCCGGTGGCGATCCCGCTGGCGAGCGTGCAGCCGGTGCCGTGCGCGTGGCGGGTTTCGATGCGGGGGTTGGTCCACAGCGTTTCGCCGGCGTCGGTGACGAGGCGGTCGGTGACAAGCGGGCCTTCGGCGTGGCCGCCCTTGATGAGCACGGCGGGCCCGAGTGCGCGTACCGCGGCTTCGCCGCCGAGCGCTGCGAGTTCGGGGAGGTTGGGGGTGACGAGCGTGGCGATCCGCATGAGGCGGGCGAAGGCGGCGATCGTGTCGGGGGCGGCGAGCACCGAGCCGCTGCTGGCGATCATGACCGGGTCGAAGATGATCGGTATCGGGTCGCGGGAAAACATTGACGTCAGGCGGTCGGCGACGGCGTTGGCGGTCAGGGCCGAGCCGATCATGCCGATCTTCACCGCGTCGACGCCGATGTCGGACACGACCGAGTCGATCTGCGCGAGGACGATGTCGGTGGGCACCGGGTGGACCGCCTGCACGCCGAGCGTGTTCTGCGCGGTGATCGCGGTGATGGCGGTCATCGCGTGGCCGCCGAGCATCGTGACGGTCTTGATGTCCGCCTGGATGCCGGCGCCGCCGCCTGAATCGGAGCCGGCGATGATGAGGAGTCTCGCGGTCATTGGCGGTGCCGGGCGGGGTTGGAGGTCATGGGTCGGGCTATGGCATAGTCGGTGCGGTGCGGGACAGGGCCATGCCCTCGCCACCTCCCCGGCGGAGGCCGGGGCCCAGTTGGGGACTGCTCCTGACGGAGGGCAGCGATCCGTTACCTCGACCTTGCCAACTGGGCCCCGGCCTTCGCCGGGGTGGTTGAGGTTTGGAGCGGGGTCTAGTGCCGCCGGCCCGAGGCGGGTCTCTGTGGCGGGGCATCGCCGAACCGGGTCGGGCGGTCGAGGAGTTCGCCGCCGCAATTGGGACAGCGCTCGTCGAGCGCGTCCGCACAGGAGGCGCAGAAGGTGCATTCGTACGAGCAGATGAACGCGCCGGGCGCGTCGGCGGGAAGCTCGGCGGCGCAGCGTTCGCAGGTGGGGCGCATCTCGAGCATCAGGCGGCGACCTTGCGGACGGCTTCGCAGATCCGGTCGACGACGCGCCCGACCTGACCCGGATCATCCCCTTCCGCCATCACGCGGATCACGGGTTCGGTGCCCGACGGGCGGATGACGAGCCGCCCCTTGCCGGCGAGCTCGGCCTCGGCCTGCGCGATCACCGCTTTCACCGCCTCGTCGTCGAGCGGCTTGCCGCCGCCGAACCGTACGTTCTTCAACAGTTGCGGCAAGGGTTCGAACCGGTGGAGCACCTCGCCCGCGCGCGCGCCCGAGCGCTTGACCTCGGCGAGGATCTGGAGGGCGGCGACCAGGCCGTCGCCGGTCGTGGCATAGTCGCTGAGGATGATGTGCCCCGACTGCTCGCCGCCGACATTATAGCCGCTCGACCGCATCTTTTCGAGCACGTGACGATCGCCGACCTGGGTACGGACCAGCCCGAGCCCCTGCGCGGCGAGATGGCGTTCGAGGCCAAGATTGGACATCACGGTGGCGACGAGGCCGCCGCCCTTGAGCCGCCCCTGCCGCGCCCAGCTTGCCGCGATCGTCGCCATCAGCTGATCGCCGTCGACGATCGTGCCGGTCTCGTCGACGACGATCAGCCGGTCGGCGTCACCGTCGAGCGCGATGCCGATATCCGCGCCGCTCGCGACGACCGTCTCGGCAAGCGCCTGCGGTGCGGTCGAGCCGACGCCGTCGTTGATGTTGGTGCCGTCGGGCGTGACGCCGATCGCGACGACGTCCGCGCCGAGTTCCCACAGCGCCGAGGGGGCGACCTTGTAGGCGGCGCCGTTCGCGCAATCGAGCACGATCCGCATCCCGTCGAGCCGCAGATTTTCCGGGAAGGTCGACTTGGCGAAATGGATGTAGCGCCCCTGCGCATCGTCGATCCGGCGCGCGCGGCCGATCTTGCTCGACGCGACCAGCGGCACGTCGCCGTCGATCAGCGCCTCGATCGCGGTCTCGGCCTCGTCGGACAGCTTGAAGCCGTCGGGGCCGAACAGCTTGATACCGTTATCGGCATAGGGGTTGTGGCTGGCGGAGATCATCACGCCGATATCCGCACGCATCGACTGGGTCAGCATCGCGACCGCAGGCGTCGGCATCGGCCCGACCATCACCACGTCCATGCCGACGCTGGTAAAGCCCGCAACGAGCGCGGATTCGAGCATATAGCCCGACAGCCGCGTGTCCTTGCCGATCACGACGCGGTGGCGATGATCGCCGCGCAGGAAATAGGCGCCCGCCGCCATGCCGACCTTCATCGCCATCTCCGCGGTCATCGGCGATGCGTTGGTGGCACCGCGAATGCCGTCGGTGCCAAAATATTTCCTTGCCATCGTCAATGCTTTCCGTCCGGTATCGCTCTCTGGCATCGCTGATAGCGCGGTGGAACACGAAGGGCGAGCATGTCGCAGACTACACGGATACTCGCAGCGCTGTTCGGCGGCATCGGGATCGGCATCGCCGCGGCCGCCTGGTCGCCGGCCCACGCGCTCGCGGCGACGGCGGTGACCCAGCCGATCGGCGCGGCCTGGCTGCACGGGTTGCAGATGGTGATCGTGCCGCTCGTCGTCGGGCTGCTCGTCACCGGAATCGGCGCGACGACCGAGGCGGCACGCGCCGGGCGGATCACGATGCGGGCGATGGTGATGATCGTCGTCATCCTGTGGAGTTCGACGATCATGTCCGCGCTGGTCATGCCGTTGATCCTCGATGCCTTCCCGCTGCCACGCGGGCTCGGCGCCGCTCTGCGCGCCGCGCTGACCGGTGCCGCCCCGGTCGGGCCGGTGCCGGGGATCGGCGCGTTCTTCGACACGATCGTGCCGACCAACATCGTCGCTGCGGCATCGAGCGATTCGTTCCTGCCGCTCACCGTCTTCGCGCTGACGTTCGCCTTTGCCGTGACGAAACTGCCCGACGATCGCCGCCGGGTGCTGACCGGCTTCTTCCAGGCGGTCGTCGACGCGCTGCTGATCATCATCAAATGGGTGCTGAAGCTCGCGCCGATCGGCATCTTCGCGCTCGCCTACGGGGTCGGTGCGCGCACCGGGACGGCGGCGTTCGGCGCGCTGCTGCACTATATCGTCTGCGTCTCGGCGATCGGCTTCATCGTCCTGCTGAGCGCCTATCCGATCGGGATGATCGGCGGCCGGGTCAGCCTGGGCCGGTTCGCGCGTGCGGTCGCGCCGGCGCAGGCGGTCGCGATCAGCACCCAGTCGTCGCTCGCCTCGCTGCCGGCGATGCTGAAGGCCTCGACCGAGCTCGGCGCGTCGCCCGCCACCGCCGGGATCGTCCTGCCGCTGTCGGTCGCGGTGTTCCGCGCGACCAGCCCGGCGATGAACCTCGCGGTCGCGCTGTACGTCGCGCACTGGCTGGGGCTGCCGATCGGGCCGGGGCAGATGGCCGCGGGCGTCGCGACCGCGGCGATCACGACGATGGGATCGATCTCGCTGCCCGGCACGATCAGCTTCGTCGCCTCGGTCGCGCCGGTCGCGCTGGCGATGGGCATCCCGCTCGAGGTGCTCGGTCTGCTCATCGCGGTGGAGACCATTCCCGACCTGTTTCGCACGGTCGGGAACGTGACGATGGACACCGCCGTCACTATCTCCGTCGCGGCGCGGTCCGATCACGGCGGCGGCGCCGAGGAGATTCCGCATGAAGTATCGCACGCTCGGCCCTGATTTCGAGGTTTCCGCGCTCGGCCTCGGCTGCATGCCGATGGCCGGGGTCGGCAAGGACATGTACGGCAGCGCCCCCGCCGACGAGAGCATCGCGACGATCCACCGCGCGATCGAACTGGGCGTGACGCTGTTCGACACCGCCGAAATCTATGGTCCGTTGATCAACGAGGAGCTGCTCGGCAAGGCGATCCGGGGCAAGCGCGACGGCGTCGTGATCGCGACCAAGTTCGGCTTCCGCTATGACGAGAACGGCATGACCGGCGTCGACAGCACGCCCGCCAATGTGCGGCGCGCGTGCGAGGGATCGCTCAAGCGGCTCGGCGTCGAGACGATCGACCTGCTCTACCAGCACCGCGTCGATCCGGGCGTGCCGATCGAGGAGACGGTGGGCGCGATGGCGGAGCTCGTCCGCGAGGGCAAGGTGCGGCATCTGGGGCTGTCGGAGGCCGGGCTCGACACGATCCGGCGCGCGGCGGCGACGCATCCGATCGCGGCGCTGCAGAGCGAATATTCGCTGTGGGAGCGCGGGGTCGAGGACGCAATCCTGCCGCTGTGCCGTGAGCTGGGGATCGGGTTCGTGCCCTATTCGCCGCTGGGGCGCGGGTTCCTGACCGGGCAGATTACCGCGCGATCGGATCTGCCCGAGGGCGATTATCGCCGCAACGACCCGCGCTATTCGGACGTAAACTTCGCCAAGAACATGGAGATGGTCGCAGTGGTGAAGGCGATCGCCGACACGCATGGCGCGAGCCCGGCGCAGGTCGCGCTGGCGTGGCTGCTGGCGCAGGGTGACGATATCGTGCCGATCCCGGGGTCGAAGCGCCGTGTCACGCTGGAGGACAGCATGAAGGCGGCCGAGGTCACGCTGTCGGCGGATGATCTGGCGAAGCTTGATGCGGCGGCGCCGAGGGGCGGCACGGCGGGGCCGCGCTACGGTGAGAAGGCACTGTCGATGACGCGGATCTGAGAGATCCGCTAACCCCCTAGAATCGTCATCCCCGCGCAGGCGGGGATCCAGACTGGCAAGCCGTGGTCTATCACGAACTGCAGAGTGTCTGGATCCCCGCCTCCGCGGGGATGACGGATTATTGGGAATGATGCGTTGGTAGGTCCAGCCGAATTACTGGACCCCGTGCATCCACTTCTTGATCAGCGGCGAGATGACCAGCAGCAGCACGCCGATTCCTGCCGAGACCAGCCCGATCGTCCAGAACACGCCGGCATAGGTGTCGAGGCTGACCTTCAGATTGGTCACCTGACCGCCGACCGTCTCGACGCTGGCGACCTGTGCGACGATGCCCGCGACATATTGCGCGACCGAGATCGACAGGAACCACACGCCCATCATCAGCCCGACGACGCGCGCGATCGACAGCTTGGTGATCATGCTGAGCCCGACCGGCGAGATGCAGAGCTCGGCGAAGGAGTGGATGAAGTAGAGCCCGGCCAGCCACCAGATCGCGACCTTGAACGTCGGCCCGACCATGCTCGCGCCCCAGACGAGGAACAGGAAGCCGACGCCGACGCCGATCAGCGCGATGCCGAACTTGACCGGGATCGACGGCTCGATGCCCCGGGCGGCGAGCTTGGTCCACAGGATCGACATCACCGGCGCGAGCGCGACGATGAAGAACGCGTTGAAGAACTGAGTCTGCCCGGCCGAAATGCTGAACAGGCCGAACACGCTGAGATCGGTGTTGCGGTCCGCAAAGAGCGTGAGGCTCGAGCCGGCCTGCTCGAACAGCGTCCAGAACACGACGTTGAAGACGATCAGCACCATTGCCGCGAGCATCATCTGGAACTCGCGCCGCTCGCCATTGACGAACGACCAGATCAGGATGCCCGGCACCGCGACCAGGAACGTGCCGAACAGCAATTTGCCCATCAGCGACAGCGAGACGATGTAGCCGATGATCCCGGACCCCGGCACCGGCGGCTCGGCGTTCATCAGGTTGACGAACAGCAGGTAGAAGATCGGGATGCCGAGCAGCGCGAGCGCATAGATGCCGAGCGCGCGGTCGGGGCCGCTGCGCACCGGCGGCTCGCCATATCCGTTCAGTTTGCCGCCATCGAACTGGATCAGCGTCCACGAGAACAGCATGCCGATCGCCGCCAGACCAAAGCCGGCCCACCAGCCGAACGCGACCGCGAGGAACGGGCAGAGCAGCTGCGAGAAGAGCGAGCCGAGGTTGATCCCCATGTAGAAGATCGTGAACCCGGCATCGCGGCGCTTGTCGCCCTGCGCATAGAGCTCGCCGACCATCGTCGAGATGTTGGGCTTGAAGAAGCCGTTGCCGACCGAGATCATGCAGAGTGCGAGCAGCATGATCGTGACGTAGAAGCTGCTGCGTTCCGCGCCCGATTCAAAGCCGCCCTTCTCGACCGTGCGCGCGGTCGATCCGTCGGCGGCGAGCAGCGAGACGGTGCCGTCGTCATTGCCCTTGATCTTCAGCCTGTTCGCGCCGTCGACGAGGTAGCGGACCTCGCTGTCGGCCTGTTCGACGACCTGGATCTCGTAGCGCTGGTTGGCGATCGTCGCATAGGGCTTGGCGGTCTCGCCGCCGAAGCACAGCAGCAGATAGCCCATCGCCATGATGATCGCGCCGAACTTCACCGCGCGCTTCGAGCCGAGATACTGGTCGGCGAGATAGCCGCCGACCAGCGGCGTCAGATACACCAGCGCGGTATAGCCGCCGTACAGCCCGGTCGCCTCGCGGTCGCCGAACACGAAATGCTTGGTGAGGTACAGCGTGAGCAGCGCGCGCATGCCGTAATAGCCGAAACGCTCCCACATCTCGGTGGTGAACAGTCGCGCGAGCTGGCGGGGATGGCCGAACCACGTCTCCCCGCTGGCGGGGTTCACATGGGTGATATCCGGTTCTCGCGGCGTATCCGCGGTCGGGGTGTCCACCATCTTTTACGCTCCCTGAAACGCTGGGCCGCCGTCGAACGCGGCGGCTTCATTGCGGCCTTACCTAGCGGCAAAGCCGGGACTGTAAATATCGGTGGCCGCGGGACCGCCCGCTAAATCGCGGATGCGGCTGTAAATTGCCGCGCCCCGTGCCTATCTGCGGGGCGATGTTCAACGACACTTCCAGCCCGCTTTCGCTGCTCGCGACCCGCCGTTCGGGCAAGCCGCGCGACCTTGTCGCGCCCGGTCCCGATGCCGACCAGCTCGCGCAGATCCTGGCGATCGCGGCGCGCACCCCCGATCATGGCAAGCTGGCGCCGTGGCGCTTCGTGGTGGTCGGCCAGGACCAGCGCACCACGCTCGCCGCGCTGATCATCGATGCGTACCGCGTCGAGCGGCCGACCGCGTCGCGGACCGAGATCGAGGCGCTCGACCAGTTTGCGCATCAGGCCCCCGCGCTGGTCGTCGTGCTGTCGTCACCCAAGCCGAGCCATATCCCCGTGTTCGAACAGGAATTGTCGACCGGCGCGGCGTGCATGAACCTGCTCCACGCGGTGCATGCGCTGGGCTTTGTGGGCGGCTGGCTGACCGGCTGGCCGAGCTATTCGGACACGGTGCGCGATGCGTTCGGCGAGGGCCATGAGCGGATCGCCGGGTTCCTGTTCGTCGGCACGCCGTCGCGGCCGCTCGACGAACGGCCCCGCCCCGATATGGAACGTGTCGTCTCGCGCTGGCGGCCCTAGGACTCGACGAAATGGCCAATTGCTGTATTAAGGCAGCATGACAGCGCTCAGCAGCGAAGACAGCCCCGTATATCTCCGCCTCCGCGCCACGATCGCCGCCGGGATATTACGCGGCGACTATCGCGCGGGTGATCAGCTGCCCTCGGTCCGCGCCTTTGCCGCCGAGCATGGCGCCAACCCGCTGACCGTCGCCAAGGCCTATCAGACGTTCCAGGACGACGGCTATGTCGAGGTCCGGCGCGGCGTCGGCATGTTCGTCCTGCCGGGGGCCGCGGAGGCCCTGCGCGTGGCGGAACGCGAGACGTTCGTCACCACGCACTGGCCGCGCATCCTCGGGCATATCGACCTGCTCGGCCTCGACGCGCGCGACCTGCTGGCGCACGAACGGGCCTGAGCCACCCCGCGGGGTGATCCCGCGCGGCGGGTGGCTCAGAACAGATTCAGCGCGGCGATGTCCTCGACGCTCAGGTCGATCCCGAACAACAGGCTCATGCGGATCCGGTAGACGCGCGGGTCGGTGATCTCGCCTGCCGCCGTGTCGGTGCCGGACCGCCGGCGATAGGTGCGCCCCATCAGCGACGCGAAGCCGTTGGGCAGGACGATGCTGGCGATCGCGGTCTGGGTGAAGCGGCTCGCGGGGGCGGTCGACGTCCAGTGATTGCCGAGCAGCAGGTCAGCGTCGAACACCTCGGCGATCGTGAAGCTGTATTGCGGCTGGAACCCGCCGCTCGCGCCGCGTCCGTCGGTGGTCATCGGATCGCCGTCGCGCAGCAGCATCCAGCCCTGTTCGCCGTGATCGCGGCTGGTCGCCTCGAGCCGGAAGCGCGCGCCATCGGGCGCGGTCGCCTCGGCACCGTCCGCGAGCGGGAGAACGGGGGTGTAGCTGCCGCCGAAGCCGGTGTCGGCGATCCAGGCCTGCCCGTCGATCGTCACCAGCGCGAAGGTGTGCGTGAGCGGCGGCACTTCGGTCGCGGCGATCCAGACGCGGGCGAGCACCGGGCGGGCGGCAAAGCCCAGCTCGGCGAGCGCGTCGAGGAACAGCCGGTTATGCTCGAAGCAATAGCCACCGCGGCGCGCGGTCACGAGCTTGGCGAACACCGAGGCACTGTCGATCGCGATGCCGCGGCCGAGCACGACATCGAGATCCTCGAACGGGATGGCGAGCCGGTGCGCCAGCTGCAACCGGCCGAGGCCGATCGAATCAAGCGTGGGCCGCGCGGGCATGGCGACACGGGTCAGATAGGCGTCGAGATCGAACATCGGTCGGGGGGTCCTCGTTTGGGTTTGCCCTTACCGTGCGTGTGGCGCGGCCGTCGAGTGCTGAAGGGCGGGTGGGGGCTGTTGGGGGGCATGGCCGCGGTTTTGGGGCGGGCGTGCGCCTAGGTCCCGCCCCCGCCCCGCGCCTCCGTCGCCGTCCCGTCCCTCACCCCTCGCCCCTCGCCCCCGCCGTTCGTGCTGAGCGAAGTCGAAGCACCTGGGCTTGGGGCGGCCCTTCGACTGCGCTCAGGGCGAATGGGGGTGGGGTGTTTGGGAATGGGGCGAATGGAAGCGGGCGAACGGGGTGGGTGTGCGCACCAGCCCCCTCCGTCATCCTGGGCTCGACCCAGGATCCAAAGCCACGGACGCCCGCATGCGTGGCTCTGGATCCTGACTTTCGTCAGGATGACGGGAGGGGGGCTTACGCCGCGAACAGCGCCGGTTCGATCGCGTAGAGCACCGCCGCGCTGGCGCTGGCGGCGGCGGCGAGGCCCATGGCTTCGGGGACGATCTGTTCGAGGTAGAAGCGCACCGAGGCCGCCTTCATCCGTCCGAAATCGTCGGTGCCGGCGACCGCGCCCTGGCGCTCCATCAGCCAGCCGCAGGTCGCGACCGACAGCATCGTTAGGAAGGGGTAGCTCGCGGCGAGCTTGTCGTCGGCGTCCGCGGTGGCGAGGCGGCGGCCGATCGCGTCGCAGGCGTCGACGAGCGCGAGCAGCCGTTCGTCCCTGGCTTCCGCGCGGATGTCGGCGATCAGCGTGGCGAACGCGCCGCCATTGTCGAGCGCGAGCTTGCGGCCGACCAGATCGGCGGCCTGGATGCCGTTGGTGCCTTCGTAGATCGGCGTGATGCGCGCATCGCGGAAATACTGCGCGGCACCGGTTTCCTCGACATAGCCCATGCCGCCGTGCACCTGGATGCCGAGCGAGGCGACTTCGTTGCCGATGTCGGTGCCGTGCGCCTTGGCCAGCGGGGTGACGAGTTCGAGGCGGTTGCGCGCCGCGGCGTCGCCCATATTGGCGCGGTCGACCTGCCCGGCGGCATAATAGACGAGCGCGCGCGCCGCCTGGGTCTGCGCCTTCATCCGCAGCAGCATGCGGCGAACGTCGGGATGCTCGACGATCTTGACCGACTCCTTGTTCGGCGAGCCCGCGCGCGCCGACTGGACCCGGTCGAGCGCATAGGCGACCGCACCCTGGGTGGCGCCCTCGGCGACCTGCACGCCCTGGAGCCCGACATTCAGCCGCGCATTGTTCATCATCGTGAACATCGCGCGGATGCCGCCGAGTTCCGCACCGATCAGCTCGCCGACGCAGTCGTCATTATCGCCGAAGCTCAGCACGCAGGTCGGCGAGGCGTGAAGCCCCATCTTGTGCTCGATCGAGACGACGCGGACGTCGTTGAAGTCGCCGGGCGTGCCGTCGTCGTTCAGACGGTATTTCGGCACGAGGAAGAGCGAGATGCCCTTGGTACCCGCGGGCGCGCCGGGCGTCCGCGCGAGGACGAGGTGGACGATGTTCGGCGCCATGTCGTGATCGCCGAACGAGATGTAGATCTTGGTGCCCTTGATCGACCATTTGCCGTCACCCAGCGGGGTGGCGGTGGCGCGCAGCGCGCCGACGTCGGAGCCGGCCTGCGGCTCGGTCAGGTTCATCGTGCCGGTCCATTCGCCGGTCGCGAGATGCGGGAGATAGAGCGCCTGCTGCTCGGGGCTGCCGTGATGCGCGAGCGCCTCGATCGCGCCAACAGTCAGCGTCGGGCAGAGCGCGAAGCCCATGTTCGCCGAGCCGAGCGTATCGAGCACCGCGGTCTGGATCGCAAAGGGCAGGCCCTGCCCGCCCCATTCCTCCTCGACGCCGATCGTGCCCCAGCCGCCCTCGACATAGTCCTTGTACGCCTGCGCGAAGCCGTCGGGCATGACGACGCCGTCGGGGGTCCATTTCGCGCCGACGGTGTCCCCTGCGCGGTTGAGCGGCGCCCATTCGCCCGCGGCGAACTGTCCCACGCCTTCGAGCACCGCGTCGACGACGTCGTCGCTGGCGGCGGCGAACCGGTCGGTGGCGGCGAGTTCGCCGATCCGCACGACGTGATCGAGCACGAAACGCTGTTCGGTGGTTGCTGGGGTGAAGGCCATGGCATCCTCTTATCGCTATGCTTTGCGCCCGCTATAGGCCTTCAGAATGACGCGTCCACACCCCCTGATTTTACCCTACGGCACAGCGGCGGTCGCGCAGGCGGCGGCGGTGATTCGCGCCGGCGGACTCGTCGCGGTGCCGACCGAGACGGTCTACGGACTCGCCGCGGACGCGACCGACGCGCAGGCGGTGGCGGGCATCTATGCCGCCAAGGGACGGCCGAGCTTCAACCCGCTGATCGTGCATGTCGCCGATCTCGCCGCGGCCGAACGGATCGCGGTGTTCGATGCGGATGCGCGCGCGCTGGCCGCGGCGTTCTGGCCGGGGCCGCTGACGCTGGTGCTGCCGGTGCGCAGCGATTCGGGGATTGCCGCGCTGGTGACCGCGGGGCTCGACACGATCGCGATCCGGGTACCGCGACACCGCGCGATGCAGGCGCTGATCGCAGCATCGGGGCGGCCGCTCGCGGCACCGTCAGCCAATGCGAGCGGGGGGATCTCGCCGACGACCGCGGCGCATGTCGCGGCGAGTCTGGGGGGGAACGTGCCGCTGATCCTCGACGATGGCGCGACCGAGGCGGGGCTCGAATCGACGATCGTGGCGGGGCGGACGGTGCTGCGGCCGGGGCCGGTGACCCGCGCGGCTCTGCTCGACCACCTCCCCGGCGGAGGCCGGGGCCCAGGTGGAAAGGTCGCTGTAACGGAGGACGACGGGCCTCACGATCGTCCCCCAACTGGGCCCCGGCCTTCGCCGGGGGGGCGTGCGGTTACGGCGCCCGGGCAGCTTGAAAGCCATTATGCGCCGAGCAAGGCGCTTCGGTTGAACGCGCTCGATGCCGAGGCCGACGAGTGGCTGATCGGGTTCGGGGCGGTTGCAGGGGATGTCTCGCTGTCGACGTCAGGCAGCCTCGTCGAAGCAGCCGCGAAGCTGTTCGACCTGCTCCACGCTGCCGATGCGAACGACCGTCCGAGGATCGCCGTCGCACCCATTCCGTCCGAAGGCATCGGCGAGGCGATCAACGACCGCCTCCGCCGCGCCGCGCACCGCTGACCTGTACCCCCGCGCAGGCGGGGGTCCAGGAGTCGCGTTGGCATCCGGTAGTTAGCTGGACCCCCGCATCCGCGGGGGAACGGCATCGTTACGCGCTGACTGCCGCCTTCAACCGCGCGGCGAAGCTCTTGCGGAGCTTTTGCAGCTTGGGGGGAATCACCGCCATGCAATAGGGGTTGGAACGGCCCGAGGTTTCCCAATAGTCCTGGTGATAGCCTTCGGCCTCGTACCAGGTGGTCATCGGCTCGATCGTCGTGACGATCGGCTTGGCGCTGTCCGCCTGCGCACGCTCGAGCGCGGCCTGCATCTCGGCCTTCTGCGCGTCGTCGGCGGGGAACATTGCCGAACGATATTGCGTACCGACGTCGTTGCCCTGCCGGTTGAGCGTCGTCGCGTCATGCGTCGCGAAGAAGATGTCGAGCAGGTCGCCAAGCTTCAGCTGTTCGGGATCAAAGCCGATCCGGATCGCCTCGGCATGGCCGGTATCGCCGCCGCATACCTGTTTGTACGTCGGATCAGGCACATGCCCGCCGATATAGCCGCTCTCGGCGCTCTCGACGCCGATCACGTCCTTGAACACGGCCTCGGTGCACCAGAAGCACCCGCCCGCCAGCGTTACATAATCCGTCATCACGATCTCCTTTCCGCCAAGATAGGAAGCCGCTACCCCGCAACAAAGAGGAGACGCATGTGATCGACGGTCCAAGGCTTGATGGCAGGGTGATGGTAACGGGCGGCGCCGGCTATATCGGCAGCCATGCGGTCCTGGCGCTGCTCGACGCGGGGCACGAGGTGGTCGTGGTCGACAATCTGGTCACCGGCTTCGACTGGGCGGTCGATCCGCGCGCAACCCTGGTCGAGGCGAATGTCGCCGACGATGCGAAGGTCCGCGCGGCGATCCGCGATCACAAGGTCCGCGCGATCATGCATTTCGCAGGCTCGGTCGTGGTGCCCGAATCGGTCAGCGACCCGCTCAAATATTACCGCAACAACACCGCCGCCAGCCGGTCGCTGATCGAGAGCGCGGTGGCGGAAGGCGTGCCGCACTTCATCTTCTCGTCGACCGCGGCGACCTATGGCACGCCCGAAAAGGTGCCGGTCGCCGAGGGCGATCCGACCGTGCCGATCAATCCCTACGGCATGTCGAAACTGATGACCGAGGCGATGCTGCGCGACGTCGCGGCGGCGCACCCGATCAACTATGCCGCGCTGCGCTACTTCAACGTCGCGGGCGCGGATCCGCAGGGGCGCAGCGGCCAGTCGACGGTCGGCGCGACTCACCTGATCAAGATCGCGGTCGAGGCGGCGACGGGCAAGCGTAGCCATGTCGGCGTCTATGGCACCGATTTCGCCACCCCCGACGGTACCGGCGTGCGCGACTATATCCATGTCAGCGACCTTGCCGCCGCGCATGTCGCCGCGCTCGACCTGCTGGTCGCCGAGCCGGCGAAGAGCCACACGCTGAACGCGGGCTATGGCACGGGCTTCTCGGTGCTCGAGGTGCTGGATGCGGTCGACAAGGTCACCAACATGACGATCGACCGCCGTCTCGAGGGGCGTCGCGCGGGCGATCCGGCGATGCTGATCTCGGACAACAGCGCGATCCTCGCGACGCTCGACTGGACGCCGCGGCATGCCGATCTCGACGGGATCGTCCGCGATGCGCTGGCCTGGGAACGCACGCTCGCCGAACGCCAGCGCTAGCGACAGGCCCGATCAGGCGTCGGTGGGCGGGCGGCCAAAGGCGTGGCGCTCGCCGCCGATCGCCGCCCGGGCGCGCGCCGTGGCGAGCCACCAGCCGAGCGCCCACAGCGTTCCGAAGCTCCAGCCGGCGAGCACGTCGCTCGGCCAGTGGACGCCGAGATAGACGCGGCTGCATCCGATCGCCCCGACCATCAGGATCGCCATGACGAGGATGTAGCGCCGCGCCGCATTCGACACGGTGACCTGCGACGCGAGCCCGGCGAGCGTGAGATAGACGATCGCGCTGTTCGCCGAATGCCCGCTCGGGAAACTCATGTTCGACACCTGGACCAGATGGTCGACGATGTCGGGTCGCGGGCGCGCGACCTCGGTCTTGACCAGCGCGACGACCATCCCGCCGCTGATACTGGCGGCGAGCGTCGCCGCCGCGCTGAGCCAGAGCCGCTGGACCGCGAGCAGCCCCGCCGCCAGCACCACGATGATCGTCAACACGACGCCGCCGCCGAGCGCGGTGACGTCGGCGGCGACCTTGGGCAGCCAGGACGGCCCGCCCCAGGCGCGCAGGTTGAGGATGATCGCGCGGTCGAAATCGAACGGCCAGTGTCCGACCGCGAGACCGATCAGCAGGACGAGCGCGATCGCGACCGCGCCGACCGATGCGCCCGCAAGCACCACCGGCAGGCGACGGCGATGCGCCTCGCCCGGGGTGGCGACGCCGGGCGTCACGCTGCGATCACCGTCGCCACGGCCGGCCGACGCCGTCATGCGGAATTATTCCAGATCGCCCTCGTCGATGACGATCAGCGACGCGGACGGCTTCTTCATCGCGGCTTCGGCGCAGACGTCGACGATCTCGTCGCTGAAACGCTCGAACAGCTCGAGCGCGTCGTCCTCGGGCTCGTCGCCGCTGAGTTCCTTCAGCACGGCATATTTCACCGCGAAATCACGGTCGTCGCCGTCGATCTCGGCGGTGAACTCGACCTGCCGCTCGCGGTCGTTGTCGGTAAGGCTGTTCTGGTCGATTACGAGGCTGCTGGCCATGTCTTGAACTCCCGGGGTTACGCGATCGTCCCTGCCCTCGCCCCTCGTGCAGGGCAAGCCGGTAAAACGCGTTTTGCGCTTCGCCGATACAGGGTTGGTCAGGCAGCGATAACCCGTGAGCCCGGCCTTCGATCCGGGAAAGGTCCGCGCTGCGGTGTTTCACCACCTCCAGCGATCAGGCGCCCCATTCGGGCCCGTCCTCGTCGCGGTAGAAGCCGTCGTCGCGGTCGGGTTCGGGCGGGGGTGGTGGCGGGCCGGGATCCGCGATCGGCGGCGGCAGCGCGGGGTCGCCCCCGCCGAAGCGGATGCGGATATAGGCGCTGCCCTGATGCATCGCCTGGAACAGCGCGCTGGTCTCCTCGGCCTGCAGCCGCCGGCCGATCATCGGCGCGCGTTCGGCGCTGATATAGCCGAGCTGGATGTCGCGCTCGCTCCACACGCCGACCGCATTCGAATCATGCGGATTCTTCGGTTCGCGGCGCAGGGTCACGCGGTCGCCCGGCGCACAGAGCAGGATTTCCATCCGCCGGTTGCTCCTGGTCTTGTCCGCATTGGGGAAGTCGATGCCGACGATCGAGGTGGTAAATTCGTCCATCGCGCGACGATGCGCGCGCGGGCATTGCCAATCAAGCGGTGCGAATCGGGGGCTTGCGAGAGGAGGAGGTGCCGATGGTGGGTCCGCCGGGGCTCGAACCCGGGACCTCTCGATTAAAAGTCGCTTGCTCTACCAACTGAGCTACGGACCCGACATCGGCTGCGAGCCACTAGGGGCGCAGCCGCGGTCGGTCAACCTTGTGCGCGAGATGG
The DNA here is from genome assembly GCF_014841445.1 of Sphingomonas sp. CFBP 8765. Classification (NCBI taxonomy): domain Bacteria; kingdom Pseudomonadati; phylum Pseudomonadota; class Alphaproteobacteria; order Sphingomonadales; family Sphingomonadaceae; genus Sphingomonas; species Sphingomonas sp. CFBP 8765. The sequence continues at coordinate 479,977 of NZ_JACYTY010000002.1, read as the reverse complement.
CGGACGCTTTGCCCGGTCAGCGGGTCGCGCCAGCGCGGCGCGATACGCGCGAGCGGTGCCAGCACGAAGCCTCGGTCCCGATAGGCGGCGTGCGGCACGTTCAGCCCCGGCCCCCGCCAAACGCCCTCCGACCACAGGATGATGTCGAGATCGATCACCCGCGATCCCCAGCGGCGCCCGCGCCGCCGCCCGAACGCGGTCTCGATTCGCTTCAGCCGCGCGAGCAGCACGGGCGGCGAGTCGCGCGTCTCGATCAGCGCGACCGCATTGGCATAGCGCCGGATCGACGGCCCGAGCGGTGCGCTCGCGATGATCGGCGACACGGCGACGACACCGCCGACCGCGGCCAGCGCGGCGCGAATCGTCGCGGCGGGCGCGCCGTGGATCCCGCGCCGATTCGAGCCGAGCGCGATCGCATAGGTTGTCCGCTCCATCCGACCCGCCTAACGCACCGCGATGAACTTCGCACCCTCCCCGCTGCCCGAAACCGAGCCGCCGCACGACTGTCCCAATTGCCCGCGCCTCGTCGCCTTCCGCAACGAGCTGCGCGCCGAATTCCCGACCTGGTGGAACGCGCCCGTCCCCGCCTTCGGCGATCCCGACGCATGGCTCGGCATCATCGGCCTCGCCCCCGGCAAGCACGGCGCCAACCGCACCGGCCGCCCGTTCACCGGCGATTTCGCGGGGCAGCTGCTCTACGATACGCTTGGCAAATTCGGGCTGGCAGACGGCGTCTTCGCGGCGAAACCCGATGACGGGCTGAAGCTCAACGGCGCAATCATCATCAACGCGGTCAAGTGCCTGCCGCCGCAGAACAAGCCGACCCCGGAGGAAATCCGCACCTGCCGCCCGTTCGTCGAATCGCAGCTCGCCGAACTGCCCAAGGCGCGGATCTTCATCGCACTCGGCCAGATCGCGCACCAGACCAGCGTCAAGCTGCTCGGCGGACGCCTGCCCAAGGCAAAGTTCGGCCATCTCGCCGAGCATGTCATGCCCGACGGCCGCATCCTGATCGATAGCTATCACTGCTCGCGCTACAACCAGAACACCCGCGTCCTGACCCCCGAGATGTTCGAGGCGGTCTTCGCACGGGCGCTGGAATTGCGGCGCAGCATCGCCGCAGCATAAGCTGCGTCAGACGTCCGCGACGAGCCGCCCGTAAAGATCGGGGCGGCGGTCGCGGAAGAAGCCGAAGGCGGCGCGGTGGCGCTTGACGATGTCGAGATCGATCGTCGCGGTAATCACGCCTTCGTCGTCACGGCCGAGTTCGGCGAGAATGTCGCCGCGCTCGTCGGCGATGAAGCTGGTGCCGTAGAAGGTCTGGCCATGCTCGACACCGACGCGGTTGGCGGCGACGATCGGGACGACGTTGCTGACAGCATGCCCGACCATCGCACGCCGCCACAGCCGCGCGGTGTCGAGGCTGGTGTCGTGCGGCTCGCTGCCGATCGCGGTCGGGTAGAACAGGACTTCGGCGCCCATCAGCATCATCGCGCGCGCGGTCTCGGGATACCATTGGTCCCAGCAGACGCCGACGCCGAGCGTCGAGCGGCCCTGCGCTGCAGTGTGCGGCCAGACCTTGAAGCCGGTATTGCCGGGGCGGAAATAGAATTTTTCCTCATAGCCCGGGCCGTCGGGGATGTGGCTCTTGCGATAGACGCCCTGCACCTCGCCGTCGGGGCCGATCATCGCGAGGCTGTTATAGTGATGCGGGCCATCGGCCTCGAAGAAGCTGGTCGGGATCGTGACCTTGAGCGCCTCGGCGAGCGCCTGCATCGCGAGCACCGCCTTGTGTTCGCCGACGGGGGCGGCGTTGGCGAACAGGCCCTCGTCCTCGACGCGGCAGAAATATTCGCCCTCGAACAATTCGGGCGGCAGGATCACCTGCGCGCCGCGCGCCGCGGCCTCGCGAACCAGCCGCGAGACGTTGGCGATGTTCTTGTCGATATCGGCAGTGAAGCCGAGCTGGAGCGCGGCGACGGTGATCTCGGTCATGCGAATTCCTATAGCGTCACGCCGAAGCGCGCCGCGATTGCGACGACCGCGAGATAGAGAAGGATCGTCAGGACGCAACCGGCAGCGAGCGAAAGCCAGAAGCCGACGCCGTGCCGCAGCAGCACCGGAATCAGCAGGAACATCGGCAGCGAGGGCAGCACGTACCAGAAGGTCGCCTCGGCATGCGCGGCCAGCCGGACGCGGTCGCCGGTGTCGTGCCACAGCCAGATCATGCCGAGCACCGACAGCAGCGGCAGCGACGCGACCAGCGCCCCTGCCGCCGGACTCCGCCGGGCAACCAGCGCGATCAGCGCGACGATGATCCCGGACAGGACCGCGCGGACCGCGAAGGCGAGCATCAGCCGGGGATTTGCTGGCTGATGCAGTGGAAGCTGCCGCCGCCGGTCAGGATATGGTCCGCACGCTGCCCGACGACCTGACGGTCGGGGAAGATCGCCTGGATCGCCGCGACCGCGGCATCGTCATTCTCCGCGCCGTAGAGCGGCACGACGACGGCGGCATTGCCGATGTAGAAGTTCATGTAGCTGGCCGGCACGATCTCCTCGTCGCGCAGCACGCGGCCGGGCGACGGGATGCCGACCACCGTCAGGCCGGCACGTTCCGCATCGCGCTTCGCGAGTTGATAGACCTGCCAGTTGGGGTCGTTCTCGGCTGCCTCGGGGATCGCGACGCGGCCCTCGCCGACGAAGCGCGCGAGATTGTCGACATGGCCGTCGGTATGGTCGTTGACGAGCCCGTCGCCGAGCCACACGACCTGGCTGAAGCCGAGGTCGGACTTCAGCCGCGCCTCGATCCCCGCCTTGTCGAGGTCGGGGTTGCGGTTGCGGTTGAGCAGGCACTGTTCGGTCGTGACGACCACGCCCGTGCCGTCGCCATCGACCGCGCCACCTTCGAGCACCCAGTCGAACGCCGCGAGCGTCTTGCCGCGGCTCTCGGCCAGACGGCGGCCGATCGTGTCGTCGCCGGGCAGGTCGTATTTGCCGCCCCAGCCGTTGAACACGAACTGATGCGCGGTGCCGTCGCCGACGATGATCGGCGCGGTGTCGCGCAGCCAGATATCGCCGAACGGCTCGACCACGACCTCGGCGAACGGCGCGAGCCGGCGTGCGGTCCGCGCCGAGCCCTCGTCCGCGGCGACCAGGATCACCGTCTCGCCCTTGCCGTCGGCATGGACTGCGGAGGCAAAGGCGACGACCTCGTCACGCGCGGGTTCGAGATCGTCGAGCCACAGATCGGCATGGCTCGGAAAGCCGATCCACACGGCCTTGTGATGCGCCCATTCGGCGGGCGGGGGGAGTGTCGTCACTTACTTGGCTCCTGCGCGATCTTTGTCGCGGATGTTGCGGAATTCGGCGGTCTTATACCAATTGGGCCACAGCGCGGTGTCGTCGGCGAGCTTGCGGCCGAGCCCGTAATAGATCGTCAGATCCTCGACCGCACCCGACCAGTCCCATGTGGCGTCATATTCGTCCGCGGGCTTGTGATAGCGGTTGGCGACATAGTCCTCGCGCGCGGCATGACCCGCCGCGGTGCCGCCGACGACGAGGTCCTCGCCGCTGCCGCCGTCAAGCATCGGCACGCCGAGCTTGGCGAAGCTGAAATGGTCCGAGCGATAATAGCCGCCGCGTTCGGGGTTGGCCTCGACGCCGATCACGCGGCCCTGCGCGGCGACGAACGGCTTGACCAGATCCTCGATCTCCGACTTGCCCGCCCCCGTCAGCACGAAGTCCTTCACGCGGCCGTCGACGTTCAGCACGTCCATGTTCACGCCGCCGACCGTCCGCGCGAGCGGATAGACGGGATGTTCGGCATAATAGCGCGAGCCGAGCAGCCCCGATTCCTCCGCGGTTACCGCGAGGAACGCGATCGAGCGCTTCGCCGGGCCGGCCTTCACATGCGCCTGTGCGAGCGCGATCAGCCCTGCGGTGCCCGTCGCATTGTCCGCTGCGCCGTTGCAGATGTCGTCGCCACCCACCGCATCGCAGCGGCCGAGATGATCCCAATGCCCCGAATACAGCACGTAATCGTCCGGTGCGGTCGTGCCTGGCAGCACGCCGATGACGTTCTTCGATGCCTGGCGACGGATCGTGTTGGCAAAGCCCGTCGACAGCTTGAGGCCGAGCGGTACCGCCTTGAAGCCCTTCACCTTGGCGGCCGCGGCGAGCGCGGCATAGTCCTTGCCCGCACTCGCAAAGACGCGTTCGGCGGCAGGCTTCTGCATCCAGCCGATGACCTGCGACTGGTCGAGATGATCGCCCTTCTCGTCGAGCTCGAGCTGCGGCCCGGTCCAGGACGACTGCACCACCGCCCAGGGATAGGCTGCGGGTTCGGTGTCGTGGACGATGATCGCCGCGGCCGCGCCGTGCTTGGCCGCATTCTCGAACTTGTACGGCCAACGACCATACCAGGTCATCGCGCGGCCCTCGAACGGGCCTTCGCGGCCCATTGTCTGCCAGTCGGCGTCGTTGATGAGGATGACGACGGTCTTCCCCTTCACGTCGACGCCGGCATAATCGTCCCAGCCCTTTTCGGGCGCGGTGATCCCGTAGCCGACGAACACGACGTCGCTGTTCGTCACGGTCGACGTCGGCGCGACGCGGTAGGTGCCGGCGACCATGTCGGTGCGATAGGCGAGGCTGACGGGAGCGGTGCCGCCGGTGAAGACGAACGGCCGGACGTCCTTGGCGGTGATCTCGACCATCGGCACGTCCTGGGTCCAGCTGCCTTTGTTGCCGGGTTTCAGCCCCGCGGCCTCCATCTGCGCGACGAGATAGGCGACCGTCTTCGCCTCGCCCGGCGTGGTCGGCGCGCGGCCTTCATAGGCGTCCGATGACAGCGTCTGGGTGACGGTCTTGAGCGTTTCGACCGAGATGGCGGGCGCGGTCTGCGCCGAGGCGGCGGTGCCGAGAAGGAGCAAGGGCAGAAGGGCAGCGCGCATAGGGATCTCCCGAGTAAGTGCCGCGCGTTCTGGCAGCGTGCCCCCCGCCGCGCAAGGCATGCGCCACCCCCGCGGTGGTCGCCTCGGTCCCCGCCCCCGGTCTGGTGCAAATTGGACGAAAGTGCGCGTTTGTCATCGCGCGCGGCGTTGCTAGGTTACGTAGCGGGGCTTGGTTCGGGGGATAAGAATGCGGTTGCGATCGATGATGCGCGTGCGCGCGGGCATGGCGCTGTGCGTGGGGATTTCAACGACGGCGGGCGCCGCGGACCCGGCCGGGCCGATGGCGGCGGCGTTCGGCGCGCGCGAGGCGGTCCAGCAGATGAGCCTGTCGCCCGACGGGACGCATGTCGCGATGATCGTACCCGTTCGCGGGCACGGTGCCGCGCTGCGGATCGCGAACATGACCACGGGCGAAGTGGCACAGCCGATCCTGTCCGCGGCGGGGGATCCCGAAACGCTGACCTCCTGTCGATGGGCCACCGACATCCGCGTGATCTGCCAGATCCGGACCGCGTCGAAGAGCAGTTTCGGGCTGATCGGCTTCAGCCGGACGGTCGCGATCAATCGCGACGGCAGCGCGATGAAGATGCTCAGCGCCCGCACCAACGACCGTTCGCTCGGCATGATGCAGGACGGCGGCAGCGTGATCGACTGGACCGCCGACGGCGTCGCCGGCGCTGTGCTGATGACGCGCAGCTTCGTGCCCGAGATGACGACCGGGATGCAGACTGCGAGCAGCGGCGAGGGCCTGGGAGTCGAACGGATCGACAGCGTCACGCTCGCACGGCGGACGATCGAGGCGCCGCGCGGGACGGCGGACGAGTATATCAGCGACGGTCGCGGCATGGTGCGGATCATGGGGCTGCGCAGCCGAAGCAACTCCGGCTACGAAACCGGGCGGACCGACTATCTGTACCGGAAGCCCGGCGATCGCGCCTGGTTGCCGCTGAGCCGGCTGGAGGGCGATCAGAACGGTACCGGGTTCAATCCCTATGCCGTCGATCCGGCGCTCAACATCGCCTATGGCTTTGACGACAAGGATGGCCGCCAGGCGCTGTTCAAGGTCGCGCTGGACGGCACGCTCAAGCGCGAGCTCGTGCTGGCCCACCCCGATGTCGATGTCGACGGCCTGATCCGCATCGGCCGGCAGAGCCGCGTGGTCGGCGCCACCTATGCGACCGATCGGCGCGAGGTGGCGTTCTTCGACCCTGCGCTGCGCGCGCTGGCGGCGTCGCTCAACGCGGCGCTGCCGGGGAAGCCGATCGTGACGTTCATCGATGCCAGTGCGGATGAGAACACGCTGCTGCTGTTCGCGGGCAGCGACGTCGATCCCGGCCGCTATTACCTGCTCGACCGCAAGACCCGGAAAATGGGCGAGGTGATGCCGGCGCGCGCGCAGCTCGCCGGCATCCCGCTCGGCAGCGTCAAGCCGATCAGCTTTCGCGCGGCCGACGGGACAATGATCCCGGGCTATCTGACGCTTCCCGCCGGCAGCAGCGGCAAGGGGTTGCCCGCGATCGTGATGCCGCATGGCGGGCCGGGTGCGCGCGACGAATGGGGGTTCGACTGGCTCCCGCAATTCTTCGCCGCGCGCGGCTTTGCCGTGCTTCAGCCCAATTTCCGCGGCTCGACCGGCTATGGCTCGGCCTGGTTCCAGAAAAACGGCTTCCAGTCGTGGCGCACCGCGATCGGCGATGTCGACGATGCCGGCCGTTGGCTGGTGACACAGGGAATTGCCGCGCCCGCCACGCTGGCGATCGTCGGCTGGTCCTATGGCGGCTATGCCGCGCTGCAATCGGCGGTCACCGAACCCGGGCTGTTCAAGGCGATCGTCGCGGTCGCGCCGGTGACCGATCTCGATGCATTTCGCGAGGAAGCGCGCGGGTTTACCAGTTATACGGTGGTCGACGCCTTTATTGGTCACGGTCCGCACGTTCAGGCGGGATCGCCCGCGCGCCATGCCGACCGGATCACCGCGCCCGTCCTGATGTTCCACGGCGACCGCGACCGAAATGTCGGCATCGACGAATCGCGGCTGATGGCATCGAGGCTGAAGGGGGCGGGCGGCAAGGTCGAGCTCGTCGAATTCCCCGGTCTCGATCACCAGCTGGACGACGATGGTGCGCGTACCCTGATGCTTGCCAAGGCGGATGCATTTCTCCGCAACGCGATGGGGATGTAGCGCAACGAAAAAGGGCGGCCCCGGAGGACCGCCCTTTTCCTTTTTCGAACCGCGCCGTGGCGGGGCCACGTCGTCGGACGTCGCCTGCGCGACGCCGGCCGGTCTCGCGTCGCTCGACTTAGCGCGAATAGAACTCGACGACGAGGTTCGGTTCCATCTTCACCGGGTAGGGCACTTCGTCGAGCGTGGGCACGCGCGTGAAGGTGACCTTGGCGGCGCCGTCGGTGGCGACATAGTCGGGGATCTCGCGCTCGGCGAGGGTCTGTGCTTCCATCACCAGCGCCATCTCCTGCGCCTTGGTGCCCAGCGTGATCTCGTCACCGACGAAGCAGCGACGCGATGCGACGTTGCACTTCACGCCGTTGACGCGGATGTGGCCGTGCGAAACGATCTGGCGGGCCGCGAAGATCGTCGGCGCGAACTTGGCGCGGTAGACGATCATGTCGAGGCGCTGCTCGAGCAGGCCGATCAGGTTCTGGCTGGTATCGCCCTTCATGCGCGCGGCTTCGAAATAGCAGGCGCGGAACTGCTTCTCGGTCACGTCACCGTAATAGCCCTTGAGCTTCTGCTTGGCGCGCAGCTGGATACCGAAGTCGCTGACCTTGCCCTTGCGGCGCTGGCCGTGCTGGCCGGGGCCGTATTCACGCTTGTTGACCGGCGACTTGGGGCGACCCCAGATGTTCTCGCCCATACGGCGATCGAGTTTGTACTTTGCGCTCTGACGCTTCGACATGATAAAACCTTTGCAAATGCAAACAACGTTGGTCCCGGTATCGCTCTGCTGGTCGTCATAGGACCCAAGGGTCCGGACAAGGCAGGGCCACCGCTTCACCGGGGTGCAGGGCCATTGCGAAGGCGGGCGCCTAGACGCCGCGCCTGCCAGAGTCAAGCTGGACAGCGTGCGGGCCGCTCGGCAAGAGGCGGCATGACCATCCTATCCGGCCCCGACTGTACCACCATGACCGAGGTCCGCGCGGGCGTCGACGCGCTCGACCGCGAGCTCGTCGCGCTGCTGGCCAGACGCTTTGCCTATATGGACGCCGCCGCGCGCATCAAGCCCGAGCGGGGGCATGTGCGCGACGAGGCGCGCAAGACTCAGGTGATCGAGAATGCCCGGGCGGAGGCCGCGCGGCTGGGGTTGCCGGACGCGGCGATCGCGGATCTGTGGGAGGGGCTGGTCGAGGCGTCGATCGCGTATGAGCTGGCGGCGTTCGACCGGCGTTGAGTCTTCCAACGTACGCCCCCCTGCCCCGTTCGTGCTGAGCGTAGTCGAAGCACCTGCGCTTGGGGCATGCCCTTCGACTTCGCTCAGGGCGAACGGGGGTAGGAGGACGCGACGGGGCCGAGGGTAATGCAACCGCCCCCTCCCCTCCCCATCCCGTTCGTGCTCAGCGAAGTCGAAGCACCTTCGCTTGGGGCATGCGCTTCGACTTCGCTCAGGACGAACGGGGGGGGTAGGAGAACGGGCCTGAACGCACCTCTCGCCCCCCGTCAGGCCCTGGGCTTCTTCCCCGCCAGCGACGAGAGCACGCCGCGCATCGTGCGGATTTCCTGGCTCGACCAGCCCGGCTTGGTCAGCAGCGTGCGCAACGTGCGGCGCGTCGTCTGGATCTTGTCGGGCGGATAGAAGAAGCCTGCGCCCATCAGCATCGTGTCGAGCTGGCCGATCATCCCGTCGAGCTCCTCCTGCGGTGCGGGCGGCATGATCGGGTTGATCGACGGCTGGCTGAGCTCGCGCTCCGCGGTCAGCCCCTTCGACCATTCATAGGCGACCAGGATCACCGCCTGGGCGAGGTTGAGCGAGCCGAATTCGGGGTTGATCGGCACGGTGATGATCGTCCGCGCGACCGCGACGTCGTCGGTTTCTAGCCCTGAGCGCTCGGGTCCGAACAGGATGGCGGAGCGGCCGGGGGCGGTGTGGATCTCGGTCGCGGCCTGTTCGGGGGTCATAACGGGCTTGGTGACGCCGCGCTTGCGGACCGTTGTCGCGAAGACCTGTGCGCAGTCCGCGGTGGCGGCGGCGACGCTGTCATAGACCTTGGCGTTTTGCAGGACGATGTCGGCGCCGCTGGCGGCGGGGCCGGCCGACGGGTTGGGCCAGCCGTCGCGCGGGGAGACGAGCCGCATCTCGACGAGCCCGAAGTTCAGCATCGCGCGCGCGGCCTTGCCGATGTTTTCGCCGAGCTGGGGGCGGACTAGGATTATGACGGGGGGTGGGGTTGGGTCCGCCACGGTGCTTCGACTTCGCTCAGCACGAACGGGGGGAGGGAGTGAGGCATCAACGGCGGAGGGTGGTGCGGCACCCTCCTCTTCCTCCGTTCGCCCTGAGCGAAGTCGAAGGGCACGCTCCCGCGGGGGGATCGCCGCATCGTGCAGATCCGCCCAATCGCCACGCGAGAGCGCTTCCTTCTTGCGCCGCGACCAGCCCTTGACCTGGAACTCGGCCGCGAGGGCCTCGTGTCGGGACGGGAAGTCCTGGCTCCACATCAGCGTCACGGGGCGGCGCGTCTGCGTGTAGCCAGCCACCTCGCCGAGGTTGTGCTGGCCGATCCGGCGTTCGAGATCGTCCGTATGTCCGGTGTAATAACTGTCGTCGGCGCAGCGCACCATATAGGCCCAGAATGTCATGGCCGGGGCTTACGCGGTGGCGTGGTGGTCAAACAAGTCCTTCGACTTCGCTCAGGACGAACGGGGTGGGGGTGGTGCGCGTCTCGACGAGCGCGCGGGCTCTCGGGGCCGGGTGGCCCGCAGGACCTCGCCCCCTTCCGTTCGCCCTGAGCGAAGTCGAAGGGCCCCCGCCAGGGAAACGACCGACGGTCAGATCACTCCGCCCGCCCGACCTCCTCGACACTCCCGGCAAATGCCTCGAAGTCCTTCGCCTCGCTGAAGTCGCGGTACACGCTAGCGAACCGGATATACGCGACCGAATCGAGCCCCTTGAGCCCGTCCATCACCATCTCGCCAATCCGCTTCGACGTGACGTCGTTCTCGCCGAGCGTCTCGAGCCGGCGCTGGATCCCGCTGACGAGCTTGTCGATCCGTCCCGGCTCGATCGCGCGTTTGCGCGTCGCGATCGAGAGCGAGCGGAGCAGCTTCTCGCGGTCGAACGGCTCCCGGCGCCCCTCGCTTTTCAGCACGAACAACTCGCGCAGCTGGATGCGCTCGAACGTCGTGAAACGCGCGGCGCAGCCTTCGCACTGGCGCCGGCGCCGGATCGCCGCCCCGTCTTCTGTGGGGCGGCTGTCCTTGACCTGGCTGTCTTCATGTCCGCAAAAGGGGCAGCGCATTCAGACCTTCTTCTTGCCCTTGTAATAGGCATAGCCCGCGCCCGCGAGCGCGCCGAAGATCGGGCCGATCACCGGCACCGGGATCGCGACGACCGCGCCGAGTGCGCTCCACTTGGCCATGCTCTTGCCGAGGCCGGGGGTCGCCTTGATGTCGTTCTGGATGTCATCGATCTTCGACATGCTCGTTATCCTTGATAGATGGGGAAGCGCGCGCACAGCGTGCGAACACGTGCCCGAACGTCCGCCTCGACCTGCGGGTCCCCATGCTCGCCCTTTTTCGCGAGCCCGTCCAGCACGTCGGCGACCATGTTGCCGATCTCGCGGAATTCGGCGGGGCCGAAGCCGCGCGTCGTGCCGGCGGGGGTGCCGACGCGGATGCCGCTGGTCTTCATCGGCGGGAGCGGATCGTTGGGGATGCCGTTCTTGTTGCAGGTGATGCCTGCACGCTCGAGCGCCTCGTCCGCGTCGCGCCCGGTAATGCCGAGCGGGGTGAGGTCGATCAGCGCGAGATGCGTGTCGGTGCCGCCCGAGACGACGTCCGAGCCGCGCTCCTTGAGCGTCGCCGCGAGCACCTTCGCATTCTCGACGACCGCGGCGATATAGCTCTTGAAGTCGGGCTGGAGCGCCTCGCCGAACGCGACCGCCTTGGCTGCGATCACGTGCATCAGCGGCCCGCCCTGGAGCCCCGGGAACACCGCCGAGTTGATCTTCTTCGCGATCGCCTCATCGTTCGTCATGATCATGCCGCCGCGCGGACCACGCAGCGTCTTGTGCGTGGTCGTGGTCACGACATGCGCGTGACCGAACGGCGTCGGGTGAAGCCCCGCCGCGACGATGCCCGCGAAATGCGCCATGTCGACCATGAAATAGGCGCCGACCTTGTCCGCGATGGCGCGGAAACGGGCGAAGTCGATGACGCGCGGATAGGCCGAGCCGCCCGCGATGATCAGCTTCGGCTGATGCTCGACCGCCAGCGCCTCGACCTGGTCGTAATCGATCAGGTGCGTTGTCGCGTCGACGCCGTACTGGATCGCGTTGAACCACTTGCCCGACTGGGCGGGCTTGGCGCCGTGAGTCAGATGGCCGCCCGCGTCGAGGCTCATGCCGAGGATCGTGTCGCCGGGCTTGACCAAAGCGAGCATCACCGCGCCGTTCGCCTGCGCGCCCGAATGCGGCTGGACGTTGACGAAGCCGCAGCCGAAGATCTGCTTGGCGCGCTCGATCGCGAGCGTCTCGACCGTGTCCGACGGCGCGCAGCCCTGGTAATAGCGCTTGCCCGGATAGCCCTCGGCGTACTTGTTGGTGAAGACCGAGCCCTGCGCCTCGAGCACCGCCTTGGAGACGATGTTCTCGCTAGCGATCAGCTCGATCTGGGTCTGCTCGCGCTCGAGCTCCGCCTCGACGCCGGCGAAGACGGCGGCATCGGCATCGGCGAGGCCGCGGGTGAAGAAGCCGTCCGGCTGGACGTCATGGAGCGTGTTGGGCTGGGTGCTCATGCGGGGACCTTTGCGGAAGTCCGGTCGACGGCGGAGAGCTTGTCGACACGGTGTTGATGACGGCCGCCGGCGAAATCGGCGGACAGGAAGGCTTCGACGCACGCCTTTGCCATTTCCTCGCCGATCAGGCGGGCGCCCATCGCGATGGCATTGGCGTCGTTGTGGATCCGCGCGAGGCTCGCCGACAGCGGCTCGGAGACGAGCGCGCAGCGGCAGGCGGGATTGCGGTTGGCGGCGATCGAGATGCCGATGCCCGAGCCGCACAGCGCGATGCCGCGCTCGGCGCGACCGTCCTCGATCGCGGCGGCCAGCGCATAGCCGTAATCGGGATAATCGACGCTCGCGGTGCCCTCGGGCCCGAGATCGAGCACGTCGTGCCCGGCCTCGCGCAGCCACGCGGTCAGCACCGCTTTCAACGAAACGGCGGCATGGTCGGACGCGATGGCGATGCGCACCTGGCGTATTCCTGTGATCGGGATCGGGTGCCCAGCCCTTTACCGAGCCGAGCCGGGATTTGCCACACCTGTTCGCGAAGGCGGCGCATAGAGCCTGACGATCCCCCGCCGCCAGGGGGAGGATTGCAATGACCGCCCTGCCGCCTGCAAAGAGATCCCCATGAAAGCTCTCGCCCTAACCGCCGCCCTTGCCGCCCTCGTCCTCGCCGCCTGTTCCGGACCGGCACCCGAGACGCGCGGCGATGCGAGCATGACGTCGGTGGGCGCAACCGAGACGACGCGCCCCGAAAAGGTCGTCGCAGAACCGACGCGCGACCTGTCGGGGCGGTGGATCGGCGTCGAGGGCATGGTCCTCGACGTGACGCCGGCGGGTGAACCGGGGCAGTTCCGGCTCGCGATGCAGTGGGATCTCGACCACAAGGGGGTGTTCGATGCGCGCGCGGTCGGCGACACGATCGTCTTCACGCGCGACGGGGTGCGCGAGATCCTGCGGCCGACGAACGGCGACGCGACGGGTCTGAAATATCTGGCCGGCAAGACCGACTGCCTGACGGTCAAGACGGGCGAAGGCTATTGTCGCCGCGGATCAACGCGCTAGTGTCGGTCGCGTGACCCTGTCCAAGCCCCAGGCGGATGCCGCCCGCGCCCATCTCTCGAGTGTCCTGATCCGGACCGGCGAGGAAGACCGTGACGCCTTTCGCGAGCTTTATGCGCTGACCCAGGCGAAGCTTTTCGGGATCACCCTGCGTATCTGTGGCAATGCTCAAGCCGCGGAGGATGTGCTGCACGACGTCTATCTCACGATCTGGAAGCGCGCCGGCGGCTGGGAACCCGGTCGTGCGAGCCCGATCACCTGGCTGGCGACGATCGCGCGCAATCGTGCGATCGACTGGCAGCGCGCACAGGGCGTCCGCCGCGCCTCGCCGATCGACGATGCACCGGACATTGCCGACCCGCAGCCGAGCGCCGAGGCCTTGCTGCTCGACGACGAGGCGACGCGGCGGTTGCACGCCTGTCTCGAGGGTCTGGAGCAGCAGCAGCGCGACGTGATCCGGACCGCGTTCTTCGATGGCGTGACCTATGCCGAGCTCGCGCTGCGTCGCGCGGTGCCGCTCGGGACGATGAAGAGCTGGGTGCGGCGCGGGCTGGCCCGATTGAAGGATTGCCTCGGTGGCTGATCGTGATCCGCTTGCGGGCGAATTCGCCCTGGGCCTGCTCGAGGGCGACGAGCGGGCGGCGGCGGTGCGCCGCCTGCTCGCCGAACCCGGTTTCGCCGCCGATGTGGAATGGTGGCGCACGCAGTTCGCGGCGCTGTTCGACCTGTGGCCCGAGCATGACGCGCCACCGCAGCTCGCGGCGCGGGTCGAGACGAGTCTCGACGCCCTCACCCGCCAATCGGGTCGCACGGCCGACGGCGTGACCACGCTCCGCAGCGGGGCGCGGTCGCCCTGGCCGTGGCTGGCGGCGGCGAGCAGCGCGGTCGCCGCCTGCCTGCTGCTGTTCATCGCGGTCGAGCCGCGGTCGGCGCCACCGGTGTCGCAGCCGATCCCGGCGGCGCGGCCGAGCAGCGTGCTGGTCGCGATGCTGGGCGATGCCAAGTCGCCCGTCGCCGCGGTGTACGACCCCGCGACCGGGGCGCTGCGCGTCGCGGCCGGGCCGGGTGTGCCCGATGCGCGTGTCGCGCAGCTCTGGGTGATCGGCGGCGACGGCGTGCCGCATTCGCTCGGGCTGCTTGCCGCGCGGCCGACGGTGCTGGCGCCGCGGGGCGCGGATCGCGGCCGGATCGCGCCGGGCGCGACGCTGGCGATCTCGATCGAACCGCTGGGCGGCTCGCCGACCGGGCTGCCGACCGGTCCGGTCGTCGCGACCGGCGTGGTCGCGCGCGTCTGATGGCGCCCGCGCCTGCGCCCTCCGGTGGCATTCCGCCGATCGCGCGGCTGCTCGGGCTGTCGGGGCTGTTGCCGCAGATCGGCGCGGTCGCGCTGCTGCTCGGCAACGACCCTGCGAGCCGATTTTCCGCGCTGGCGGTCGCCTATGCCTATGCCGCGCTGATCCTCAGCTTTCTCGGCGGGCTGTGGTGGGGGCTGGCCGCGCGCACCGAGGGGGCGCCGCGCTGGCTGTGGTTCGCGAGCGTGGCACCGTCGCTGATCGCACTGGTGACCGCCTGGCCGTGGATGGTCGGGCTGCGCTGGCCGGGGCCGTCGCTGGTGGTGCTCGGAATCAGCCTGATCGGCGCGCTGCTCGTCGATCGGGCGCTGGTCCGCGCCGGCATCGCGCCACCGGGGTGGATGGCGCTGCGCGTGCCGCTGTCGCTGGGGCTCGGTGTCCTGACCCTCACGGCGGCGGCACTATAGGCCGGTCCGGCTCAGGCCGCCTTGCGCAGGTCCAGACGGCTCCAGATCTCGACCAGCGCGTCGGTCAGTTCGCGCATCATCGCCTCGGTATGCGCGGGGCCGGGCGTGAAGCGCAGCCGCTCGGTACCGCGCGGCACGGTCGGATAGTTGATCGGCTGGACGTACACGCCGTATTCGGCGAGCAGCACGTCGCTGATCTTCTTCGCCTTGACCGGATCGCCGACCATCAAGGGCACGATATGCGTGTCGCCGATCATCACCGGCAGCCCGGCATCCTTCAGCATCGCCTTCAGCATCGCCGCCGACGCCTGCTGCCCGTCGCGCTCGACGCTCGACGCCTTCAGATGCCGGACGCTGGCGAGCACGCCCGCGACGAGTACGGGCGACAGCGAGGTCGTGAAGATGAACCCCGGCGCATAGCTTCGGATCACGTCGACGATCGTGCGATCGGCGGCGATATAGCCCCCCATCACGCCGAACGCCTTGCCGAGCGTCCCCTCGAGGATCGTGATCCGCTGCGCGACCTGATCACGTTCGGAAATGCCGCCGCCACGTGCGCCGTACATGCCGACCGCATGAACTTCGTCGCAATAGGTCAGCGCGTTGTAGCGATCGGCGAGATCGCAGATCGCCAAGATCGGCGCGATGTCGCCTTCCATCGAATAGACGCTCTCGAACGCGATCAGCTTGGGCGCGCTCGGGTCCTCGGTAGCGAGCAGCTCCTCGAGATGCGCGAGGTCGTTGTGCCGGAACACACGCTTTTCGCAGCCTGAATTGCGGATGCCCGCGATCATCGACGCGTGGTTCAGCTCGTCCGAAAAGATGATGCAGCCCGGCAGGACCTTGGCGAGCGTCGCCAGAGTCGCCTCGTTCGAGACATAGCCGCTGGTGAACAGCAAAGCCGCTTCCTTGCCGTGCAGGTCGGCGAGTTCACCTTCCAGGTCGACATGGTAATGCGTGTTGCCGCCGATGTTGCGCGTGCCGCCCGAGCCCGCGCCGACATCGTGCAGCGCCTCTTCCATCGCCGCGATCACCTTGGGATGCTGGCCCATGGCGAGATAATCGTTCGAGCACCAGACGGTGATCGGCTTGGGGCCGTTATGCCCGGCAAAGCAGCGCGCGTTCGGGAACGCGCCCTTGTTGCGCAGGATATCGATGAAGACGCGGTAGCGGCCCTCGGCATGGAGGCGGTCGATCGCCTGCGTGAAGACGCGCGAATAATCGACTCGTGGGCCCGCAATGCCGTCGGCCGTCGTGGAGACATCCGTAATCATGACCTGGGGCACTACGCCTCGCTTTCCGTCTAATCCAGCGCAATACCGTTGTTACGGTGATCGCTTTCCTCGTCCTTGTAGAACATTGCCATGCTGCGCGCATGACGCAAGCGGGCATATTGTCCCAAGCCGCGCGTCAGAGCTGCTCCATCCGGGTGAACCCGTGCCGGGCCATCGCGGGGGCGAGCGCCTGCTCGTCGGGGCCGAGTCGCGTGAAGACCGCGACCCCTTCGCCGCCACCGGCCCAAGACTCCCCTTGCATCAGGTGGACGATCCGGCGCGCGATGCCGGGGCCGCCATCGACGAAGCGGATGTCCCGCGTCCCGGCGGCGGCGGCCAGCTCGGGGGCGACCAGCGGAAAATGCGTGCAGGCGTTGACGATCACGTCGATCGCCTCGCCGCCGGGTTGCGCAAACAGGCCGTCGAGGACGGCGGCATAGCGGTCGGGCGCGACCGCGCGGCCGTGGAGCTTGGCCTCCGCCATCTCGACCAGCGCCGCCGAGCCGTGGCGCAGGACGGTGCAGTCGGCCGCGAACCGCGCCGCGAGATCGTCGACATAGACCTGGCGCACCGTCGCCTCGGTGCCGAGCACGCCGATCGTCCGCGTCACCGACAGCGCGGCGGCGGGCTTGATCGCGGGGACCGTGCCGACCACCGGCAGATCGAGCGCGGCGCGCACCACCGGCAGCGCGATCGTCGACGCGGTGTTGCACGCGATCACGATCAGCCGCGGCCGATACCGTTCCGCCAGCCGCCCGAGCAGCACCGGCACGCGCGCGGCGATCTCCGCCTCGCTCCTGGTGCCATAGGGAAAGCCGGCCGAGTCGGCGGCATAGACGAACGGCGCGTCGGGCAAGGCAGCGCGCGCGGGGCCGACGATCGACAAGCCGCCGACGCCGGAATCGAAGAACAGGATGGGGCGAACGTCCATCACCGCGCCTTAGGCGGTATCGATGGCGGGTGACAGCCTGGGGGCGGGCCGAAGGTTGGCAGGGGTGTTGCCCGTCGCCCGCACGGCGCTCCCGCCGCCCGCGCCTTACGGTATCCGCCCCCTTCTTCCGTCATCCTGACGGAAGTCAGGATCCAGAGTTACGGGCGCCGTCCTACCTGGCTCTGGATCCTAACTTTCGTCAGGATGACGGGGTGGAGATGTCCGGGCGCGCACCCAACGCCCACGGACGCGGGATTTGCCGTCCGCCGCGGGTCGTTTATAGCGGGGCGGAACGGGGGAGCTTTCTTGCAGACGGACATATTCTGGGTCGCGCCGACGCTGTCGCTGGCGCTCGGCTACCTGCTGGGGTCGATCCCGTTCGGCGTCATCCTGACGCGGCTGGGCGGCGCGGGCGATCTGCGGACGATCGGATCGGGCAATATCGGCGCGACCAACGTGCTGCGGACCGGGCGCAAGGGCCTCGCCGCGGCGACGCTGCTGCTCGACATGGCCAAGGGGCTGGTCGCGGTGCTGCTGGTCGCGCATCTGTTCCCCGGCAACGCGCTGCTCGCGGCGGCCGGCGCCTTTATCGGCCATTGCTACCCGGTCTGGCTGCGGTTCCGCGGCGGCAAGGGCGTCGCGACGCTGATGGGAATCGTCGTCGCGCTCCACTGGCCGCTCGGGCTGGTCTATGCGGTGGTGTGGCTCGGCCTGCTCGGCACGCTGCGGATCTCGTCGGTCGCGGGCATCGCCGCGGCGTTCAGCGCACCGCTCGCCGCCGCACTGTTCGGACGCATGGATCTGGTCCTGCTGCTCCTCGCGCTCGCGCTGATCGTCGGGTGGAAACACCGCGAGAATGTCCAGCGGCTGCTCGCCGGGACCGAGCCGCGGATCGGTGGCACCAGCCGGCCGCGCGGTGGCTGACACCGCGGTCGCCAGACTTCGGCTCATCCGTACGACCGGGATCGGACCGGTCACCTATCGCCAGCTGATCGCGCGCTTCGGCAGCGCGCAGGCCGCGATCGACGCGCTGCCGACGCTGGCCGCACGCGGCGGCGGGCGCGTCCCGCGGGTCGCGGACCGGACGCTGGTCGACCGCGAGATGGCGGCGACGGCGCGGCTCGGCGCCCGCTACCTCTTTGTCGACGACCCCGATTACCCCCGCCTGCTGGCCGAGACCGAGACCGCGCCGCCGGTGCTGATCCTGCACGGTGACATCGTGCATGCGACACGGCCGTGCATCGCGATGGTCGGCGCGCGCAACGCCTCTGCCGCCGCGTGCCGTTTCGCGCGCGAACTCGCGCATGCGCTCGCCGAGGCGGGCACGACGGTCGTGTCAGGCGTCGCGCGCGGGATCGACACCGCCGCGCATGTCGGTGCGCTCGGGAAGAACGGCACGGGGACTGGATCCGGCGGCACGATCGGCGTCATCGCGAGCGGTATCGACATTGCCTATCCGCCCGACAACGCCGCGCTGCAGGACGCGATCGCCACGCACGGGCTGTTGCTCGCCGAACAGCCGCCCGGGACCGAACCCAAGGCGCGCAACTTCCCGTCGCGCAACCGCATCATCGCAGGGCTCTCGATCGGGACGGTGGTGGTCGAGGCGGTGCCCAAATCGGGCTCGCTGATCACCGCGCGGCTCGCCGCCGAGCAGGGGCGCGAGGTGATGGCGGTGCCCGGCAGCCCGCTCGATCCGCGGGCGCAGGGGTGCAATCTGCTGATCCGCGAGGGGGCAACGCTGGTCCAGTCGGCCGCGGACATTCTCGAACAGATCCGCCCGTTCGACAGCCGCTCGGTCCGTTCCCCCGTCGACGCCTATACCGGGCAGGACACCGGCGGTGGGTATCTCGACGATGCGAGCGAGGCGGACCGGCGCGCGGTCGCCGACCTGCTCGGCCCCGTCCCCGTCGGCATCGACGAACTCGTCCGCCAGTCGCACCGGGCGCCCGCGATCGTCCAGCTGATCCTGCTCGAACTCGAACTGGCGGGCCGGCTGGAACGGCATGCGGGCGGGCGCGTCAGCCTGATCTGGGCCGCGTCCGCCGACTAGGCGCGCCGCCGGTGGTCGCGAGTGCCAGCGCGATCGCCGCACGCTGTTTCCGGGCAAGCGCGTCCGCGTCGTCGCAGGCCCGCTCGATCGTCGCGATCAGTCCGTCGAGCTCGCGCTGATCGTCCTCGATCAGCAGCGGCGTGGTCGTGCGCAGCGCGGCCCGGCGCAGCGTCGCGATCCGTCGCGCCAGCACCGCGCATTTGCGTTGCGCGAGGACGAGTGCCGCGGGGGTCATGCGACGCCCGCCGGATTCAACTGGACACTGGTCAACGTCGCAGCGCGGCAGGACGCGCTTTCCCGGTCGGGGGCAGTACAGCGCGGCAGAGGGCCTGATATGTCATGCAATCCGCCGAAATGAGCGCCGATCGATGCGATCTTACACCAACAATTAACCTGATTTGGATCAACTATCCAGCATATGCTCTATCGACATCACTTCGATCCGTCCCGGGCGGGGACGCCAGCCGGTCTGCACGATGCGCCCCCGCGATCGCGCATCGCGATGCCGCCACCGCGCCCGCCCCGCCTCTGACAAACGGGCGCGGGCGCCCTATCTGGCGCATTCATGCCGACCAAGCGCCTGCTTGACGGCACCACCCGAACGCCGTCACCCTCGTACGCGTACACGTAAGGATCCCGGTTTCCCCATGCAGCTTGTCATCGTCGAATCGCCTGCCAAGGCCAAAACCATCGAGAAGTATCTCGGCAGCGACTATCGCGTGCTGGCCAGCTACGGCCATGTCCGCGACCTGCCGCCCAAGGACGGCTCGGTGGATCCCGACGATCAGTTCGCGATGACGTGGGAGAATTACGCCGACAAGTCGAAGCAGCTGAAAGCGATCACCGACCTCGCCAAGACCGCCGACCGCCTGATCCTCGCGACCGATCCGGATCGCGAGGGCGAGGCGATTTCGTGGCACGTCCGCGAAGTGCTGCGTGCGCGCAAGGCACTGCCGAAGGAGGTCGAGCGCGTCACGTTCAACGCGATCACCAAGGCCACCGTCACCGAGGCGATGAAGAACCCGCGCGAGCTCGACGACGACCTGATCGACGCCTACCGCGCCCGCCGTGCGCTCGATTACCTCGTGGGCTTCACGCTCTCGCCGGTGCTGTGGCGCAAGCTGCCGGGCGCCAAGTCCGCGGGCCGCGTCCAGTCGGTCTCGCTGCGCCTGATCGTCCAGCGCGAGCGCGAGATCGACGTGTTCAAGCCGCAGGAATACTGGTCCGTCACCGCCGAAATGGAGCATGACGGCACCGCGTTCCAGGCGCGCCTGACGCAGTTCGAGGGCAACAAGCTCGATCGCCTGTCGATCGGCAACGAGGGCGATGCGCTGCGGGCCAAGCAGGCGGTGCTCGACGGCAATTTCTCGGTCCAGACGGTCGAGACCAAGCCCGCCACGCGCAACCCGCCGCCGCCGTTCACCACGTCGACGCTCCAGCAGGAGGCGTCGCGCAAGCTCGGCTTCTCCGCCGATCACACGATGCGGATCGCGCAAGGCCTCTACGAGGACGGCGCGATCACCTATATGCGTACCGACGGCGTGCAGATGGACGGCAGCGCGATCAGCGCCGCGCGCCTCGCGGTCGCGAACCGCTTCGACGCGAGCTACGTCCCCGACAAGCCGCGCCAGTACCAGTCGAAGGCGAAGAACGCGCAGGAAGCGCATGAGGCGATCCGCCCCACGGACTTTTCCAAGGACAAGGCCGGCGGCGGCGATCATGCGCGCCTCTACGACCTGATCTTCAAGCGCGCGCTCGCCAGCCAGATGGCGTCGGCGCGGATGGAACGCACGACGGTCGAGATGGCCGACGGCACGGGTCGCAACATCCTGCGCGCAACCGGTCAGGTCGTGCTCTTCCCCGGCTATCTCGCCTTGTACGAGGAAGGCGCCGACGACACGCAGGACGAGGACGCACGCCGCCTGCCGCGGATGAAGGAGGGCGATGCGCCCGCCAAGAAGAAGGTCGACGCCGAGCAGCACTTCACGCAGCCGCCGCCGCGCTTCTCGGAGGCCAGCCTCGTCAAGCGGATGGAGGAGCTGGGCATCGGTCGCCCGTCCACCTATGCCTCGATCATCAAGACGCTGAAGGACCGCGCGTACGTCCGGATCGAGAAGAACCGCTTCTTCGCCGAGGAGAGCGGGCGGCTGGTGACGGCGTTCCTCGAACGCTTCTTCGAGAAATATGTCGGCTACGACTATACCGCCGAACTCGAGGAGGAGCTCGACGACGTCTCGGGCGGCCGCGCGCAGTGGCAGTCGGTGCTCGACGCGTTTTGGCGCGATTTCAAGCCGCGCACGTCCGAGGTGATGGAGCAGCAGCCCAGCGCGATCACCGCCGAGCTCGACACCTTCCTCGCGCCGTACCTGTTCCCCGCCAAGGCGGATGGAGGCGATCCGCGGCTCTGCCCGAATTGCGGCGAGGGGCAGCTCGCGCTGCGTGGCGGCAAGTTCGGCGCGTTCATCGCCTGCTCCAACTATCCCGAGTGCAAATACACCCGCCGCTTCGCGCAGCCCGGCGGTGACGCCGAGACGGATGCGGGTCCGTCGACGCTCGGCACGCATCCCGACACCGGCCAGCCGATCGAGCGCAAGTCGGGACGCTTCGGCCCGTATCTGCAGATCGGCGAGGGCGAGGATCGCAAGATGGCGTCGATCCCGAAGGACATCGGCGAGCTCAACCTCGAATGGGCGGTCAAGCTGCTCTCGCTCCCGCGGACGGTCGGCAATCATCCCGAGACCGGCGAGCCGATCATCGCGACGATCGGCAAGTTCGGGCCGTATCTGAAGCATCAGGGCAAATATGCGCGTCTCACCACGACCGCGGACGTGTTCGAGACGGGCATGAACGCGGCGGTCGTGAAGCTGGCCGAAGCGGCGGCCGGCGGCGGTCGCACCGCGCGCGGGGCGCAGGCGCCGCTCAAGGTGCTCGGCAACCATCCGCGCACCGAGGCGGAGATCAAGCTGATGGAGGGGCGTTACGGTCCCTATGTCACCGACGGCACGACCAATGCGACCCTGCCCAAGTCGATCGAGAAGGACCAGCTGACGCTGGAGGAAGCCGCGTCGCTGATCGACGCGCGGGCCGCGGCGGCGCCTGCGACGAAGAAGAAGAAGGCGCCCGCCAAGAAGCCCGCGGCGAAGAAGGCACCGGCCAAGGCCGCGGCGGCCAAGGACGGGGAGGCGACGGCGGCGCCGGTTAAGAAGGCTCCGGCCAAGAAGGCGCCTGCGAAAAAGGCAGCGCCGAAGAAGAAGGCCGCAGCGGAATGACGCCCTGATCCTCCCCCGTCAGGGGGGAGGATACAGACAGAAGGCTTACGCCGCGCGGCGTTGCGTCAACTGCATCCAGTCGCGCGCGGCGCGCTGCGCCACCGCAATGTCGCGCGGGCTCATGTCCTCGGCGATCTGCGCGCGGCATTCCTGCGCCGCGTGATTGCCCGACACCGCCGCCAGGTTGAACCATTTATGCGCCTCGATCAGGTCGAGCACGACGCCCGCGGTGCCGGTCGAATACACCATCCCGAGTTCGTAGCAGGCGCGCTCGTCGCCGCGCGCGGCATCGGCGAGGCGCCGTTCGATCAGGAAATTCTTGGTCTTGAGCCTGCCAGCCATTGTCGGTCCCCGCTGTTCCTGCCGACAGACTGGACCGACTCGGCCTGCTCAATGGTTAACGGGGCATTCCGTAGGATTGCCTAGTCGACCGCGATGTTGTCGATCAGCCGGGTCGTGCCCATCCGCGCGGCCGCGAGCAGCCGCCGGGGGCGGGCCGCGCCGGGCTGTTCCGCACCCGTCTGCTCGACGAGAGTCTCGGCATCCGCGAGCGCGACATAGTCGATCGCGAAGCCCGCGCCGACCAGCGCGGTCCGGGCGTCGTCGAGCACGGCGGCGACATCCTCGCCGCGGGCGATCGCACGCGCGGCGACGCCGAGCGCACGCGGCAGCGCGACCGCCTGCCGGCGCTGGTCGTCGTCGAGATAGATGTTGCGCGACGACATGGCGAGGCCGTCATCGTCGCGCTGCGTCGGGACGCCGACGATCTCGATCGCGAAGTCGAGATCTGTGACCATCCGGCGGATGACGGCGAGCTGCTGGAAGTCCTTTTCACCGAAATAGGCGGCATCCGCGCCGACCTGGTTGAACAGCTTGGCGACGACGGTCGCGACGCCGTCGAAATGGCCGGGGCGCGCGGCCCCGTCAAAGCCCTCGCTCACCCCGGCGACGCTGACGTTGGTGGCAAAGCCTTCGGGATACATGACCTCGACGCCCGGCGCCCAGAGCAGGTCGCAGCCGACCTCGTTCAGCAGCCTGATGTCGGCCATCTCGCGCCGCGGATAGCGCGCGAGATCCTCGTTCGGGCCGAACTGTTTGGGGTTCACGAAGATCGACGCGACGACCTTCGTGCCTGGGCGTTTCGCCGCCTCGATCAGCGCGACATGGCCGGCGTGGAGCGCCCCCATCGTCGGGACGAGCGCAACGCGCTGGCCGGCCGCGCGGAACGCGGCGACGCTTTCGCGCAGCATATTCAGGTCCCTGACGGTGTCCACGTGAAACTCCCACTCGATAAGTACGGTCGCGGCTTCTATGAAGGGCGTCACTCACGATCAATAAGGAAACGCGCGTTGGCCACGGGCCCGGATTCCCCTCACGCTTCGACGCACGTCATCGTGTTCGCCAACGAGAAGGGCGGCACGGGCAAATCGACGACCGCGGTCCATGTCGCGATCGCGCTGGCCGCCAGGGGCGCGCGCGTCGCCTGTCTCGACCTCGACCACCGCCAGCGCACCGTCGGCCGCTATCTCGACAACCGCGCCGAGACGATCAAGCGCACCGGCTCCGCGCTGCCGATGCCGCGTCACGCGACGCTGTCGGCGCAGACCGAGGACCAGTTCGAGGATCTGTGGCATTCGCTGTGCGCGGACTCGGATTTCCTCGTCGTCGACACGCCCGGCCGCGACGATCCGTTTGCGCGCACCGCCGCCGCGCTCTCGAACACGCTGGTCACGCCGATGAACGACAGCTTCGTCGATTTCGATCTGATCGGGCAGGTCGATCCCGAAACCTTCCAGGTGACGCGGCCGAGTTTCTATTCCGAGCTGATCTGGGATGCGCGCAAGCAGCGCGCCCGCGCGGACGGGACGACGATCGACTGGGTCGTGCTGCGCAACCGCCTCCAGCATATCGAGGCGCGCAACATGCGCCGCGTCTCGGATGCGCTGGTCCAGCTGTCGAAGCGGGTCGGATTCCGGATCATTCCGGGGCTCGGCGAGCGCGTCATCTACCGTGAGATGTTCCCCGCCGGGCTGACGATGATCGATGCGAAGGAATTCGGCGGCATGGGGCTGGCACACGTCGCCGCGCGCCAGGAACTGCGCGAGATGATGGCGGCGCTGCAGCTGCCCGAGCTGGTCGCCGAAACCGCGCCGCGCGCCGCTGCGCCGGCGTCGCCCGGCCCCGTGTCGGATGTCGCTGCATGACGGACCGCACCACGGTCCGCCGCAGGGCCGCGGCGTGACGTGGATCGCCACCGCACTGCTGATCTGGCTGGCCTGGCGGTATCTGCGCCCCAAGCCGAAACAGCGCGTGGTGACCGACGAGGCGGAAGCGCGCGCGATCCTGGGGATCGACGCGCTTGCGGACGCCGACGCGGTCCGCAGCGCGCACCGGCGGCTGATCGCCTCGGTCCATCCCGACCGCGGCGGCTCAACCGACCTGACGCGGCGGGTGAACGCCGCGCGCGACCTGCTGCTCAAACGCACGCGATAAGCCGACACAGAGACGTATGACGCACCAGTTCGACCCCAGCGCGCTGCGCGAATATGACGTTCGCGGGATCGTCGGCAAAAGCCTCGGCCCTGCAGATGCCACTGCGATCGGCCGGGGGTTCGCGACGCGCGTCCGCGGCATCGGCGGCACCCGCGTGGCGGTCGGCTATGACGGTCGCCTGTCCTCCCCCGCGCTCGAGGCGGCGCTGGTCGCCGGGCTGGTCGCGGGCGGGGTCGACGTCGTCCGGATCGGTCTCGGCCCGTCGCCGATGCTCTATTATGCCGAGGCGACGCTAGAAGTGGATGGCGGCATCCACGTAACCGGCAGCCATAATCCCGCCGAGTATAACGGCTTCAAGATGGTATTGCGTCACGCCCCATTTTTCGGTGACGACATCCAGGATCTTGCCGCGCTTGCCGCGTCGGGCGCGTGGAGCGAAGGCGCCGGCGTGGTTACCACCGTCGACCTGCGCGACGCCTATGTCGGCCGGCTGATGGCGGGCTATGCCGGCGGCGCGTACCGAATCGGCTGGGATACCGGCAACGGCGCCGCGGGCCCGGTGATCGAGGCGCTGGTCAAGCTCCTCCCGGGTGAGCATCATGTGATCTTCGCCGAAGTCGACGGCAATTTTCCCAATCATCATCCAGATCCTACCGAAGAATCGAACCTTGCCGATCTGAAGCGGCTCGTCACGGAAAACAACCTCGACTTCGGACTGGCCTTTGATGGCGATGGCGACCGGATCGGTGCGGTCGACGCGCTGGGGCGGGTGATCTGGGGGGATCAGATCCTGTCCATCTTGGTCGAGCCCGCGCTGCGCGAGCATCCCGGCGCCTCGATCGTCGCGGACGTGAAGTCGTCCCAGGCACTGTTCGACCGGATCGCCGCGCTTGGCGGCAAGGCGGTGATGGCGCCGACCGGACACAGCCTGATGAAGACCGCGATGACGCGCACCGGCGCCCCGCTCGGCGGGGAACTGAGCGGGCACCTGTTCTTCGCCGGCGACTATTACGGGTTCGACGACGCCGCCTATGCCGCGGTCCGCCTCATTCGCGCGGTGCATCTGTCGGGACAATCGCTGACCGCGCTGCACGATGCGATGCCGGCGCTGGTCGCGACGCCCGATCTGCGCTTCCCGGTCGACGACGCGGAGAAGTTCGCGGTGGTGGACGCGGTCGTCGCACGGCTGGCGCGCGACGGCGCGGTGGTCGACCTGACCGATGGCGCGCGCGTCACCACGCCCGAGGGCTGGTGGCTGCTGCGCGCGTCGAACACGCAGGCGATGCTGACGGTGCGCGCCGAGGCACGCACCGACGACGCGCTGGCCAGCCTGCTCGCCGCGGTCGATGCGCACCTCGCGGCCTGCGGCGTGACGCGAGCCTGATCCGCGTGCCGCCCCGCGCGCGGCGATTGACTCGGGGCCGCGCTACCCTACCCTCCGCCATCATCCCAAGGAGTGCCGCGTGGAGCGACCCATCGACGAATTCCGGTCCAGCACGCGGCGCTGGCTGCTCGGCAGCTTTGCCGGCTGGGGAACGCTGCTGACCTGCCTGGTCGGCGTGGGTTTCGTGCTGATCGGGCTGCGCTGGCTCCGGAACCGGAGCACGACCTTCGAGATCACCGACCAGCGGCTGATCGTGAAGCGCGGCATCCTGTTCAAGACGATCGACGAGAT
This sequence comes from Sphingomonas sp. CFBP 8765, assembly GCF_014841445.1. Classification (NCBI taxonomy): domain Bacteria; kingdom Pseudomonadati; phylum Pseudomonadota; class Alphaproteobacteria; order Sphingomonadales; family Sphingomonadaceae; genus Sphingomonas; species Sphingomonas sp. CFBP 8765. Next base: position 453,554 of record NZ_JACYTY010000002.1, on the reverse strand, counting down.
CGAGCTCTACCGGATCAAGGACGTCCGGCTCGGCTATTCGCTGCTCAACCAGATGACCGACATCGGCACGATCGTGCTGACGTCGACCGATCGCACGACCGGCGGCGGCGAATTCGTCCTGCGCGACGTGCCGATGGCGCGCGACCGGCGCGAAGGGCTGCGCACGCTCGTCGACCGTGCGCGCCAGCGGCGCGGCGTGCGCGAGGTCGATATCGACCGGGATGGTGCATACGCGCTGGATTAGCCGCGCTTTTGTCCCCACATGGCAGTCATGGCGCCATCTTATGCAAAGCCCAAACCCCAGCCGCAGATGATCCGGGTCATCGACCTCGAGACCACCGGATCGGCTCCCCCCGCGCACGGCGTGTGCGAGATCGGCTGGCAGGACGTCGCGCTGGGCGAGGACGGGCGCTGGGAAATCTACGGCGAGGGCGGCAGCCTGCTGGTCAATCCCGGCCGGCTGATTCCGCCGGTAACGCAGGCGATCCACCATATTCTCGACGAGCATGTCGCCGATGCGCCCTGGTGGCATGATTGCGCGCGCCAGGTGCTCGATCCCTGGCCGCGACGGCTCGCGCTGGCCGCGCACCGCGCCGATTTCGAACAGAAATTCTGTACTTCCGCGCTGACCCGTGATGCCGAATGGATCTGCACCTGGAAATGCGCGCTGCGGCTGTGGCCCGATTCGCCGAGCTTCTCGAACCAGGTGCTGCGCTATTGGCGCAAGCCCGCGGGGATGGAGCATGAGCGCGGCCTGCCCGCGCATCGCGCCTTCCCCGACGCCTATGTCACCGCCTTTCATCTGCGTGACATGCTCAACGAGGCGAGCCTGGCGCAGCTGATCGAATGGTCGCGCGATCCCGGCCTGATCCCGCGCGTGCGCTATGGCCCCGACCGCGGCAAGGAATGGTCCGAACTGGATCACGAGACCCTGATGGCGTTCCTGACCGATCGCGACCCCGATATCCGCTTCACCGCCAATCACGAGATGGATCGGCGCAGTGGTGGCGGCCGTGTCGGCAAGGCGAGCGCGCAGGAACTGTTGCTTTAGAGCGACTTCGCGGCGGATAGATATAATCCGTACCAAAACATGACGCGCGTTTATATTATTCATGAATTGAACTATGATCGTGTCTCCTTCGGTGAAGTGGAGACCCCTTCATGCGCAAGTTCATCATCACTGCTGCAGCATTTGCAATCGCTACAATGCCGGCCACCGCGAATGCAGCCACCAACGCAGCGGCGCCATTGTCTGTCGCCAAGTCGGTGCGTGTATCGACGCAGACCGTCAGGAAGACCAAGCTTGCCGGTCCGAGCCTGATCGTCCCCCTGCTCGCAACGGTTGTCATCGTGGGCGGCGCCATTCTGCTCGCCTCGAGCGACGACGATGATTCGGACAGCAACTGAGCAAACGAACGGCGTAGCGATGTCATCCGCTCGAACGGCAGCGGTCTCGCCTTGTCGGGCGGGTTAGAGGGCCTGCCAAAGTCGAACCATGACGACGATATCACCGGGTCATGATGATCCGTGATCTTGATGGCCATCCCGACCGATCGCGATTGCGATCTCCGGGTCTCGGCCAATCCCGCGATCGATGCGGCACAGTGGCGACCGCCGCGTTGGCAAGGCCAGCACCCGAAAACTGTTGCCCTAGGGTCACGGTCGGCGACCGATAATTGCCCCCGATCGGTTTAGACGTTGCTTCATTTTTAATACAAACGCCTATACTGTGCGCTCTTCTCATAAAGTTACGGAGTTGTTCTCATGCGTAAGATCCTTCTCACGGCTGCTGCCGTTGCCGTCTCGGCCATGCCCGTCGCGGCAAATGCTGCTGCAAATTCCGCAGCGTCGCTGTCGGTCGCCAAGTCGGTGCGCGCTGCATCGCCGACTGCCAAGAAGAACAAGGTTGCCGGTGCCGGTCTGGTCATCGTCGCCGTCGCTGCCGTCGCCGTGGGCGGCGCGCTGTATCTCGCGATCGACGACGACAACAACTCCGACAGCAACTAAGACATAACGGGGTCGGCGCTGGCGCCGGCCCCACCCTGGCGGGCCGGTGTCGATGCCCATCCGGCGCGGCCAGACGCCCCGATCCTCGCAATCGCCGTCGCGCAGCCGCCGGTATCCACCCTCTCCGGCCGCCGTCCGTCAGTATCGCTGGCGTAACGATAGGCGGTATCCTAGACGGGTCGCATATGGCGCGTATCAGCTTGAAACTTCCCCAGTCGGAAGGGCGCATCGCCCGCTGGCTGGTCGCGTTCATGACGCTCGGCTTCGTCGCGCTGGCCGCTGCCGCGGTCGCGATCGGCTGGATCACGGTGCGTAACGCGCGCTACACCGCCGATATTCTTCATACGCAGGACGTCCGCCAGGCGATCGCCACGTTGCAGGTCGAGATGGAGCAGTCGGAAACCGCGCGGCGCGGCTATCTTCTCACCGGCCTGCCCCTGTTCTCGACGGCCTATGAGACGACGGCCCAACGGCTCGCGCCGGCGCTGACGGCGCTGCGCTCCTCGACCCACGACAATCCACGCCAGACCGCGCGGCTCGACCTGATCGAACCGCGGGTGGGCCAGTTGCGCAGCCTGCGGACCCAGTCGATCGCGCTGGTCGACGCGGGCCGGATCGGCGAGGCGCAACGCCGGTTCGCGGTCGATGCGAGCGTCCCGCTGATGCGCAGCATCCGCTACCGGCTGCGGGCGATGGCTGCCGAGGAAGTTCGCCTGCTCGAGATCCGCAGTGACCGCCAGCAGCGGTCGAACATGCTGTTCCTGTCGGTGGCGGGCCTCGCAGCGCTGCTCCTCCTCGTCGTGGCGATCCTCGCGATCCTGGTGATCCGGCGCTACACCGCCGATCTCGGCGCGTCGCGCGACCGGTTGCACCTGCTCAACGAGACGCTCGAGGATCAGGTAGTCGAACGGACCGCGGATCTCAGCCGGGCGAATGACGAGATCCAGCGTTTCGCCTATATCGTCAGCCACGACCTGCGCTCGCCGCTCGTCAACGTGATGGGCTTTACCGCGGAGCTGGCCGAGGCCGCCGCGCCGCTGGCCGCACTGATCGACCGTGCGGAGGCGATCGCCCCGGAGATCGTCACGCCCGAGGCGCGGATCGCCGCGCGGGAGGATCTGCCCGAGGCGATCGGCTTCATCCGCGCCTCGACGCAGAAGATGGACCGGCTGATCAACGCGATCCTGAAGCTGTCGCGCGAGGGGCGGCGGTCGATCACCCCCGAACCGGTCGACCCGGCCGCCGTCGGGGACGCGATCGTCGCGTCGATCCAGCATCTGATCGACGATCGCGGCGCGACCGTCACGATCGACCGCCCGCTGCCCGCACTCGTCACCGACCGGCTCGCGCTCGAACAGATCCTGTCGAACCTGATCGAGAATGCGACCAAATATCTCCAGCCCGGACGGCCGGGCGTGATCCGGCTTGCCGGCACGCGCGAGCGCAACCGCGTGATCCTGTCGGTCATCGACAATGGCCGCGGGATCGCGCCGGGCGATCACCAGCGCGTCTTCGACCTGTTCCGGCGTGCCGGGCCGCAGGACCAGCCCGGCGAGGGCATCGGCCTCGCGCATGTCCGCGCGCTGGCCTATCGGCTGGGCGGGACGATCGACGTGGTCTCGACGCTCGGCGAAGGCGCGACCTTCCGGCTCAATCTCCCCTTCGACCTCAGGTTACAGGATCCCGTGGCATGAACGATCACAAATCCGTCGGCATCGTGATGATCGAGGACGACGAGGGCCATGCGCGCCTTATCGAGAAGAACATCCGCCGTGCGGGCATCCTCAACGATATCCGCCATTTCACCGATGGCACGACCGCGCTCGACTTCCTGTTCGATGCGGCCGACGGTCCGGCGAAGAGCGGCCCCGCGCTGATCCTGCTCGACCTCAACCTGCCCGACATGAGCGGCACCGACATCCTCGCGCGGATCAAGGCGGAGGGCAGCCCGTTGCGACGCGCGCCCGTCGTTGTGCTGACGACCACCGACGACAAGGTCGAGATCCAGCGCTGCTATGATCTCGGCTGCAACGTCTATATCACCAAGCCGGTGAATTATGAGAGCTTTGCCCAGGCGATCCGCCAGCTCGGCCTGTTCCTGTCGGTGATCCAGGTCCCCTCGGCCGAGAGTTGAATGACCGGCAAACGCGTTCTCTATATCGATGACGATGCGGGTATCCGGCGGCTGGTTGGGCGCGCGATGGAGCGTCGCGGGTACCATATGACGCTGGCCGAGTCGGGCGCGGACGGCATCGCGATGGCGCGCGCCGAACCGTATGACCTGATCGCGGTCGACCATTACATGCCCGGGATGGACGGGCTCGAGACGCTCAACGTGCTGCGCGCGCTGCCCGATGCGCCCCCCGTCGTCTATGTCACCGGGTCAGACGAGGGACGGATCGCGGTCGCCGCGCTGAAGGCGGGCGCGGCCGACTATGTCGTGAAGACCGTCGGCGAGGAGTTTTTCGAGCTGCTCGATGCGGCGTTCGAACAGGTCGGCGCGCGGTCGGTGCTGCAACAGGCCAAGGCCGTCGCCGAGGCCGATCTGCGCGCGACCAACGCACGGCTCGAGGCGCTGCTCGGCGAGGTGAACCACCGCGTGGCCAATTCGCTGCAGCTGGTCTCGGCGATGGTCAGCCTGCAGGCGGGGGCGCTGACCGACCCGGCCGCGCGCGAGGCGCTCGAGGATACGCAGCGGCGGATCCAGGCGATCGCGCAGGTCCATCGCCGCCTGTATACGAGCAACGATGTCGAGAGCGTCGACATGCGCGAATATCTCGGCGCGCTGGTCGACGAACTGGCGGAGACCTGGTCGAGCGAGGCGCTGCCACGCGCATTGCGGCTGGTCGCCGAACCGATCCGGCTGGCGACCGACCGCGCGGTGTCGCTGGGCGTGATCGTCACCGAACTCGTCACCAATGCCTGCAAATACGCCTATCCCGCGGGATCGGGCGAGGTCCGCGTGACGCTGTCGCAGACCGATGACGGCCAGTTCCTACTGGCGGTCGAGGATGATGGCTGCGGCATGCCCGCCGACGCCACGCCGCGGGGTACGGGGCTCGGCACCAAGCTGATCCGCGCGATGGCGCAGAGCTTGCATTCGATCGTCGAATATGACCGCGCGCATCGCGGCGTTCGCGCGACGCTCCGCGCCGAGGTGCGCTGACCTCCGTCAGTTACGAGCAGGATTGTCGATGCTGGTCAGAGCGCGCGGCTCTGGACAGCGCCGACACGCACTCCTATTTAGTTATCGCGATAAACAGATAGGAGATTCAGCATGTCGGTCGATGTGAAATACAGCACCACGGCAACCGCCACCGGCGGTCGTGACGGTCAGGCACGGTCGGAGGACGGCCGGTTCGCGGTGGCCCTGTCGACGCCCAAGGAGCTTGGTGGCGCAGGTGGTGACGGGAGCAACCCGGAACAGCTGTTCGCGGCGGGCTATTCGGCCTGCTTCATCGGCGCGCTGAAGGTCGCCGGACAGCAGCTGAAGATGAAGCTGCCCGACGATGTGTCGGTGACGGCCAAGGTCGGCATCGGTCCGCGCGATGCGGGCGGGTTCGGCATCACCACCGATCTGACCGTCGCGCTGCCGGGTCTCGACCGCGAGCAGGCGCAGAAGCTGGTCGATACCGCGCACCAGATCTGCCCCTATTCGAACGCCACGCGCGGCAATGTCGATGTCGGGCTGACGCTCGCCTGACCCACGGGGTGGCCGGCCGCGCGAGCGGCCGGCCGTTCCGTCACGCGCCTGCGGCGTCGACCTGGTCGAGATAGTCCGCATACCCCTCGGCTTCCATCGCGTCGCGCGGGACGAAGCGGAGTGCGGCCGAGTTGATGCAGTAGCGCAGCCCGCCGCGGTCGCGCGGCCCATCCTCGAAGACATGCCCCAGATGGCTGTCCGCGCCCGCCGAGCGGACCTCGGTGCGGACCATGCCGTGGCTGCGGTCATGCAGCTCGGCGACATGCGCGGGGGTGATCGGCTTGGTGAAGCTCGGCCAGCCGCAGTGCGAGTCGAATTTGTCGGCCGACGCGAACAGCGGTTCGCCCGACACGATGTCGACATAGAGCCCGGGTTCGCGGGTGTTGAGATAGGATCCCGTCCCGGGCCGCTCGGTGCCGCTTTCCTGCGTGACGTAATATTGCTCGGGCGTCAGCTTGGCGAGCGCGGCGTCGGTCTTCTTATACTCTGTCATGCTGTCCTCTCACGCGGCGATCCGCGTCGGTTGGCCGGCCGGGATGCGCGAAAGCTGCGTCCGGTCAGCAGGGTGCCGACGGGATATAGGAGGCGTTGGCGCTATAGGAATGGCCGCGCGACGGTGATGGCCAGCCCGATGAGCCGGTGCCCGGGCCGCGATCGTCGCAATCCCGGGGCATGTGGGGCCCATCCGCACGGCACGCCTTGCCAGCATTCAGCCTTTCATCTAGTATTAACCATCGAAACTCATTCCGTTTACCATGATTCGTCATGATGTACGGCAATGATCGACGATTATCCCAAGGCAAGACCATGCATTTCCACGTAGATCTACGTGGGAAATATTGTACATTTGTTCAGGTCTTCGCAATGCCATTGGCGTAGAACTGCATCGATGAGGCGGCATGTTTTCAAGAAGCCTCTTGATGACAGATACGGCTCGACATAAGTGGCGCAAGGTATGTCCTGCTGCGCCCAGTCCTGGGAATTACCAATGGCTATCAACAACATGCGCGTCCAATTCGCGCTGGCGTCCGCGCTCGGCCTGACCGCTTTCGTCGGCCTCCCGGCATCGGCGCAGAGCACTGGCACAACGATCGCCGCCAACGCCGAAGTCACCGAGAGCTGCGTGGTCACCTCGACCGCGCTGCAGTTCGGCGGCGCCGATGTGACCGATGGCGCCGCGCATGCGGGCACCGGTGGTCTGGACGTCATGTGCACGAGTGGCACGGCCTGGACCGCGACGGCCGATGTCGGCACGGGCGCAAATGCAACGATGGCCTTGCGCGGGATGACCTCGACCGGCGGGGGAGGCCAGAAGCTGAACTACGTCCTGTACAATGACAACACCACCACCAGCCCATGGGGTGATGGCACGGCCGGCAGCTCGCCGATCACCGGCACCGGCACCGGCGTCGTTGTGCCGATCGTGCTGGCCGGCAGCATCCCGCTTGGCCAGACGAACGCACCGGCAGGAACCTATGCGGATGTCGTCCAGGTCACGGTCAACTACTAAGCTCTTCAAGCAATGCGCTTTATGAGCCTCTTGCAGACCGGTCGCCTCACGGCGGCCGGTCTTTGCATGGCCGCCGCCATCGCCCTGCCCGGCGATGCGGTCGCGAGCAACTTCCGCGTCAGCCCGGTCACGCTCACCCTGCCCGCCAACCGCCCGGTCGGATCGCTGACCATCACCAATGGCGAGGCTGTACCGGTATCGATCCGGGTGTCCGCCTTTCGCTGGACCCAGGTCGACGGCAAGGACGTCTATACGCCGACCGACGACCTGATCGCGTCGCCCCCCATCTTCACCGCCGCGACGCGGGCGCCGCAACTCGTCCGCATCGGCGTGCGGCACCGCCTGCCCAATGCCGCCTATCGCGTGATGCTGCAGGAGATCCCCGGGCCGGCGACGGCGAACGGCGTGCGCATCGCGGTCAAACTGAACCTGCCCCTCTACATCGTCGCCGATCCGACCGCCAAGGCTGACGTCGCCTGGACCGCTTGGCGGCGTCCGGCCGGCGACATCGTGCTCGAGGCGCGCAATACCGGCGGCGCGATCGCGCAGGTCACCGGCATCGCGCATCGGGCGGGTACGGGGACGGGCGGCACATCGACCGTGCTGAGCAACGCGATGGGCGTCGTCCTGCCGGAGAGCATGCGCCAATGGGAGATCGGCAAACACCCCGAACTCACGACCGGGACGCCGCTGACGCTCGCGATCCGCACCGCCGATGGCGAGCACGAAGTCACGGCGAATCTGGCCGCGCGCTAGTCTGGCAATCGTGCTTCTGGCCGCGGGTTCGCCCGGCATCGCTGCCGACCCCGCGCCCATCCCGGCTGCGGGGCAGGCTGCGGCGCCGGCGGACCTGCGTCTGGCGTTGCTCGCGATCCGGATCAACGGCATCGATCAGCCCGATCCGGTCTGGGTGCTGTACGATGCGGACGCGCTGTACGTCACCGGAGACGCGGCACGCGCGTGGCGGCTGGTGCTGAAAGAGGACGATACGCGGCTGTTCGAGGGCGAGACCTATCTTCGGCTCGACACGGCGGAAGGGCTTGTCGCCGGCCTCGACGATGCGACGCAGACATTGTCGATCACCGCGCCGGCGGCATTGTTCATGCCGTCGAGCGCGCTGCTGTCGGGCCGGACCGACGGGCCGATGACGCGCAGCGGGATCGGCGGCTTCCTCAATTACGACCTGTCCGCACAGACCGCGTCAGGCGCGTCCTCGCTCGACGGCCTGTTCGAGCTGGGCGCGTTCAGCGGCGCGGGGACGATGGGGACGGGCTTCATCGCCGGCACGGGGAACAGTGGCGACGGGCGACGCAGCCTCGTCAGGCTGGATACCAACTGGACGATCGACGACCCGGCGCGGCTGCGATCGCTGCGGATCGGCGATGGCGTGACGCGCGGCAGCACCGGGACCGGTGCGCTGCGGTTCGCGGGCCTTCAGCTCGCGACCAATTTCGCGACGCAGCCGGGCTATCTGACGATGGCGCTGCCGACGCTGAACGGCAGCGCCGCCGTTCCCTCGGTCGTCGACCTTTATGTCAACAACATCCTCCAGAACCGCCAGACCGTCGCGTCCGGACCGTTCGCGCTGACCGACGTCCCGGTGGTCAATGGCAGCGGCGATATCCAGCTGGTGGTGCGCGATGCGCTGGGTCGCGAGACGCGGGTGACGCAATCCTATTATGCCGCGCCGCAGATCCTGCGCCGGGGCCTGCATGATTTCTCGTACGAGATCGGCGTGCTGCGGCGCAATTTCACGCGGGCGAGCTTCGACTATGGCACGCCGATCCTGTCGGCGACGCATCGCTACGGCGTGACCGAGCGGCTGACGGTCGAGGCGCATGGCGAAACCACCCGCAAGATGCAGGCGACCAGCATGCAGGTCAGCGCCTTGTGGCCCGCGGTCGGGATCTTCTCGCTCTCGGCCGCGGGCAGCCATTCGGACCGGGGCGGCGGCGGCCTGTTCGGGATCGGGTTCGAACGCCAGACGCGCGGCCTGTCGCTGGGCGGCAATGGCGAGATCACCACCGCGGACTATGCGACGGTCGGCGATTCGACCGCCTATCGGCGCGCGCGCAGCACGGTGACCGGCTTTATCGGCACGCCCACGCCCTATGGGTCGGTCACCGCTTCTCTCCTGTGGCGCCGCAGCCGCGACCAGCGCGGCGATATCCTGTCGGGCAATGCCAATGCGTCGATGCGGCTCCGTCGGATCGGCGCGCTCAGCCTCAATGCGAGCCGGAGCTTTGCCGGCGCGCGCGACACGACGGTGCAGTTCCGCCTCACCGTCCCGTTCGGCCAGCGGACGAGCGCCACCGCCGGCGTGCAGCTGCGCGACGGCGAGCTCGGCGCGACGACGACGCTGCAACGCAACCTCCCTTATGGAGACGGCGTCGGATACCGGCTGCAGGCGGAAACCGGGGCGATCGAGCGGCTTGATGCAGAGGTCAATGCCCAGAGCGGCATCGGCCGTGTCGATGCGCAGGTGACCCGGCTGAACGGTGCGTCGGGCACGCGGCTGCAGCTGGTCGGATCGGTCGCGACGGTCGATGGCGCGGTGTTCGCCGCGCGTCGGATCGAGCAGAGCTTCGGGACCGTGCGCGTCGGCCCCTACGCCAATGTCCGCGTCTATTCGGACAACCAGCTGGTCGGCCGGACGAACGCGGCGGGCGTGCTGGTCATCCCGCGGCTGCTGCCGTTTCAGGACAATCATATCCGGATCGAGGCCGAGGACCTGCCGCTCGACGCGATCATCGACGAGACCAAGCGTACGGTGCGGCCCTATGATCGCAGCGGCGTCGCGGTACGGTTCGGCGCGCGCGCCGCAAGCGATGCGCGGCTCCGGGTGGTCGGTGCGGACGGCAACCCGCTTCCCGCCGGCACCGTGCTTCACCTGAACGGCGCGGGCGAAGCCTTTCTGCTGGCGCCCGGCGGCGACGCCTATCTGACCGGGCTGGCCGCGCGCAATCGCGTATCCGCCACCTTCGCCGGCGGCGGGTGCGCTTTCGCCTTCGACTTCGTCCCCGCCGGGCAGACCCAACCCGATCTCGGAACCTTCACATGCACCTCATGATCGGTCGCAGCGCGATCACCGCCGCGTTTGTCTTCGCGCTACTCGCGACCGCAGCGCCGGCAGCGGCTGCCAGTTGCAGCGTAAGCCCGCAGGCGCTGACGCTCGGCTCCTATGATCCGTTCGCGACCGCACCCCAGGATGCGGTCACCGGCATCGCGATCAGCTGCGACGTCGAGACCAGCGTCGTCATCGCGATCGGCCCGGGCAATGGCGATTATGGCGCGCGGACCATGACCGGCGGCGCCCAGGCGCTGCTCTACAATCTCTATATCGATCCTGCGCACTCCCGGGTCTGGGGTGACGGCACCAATGGCAGCAGCACCGTCAGCAGCACCGCGGTCGCGACAAGCACCGCGATTCCCGTCTACGCCCGCGCACCGGCCCGCCAGACGCAGCTGAAGCCGGGATCCTACAGCGACATCCTCTGGGTCAGCATCACCTATTGAACGTCCGCGACAGCCCCCTCGAACTCTTAAACTTTACCGTGTAACGCCGAATTTCATCGTCCCGGCCGCGGCACCATTTTCGGGCCCCTGGCACCGCCACCGACCGGAGCAGCCATGATCCTATACGTCATCGACGACGACAGCGGCACGCGGCGGCATCTGCAGGCCTGTCTGAAGCCGTCGGGCATCACGGTCTGGCCCTTTGCCCATGCCGACCTGTTCCTCGAGCAATTGCCGACGCTCAAACCTGCGCCGATCCTGATCGAGCTGCGGACGCCGCCGGCGCACGGCCTGGGGCTGCTTTCCGCGCTGGCGCTGCGCGACATCCGATGGCCGGCGATCGCGATCACGGCGCGGACCGATGCGACGGTCACCGTCGAGGCGATGAAACTGGGCGCGACCGAGGTGCTCGACATGCCGCTCGAGCCCGAAACGCTGGCGGCCGCGCTGGACCGCGCGTTCGAACGGGTCGCGACGCTGGTGAACTGGACGGCGCAGCGCGGCGCAGCGCGCGCGCGTCTTGACCTGCTGACCGAGCGCGAGCGCAATGTCGTGCGCGCGATGATCGTCGGCCAGACGAACAAGGCGATCGCGCAGGCGATGGCGATCAGCCCGCGCACGGTCGAGGGGCACCGCGCACAGGCGCTGCGCAAGCTGAACGTCAGCAGCGTGGCGGAGATGGTCTATGTCGCGGTCGATGGCGGGCTTGCGCCCCGCGAACGCTGGCTCGACACGCCCGAACTCGCGCGCAGCCTGCGTGAGGGGTCGCCGCTGACGAACCACGTGCCACAGCTGCCCGACCCGGGCCGGTCCCGCTTCGACAATTTCGCCGCGACCTCTCCCGATGGCATTCTATGTGCGGATCATGACGGCCGGATCATCGTCTGGAACGCGGCATGCGAGACGCTGTTCGGTTTCAGCACCGACCAGGCGCTGGGTCAGACGATCGCCATCATCGATCCGCGAGAACGAGGTAACGCCCTGAGCCTTCAGCAACTCGCGGCCCGCGGCGCTGCGCATCTGGTCGGGACGACCGTCACCCTCGAGGCGACGCACCGCGGCGGGTCGAAACTGGCCGTCACCCTGTCGCTGTCGATGTGGCGCGAGGACGGCCAGACGCATTTCGGCGCGATCATCCGCAAAACCGACGCGCCACGCCTTGCCAAACCGGACTGACGCACCCGGATCGGACGATCCCTGCGCGTCGGTCCGCGGAAGCGAAACGCGCCCTAGACGTCGAGATTGGCGACGTTGAGCGCGTTGTCCTGGATGAACTCGCGCCGCGGTTCGACGACTTCGCCCATCAGCTGCGTGAAGATCTCGTTCGCGCTCTCGGCATTGACCGCGGTGACGCGCAGCATCGAGCGGACCGACGGATCGAGCGTGGTTTCCCACAGCTGTTCCGCGTTCATCTCGCCCAGCCCCTTGTAGCGCTGGATCGCGAGGCCCTTGCGGCCCGCGGCGAGGATCGCGTCGAGCAGATGGCTCGGGCGCGACACCTGCGTCGAGCCGCGCGTCGCGACCGCGGTGGCGGACCCGATCACGCCGGCACCGGTCTCTGCGGCGTCTTCCGCCTCGGGCTCGTCGGCGTGCGCTGCCTTGCTCGCGGGGACGAGGTTCGAGGTGCGCGCATAGCTGTCCGACTGCTCGGCCGACAAAGCGTGCAGCTTGCGCGCCTCGGCCGAGACGAGGAAGCTCGCCTCGATGATGTGGTGATCGGTCACCCCGCGCCACGCGCGCTGGAAATGGATGCCGCCATCCTGCGTCAGCTCGGCGGTCCAGCGCGCATCGCCGTCGTCGAGTTCGAGGCGACGCGTGACGATCTCGAGCCGCGACGTGCGGTCCGCGACCGACGCCTCGGGATCGAACACGCCGCCCAGCGCCAGCGCCTCGATCATGCCCGCGTCATAGCGCTTGGGGACGTAGCGCATCAGCGTGCGCATCCGCCGCGCGTGATCGACCAGATCCTTCAGGTCGCGACCCAAGCGGGCGCCACCGGGCCCTTCGAGGACCATCGACCCGACGCCCGCATCGACCAGATATTCGTCGAGCGCGGCATCGTCCTTCAGGTACATCTCGGACCGGCCCTTGGTCGCCTTGTAGAGCGGCGGCTGCGCGATGTAGAGATAGCCGCCCTCGATGATCTTGGGCATGTGACGGTAGAACAGCGTCAGCAACAGCGTGCGGATGTGCGCGCCGTCGACGTCTGCGTCGGTCATGATGACGATCTTGTGGTAGCGCAGCTTGTCCGCGTTGAAGTCGTCGCGGATGCCGGTGCCCATCGCAGTGATGAGCGTGCCGATTTCACGGCTCGACAACATGCGATCCTCGCGCGCGCGCTCGGTGTTGAGGATCTTGCCGCGCAGGGGGAGGATCGCCTGGAAATGGCGATCGCGGCCCTGCTTGGCCGAACCGCCGGCCGAGTCACCCTCGACCAGGAACAGCTCGGACTTGGCGGGATCGCGCTCCTGGCAGTCGGCGAGCTTGCCGGGCAGCGAGGCGATGTCCATCACGCCCTTGCGGCGCGTCAATTCGCGCGCGCGCTTGGCGGCTTCGCGCGCGGCGGCGGCGTCGATGATCTTGGCGACGATCGCCTTGCCGTGCGCGGGGTTTTCCTCGAGCCATTCGGCCATCTTGTCGGCCATCAGGCTTTCCAAGGGCTGGCGGACTTCGGACGAAACGAGCTTGTCCTTGGTCTGGCTGCTGAACTTCGGGTCGGGCAGCTTGACCGAGACGATCGCGGTGAGCCCCTCGCGCATGTCCTCGCCGGTGAGCTGGACCTTTTCCTTCTTCAACAGGCCCGACTTCTCGGCATAATTGTTGAGCGTGCGGGTCAGCGCGGCGCGAAACGCGGCCATGTGCGTGCCGCCGTCGCGCTGCGGGATGTTGTTCGTGAAGGCGAGGACGTTCTCGTAATAGGAGTCGTTCCACTGCAGCGCGACGTCCATCGTGACGTCGTCGCGCGTGCCCGAAATCGCGACCGGCTCGGGCATCAGCGGCAGCTTGGCGCGATCGAGATACTTCACGAACGCGGCGATACCGCCCTCGTAATAGAGCTCGACGGTCTTCAGTTCCTCATGCCGCGCGTCGGTCAGGAACAGGCGCACGCCCGAATTGAGGAAGGCGAGCTCGCGGTAGCGATGTTCGAGCTTGTCGAAGTCGAAATCGGTGATCTTGAAGGTGGCGGGCGACGGGAAGAAGGTGACGCGCGTCCCCTTCTGGCCCTCGGCCGCGTCGCCGACGATCTTGAGCGGGAGCACCGCGTCGCCGAACGCGAAGCGCATGTAATGCTCCTTGCCGTCGCGCCAGATCGTCAGGTCGAGCCATTCGCTGAGCGCGTTGACGACCGAGACGCCGACGCCGTGCAGGCCGCCCGAGACCTTGTAGGCGTTCTCGTCGCTGGTGTTCTCGAACTTACCGCCGGCGTGGAGCTGGGTCATGATGACCTCGGCTGCGGACACGCCTTCCTCGGTGTGGATGCCGGTCGGGATGCCGCGGCCATTGTCGGTGACGCTGACCGATCCGTCGGCGTTCAGGACGATGTCGATCCGGTCGCAATGCCCGGCAAGCGCCTCGTCGATCGCGTTGTCGCTGACCTCGAACACCATGTGGTGGAGGCCCGACCCGTCGTCGGTGTCGCCGATATACATGCCGGGGCGCTTGCGGACCGCGTCGAGGCCCTTGAGGACCTTGATCGAGTCTGCGCCATAGTCGCCCTGGTTGGGCAGGTTGGGATTGTTGGATTCAGGGTTGGATGCCATGCCCAGCATATAGGCATCGCACGCCCGAAACGGAAGCGAAATGGCCTGTGGTGCCGGGGGCTCGGGGGCGTAGGACAACGGTCGGCTCTGGCCTCGCTCCAAACACGTCGCCTCCCCGGCGGAGGCCGGGGCCCAGTTGGAAAGGCGGTCGTAACGCAGCGACGCCTTCCGTCAGAGACGTCCCCCACCTGGGCCCCGGCCTTCGCCGGGGTGGTAGAGGCGGGCCTGCCCCTTCCCTCTCCCCCGGGGGGGAGAGGGAGCTTGCGCTCAGAAGCGGTCGGCGCGCTGGCCGAGCAGGGTGACTTCGACGCGGCGGTTGAGGCGCATGCCGGCGGCGGTCGCGTTGGTCGCGACCGGCTGGCGCTCGCCGTGACCGACGACGCTGAAGCGTGCGCGGACGACGTCCATGTCGTCGAACGCCTGGCGGACGCTCGCCGCGCGGCGCTCGGACAGATCCTGGTTGTGCGCATCGGACCCGCGCGAGTCGGTAAAGCCGTCGATCGCCACGCGGACGCCCGGATTGCCGCGCAGATAGCCGGCGAGCGGGCGCAGCTTCTCGATCGCGCCGGGGCGCAGCACCGCGCTGTCGGTGCGGAACAGCACGTCCTCTTGCAGGGTCAGCGTCGCGCCGCGTGGCGTCTGGCGGAAACCATAGTTGCGCATCGCGCCGCGGTCCCACGTCGTGCTGGTCTCGACCACGGTGGTGCCGCCGCCGCGGTCGCCGCGATAGCCTCCCGGGTCGCGGCCATAGGCGGCCCAGTCGAACCGGTCGCGACGCGGCCCGGCGATGCGGGCGAATTCGCGGTTGGCGTCACCGGCCTCCTGCCGGTTGATCCGGCCATCGCCGTTCGCGTCGAAATTGGGCATCACGAACGCACGGCCCCGCGCGGTATTGCGGAGTTCGGGAAACAGGATCGGCACGCCCGCGCCCGCCAGCCTGTAACCGGGGCGCGACCAGGGCGGGTTGCTCATGTCATAGCGCGCCTGCGCGAATGCAGGTGCGGTGGTTGCCGCGATCATGACCAGTCCGAATGCGGCGCGTGCGATAGTCGTCTTCATCATGTCTCTCCGTCGCCCCCGCTATGGACCGGGGCGCGATGGACCGGGATTTGCCCGCGCCCGCTTGAACCCCTCGTGACGCGCATCGACAGCGCGCGTTCAGCCAGGCCCGACCGCGATCCGCGTCGCCTGCGCGTCGATCGCATCGAACAGTGCGTCCTCGGTGCCGGTCATCCACACCTGCCCGCGCCCCGCCAGCCGATCGAACAGCGCCGCGCGGCGGGCCGGATCGAGATGCGCCGCGACCTCGTCGAGCAGCAGGACCGGCGCCTGCCCGGTCCGCTCGGCGACCAGCTCGGCATGCGCGAGGACGATGCCAAGCAGCAGCGCCTTCTGCTCGCCGGTCGAGGCGAGCGACGCGGCGCGCGCCTTGTCGTGGTGCGTGACGATCAGGTCCACACGGTGCGGCCCGACCAGGGTCCGCCCGGCAGCGGCGTCACGCGCGCGACCCTGGGCGAGCGCGACCGCGAGCGGCGCGGCATCGCCGGCCCAGCCGTCGAGCGCGAGGCCCGCCCGCGGAAATGCGCCGTCCGTCTCGCCCGCCAGCCGCGCGCCGAGCAGATCGACCGTTTCGCGGCGCGCGGCATCGAGCGCGTCGCCGTGGTCGGCCATCTGCGCCTCGAGCGCGGACAGCCAGTCGCCATCGGGACGGCCTTCGTCGCCGAGCAGCCGGTTGCGCGCGCGCATCGCCGCCTCGTAGCGCGCGGCATGATGCGCGTGCCCGGGTGCGAGCGCGAGCGTCAGCCGGTCGAGAAAGCCGCGGCGCTCGCCCGCGGGGGCGACGAACAGCCGGTCCATCGCGGGGGTGAGCCACAACACCGTCAGCCACTCGGCGAGCGTATTGGCGGTGGTGGTCGCACCCTGGACGCGGACGATGCGTCGCTCAGGCGCCGAGGTCAGCGCGCCGGTCGCGATATCGACATCGCCGATGTGGCTACCAGCGTCGGCATGCTGGTCGCGTTCGGCCCCAGCTACGGAAGTCTCACCTCGCGCGGAGGGGCAGAGCGTCGCCGCGACGCCGAAACCGCCCGCACCGCCCTGCCGCGCCATCTCGCCGAGCGCAGCCCGGCGCAGCCCCCGGCCGGGGGCGAGCAGCGAGACCGCCTCGAGGATGTTGGTCTTGCCCGCGCCGTTCGCGCCGGTCAGCACCACGAACCCCGCCCCCGGCTGGAGCGTCAGGTCGGCATGATTGCGGAAATCGGTAAGGACGAGGCGCGACAGCATCGCACCGGCCTTAAAGGAGTTTTGCAGCCGAGTGCATCGCCCTTTTCCGTTCGCCCTGAGCGAAGTCGGCGATCGGTCTGGTCAGGACCGCCCGCGACAGACCCGGTGCGCTGTCAGCCTTCGCGTCAGGCGGCGATCCGCTCGGGTCCGGTGCCCGCTCCCGCTTTCTGCGCGCTCAGATAGGAAGCGAGCACGGGACCGAGTTCGCGCTGCGCGTGCAGATAGGCGACCGGCGTCGCGATCCCGAGCCGCGCGCGTGCCGCATCGAGCGGCTCATGAAGCAGGGTCAGATAATCCTCGCCTGAAATCCACTTTGCCTTGCGGCCATTGCGATAGCCTTCCCAGACCGCCTTGGCGAACAAGCCATTGCCGGTCACACGGAGGCTCTTGAGCGCCGCCGCCGACCCGATCAGCGCCCAGCCGAGCCCGCCGACCTGCGCATAGCTGAACGCGACGAGCGCCGCCTCACCGAGACTCTCGTCCGCCTTGTAGCCGGTCAGCACGTGCCAGATGTCATGCGTGTCGCGCACCCGCCGGCCGAACCACGCATAGGGATGCGCCAGATCGTCCTCGCTCGGCACCAGCCGCGACACCTCGACGAGCCCGTCCGCCGAATAGCCCGTCGTCTCGAGGAAATGGCGATAGGCCGCGCCGACCGTGCCGGGCGCAAAGCTCGCGACGAACGCCGGATCGGAGAAGCGCCGCGCCAGCTCGACCTGATCATAGGCGATCCGCCCGCCCCGCTCGGTCGCGATCAGCCGCGCATAGTTCATCGGCGCGTTGCCGACGTTCAGCGCGCGCATGATCCGGAACACCTGAGTCGTGTCGTCGCCATTGGCGAGGAGCTTCCGGATCGCATCCATCGCGGTCCGCCAGTCGCGACGACCGGTCGTACCAGGAAAGGGAGGAAGCTTCGCCATCGAGTCGACTCCTTACTAACAGTAATGTCAGTATCAGATCCGCTCGAGCCTTCAAACGAAAAAGGCCACCCCGCAGGATGGCCTTTCACGCGATCGCCGGCGTGCGCCGGTCAGACGCGCATCGGCATCAGCACGTAGAGCGCGGGCGACTTGTCGTTCTCGCGGATCAGCGTGGGCGCAGCGGCGTCGGCGAGGTGGACCTCGACCATGTCGCCGTCGATCTGCGCGAGGATGTCCATCAGATAGCGGCTGTTGAAGCCGATCTCGAACGGGAGCGCGACATAATCGCCGGGAACTTCCTCCGCGGCGGTGCCGTTTTCGGGCGAGGTCACCGACAGCGTGATCTTGTCGCGATCGAGCGCCATCTTGACCGCGCGGGTCTTCTCGGTGGCGATGGTCGACACGCGGTCGACGCCTTCCATGAAGCTCTTGGGGTCGATCTTGAGGATCTTGTCGTTGCCGGTCGGGATCACGCGGCTGTAATCGGGGAAGGTGCCGTCGATCAGCTTCGAGGTCAGGATCGCCTGGCCGAGGTCGAAGCGGATCTTGGTCGGCGACAGCGACACGCCGACCGAGCCGTCGACCTCGTCGAGCAACTTGCGCAGCTCGGCGATGCATTTGCGCGGCACGATCACGTCGGGCATCGATTCGGCGCCCTCGGGCCGCGGCAGCGTGACGCGCGCGAGGCGGTGACCGTCGGTCGCGGCGGCCTTCAGCACCGGGTTCGCGCTGTCGCCGTCCGCGACGTGGAGGAAGATGCCGTTGAGATAATAGCGCGTCTCTTCGGTCGAGATCGCGAAGCGCGTCTTGTCGATGATCTGCTTCAAGGTCTCGGCGGGCAGTTCGAACTGGGTCGGCAGTTCGCCTTCCGCGATCACCGGGAAGTCGTCGCGCGGCAGCGTGCCGAGCGAGAAGCGTGCGCGGCCCGCGATGATGCTCATCCGGCCTTCCGAGGCGGCGAGCTGGACCTGGCTGCCCTCGGGCAGTTTGCGCGCGATGTCGAACAGCGTGTGCGCGGACACGGTGGTCGCGCCGGGCTGGTCGACCGCGGCTGCAATCGATTCGTTGATCTGCAGATCCAGATCGGTCGCCATCAGCTTCAGCGTGCCTTCGGCCGTCGCCTCGATCAGCACGTTCGACAGGATGGGGATGGTGTTGCGCCGTTCCACCACGGACTGGACATGGCTCAGCCCCTTGAGGAGCGTTGCGCGTTCGATCGTCGCCTTCATCAAAATTCCCCCGGCCTCCACAGCCGGATTCGGGGCTGGGGGCAATCCGCAGATGGCTTACCCAACAATAAAGGGTCGGAGCAAGCGCCCCGACCCTTCTTTGATCACGGTAAACGTCGCGTTAGACCGCAATCAGAAGCGGAAGCCATAGCTGGCGACGACCTGATGACGATCGGTGTCGACGTCGAATCGGCCGCTGGTGCCGCCGGTCGCGTAGTCGATGTTGCTGCGCTCATAGTTCGAATAGCGATATTCGAGCTTGGCATAGCTGTTCGGGCCGACCGCATGCTCGGCACCCGCGCCGATGCGCCAGCCGTCGAGGTTGAAGTCGGTGTCGGTGGTCTGGTCGGTGTCGCCCGCGAGCACGTTCAGCTTGGCGTTGGTGTAGCCGCCCTTCGCATAGATCATGGTCGTCGGCGCGACGACATAGCCGACGCGACCACCGACATAGATGTCGCGGCCCTGCTTGACGCGACCGAAGCCGAAGTCGCTGGTATAGTCGTTGCGGTCGCTCTTCGCGGTCGAACCGGTCAGTTCGGCCTCGGCGCCGAGCACGATGTTGCTCGAGGTCGCGATGTCGTAGCCGATGCCGCCGCCGTACAGCAGGCCGTCGATCTTCTGGTCGTCGCGCCCGTTGTTGTTGGACACGCTGCTGCCGGCGCCAGTGTGGTCGTAGCCGAGCGTGGCTTCGACGCGCGGGCCGGTGAAGGTCGGGTTGGTCTGTGCCAGCGCGGGGGCGGCGACGGCGGTGGTCGCGAACAGCGATGCGGCGATAAGCTTACGCATTGGGATACTCCATTGATCTTCGTCACCCCCGAACGCGGGGTGGATGGCTCCAATGGACCAATCCGACAGGCGTTGCATGAACCCCAGATAAACACGGAAATCCGTTGCTTTTGCGCAACAGGGGGTTGAAATGCGGGCCATGATTCCAAGCCCTCGGCAACGTGCAGCGGACCTCGGTCCAACCGGCAAACCGCCCGTCAGGCTTGGCCGGGATTTCGTCGCGCGGCACGGCGAAACCGTATTCAACGCCGCGCACCGGTTGCAGGGCGATGCCGCGCACACGCCGCTGACGCGCGCCGGATTCGCGCAGGCCGACGAGCTCGGCCGTGCGTTGCGGGACCTGCTCGGGGCCAGGCCTGCTCTGACGCTGTGGGCGTCACCGACCGGGCGTGCGCTGCAGACGCTGGCGGTGATCTGCGAGCATCTCGAGCTCGACTGGCACGATGCGCGTACCGACCCGCGGCTGGTCGAGATCGACATGGGCTCGTGGGGCGGCCGCTATTATGCCGATGTCGTCGACGAGGTCGGGCCGGTGATGATGCCCGGCGGCACGCTGAAGCCCGCGCCCGACGGAGAGACCTATCCGCAGATCGCGACACGGGTCGGCGGCTGGCTGGCGGACACCGCGCAGGACCCGGGCGACCGGCTGGTGATCATGCACGGGATTTCGAGCCGGGTGATGCTTGGCGCGATGACGGGTGCGCCGGTCGATCCGGTGCTCGGCGCCGCGGTTGCGCCCGGGTTGCCGCAGGGGTCGGTGACGCTAGTCGCGCAGGGCCGCGCGACCGTTCCGCACCGCGGCACCGGCTTCGCCCCCGCGTGAAGCTGGCGGTGCTGCTGGCCTTCGCGGTCGCGACACCGGCGACGGCGCGCGACACGATCGGCATCTACCGGGGATGGGGCGCGTTCCGCGACGCGGCGCCGCCGCGCTGCTACGCGATCGCGCGGCCGGTGATGGCGGGTGGGCGCACGACGGGTTTCGCGACCATCGCGACCTGGCCGAAGCGCGGCCTGCGCGCCTCGCTGTACATCCGCCTCAGCCGCGAGCGCGATCGCTCCGCCGGGGTGACGCTGACGGTCGGCGAACGCCGGTTTGCGCTGGCCGCAAACGGGCTGGACGCGTGGGCGAGCGATGCCCCCAGCGACCGCGCGATCGTCGCCGCGCTGCGATCGGGACGCAGCATGAGCGTCGAGGCGGTCGGGGTCGGCGGCCGGCCGTTCGCGGATGTCTATGCGTTGTCGGGCGCGGCGACGGCGATCGATGCCGCGGTGCTGGCGTGTCGCGGGGGGTAAGAACGCGCCGAACATCTGCGCCTCCCCGGCGGAGGCCGGGGCCCAGGTGGAAAGGTGGTCGTAACGACGGGCTGGCCGTCCTTACCTCCGTTCCCCAACTGGGCCCCGGCCTTCGCCGGGGAGGTGTTATCGCGTGGGGCTGCGCGTGGTGTTCATGGCGGCAACGCTTCGCTCCACACACGCTGTAGAAAAATCGGCAAAATTCCGCTAAGGGCCGCCCCATGCAGACCGCCGCGAACCTCATGCCCATCCCCGGGCACATCGATCCCGTGCCCGTTCCCCGCAGCTTCGTGTCGCGCAGCGACGGGCGTATCGACCTGCTCGGGCTGTCGCTCGCCGATCTGCGCATGGCGCTGGAGACGTCGCAGCTCGAGGAAAAACAGGCCAAGCTGCGCGCCAAGCAGCTGTGGCACTGGATCTACAATCGCGGCGCGACCGAGTTTTCGGCGATGACCGACATCTCGAAGACGATGCACCCGTGGCTCGAGCAGCGCTTCGTGATCAGCCGGCCCAATGTGGTCGAGGCGCAGGTGTCGACCGACGGCACGCGCAAATGGCTGCTGCGATCGGACGACGCGCAGGATTACGAGATGGTGTTCATCCCCGACGCGGATCGCGGCACCTTGTGCGTGTCGAGCCAGGTCGGCTGCACGCTCAACTGCACCTTTTGCCACACCGGCACGATGCGGCTGGTCCGCAACCTGACGCCTGCCGAGATCGTCGGCCAGGTGATGCTCGCGCGCGATTCGCTGGGCGAATGGCCGAGCCAGCCCGAGGGGCGCATGCTCACCAACATCGTGATGATGGGGATGGGCGAGCCGCTGTATAATTTTGAGAATGTCCGCGATGCGCTGAAGCTGGTGATGGACGGCGCAGGGCTCGCGCTCAGCCGCCGCCGGATCACGCTGTCGACCAGCGGCGTGGTGCCGATGATGGCGCGCGCGGGTGCTGAGATCGGCGTGAACCTCGCGGTGTCGCTGCACGCGGTGACCAAGGAGGTGCGCGACGAGATCGTGCCGCTCAACCGCAAATACGGCATCGAGGAACTGCTCCAGGCCTGCGCGGACTATCCCGGCACCAATAATGCCCGCCGGATCACGTTCGAATATGTGATGCTGAAGGACAAGAATGATTCGGACGCCGATGCGCACGAACTCGTCCGGCTGCTGCGCAAATATGAATTGCCCGCCAAGGTGAATTTGATCCCGTTCAACCCATGGCCGGGCGCGGCCTATGAATGCTCGACCCCCGAGCGGATCAAGTCCTTCTCGAGCATCGTGTTCGGGGCGGGCATCTCCGCGCCGGTGCGCACGCCGCGCGGCCGCGACATCGATGCGGCGTGCGGGCAGCTGAAGACCGCGTCGGAGAAGAAAAGCCGCGCGCAACTCGATCGCGAAGCCGCGCTTGCCTGATTTGGGTGTGGTGGCACTGGCGGCGGGTGCGGGGTTGCTGGGCGGCGCGATGAACGCGCTGGCGGGGGGCGGCAGTTTTGCGACGATGCCCGCGCTGATCGGGCTGGGCGTGCCGTCGACCTTCGCCAATGCGACGAGCAACGTCTCGCTCCAGCCAGGCGCGATGGCTAGCGCATGGACCTACCGGCACGGGCTGGAGCCGGTGTCGGGCGTCGGCATGCGGACGATGGCGGGGATCACCTTCGTCGGCGGGCTCGTCGGCAGCCTTTTACTCGTCGCGACCTCGGCACGCGCGTTCGACCTGATCGTGCCGTGGCTACTGCTGTTCGCGACGCTGGCGATCGCGTTCGGCACGCAGGCGTCGCTCTGGCTGCGGTCACGCGTCGAGATCGGGCCGAAATCGCTGGTCGCGGTGCAGGCGATGCTGGGCGTCTATGGCGGCTATTTCGGCGGCGGGGTCGGGCTGATGCTGACCGCCGCCTGGGGGCTGTTGTCGGGCGCGACGCCCGCCATGCTTGCCGCACCGCGCACGCTGATGCTCGCGGTCGCCAATCTCGCGGCAACGATCATCTTCATCGCCACCGGCATGGTCTATTGGGCGCTGTGCATACCGATGCTCCTCGGCGGGATCGTCGGCGGGCATTTCGGGGCGAAGCTCGGGCTGGTGCTGCCCGCCAAGGTCATTCGGGTGTGGACGCTGCTGGTGACGATCGCGACGACGATCGTGTTCTTCTGGCGAGCGTATGGCTGAGGCGTGTGTCCCCGCGAAGGCGGGGACCCAGTCTGGGCACCCGCCTTCGCGGGTGGACCAACCGCCTCAGGTCAACCCGGCCGACGCATCTTGAACAGCGACTCCTCGGTGATCGCGAAATAATCCGCCGGGCCGCCGCCGCGCAGGATCGGTTCGCCGCGCGCGGTCTGGTACACACCGTCCTCGAGCATCGCCGGGTCGATATGGATCGCGACCGCCTCGCCGAGCACCAGCCACTGGTCGAGTTCGCGTCCCTCCTTGGTTTCCAGCCGGACGATCTGCGTCACCTTGCATTCGAACTGCGCACGGCTCGCGGCGACGCGCGGCGGCTTCACGTGCAGCGACGCCAGCGTCTCGAGCCCCGCGAGTGCGAATTCGTCGACGTCCGCCGCGACATTGGCCGCGGTCGCGTTCATCGCCTCGCCCAGATCGCGGCTGACGAGGTTCCAGACGAATTCGCCGGTCGCGGCGATGTTGGCGACGCTGTCCTTCCACCCCATCGACGAAAAGCCGATCAGCGGCGGGGTGTAGTTGAACAGGTTGAAGAAGCTGTAGGGCGCAAGATTGGGTACGCCGTCCGCGGACAGCGTGCTCACCCAGCCGATCGGGCGCGGCGCGACGATCGCGTTGAGCGGATCATGCGGCAGGCGATGGCCGCTCGCCGGTTCGTAAGAATGCCATTCGGTCATACGCGTATCCCTGCTATGGTCGGAGCTTGTCGCCTAAAGCGAAGGCCAAGCATGAACGATCCCGCCCGCCCTATCGCCACCGCCCCTGTCACCGTCATCAAACGCCACCGGATCGCGACGCGGCTGTGGCACTGGATCACCGCGGTGGCGATGTTCATCATGATCGGCAGCGGGATCGGCATCTTGAAGGCGCATCCGCGATTCTACTGGGGGCGCTATGGTGCGAACTTCGATCAGGCGTGGACGACGCTCGACCAGTGGCCGGGCTGGGTGGTGACGCTGATCAACCTGCTGACGATCCCCGCGAGCTACAACCTCGCCATCTCGCGACGCTGGCACCTGTTCTTCGCGCTGGTGCTGTCGTTCGCGCTGCTCGGCTTCATGATCGTCAGCCTGTTCAACCGGCATTTCCAGCGCGACCTTCGCGTCCGGGCGGGCGAGCTTGCGCCGCGCGAGGTGGCGCATGACGTGCGCGAGCATCTGGCGCTGCGCTTTCACGATCCGAAGCGACCGGCCGCGTACAACATCCTACAGAAGCTGTCCTATGTCGCGACGATCTTCATCCTGTTGCCGGTGATGATCCTCACCGGGCTGGCGATGTCGCCGGCGATGGATGCCGCCTGGCCATGGCTGCTCGACATCTTCGGCGGGCGGCAGTCGGCGCGGTCGATCCACTTCATCGCGATGGTCGCGCTCGTGCTGTTCATCATCGTCCACCTCGCGCTCGTGATCCTGGCGGGCGCGTGGAACGAGGTGCGATCGATGATCACCGGACGCTTTACCGTTCCGGGGCACGTCCCCGCGCATACCGGGGAGGACGCCGCATGAGCACCATCATCACCCGCCGCTCGCTGGTCGCGGGCGCGGCGGTCGGCGCCGGCGCGTTGCTCACCGGGTGCGACAAGATCATCCAGCATCCCGAGGCGCGCAAGATCCTGTTCATGGGCGAGGAGATGCAGCGCGGGCTGCAACGTGCGCTGACCGACCGCAACGCGCTCGTCCCCGAATTCAGTGCGGCACAGATGTCGCCGATCTTCCGGTCGAACGGCACGCGCAACCCCGGCACCCCGGCCTATACCGAGATGCTGGTGAACAACTTCGCGGACTATCGGTTGCGCGTCGGCGGGCTGGTCGACCGGCCGCTGTCGCTCTCGCTGCCGCAGCTCCGCCAGATGCCCGCGCGCGCGCAGATCACGCGGCACGACTGTGTCGAGGGCTGGTCGGCGATCGCCAAGTGGCAGGGCCCGAAGCTTGCCACGCTGTTGCAGGCTGCGGGAATCCGCGACACCGCGCGCTACATCGTCTTCACCTGCGCCGACCTGTACCGGGGCACGCCCTATTACGAGTCGATCGACCTGATCGACGCATTCCACCCACAGACGATCCTCGCCTGGGCGTTAAATGATCAGATTCTCGACGTCGCGCACGGCGCCCCCGTCCGGCTGCGCGTCGAACGTCAGCTTGGCTACAAACATGCCAAATATATCATGGCGATAGACGCCGTCGCCAGCCTGGCCGGGATCGGCAAGGGCAAGGGCGGCTATTGGGAAGATAACGTGGATTATGATTGGTATGCGGGAATCTGACGCCGCCCGGGGGGTGGCGCATTTCCGTACCAGTCATTAGCTAACGCGACATGGCCCTATTCGATCGCTTTCTCGCCCGGCAGGTAAAAACCGGCGAACTCACGCTGATCCACGCGGACGGTACCACCAAGCAGTTCGGCACGCCCGACCCTGCCTACACCCCCGTCACGATCCGCCTCACCGCCCCCGGTGTCGCGGGCGCGATCGTCCGCCACCCGGCGCTGGGCGCGGCGGAAGCGTTCATGGACGGCCGCCTGGTGATCGAGCGCGGCGACATTCGTGACCTCGTCACCCTGCTCAAGGGCAACAGCCCGTGGGAGCGCGGTGGCGGGCTCAACCCCTCGCTGCCGATCAAGCTGCTCGACAAGGTCGTCCACCGCGTCGACCGGGTGAACATGGCACGCCGGTCGAAGAAGAACGTCGCGCATCATTACGACCTGTCCGACCGGCTCTACGACCTGTTCCTCGACGCCGATCGCCAATATTCGTGCGCGTACTTCACCGATGCCGGCAACAGCCTCGAACAGGCGCAGGACGACAAGAAGGCGCATATCGCCGCCAAGCTCGCGATCCAGCCCGGCATGCGCGTGCTCGACATCGGTTGCGGCTGGGGCGGCATGGCGCTGTACCTGCACGCCAAGACCGGGGCCCAGGTCCTGGGCGTCACGCTGAGCGAGGAACAGCTGAAGGTCGCGCGGCGCCGCGCCGAGGAGGCCGGCGTCGCGGACAAGGTGAAGTTCGAGCTGATCGACTATCGCGCGCTGACGGGCACGTTCGACCGGATCGTGTCGGTCGGCATGTTCGAGCATGTCGGCCCGCCGCAGTACAAGACGTTCTTCCGCAAGTGCCGCGACCTGCTGAGCGCAGACGGGGTGATGCTGCTCCACACGATCGGCCGCATGGGCGGGCCCGGCGTGACCGACACCTTCACGACCAAATATATCTTCCCCGGCGGCTACAACCCCGCGCTTTCGGAGATCGTCCGCGGCTATGAGGGGCTGAAGTTCTTCCCGACCGATATCGAGGTGCTGCGCGTCCATTACGCGCTGACGATCGACCATTGGTACGACCGGACGGTGGCGGCGAAGGACGCGATCGTCGCGTTGTATGACGAGCGCTTCTACCGGATGTGGACCTTCTACCTTGCGGGTGCGGCGGCGGCGTTCCGGACCGGGGGGATGGTCAATTACCAGATCCAGCTGTCGAAGAGCCGGATGACCCTGCCGCTGACACGCGATTACATGATCGAGGGCGAACGGGCGTTGCGCGCGGGGTGATTTCCCGCCGCTTGGCGCAGGGTAAGATCCGTACGTTCGTCATTCCCGCGAAGGCGGGAATCCAGACTGGCAGGCTCCGGTGATGGAACCGAAAGGCCAGCCTGTCTGGATCCCCGCCTCCGCGGGGATGACGATACTATAAGGGTGGCCTCAGCGGCTGCCCTGCATCTGCGATTTCGCGGCCGACCGCTCGTCGCCGCCGATCTTGCCGTCCTTGTTCGCGTCATATTTCGCAAAGGTCGCGGCGAGCAGTGCCTGGGCCTCGGGCTGCGTGACCTTCCCGTCCTTGTTGGTGTCGGCGCTGCTGAACCACAGTTCGGCGAGCCGCTTGGCGTGGACCGGATCCGGGCGCCCCGGCCCGACCTTCATCTGGCTGATCCCCGCCTGGACCTCGGCGCGCGTCAGGACGCCGTCCTTGTTGGTATCGCGCGCGGCGAACTCGGCCTTGAACTTGGCGGAAACGGAGGCGCGGGTCTCCTGCGCCAGCGCGGGCGTCGCGAGGCCGGCGAGGACGAACAGGGTAAGCGTTTGACGTAGCACGGTCGGTACACTCCAAATGATCTGGGGGCGCACGTAGCGCGGGTTGGTTGTACGCGCCATGAATGCGGCGGGTTGCATGCTCCGGTTGCATGCAGGGCGTCCAGCGCATAGGGGCGCGGGCATTGGATATTGCCCAAAGGATCTTGCCCGTGACCGATCAGATCAACCGCGCCGCCGGCGACGCCGGCATCAATCGGGTCGTCCTCGCCTATTCGGGCGGCCTCGACACCAGCGTGATCCTGAAATGGCTCCAGCAGACCTACAACTGCGAAGTCGTCACCTTCACCGCCGATCTGGGCCAGGGCGAGGAACTCGAGCCCGCACGCGCCAAGGCCGAGATGATGGGCGTCAAGCCCGAGCACATCTTCGTCGACGATCTGCGCGAGGAATTCGTGCGCGATTACGTGTTCCCGATGATGCGGTCGAACGCGCTGTACGAGGGGCTGTACCTGCTCGGCACGTCGATCGCGCGGCCGCTGATCGCCAAGCGCCAGATCGAGATCGCCCGGATGGTCGGCGCCGACGCGGTCAGCCACGGCGCGACCGGCAAGGGCAACGACCAGGTCCGCTTCGAGCTCGGCTATTATGCGCTGTCGCCCGACATCAAGGTGATCGCACCGTGGCGCGAGTGGGATCTCACCAGCCGCACCAAGCTGATCGAATTCGCCGAACAGCACCAGATCCCGGTCAGCAAGGACAAGCGCGGCGAGTCGCCCTTCTCGACCGATGCGAACATGCTGCACACCTCGTCCGAGGGTAAGGTTCTCGAAGATCCGTGGGACGAGGTCCCCGACTATGTCTATTCGCGCACGGTGAACCCCGAGGACGCACCCGACGTGCCCGAGTACATCACGATCGATTTCGAGCGTGGCGACGGCGTCGCGATCAACGGCGAGGGGATGAGCCCGGCGACCTTGCTGTCGACGCTCAACGACTATGGCCGCCGTCACGGCATCGGCCGTCTCGACCTGGTCGAGAACCGCTTCGTCGGGATGAAGAGCCGCGGCATGTACGAGACGCCGGGCGGCACGATCTATCACCTCGCGCATCGCGGTATCGAGCAGCTGACGCTCGATCGCGGCGCGGCGCATCTGAAGGACGAGCTCGCGCCGCGCTACGCCGAGCTGCTGTACAACGGCTTCTGGTTCTCGCCCGAGCGCGAGATGCTGCAGGCAGCGATCGATCACAGCCAGGAGAAGGTGTCGGGCACCGTCCGGCTGAAGCTCTATAAGGGCGGCGTGTATGTGGTTGGCCGCAAGTCGCCCAACTCGCTCTATTCGGAAAAGGTCGTGACGTTCGAGGACGATCAGGGCGCCTATGACCAGCGCGACGCGGCGGGCTTCATCAAGCTGAACGCGCTGCGCCTGCGCCTGCTGGGCCGCCGCGACCAAGTGTGAGCGATACCGGCTCCCGTCCCCCGACGCTCGGGGGCCGGGAGCCCTGGCGGTGTATTCCGTCGCAATGCGGCGCGGTCGGCGCTTGTCGAATGCCCCCCTGCGGCGCTAGGCGTCGAGGGATGGCGCGGGGGACAACAACGGAACTTCACTGGTGGCAGACGCGCACGTTCGTCGCGTGCGTCGCGCTGGCATCGATCATCCCGCTGCTGTGGCCGGAGGTGCCGCCGCTGGTCGATCTGCCCGGGCATATGGGGCGCTACCGCGTCCAGCTCGCGATCGGCGACAATCCTTGGCTCAGCCAATGGTATGATTTCCGCTGGCAGCTGATCGGCAATCTCGGCATCGACCTGTTGATCGTGCCGCTCGCGCCGATCTTCGGGTTGCAGCTCGCCGTGAAGCTGATCGTCATGGCGATACCCGCGCTCACCGTCACCGGACTGCTGTGGATCGCGCGCGAGGTGCATGGCCGGATCCCGGCGACCGCGCTGTTCGCGCTGCCGCTCGCCTATAGCTATCCGTTCCAGTTCGGCTTCGTGAACTTCGCGCTGGCGATGGCGCTCGCGCTCAACATGTTCGCGCTGTGGCTCCGCCTCGGGCGGCTTGAGCGGCTGCGGCTGCGCACGATCCTGTTCGTGCCCGGATCCTGCCTGCTCTGGCTGTGCCATACCTTCGGTTGGGGCGTGCTGGGCGTGCTCGCCTTCTCCGCAGAGCTGATCCGCCAGCACGACATCCGCAAGACCGGGGTGCGCGGCGAAGGCGCCGTCAAGGGCTGGATCGGCGCGTGCATCCGCGCCGGGCTCAGCTGTATCCCGCTGGCGCTGCCGATGGTGATGATGGTGCTATGGCGGTCAGGCGACCACGTCACGGGCAAGACGCAGGACTGGTTCAACTGGCGCTGGAAGATGAACTGGATCACGATGGTCCTGCGCGATCGCTGGATGGCGTTCGACATCGCGTCGGTCACCGTGCTGTTCGTGATCCTGTTCCGCGGTGTGCGCGACCAGACGATCGAATATTCGCGCAACCTCGCGCTGTCCGCGCTGTTCCTGGCTTTGGTCTATATCCTGTTGCCGCGGATCGTGTTCGGCTCGGCCTATGCCGACATGCGCCTCGCGCCGTTCATGCTGGCGTTCGCGATCATCGCGCTGCGCCCGCGCAACCGCCTGTCGCTGCGCGGTGCCGCGACGCTGGCGGTGCTGGGGTTCAGCTTCTTCGCGGTCCGGCTGGCGGGCACCACGATCAGCTTCCTGATCTATGACCGCAGCTACGACCAGGCGATCGCCGCGATCGACACCGTGCCCGAGCGCGCACGCGTGGTTTCGTTCGTCGGGCGGCGCTGTCGCGACGACTGGGCCTATTCGCGGCTCGAGCATGTCCCGGCGCTGCTGCTCGAGCGGCGGCTGGCCTTCACCAACGACCAGTGGTCGATGGCGGGCGGACAGTTGATGACGACGCGCTATCCGATCGCGCGCGGCTTCGCGCATGATCCGTCCGAAATCGTTACGGATATCCGGTGTCGTGGCCAGTTCTGGCGGCCGATCGCTATGGCGCTAGAGCATTTCCCCCGCGAAGCGTTCGATTATGTGTGGCTGATCCACCCGCCGGCGTTCGACCCCGCGCTGATCCGCGACCTGACCCCGATCCGCCGCGACGGCACCAGCGTGCTGTACAAGGTCAACCGGTCGGCGGTTCCGCCCGCCGAAACGGAGTAAGCTCGCCGAGATACTCGCGGTCGGAGGCGACCGCCTCGCGTTCGCGGACGAGGTAATCGGCGATCGCGCGGCGGAAGCCCGGATCCGGGATGTAATGCGCGGAATAGGTCGCGACCGGCGCATAGCCGCGCGCGAGCTTGTGTTCGCCCTGTGCGCCCGCCTCGACCGTCGTCAGCCCGCGCGCGATCGCCGCATCGATCGCCTGGTAATAGCAGAGCTCGAAATGGAGGAACGGCACCTCCTCGGTCGCGCCCCAATAGCGGCCGTAGAGCGTGTCCGCACCGATCAGGTTGAGCGCCCCCGCGATCGGCACGCCGTCACGCTCGGCGAGGATCAGCAGCACCCGGTCGCCCATCGTCTGACCGATTCGATCGAAAAAGGCGCGCGTCAGATAGGGCTGGCCCCATTTGCGGCTGCCCGTGTCCTGGTAGAAGACCCAGAACGCGTCCCAGTGCGCGGGCGTGATCTCCGCGCCCGTCAGATGGCGGATCGTCAGCCCCTCGACCGCGGCGGCGCGCTCCTTGCGGATCGCCTTGCGTTTGCGGCTGGCGAGCGCGGCGAGGAAATCGTCGAAGCTCGCATAGCCCTCATTCGTCCAGTGGAACTGCGTGCCCTGACGGATCAGCCATCCGGCGGCCTCGAACAGCGCGACTTCGGCGGGAGCGATGAAGGTCGCATGCGCGGAGGACAGCCCGCTCTGGTCGGTCACCGCCTCGAGCGCGGCGATCAGCGCGGGCGCAACTGCCGGGTCGCGCAGGAGCAGGCGTGGGCCGGGCACCGGGCTGAACGGCGCGGCGATCTGTAATTTGGGGTAATACTGCCCCCCCGCCCGCTCCCACGCATCGGCCCAGCCCTGATCGAACACATATTCGCCCTGGCTGTGGCTCTTGGCATAGGCGGGCGCGATCCCGGCCGGCCTGCCGTCGTCGCCATCGACGACCACCGGCAGCGCCTGCCACCCCGATCGTCCACCGACGCTTTTCGAAGCCTCGAGCGCGGCGAGGAAGGCGTGGCCGACGAACGGGTTCGCGTCGCCGGCACAGGCGTCCCAGTCCTCCGCCGCGATCGAGGTAACGCCTTGGGCGATGCGGGCGGTAATGGCTGTCATGCGCTCCTAAAATAGGCGCGCAGGCGTCAGTCTCAAGCGGCCGAGACCTGGACGATCGCGTCGATCTCGACCGCGGCGCCCAGCGGCAGCACGGGAACGCCGACGGCCGAGCGGGCATGCTTGCCCGCTTCGCCGAACAGCTGGACCATCAGGTCGGACGCGCCGTTCGCGACCTTGGGCTGATCGGTGAAATCGCCATGCGAATTGACGAACACGCCGAGTTTCACGATCCGCTCGACGCGGCCGAGCGAGCCGAGCGCCGCCTTCATCTGCGCGACCAGCATCAGCGCGCAACGCTGCGCCGCGTCCTGCCCGTCCTCGAGCGACACGCCGTCGCCGAGGCGACCGGTGACGATCTGGCCATCCTTGAACGGCAGCTGGCCGGAGATGTGGAGCAGCCCGTTCGCCTCGACGGCGGGAACATAGGATGCGACGGGGGCGGCGGCCTGCGGCAGCGTCAGGCCAAGCTCTTCGAGCTTGCGGTCGATACGATCGGTCATGTGCGCGGTCTCACCACAGCCACGGGGGGCGGGTCAAGCGTCCGCGGGCACCCCGGCGGCGAACCGCGCGGCGATCCAGGCCTGCGCCTCGCGCCAGTCGTCGATCCGGGCATGCGCGGCGGGCGCCCTGGGCACCGCCCCCGCCAGCGTCGGCTCGGACACCATGTGCAGCCGGTGGACGCCCGGCGCATGCTGCGCGACCGATTCGTGATGTACCGCGAGGTCGTCGACGAAGACGGTGACGGGGTTGCCATATTCGGCGACCAGCCGCGCGACGGGGTCGCCCTTGCCGCCCTGGTTGCACTCGACGCGGTGGGCGATGTCGAACGCGGCGAGCTGCTCGATCCGCGGCAGGCGGCATTCGTCCTGCAAATTGGTCAGGATCACGATGTCCGCGATCTCGGCGAGCGACGCGAGCGCCTCGCGGGCATGCGGCACCAGCGTCTGGCGGTGCATCTCTGCGGGAAAGAACCCCCCGAGCAGCGCCCACATGTCCTCGCGCGTGGGCGCGGGCCCGCCGTCGCGGCGCGTCATGCTGTTGGCGAAATCGCCGTGCCCGATTTCGAAATCGATATCATGCGCCTCGTCGAGCCAGGTGCCGAAATGCTTGACCATGTGCAGCAGCACTTCGTCGCAATCGCTGATCAGCAGCGGCTTCATGCCTCGAACCCCGGATCGAGCGTCATCCGCGCGCGGACCAGCGCCTCGGGCCTGATGCCGAGCGTTTCGGCGCAGGCGACAAGATCGGGTTCATGCGATTCGAGGAAACCGAGTACCGCCGCGAGCACGGCGGGCTCCCCGGCCCGCGTGCGCAGGTCGGCAGGGTCGAGTCCGGTCACCGACAACAGGCGCATCGCTCGGTCCGGCTCGCTCAGCGTCCATACCAGGGCTTGCAGTGCCAGGGCCTCAGCGTCTTGATTTGTAACGGCGCCGCGCATTGCCTATTGTCATCCTTCTTGAAACGAATGGTGGCTCGCGTGGCAAAGAAGGTGCTCGTTGTCGAGGACAACGAACTCAACCTGAAACTATTCTGCGACCTTTTGCGGGCGCATGATTACCTTGCCGAACCTGTACGCGACGGGCGCGAGGCGGTGGTGCGGGCGCGCGAATTCGCCCCCGACCTGATCATCATGGACATCCAGATGCCACACGTCACCGGCTATGAGATCATCCTCGAGCTCAAGGCGGACGACGTGCTGCGCGCGATCCCGGTGATGGCGGTCACCGCCTATGCAGGCCGCGAGGACGAGGACCGGATCCGTGCCGCGGGCGCGGACGCCTATATCTCGAAGCCGATCAGCCTCGCCCGCTTCATGGAAGCGGTGCGCGCGTTCATCTGAACGAACAACGAGACCTGCCGCGCAGGAACGCCAAAGGCCGCGGGTATCGCTACCCGCGGCCTTGCGATCGCATCGTAAACGCGCGACGGCATCGCCGCCGCGTCGACTTACTTGATCTTGGCTTCCTTGAACTCGACATGCTTGCGCACGACGGGATCATACTTGCTGAACGAGAGCTTCTCGGTCTTCGTGCGGGGATTCTTCTTGGTGACGTAGAAGAAGCCGGTGTCCGCGGTGCTGACGAGCTTGATCTTGACGGTAGTCGGCTTGGCCATGAGCCCAATCCTTAAGGCTGAAAATGCTAGGGCGGCAGCACGCATGCCACCGCCCGATCTGTCGCGGCGCATGGCGCATGCTGCCGGCCAAGTCAACCATATCACCCCATATTCGCCCCGGAATCCCGCATCACAGGGTGTTTAACCCCATCTTTATCGGCATGGGCGCATGATGCATCCCATAAGAAAGACAGGAGGCGGGATCATGGGGCAGGTTGCCGAGCGAGTCGCGGAATTCCAGGATCTGGCGCTGGTAAAGGCCGAGCTTGCGGCCCGGATCGCCGCGATCGACGTCCGCGCGCCCTATACCCGTGCGACCGATCTCGCGCCCGATATCGACGCGATCCGCCTGATCGCGCATCGCAACGGCATGAACCCCGCGGTGACCGTCACGCACTTCATCGATTCGGCACTGTCGCGCGGCGAACATGGCGCGCTCGTCCATGGCTGGCTGATGACGCTCAGCGACGCGATCTACAGCGAGCGGCAGGACGTCCAGGCCTGCCATGTCTTCGCGGCCGCCTGTTCGGTCCGGCTCGCGGGATGACCCGCGCATGACGCGTTAGCGATGGACGCGCTGATGGCGGCGCTCGTCGCCGCCGCGCTGGCGCAGGTCGGCGATCGGACCGCGTGGCTCGCCGCGATCCTGTCCGATCGGTATCGCAAGCCGCGGCTGGTGATCCTCGCCGCGGCGGTCGCGTTGCTGCTCGCGGGCAGCCTGGCGGTCGCGGGCGGGATCGCGGTCGCGCCGCTGCTGACCCCCAATGCGCGACAGCTGATGCTGGCGCTGGCGCTGATCCTCCAGGGCGGCGGTGCGCTGCTGCCGGTCAAGGCGCCCGATCCGCTGCGCGGCTGGCGGACCGGCGCGATCGCCACCACGATGCTCGGGCTGTTCATCCTCGCGTTCGGCGACGGCATACAGTTCATCGTGGCCGCGCTTGCGCTCCGCAGTGCCGTACCGATGCTGGCCGCGGTAGGCGCGACGATCGGATCGCTGGTGGTGATCGTCCCCGCGGCGATGATGGGTGAAGCCGCGTGGCGCCGATGGCCGCTCGCCCGACTGCGCACCGGCATCGGGCTGATATTCGTGCTCCTGGGGGTCATTCTGGGCCTCAGCGCTGCGCGATTGATCTAGCGGGGCGATCACTCAGATGAGGAATGGCACATGCGCAGCGGGAGCATTTCGGCTATCGCTTCGTTGACGCAACGATCCACAGACATTCCCATGCATGGAGTTTTCGATGCCCGCCACCAACCCCGCACTCGACACGCCCACCGATCTCGTCAGCAACAGCACGAAGACGGTTGCCGAGGCGCTCAATGCCTCGCTCGCCGATTGCTATGCGTTGTATCTGAAGACCAAGAACTTCCACTGGCACATGTCGGGTCCGCATTTCCGTGACTATCATCTGTTGCTCGATGACCAGGCGGCACAGATCCTGGGCGTGACCGATGCGATCGCCGAGCGCGTCCGCAAGACGGGCAACACGACGCTGCGCTCGATCGGTGACATTTCGCGCCACCAGAGCATCCCGGACAATGACAAGGATTTCGTCGGACCGACCGAAATGCTCGCCGAGCTGCGCGAAGACAATCTGAAGCTCGTCGAACAGTTCCGGATCGTCAAGGACGCCGCGGACGAGGCCAAGGACAATGCCACCAGCGGCATCGTCGACGAATGGACCGACCAGGCCGAGGAACGCGCCTGGTTCCTGTTCGAAGCCAGCCGCAAGGCCTGAACCCGGGCGCCCGTCCCGCCCGTGTCGGAACCGACATGGGCGGGACGGGTTCTGTCAGGAACAGGAGAATGCCCATGTTGAAGCTCGCCATCACCTTCTTGATCATCGGCCTCGTGCTGGCCCTGCTCGGATTTGGCGGCGTCGGCGGGGCGTTTATCGGCATCGCCAAGGTGCTGTTCTTCATCGCGATCGCGCTGTTCGTCATTTTCCTGGTGCTCGGCCTGCTGGCCGGCAAGGGAATCAAGAACGCGATCGACTGACGCGACAAGATGGCATCGGCCCGCGCCGATGCCACGACGTCAATGCCACGACAGGGCCCTCGCCGGTAACGGCGGGGGCCTTTTTGATGTAGCGCCCGCAGCGACGTGGACGCCGGCCCGGAGCCGAGTGCCGGGCGGCGCGTTGTCGGATCATGCATGCTTTCGCCGCGCTCCTCGATGCCCTCACCTATACGCGGTCGCGCAATGCGAAGCTGAAGCTGATCGGCGATTATCTGCGCGTGACGCCCGACCCCGATCGTGGCTGGGCGATGGCGGCGCTGACCGGCGATCTCGATCTGCCGGGCGTCAAATCGGCGGTCATCCGCGGATTGATCGAGGACCGTATCGATCCCGTCCTCTTCCGGATGAGCCGCGATTATGTCGGCGATACCGCCGAGACCGTCGCCCTGCTGTGGCCAGAGCCCGAGCCCTTGGGACCGGATCCGGTGCCCGCCGAACCGCTGTCGATCTCGCAGGTGGTCGACCGGCTGATGACGCTGTCGCGCGCCGAGGCGCCGGCGGCGCTTGCCGCGATGCTAGATCGGTCGGATGCGGAGGAGCGCTTCGCACTGCTCAAGATGGCGACCGGCGGGCTGCGGATCGGCGTTTCGTCGCGGTTGGCGAAGACCGCGCTGGCGGATGCGTTCGGGCTCGACGTCGATGCGGTCGAGGAAGTCTGGCATGGCCTGGCAGCCCCCTATCCGACGCTGTTCGCCTGGGCGGAGGGGCATGGCGCGCAACCGACCCCCGCCAACGTCCCCGTCTTCCGTCCCTTCATGCTCGCCCATGGTCTGGAGGATCTGCGCGT
Source organism: Sphingomonas sp. CFBP 8765 (assembly GCF_014841445.1). Taxonomy (NCBI): domain Bacteria; kingdom Pseudomonadati; phylum Pseudomonadota; class Alphaproteobacteria; order Sphingomonadales; family Sphingomonadaceae; genus Sphingomonas; species Sphingomonas sp. CFBP 8765. Next base: position 417,152 of record NZ_JACYTY010000002.1, on the reverse strand, counting down.
CGACCTCGCCGACTATGCGGCGGAGTGGAAATGGGACGGGATCCGCGTGCAGATCGTCCATGTCGCGGGTGAAACGCGACTCTACAGCCGGACCGGCGACGACGTGACCGCGAGCTTCCCCGAAATCGCCGCCGCCTTCGTCACGCCGGGGACGGTCGATGGCGAATTGCTGGTCAAGGGCGAGCATCAGGGCGGCACGCTGGAGGAGGGCGGCGGCGCGGCGAGCTTCAACGCGCTGCAGCAGCGGCTGGGGCGCAAGACGGTGTCGGCGAAGATGCTGGCCGAGTATCCGGCCTTTGTCCGCCTCTATGACCTGTTGATCGATGGCGACGAGGATCTGCGCGCGCTGCCCTGGACCGAGCGACGCACGCGGCTCGAGGCGTTCGTGCCGCAGCTCGATGCCGAGCGGTTCGACCTGAGCCAGGTCATCGACGCCGTGGACTTCACCGCGCTCGAGGCGGTGCGCGCGGGTGCGCGCGACTCGGCGATCGAGGGCGTGATGCTCAAGCGCCGCGATTCGCCCTATGTCGGCGGTCGCCGCGTCGGGCTGTGGTATAAATGGAAGCGCGACCCGCTCACCGCGGATTGCGTGATGATGTACGCGCAGCGGGGCAGCGGCCGGCGGTCCTCTTATTATTCGGACTATACCTTTGGCTGCTGGACCGAGGAAGGCGAACTGCTGCCGGTCGGCAAGGCCTATTCGGGGATTACCGACGAGGAGCTCCGGATGCTCGATTCGTTCGTCCGCAAGAACACGCTCAACCGGTTCGGGCCGGTGCGCGAGGTCGCCAAGACGATGGTGCTCGAAATCGCGTTCGACGCGCTGCAGGAGTCGAAGCGGCACAAGTCGGGGATTGCGATGCGGTTTCCGCGGATCGCGCGGATCCGGACGGACAAGCCCGCGGCCGAGGCCGACCGGATCGACACGCTCCGCCGGATGATTCCCGCGCCCTAGCCGTTGATCCGGATCTCGAACAGGGTTGGCCAGAGCTTGCCGGTGACGAACAGCCGCTTCTTCGCGGCATCCCAGGCGATGCCGTTGAGCACCGCGTCGCGGTCGCGGGCGCCGATCTCGGCAACCAGCGGACGCAGGTCGATGATCGCGGTGACGCGACCGGTGCCGGGGGCGATGCGGACGAGATATCCCGTCTGCCAGACATTGGCGAGGATCGCACCGTCGACATATTCGAGTTCGTTGAGCTGCGTCAGCGGACGTCCGTCGATCGTCACGCCGATCCGGCGACGCTCGGCCAATGTCCTGGGATCGCGCAGGATCAACGACGCGCTGCCGTCGGACTGGATCAGGCCGTCCCTGTCGCTCGTCAGGCCCCAGCCCTCGCCCGCATAGCGGTTGGTGCCGGTCGGCTTGAGCGTGCGGGCGTCCCAGCGGTGCGCGATGCCGTCATGCCAGGTCAGACTGATCAGCTCGTTCTTCCACAGCCCGAGCCCCTCGCCGAACTGTGCCGGATCGATCCGGCGGCGCGCGACGATACGACCATCGAGAGTGACGCGGCGGACATCGGACTGCCCCTCCTTGCCTGTGCTCTCGTAGAGCGCGCCGTCGTGCCACAACAGGCCTTCGGTGAATGCCGTCGCATCGTGCGGATAGCGGGCCACGATGCTGACCGACAGGATCGGCACGGCTGGCGCGGGCGCAGGAGCGGCCAATGTGCGCGTGGCGGGCTGGGGCGCCGTTGCGCCCTGCGCCAGAACGGCAACGGCCGGCCCCGCAAGTGCGAGACCGGCCGCTATCAGGCTATGTCCGATCGTCATGCTGGTTCGAAAAACCCCGATGACCGGACGGACGGGATTAGCCGCCTGCGCTCAGGTTGACCGCTGCATACTTGCCGCGACGATCGACTTCGAGCTCGAACTCGAGCTTGTCGCCCTCGTTCAGCGTGGCCATGCCGGCACGCTCGACCGCCGAGATGTGCACGAACGCGTCAGGCTGGCCATCATCGCGCTGAATGAAGCCGAAGCCCTTCATCGCGTTGAAGAACTTGACCGTACCCGTTGCCTTCTCACCGGTCAGCTGGCGCTGCGGCGCGCCGCCTGCACCACGATCGGCACCGCCACGGGGTGCACCCGGGCCGGCATCGCGATCACGCGGCGGACCACGATCGGTCACGGCCATCGGCTCGCCATCGATCTTGAGATCGGTTGCCGAGATGCGGCCACCACGATCAACGAGCGTGAAGCCGAGCGGCTGACCCTCAGCGAGAGCGACCATGCCAGCCTGCTCGACTGCGCTGATGTGCACGAACACGTCCTCGCCGCCGTCATCGCGAACGACGAAGCCGAAGCCCTTCTGTGCGTTGAAGAACTTTACGACGCCGGTGCCTTCACCAACGACCTGGGGGGGCATGCCGCGCCCGGCGCCACCGCCGCCGCCACTGAAGCCGCCGCCGCCGCCGCCGCCGCGGTAACCACCGCCGCCACCGCCGCCGCCGCCGAAGCGATCACCGCCGCCGCCGAAGCTGCTGCCGCCGCCGTAGCTGCTGCCACCGCCACCATAGCTGCTGCCGCCGCCGCCGAACCGGTCACCGCCGCCGCCGAAGCTGCTGCCGCCACCGAAATCGTCGCTGCCGCCGCCGAAGCTGTCGCGCTTGTCGCGGCCACGCCCGCCACGGTTCCCGCGGCCACCTTTATCGAAACCCATAAGCCCTGATCGTCTTCCCGGTTCGCCCGCAAAATCTCTCCAAAAGCCGGCGTGTCCGGACGACGAACGCGGGCCCTCGGGCGCGAAACCTTTTGCGCCTTGGGGAAGGGCATAGCGCAAAAATCAAGCTATCGCGAACAGAATCTTGTCCGCTTGCTCCATTGGCGATGATCGCGGCAAAAGCATGGCGCACCCGCGTCATCGCGGAGGACCATTGAGCAAGGCGCCCCCGACCGCTAGGGCCACCGCATGACAGTGTATCTTCATGAAGGCGACATCCCGTCCGGGATCTTCGCACCGGGCGCCTCGATTGCCGTCGACACCGAGACCATGGGCCTCATCACGCCGCGCGACCGGCTCTGCGTCGTGCAGCTGTCGGATGGCGGCGCAGATGAACATCTCGTCCGGTTCGCGGCCGACAGCGACTATGCGGCGCCCAACCTCAAGGCGCTGCTCGCGGATCCGGAGCGGCTGAAACTCTACCATTTCGGACGATTCGATATCGCCGCGGTCCAGCATTATCTCGGCGTCGTCGCGGCGCCGGCCTATTGCACCAAGATCGCGTCGCGACTGGTCCGGACCTATACCGACCGGCACGGCCTCAAGGAGCTGGTCCGCGAACTGCTGGGCCAGGACGTGTCGAAGCAGCAGCAATCCTCCGACTGGGGGAGCCCGAATCTCAGCGAGGCGCAGAAAGACTATGCCGCGTCCGACGTCCGTTTCCTGCACCGGATGAAGGAAGAGCTCGACAAGCGGCTGATTCGCGAAGGCCGCATGGAGCTCGCGCAGAAATGCTTCGACTTCCTGCCGACCCGTGCCGCGCTCGATCTCGCCGGATGGCCCGAGATCGACATCTTCGCGCACGCCTGACATGACCATGGCGCCCCCGTCCGACGCATCGGCGAAGACGATCCGGCAGGCCCGCTCGCCGCGTCAGGTCTGGGCGGCGCCGGGCAGCCGCCACGACCGCGTCGTCGGACTGGCGCGACTCGGCCTGCCGACCGCGATCGGCGTGCTGACCGCATTCCTTGTGATGGCGCCGCTGACCGCGGGCGGCGACGTGTCGTTCGTGCTCGACAAGAACAAGGTCGAGGTCGCGCAGGAGCGCATGAAGCTGCAGGCCGCGCAATATCGCGGGCAGGATTCGAAGGGCCAGGCGTTCACGCTCGACGCCCGCTCGGCGATCCAGAAGAGTTCGGCGGAGCCGATCGTGCAGCTCAACACGCTGAGCGCGCAGCTCCAGCTCGCCGACGGCCCCGCCAACATCAGGGCGAATTCCGGGCGCTACGACATGGACACCGAGAAGGTGCAGCTGAACGGCCCGCTCAACGTCACCGCTCCCAACGGCTATGACCTGAAAACCACCAATGCGACGCTCGACATGCGCGCGCGGACGATGGACAGCGGCAGTGCGGTGACGGGAACCGTGCCGCAGGGCGTGTTCAGTGCAAACAAGCTGCATGCCGATCTGGAAGCCCGCACCGTCAGGCTCGACGGCAATGCGCGCTTGCGGATCGTGCCGCGAGGGCCGAAATAGCCGCCATGCGCCTCATACCAAGCTCCGTCCTCCTGATGCTCTCCGCGCTCGCGGCGACCGGCGTCTCCGCGCAACGTGCGCACAACTCGAACGCGCCGATCGATTTCGGTGCGGACCATATCGAGCTGCAGGACAAGGCGAACCGTGCGGTGCTGAACGGAAGCGTGTCGGTCAAGCAGGCGGACATGACGCTGAATTCGGCGCGGATGACGGTGGCCTATACCGGCGAAGTGGTCGGCGGGAACCCGCAGGTGTCGCGCCTCGACGCGTCGGGCGGCGTGACGGTGCGCCGGCCGGACCAGACCGCGAAGAGCCAATATGCGATCTACGACCTCAACCGGCGGGTGATCACGATGCTCGGCGCGGTGACGCTGACCCAGGGTGGCAACACCGTGAATGGCGGGCGGCTGACGATGAACCTCGACACCGGTCGCGCGGTGATCGACGGATCGTCGGTCCGCGGCAGCGGCGGCGCGACGGCCAGCGGCGGCACCGTGACCCAGACGGGCGGGCGCGTGACGGGCACCTTCTCGGTTCCCAAGCGCAACTGATCCGATGCGCGCACCGCCGGTCATCCGCGAAACCCGCCAGCCGAGCGCCAGCCGCTTTTACCCGCCCGCCCTCAGCAAGGCCAAAGCCTGATGGATGCCCCCACGCTGCCCCCGATCGAAACCCCCGGCCCGCACGGCGACGCGATCGTCGAAGCGCCCACGACCAACGGCCTTCAGGTCGTGTCGATCGCCAAATCCTATGACAAGCGCACCGTCCTGACCGATGTGTCGGTGTCGGTCGGGCGTGGCGAGGTGGTCGGGCTGCTCGGGCCGAACGGCGCCGGCAAGACGACGTGCTTCTACTCCGTGATGGGGCTGGTGAAGCCCGATTCGGGCCGGATCATGCTCGACGGCGACGATATCACGCGCCTGCCCATGTATCGGCGCGCGATCCTGGGTCTTGGCTATCTGCCGCAGGAAACCTCGATCTTCCGCGGGCTGACGATCGAGAAGAACATCCTGACGGTGCTCGAGCTGTCCGAGCCCGACAAGGCGGTGCGCGAGCGCAAGCTCGACACGCTGCTCGAGGAGTTCGGCCTGACCCGGCTGCGCGCCGCGCCCGCGATGGCGCTGTCGGGCGGCGAGCGGCGCCGGGCGGAGATCGCCCGCGCGCTGGCCGCCGAGCCGTCGATCATGCTGCTCGACGAGCCGTTTGCGGGCATCGATCCGATCTCGATCGCCGACATTCGCGACCTCGTGAAGGATCTCAAGCGCCGCGATATCGGCGTGCTGATCACCGACCACAATGTCCGCGAGACGCTCGACATCGTCGACCGCGCCTACATCATCTACGATGGCCGCGTGCTGTTCTCGGGCAGCCCGGCCGAACTGGTTGCCGACGCGAACGTCCGCCGCCTCTATCTGGGCGAGGGCTTCTCGCTCTAGTGTCATGAGCCTCGCGCCTCGCCTGGACCTTCGCCAATCGCAGTCGCTGGTGATGACCCCGCAGCTGCAGCAGGCGATCAAGCTGCTGGCATTGTCGAACCTGGAGATCGAGGGGTTCATCGCCGAGGAGATCGAGCGCAATCCGCTGCTTGAGGCGGGCGCCGCGGACGATGGCGACAGACCCGACCGCGACGCCGGACCGGAACCTGACGACGCCGCCCCCCGCGACGAACGCGTCGCCGCCGACGAGCTGGTGAGCGGCAGTGTCGGCAGCGACGAGCCCGCGCTCGACATCGACTATGCGACCGAAAGCCATCACCAGGACAGCGTCGCCGACGGTGGCAGCGGCACCGACGGCGCGCTGTCGATGAGCGGGGCCGGCGCGGGCGGTGGCAGCGATGGCGACGGGAACGGTCTCGATCTGGACGGCTTTGCCGATACCGGACTCAGCCTTGCGGATCATCTGCTGGCACAGGCGGGCCCCGCGATCGCCGCGGACGATGCGTTCGTCGCGGCGCATCTGATCGACCAGATCGACGAGGCGGGATATCTCACCGTGCCGCTGCTCGAGATCGCCAACCGGCTGGGCGTCGCGCTTGCCCGGGTCGAGCATGTCCTGGCGGTGATCCAGACCTTCGACCCCACCGGGGTGGGCGCGCGCGACCTGGCCGAATGCCTGACGATCCAGGCGCGGGAGGCGGATCGCTATGACCCCTGCATGGCGCGGCTCATCGACAATCTCGACCTGCTGGCGCGGGGCGAGATCGGGCGTCTGAAGCGCCTGTGCCAGGTCGATGACGAGGACATGGCGGACATGATCCGCGAGCTGCGCGGCTATGATCCGAAGCCCGGATGCCGGTTCGGCGGCGAGCCGAGCCGCGCGGTCGTGCCCGACCTGTTCGTCGCGCGGACCAAGACGGGCTGGAGCATCGAGATCAACACCGCGACGCTGCCCCGCATCCTCGTCAACCGCAGCTATTACACCGAACTGGCGCGCGGCGAGCAGGACAAGGCGTCGAAGGCGTGGCTCAGCGAGTGTCTCGCCAGCGCGAATTGGCTGGTCAAGGCGCTCGACCAGCGGCAGCGCACGATCATCAAGGTCGCAACCGAGATCGTGAAGCAGCAGGAGGCGTTCTTCCTCCACGGCGTCGCACATCTCAGGCCGATGACGCTGCGGATGGTTGCCGACGCGATCGAGATGCACGAATCGACCGTCAGCCGCGTGACCAGCAACAAATATGTCTCGTGCGGGCGCGGCCTGTACGAGCTGAAATATTTCTTCACCTCGGCGATCCAGTCGGCGGACGGCGGCGATGCGGTGTCGGCGCAGGCGGTCAAGAGCGCGATCAAGGCGCTGATCGCGAACGAGGGTGCCAAGATCCTGTCCGACGATACTTTGGTGGAATTGCTCGACGGCAAGGGCTTCGACATTGCCCGGCGCACCGTTGCCAAATATCGCGAGGCGCTCGGCATCGGCAGTTCGGTACAACGCCGCCGGGCGCGGGCGCTCGAGGGTACGGGCTGACGCTTGCCTTCGCACCGGATCGGCGTAGCGTCCGGCTTGCATCACGGGGGGGCCCAGACCGATGAACGACCTTTCCGCCAGCCGTGATGGCGACGCCGAGCGCGTGGCGACGTCGCCACCGATGACCGCGGCCGAGCCCGATGGCGCGCCACGTATCGCGGTGCTCGATATCCTGCGCGGGATCGCGATCCTCGGCATCCTGTTCATGAACATCAACGACATGGGCGGGTCGCTCTACGCGTCATTCGACGATATCCGGCATTTCGGCTGGACCACACAGGACCAGATCGCCTGGTGGCTGCGCGAGGTGATCGCCAACGGCACCGCCCGCTGCATGCTCGAGATGCTGTTCGGCGCCGGGATGGTGATCCTGACCGACCGCGCCGCGCAACTGGCGGGGACGCGCGTGGTGATGAAGCGCTATTATGCGCGTAACCTGCTGCTGTTTGCGTTCGGCGTGGTGCACATCCTCGTCCTGCTGTGGCCGGGCGACATCCTCCACACCTATGGCCTCGCGGCACTGATCGCCTTCCTGTTTCGCGGACTGCGCCCCCGCCTGCTTCTGACCATCGGCCTGTCGGCGGCGGCGCTGCAGTTCGCCGGCGGCACCTACGGCTATGTCTCCACCACGCAGACCCAGGCGCAGGTCGCCGCGATCGAAAGCGCGCAGCGCGCCGGGCGACCGGTCACCGCCGCGGACCGCACGCTGCTGACCAAGGTCGCCGAGGGGGCTGCAAGACGCGCCAAGACCAAGGCCGAGGATGCTGCGCGGATCGCCGCCGAGGACAAGGCGCGTACGGGCAGCTTCATGACCTGGGCGGCGTATCAGTGGAGTGTCATCGCCTATCTGCAGAGCCGTGGGCTCGAGCTGGTGTTCGTGTGGGAAGCGGCCGGCGTGATGCTGATCGGCGCGGCGCTGTACAGGCTCGGCATCCTGCAGGGCGGACGATCGCGCGTCTTCTACGTACGGATGACGCTGGTCGCCTACGGGATCGCGATCCCGCTGCGGATGATCGGCGCGGCGGAGCAGATGCGCTTCGACACTGCGCCGAAGACGCTCTGGGCTACCGCGGAGGTCAGCCGGCTGGCGATGACGCTCGGCCATGTCGGCGCTGTCCATCTGCTGGTCGGGACGATCCTCGGCGCGCGGCTGTTGCGCCCCTTCGCCGCCGCGGGCCGGACCGCGCTGTCGCTCTACGTGCTGCAGACGATCATCGGCCTGTGGATCCTGTTCCCGCCCTTCGCGCTCGGGCTGTACGGCGAGTTCGGCTGGGCGGCGCTGATGGGGATCGCGCTGGCGATCAATATCGGCCTGTTGTGGCTCGCCAATGCCTATCTGCGTGCGTTCAGCATCGCACCGGTCGAATGGGCGTGGCGGTCGCTGCTCGAGCGGCGCCGGTTGCCGTGGCGCAAAACACGTATCACCCCCGCCGCACGGACGGTATCCGCCTAGTCGTCCTCGTCCTCGAACCCGACCAGCGCCAGCGCGCGCGCCTTGATCTGGCGGGTCATGCACCAGTGAACGAGCGCATCCTCACGGCCATGCGTAACCCATACCTCGCGCGGTGCGATCTCGGCGAGCGTGTCGATGAGCTCGTCCCAGTCGGCATGGTCGCTCAGGATCAGCGGCAATTCGACATTCTTCTGCCGCGCGCGCCCGCGGACGCGCATCCAGCCGCTCGCCATAGCGGTGATCGGATCGGGCAGCCGCCGCGACCAGCGATCGTTGAGCGCGCCGGGCGGGCACATCACGACATGCCCCGCCATGTCGGCCTTCTTGGCGTCCGCAACCGGCAGCAAGGTACCCAGCCGGACGCCGTGATCGGCGTAGAGGTCGCACAGACGCTGGAGCGCACCATGGATGTAGATCGGCGCCTCATGCCCCCGCGCGCGAAGTTCGGCGATCACGCGCTGCGCCTTGCCGAGCGCATAGGCCCCGACCAGCACGCAGCGGTCGGGATTGGCGTGCAATGCGGCGATCAGCTTGTCGATCTCGTCGCCGGTATCGGGGTGGCGGAAGACCGGCAGGCCAAAGGTCGCCTCGGTGACGAAGACGTCGCATTTGACGGGCTCGAACGGCGTGCAGGTCGGATCGCTCCGCCGCTTGTAATCGCCCGAGACGACCACCCGTTCGCCGCGATAGTCGAGCACGATCTGCGCCGAACCCAGGACATGGCCGGCGGGGACGAAACCGATATCGACCTCGCCCATGCGGATCGTCTCGCCATAGGCGACCGGGTGACCCGATTGCGGACCATAGCGCGCGTCCATGATCGCCAGCGTCTCGGGCGTCGCCCAGACCGCGGCATGGCCGCCGCGCGCATGATCCGCATGGCCGTGCGTGACGAGCGCCCTCTCGCTCGGGATCGACGGATCGATCCATGCGTCGATCGGCTTGACGAGGATGCCGTGCGGATGCGGTTCGAGCCAGTCGCCGAGTTTTGCCATCATGCTACTACGCCCGAGCCATGGCTGCGGTGCCACGCGCGACAGCGGAGCGACACCGGCGCGGCCGCCTAGCGCCGCCGGCCGACCTTGACTGACTTCAGGATCGCATCCATCCGCGCCGCGGCAACCGCCTGGGTCGGTGCATTGCGCGGCGGCGGCGATCCCGCCTTGGCCGCATAGGTGATCCGGTCGACCGCGTAGCAGGTGCCGCCGATGACGCTGCGCAGCGTGAGTGCTCGGACCTGCTGGCTCATCCCGGCGTCGCCCGTCTCATAGGTCGCCCAGCGCTGGCCGCCGAGCGTGCGATCGGCGAGGCGGCGGCTGTTCGCCGATGTCAGCCCGTCGGTGGTGCAGCGCGCGATCACCGCCGTGCTCCGGCTGAAGCCGACCTGGATCATCTCGGTCACCTGCCCCTGCCCGTCGGTCGGCTTTGCGACCTGCCAGAACCGGACGATGCCGACGCCCCGCCCGGGCAGCGTGCCGTCCCACATCGTCCGCCAGCCGCTGGTCATCAACGCGCGGCCGGCAAAGTTGCGCGTCGGGGTCAGGCTCGACGGATAGGCGAGGCGAACCGTGCCGCCTGCGCCGACGAACTTCTGCGTCGCCGCCGTCGCATTGGCAAAGGGCAACAGCGCGATCAGGGACAGCGGCGCGAGATGGCGAAGAATCGACAAGGTTGGTCTTTCACAGGCTAAACAGATCGATGGTCCGACAAATCGCCGACCGGGCGGGCGCCGTCCATGGCGTTGCGGCATAGTGCACCCATATGACGACCATGCGTGAACAGGCCGTGAGCGACCTTCCCCCCCAACTCGATGACTGGTTCGCGACACGGGGCTGGCGGCCGCGCCGGCATCAGACCGACATGCTGGCGCAGGGACGCGCCGGGCACCACGCGCTGCTGGTCGCGGCGACGGGGGCAGGCAAGACGCTCGCCGGGTTCCTGCCGACGCTCGCCGAGTTGATCGAGGAGCCGACCAGCGGGCTCCACACACTTTATGTCTCGCCGTTGAAAGCGCTCGCGGTCGACGTCCAGCGCAACCTGCTGACGCCGATCGAGGAAATGGGAGTCGACATCCGCGTCGAGACGCGCACCGGCGACACGCCGTCGGACCGCAAGGCGCGGCAACGCGTGAAACCGCCGCAGATCCTGCTGACGACGCCCGAATCGCTCTCGCTGCTGCTCAGCTATCCCGACAGCATCACGATGTTCGAGGGCATCCGCACGATCGTGATCGACGAGGTCCATGCGTTTGCGACGGGCAAGCGCGGCGACCTGCTCTCGCTGTGCATGGCGCGGTTGCAGACAATCTCGCCGGGCATGCGGCGCGTCGCGCTGTCGGCGACGGTCGCGGATGCCGACGGCTATCGCGCATGGCTCGCCCCCGACGGCGATATCGACCAGGTCGCGATGGTGCAGGGCGAGGCGGGCGCGGATCCGGACATCGCGATCCTGCTGCCCGAGGGTCGCATCCCGTGGTCGGGCCATTCGGGCCGCTATGCCGCCGAGCAGGTGATGGCGGAAATCGAGAAGCATGCGACGACGATCGTGTTCTGCAACACGCGCAGCCTCGCCGAGCTGATCTTCCAGGATCTGTGGAAGGTGAATGCGAACACGCTGCCGATCGGCGTCCATCATGGCAGCCTCGCACGCGAGGCGCGGCGCAAGGTCGAGGGCGCGATGGCGGAGGGCAAGCTGCGCGCGCTGGTCGCGACCGCGAGCCTCGACCTCGGCGTCGACTGGGGCAATGTCGACTGCGTGATCCAGATGGGCGCGCCCAAGGGCTCGTCGCGGCTGCTCCAGCGCATCGGCCGCGCCAATCACCGGCTCGACGAAGCGAGCAAGGCGATCCTCGTCCCCGGCAACCGGTTCGAATATCTCGAGGCGCGCGCCGCATTGGACGCGGTCGAGGCGGGCGAGCTCGATCCCGACCTGTTCCGCGTCGGCGCGCTCGACGTGCTGGCGCAGCATGTGATGGCCTGCGCCTGCGCCGCGCCGTTCCGCGAGGAGGACCTGCTCGACGAGGTCCGCTCGGCCCTCCCTTATTCCGCGCTGCCGGCCGAGACCTTCTCGCGCGTGCTCGGCTTCATCAGCGACGGCGGCTATGCGCTCAAGGCCTATGACCGGTTCAAGCGGCTGACGCAGGATGCGGACGGCACATGGCGGATCAGCCACCCGAAGTTCATCGGCCAGCACCGGCTGAACGCGGGGATCATCGTCGAGGCGACGATGCTCAACGTGCGGTTCGGCAATGGCCGCGCGCTCGGCCGCGTCGAGGAAGGCTTCGCGGCGCAGCTCAGCCCCGGCGACACCTTCTTCTTCGCCGGGCTCAGCCTCGAGGTGGTGAAGATGGACACCGAGGACCTGGTCGTCCGCGCAACCTCCAAGCCTGCGCGGATCCCGACCTATGGCGGCAGCCGGATGCCGCTGTCGACCAACCTCGCCGACCGCGTCCGCGGGTTCCTGGCGCATCCTGGCGAATGGGCGCGGTTTCCCGACGATGTGCGCGAATGGCTCGAATATCAGCGGCTTCGCTCGGTCCTGCCCGAACCCGGTCAGCTGCTGGTCGAAACCTTCCCGCGCGAAGGGCGGCATTACATGGTCGCCTACAGCTTCGAGGGGTGGAACGCGCACCAGTCGCTCGGCATGCTGATCACCCGGCGGATGGAAACGCAGGGGCTGAAACCGCTCGGCTTCGTCGCGAACGACTATGCTCTGGCGGTGTACGGGATCGACAAGATCACCGACCCGGCATCGCTGTTCTCCGCCGATATTCTCGAACATGAGTTCGTCGACTGGGTGCAGCAATCGCACCTGCTCAAACGCGCGTTTCGCGAGGTCGCGGTGATCGGCGGGCTGGTCGAGCGCCAGCATCCCGGCAAGCGCAAGACCGGACGCCAGGTCACCTTCTCGACCGACCTGATCTATGACGTACTCCGCAAATACGAGCCGACGCATTTGCTGCTCGAGGCGGCCTGGGCGGATGCGCGCGCACGGATGACCGATGTCGGGCGACTGGCCGGGCTGCTCGACCGCGCGGCGGAAACGATGCTGCATGTCGACCTCGAGCGCGTGACGCCGCTCGCGGTGCCGATCCTGACGCTGATCGGGCGCGAGAAGGTCACCACCAACACGTCCGACGACGCCCTGCTGATCGAGGCGGAGGCGCTGGCGGCCGAGGCGATGCGGATCGACTGAACGGACCCGAGACGAACCAGGGACGAACGACTTGTCGTCCGTCGGTTTCGGGCGCAGCATCGGGTCATGCGCAGGTGGTCAGGCCCGGTGTTGCTCATCATCGCTGCCCCGGCTGCGGCCCAGCAGTCTGCCCCGGACGCTACCCCGCAACCCGCCGCCCCGCCCGCTTATGCTGCACCGGTCGATGATGCAGCATCTGCAGCAAACACGGTGATGCTGTTCGGGCAGGACGAGAGCAGGATGACCGTGCCCGTGTCGATCGCGGGCACCAGTCCGCAGAAGTTCGTCGTCGATACCGGCGCGCAACGCACCGTGATCTCACGCGAGCTTGCGGCGGTGTTGCGGCTTGCGCCCGGCCGGATCGTCCGCGTCACGGGCATGACCGGATCGGACAACGTCGCGACCGTGATCATCCCGGCGCTGCGGGTCGGCACGATCGACACCCCGGCAATCGAGGCGCCCGCGATCGCCGCGCAGAATCTGGGTGCGCTGGGGCTGCTGGGGATCGACACGCTGCAGGGACGCGCGGTGGGAATCGATTTCGACACCCGCACGATGACCGTGACGCCCGCGCGCCGGCGCAACCGCCGCGAGCGAACCGAGCGGGGCGAGATCGTCGTCCGGGCACGAAGTCTGTTCGGCCAGCTCGTCGTCACCGACGCCTATTGCAACGGCGTCCGGATCCGCGTGATCATCGATACCGGGTCGTCGGTCAGCATGGGCAATGCCGCACTGCGCCGCAAGCTGTTGCGCAAGCCGGTCCGGTCGCAATCGATCGCGCTGACCGGTGTCACCGGACAGACGGTGATGGCGGACTATTCGACGATCGATCGCGTCATGATCGGCAGCCTGACGATCACCAGCCTGCCGATCGCGCTGACGGCCGTCGACGCCCCGCCCTTTCGCCAGTTCGGACTGGCGGAACGGCCCGCGATCCTGCTCGGCATGGATGCGCTCATGCTGTTCCGCCGCGTCGACATCGACTTTGCCAATCGCGAGGTGCGGCTTGCCCTGCCGCGCAATGTCCCGCCGCGTTGAGGTTGCGTGATCGATCATTCGCTGCAACGCTGCTGCAATAAACGATCAAGGGGACGACGATGCGCGCAGTAAGCAGGGTGATGGCGGGAATGATGCTGACGGCCAGTGTCGTCACCATGCCCGGTACGGGATTTGCGCAGAGCCGCCCCGACCAGAAGGCGTTCTTCGGACTCTACAAGGAGCTGGTCGAGACCAACACGACGCTGTCGTCGGGCAGTTGCACACAGGCCGCCGCGCAGATCGGCGCGCGGCTGAAAAGCGCGGGCTATGCCGATGCCGACATCACCTATTTCTCGGTGCCCGAGCATCCCAAGGATGGCGGGCTGGTCGCGGTGCTGAAGGGGTCGGACGCGTCGATCAAGCCGATGCTGCTGCTCGGCCATCTCGACGTCGTCGAGGCCAAGCGCGAGGACTGGGTGCGCGATCCGTTCACGCTGATCGAGGAGGGCGGCTATTATTATGCCCGCGGCACCGTCGACGACAAGGCGCAGGCGGCGATCTGGTCCGACGCGATGATCCGCTTCAAGACGTCGGGCTATACGCCGAAGCGGACGATCAAGCTCGCGCTGACCTGTGGCGAGGAGACGACCTTCGCGTGGAACGGCGCGCAATATCTCGCCGCAAGCAGGCCCGACCTGATCGCCGCCGAATTCGCGTTGAACGAGGGCGGCGGTGGGCGGCTCGACGATAATGGCAAGCGCCAGCTGCTGGCGATCCAGGTCGGTGAGAAGGCCGCGCAGAATTACACCTTCACCGCGACCAATCCCGGCGGGCACAGCTCCCAGCCGACGCCCGACAACGCGATCTACGAACTCGCCGATGCGGTGAAGGCGGTGCAGGGCCATGAATTCCCCGTGACCTTCACCGACACGACGCGCGCCTTCTTCGCCGCGAGTGCAAAGGCGATGCCGGGCACGATGGGCGACGCGATCACGCGCCTGCTCGCCAACCCGCAGGACAAGGCGGCGGACGCGATCGTCAGCCGCGACAAGGCGATGCATTCGACGCTGCGCACCACCTGTGTCGCGACGCTGCTGAGTGCGGGCCATGCCGAAAACGCGCTGCCGCAGCGCGCGACCGCGAATGTGAACTGCCGGATCTTTCCCGGCGAGACGGTCGACGGCACGCTGGCGAAGCTGAAGTCGCTCGCCGGTACCAAGGTGAGCGTGACCGCGAACCAGCCGGTCCGGCCGACCGCGATCCCGCCGACGCTCGATCCCAAGATCATGGGCCCGGTGACGAAGGTCGCGGCCAAGCACTTCCCCGGCCTGCCGATCCTGCCGTTGATGTCGACCGGCGCGACCGACGGGATCTTCTTCGAGGCGATCGGCATCCCGGTCTATGGCGCGCCGGGCGTGTTCATCGACAAGGACATGGGCGGCATCCACGGCCTGAACGAACGGATCCGGATTGCATCGCTCTATGACGGCCGCGACTATCTGTACGATCTGGTCAAGGCGTTCGCGGGATGACCGCTCGTCCCTCTCCCCCCGGGGGAGAGGGAGGGAGGAGCCGCAGGCGACGGAAGGGTGAGGGGCATTGGGATCATCGTCCGTAGCCTCAAGCCCCTCACCCTTCCCACCCGGCTTCGCCGTGCGGGCCCCTTCCCTCTCCCCCTAGGGGAGAGGGAGTCTAGACCGTCACCTGCTCGCCGAGTTCGAGCACCTTGCCCGGCGGGATCCGCAGGAAATCGGTCGGATCGCTCGCGTTGCGCTGCAGGAACATGAAGATCCGGTCCTGCCAGGGCGGCATGCCCTTTTCCGCGTCGGGCTTGAGCGTGTTGCGGCCGATGAAGAACGACGTCCGCATCGGGTCGAGCCCGAGCTGCTCGGTCTTGGCGCCGACACCGAGATCGCGCGGTACGTCGGGCGATTCCATGAAGCCGTAGGTCAGCACGACGATCGAGAAATTGTCATCGACCCGCTCGACCTTGGCGCGGCCTGCCTGATCGACGAACGGGCGATCCGCGGTGCGGATGCTGACGATCAGGTTGCGCTCGTGCAGAACCTTGTTGTGCTTCAAATTGTGGAGCAGCGCGCCGGGCGTGGCGTGCGGATTGGCGGTGAGGAACACCGCGGTCCCCGACACACGCTCGGGCGGGCGCTTCTCGAGCGCGGCTGCAAGATCGCTGAGCGGGATGCTCTGCCGCTTCTCGAACGCGCTGACGATTTTCTTGCCGCGCACCCAGGTGAAGATGATCAGCCCGATCGACGCCGCGATCACCAGCGGCACCCAGCCGCCCTCGATCACGCGCAGGATGTTCGCGCCGAAGAAGATCAGGTCGAGCGTCAGGAACGGCAGGATCGCCGCCAGCGCCAGCGGCCGCGACCAGTTCCAGCGGTGGCGCACGACGATATAGGCGAGCAGCGTGGTGACGACCATCGTGCCGGTCACCGCGATACCATACGCCGCAGCCATCGCCGACGAGGTCTTGAACTGGATCACCAGCACCAGCACGCCGATCAGCAGCAGCCAGTTGATCGCGGGAAGGTAGATCTGCCCGGCGAACACCGCCGAGGTCTGGCGGATGCGCAGCCGCGGCAGCAGGCCGAGCTGGATCGCCTGCTGCGTCAGGCTGAACGCGCCGGTGATCACCGCCTGGCTGGCGATGACCGTCGCGAAGCCCGCGAGGATGATCAGCGCGGGGCGCAGTGATTCGGGTGCCATCAGGAAGAACCAGTCCTGATTGACGAACGGGACGCCCCGACGCGCGGCATCCTCGAGCTGCGACAGCGCGAACGCGCCCTGCCCCAGATAGTTGAGCGCGAGCGCGGGAAAGACGAGGAAGAACCAGCCGATGCGGATCGGCAGCTTGCCGAAATGGCCCATGTCCGCGGTCAGCGCTTCCGCGCCGGTGACGGTCAGGAACACCGCGCCGAGCACGAACAGCCCGGTGACGCCGTGGGTCGCGAGAAACGCGACGCCGTAGGTCGGCGAGAAGACGCGGACGATCGAGGGCTCGTCGGCGATATGCCACACGCCCAGCGCACCGATCGCGACGAACCAGACGATGCAGACCGGACCGAACAGCTTCGAGACATGCGCCGTGCCGCGCGACTGGATCACGAACAGGACGATGAGAATCGCGATCGTCAACGCGCGCACCACGCCTTCGTTGAAGATGTGCGCAGCGCTCGGGATCGTGCGCAGCCCTTCCATCGCCGAGAGGACGGACAGTGCGGGCGTGATGATCGCATCGCCGTAGAACAGCGACGCACCGGCGGCCCCGAGCACGATCGCGATCTTCGAGCGCACCCCCAAGGCCCGCCTTGCAAGCGCTGCGAGCGCAAGCACGCCGCCCTCGCCCTGATTGTCCGCGCGCATCAGGAAAATGACGTATTTTACCGTGACGACGAGGAACAGCGACCACAGCGCGAGGCTGAGCACGCCGAGAATCTCGCTCGGATCGATCCCGCCCGCCGCACTCTGGCCGAGCGCTTCGCGAAAGGCATAGAGCGGGCTGGTGCCGATATCGCCGAACACCACGCCGATCGCCCCCACGGTCAGCGCGGCAAGCGCCGGGTGCGGGTGAAGATGCGCCGCCGACAGATCGGTGGACGTTTCAGCGGGCTGGGGTGTTCCGGCGACGGACGACATGGCGCGAAAAGCGCTCCTCCTGATGGGACGGCGCGCTTTACGCCGATTGCAGCCATGCGCAAGTGTTCGACGCTGCGCTGCACAATCGCTTGATTCGAACGTCGACCGACGGCATGGCCACCTGATGGTTCCCTTTTCGTTCGGCGGACACACGCTTTCGGCGCTGGCGGCAGGTGCGGTTTACTGGCCCGCGCGACACGCCTTGCTGGTCGCCGACCTGCATTTCGAGAAGGCGAGCTGGTTCGCCAGCCGTGGCCAGATGCTGCCACCTTATGATTCGATCGCGACCTTGACCGAACTCGCCGCCGTGCTCGATGCGACCGGCGCGACCGAGATCTGGTGTCTCGGCGACAGTTTCCATGACAACGACGGCTGCGTCCGGCTGCCGCAGCGCGCGCAGGAGATGCTGCGCGCCATGACGCAAAAGACGCACTGGACCTGGATCACGGGCAATCATGACCCGATGATCCTCGACCGGTGCGGTGGCACGGTCGTCGACGAGGCCTGTGTCGATGGCCTGGTACTGCGCCACGAGGCCGATCCCCGTGAAACCCGACCCGAACTCTCGGGCCATTTCCATCCCAAATTGCGGCTTCGGCTGCGCGGCAAGCAGGTCGCGCGACGGTGTTTCGTCGCGACCGAGACCAAGCTGATCCTGCCCGCCTTCGGATCGCTGACGGGCGGGCTGGACGTCGACCATCCCGAGATCATCCGCGCCGTGGGCAGGGGTGCGCAGGCGCTGTTGCCGGTCGCGGACCGGATGCTGCGCTTTCCGGTCGCCGCGCAGCGACCGGACACGCGGATCGCCGTGTCTGCCTAAAGCGATCAGCCGGCGTCAGCTGGCGATCGTCGGGAAGGCCTTGCGGAACGCCGCGAGCTTGGGCTTGTCCCAGGCGACGATGTAGGGATGCGTCGGATTCCGGTCGAAAAAGTTCTGATGATAGGCTTCGGCGGGATAGAAGCTGCCGGTTTCCAGCGTCGTGACGATCGGCCGCGCGAACGCCCGCGTCTGACCGAGTTGTGAGATATAGGCGCGTGCGACCTGCGCCTGCTGCGGGGACTGCGGGAAGATCGCGGAGCGATAGCTGGTGCCGCTGTCGGGACCCTGGCGGTTCAGTTGCGTCGGATCATGCGCGATCGAAAAATAGACGCGCAGCAGCGTGGCGTAGCTCA
This sequence comes from Sphingomonas sp. CFBP 8765, assembly GCF_014841445.1. Lineage (NCBI taxonomy): Bacteria > Pseudomonadati > Pseudomonadota > Alphaproteobacteria > Sphingomonadales > Sphingomonadaceae > Sphingomonas > Sphingomonas sp. CFBP 8765. The sequence goes on along the minus strand of NZ_JACYTY010000002.1, from coordinate 398,540 downwards.
CGACGCGGGGATCATAGCTGATCCGCACCGCCTCGGCATGCCGCGTGGTTTCGCTCGACACCTGCTCATAGGTCGCGGTCGCCTTGGTCCCGCCGGCATAGCCTGCGGTCACGCCCTTGACGCCGCGGACATGCTCGAACACCGCCTCGAGCCCCCAGAAACAGCCCCCCGCCAACACTGCGGTCTGCAGGCCGCCCGTCCGCGGGACATCGACGGTCGCGGCCGGGATGATGACCGCGCGCTCTGCCTGCGCAGAACCGGTGGCGATGACCGCACCGGCGAGTCCGACGGCGGCGAGCGTTGCGAAAAGGGGCGTGTGCATGTTGATCATGTGGGGCGTCTCGATGACGTTTCCAGCCCCGGCGCGGAATGCCTTTCGGCGACCGATCACCGGGATTCAGCAGGCTCAGCGCTGGGCGGGCGCGGTGTGCACGGGCGCGCCATACACCGGCTGCGTTGCCTCGGCGGGCTGGAACGCAAGGAGACCCAGCGCACCCAGAACAAAACCGCCAGTAAACTGCCAGAGAAAGCTCGACTTGATAAGATTGCGCATCATGCGCTCCTGTTGAAATCAGACTTGGCGTGATCCCGGTGGATCACGTCAGCTACGACCCAGCATGTCGTGGGGATGCCGCGTCTTCACAATGCCGTTTTATGAAACGGTCGATTAACGCGATGTGGCCAATCCGTTCATCCGCCAGCAGGGTTGCTGGCGGATGTCCGGGCATGTCCGCGATGTTGCCGGGCGTGCTGGATCAGCGTAGCGCCGCGCAGGCGGTCTGGATCCGCGTGCAGGCCTCGCGCAGCAGCGTGTCCGACGTGGCATAGCTGATCCGGAACGCGGGGCTGAGGCCGAACGCCGCGCCCTGCACGACTGCGACCTTGGCATCGTCGAGCAGATAGCCGACCATCGCCTCGTCGGTGTCGATCAGCCGACCGTTCGGCGTCGACTTGCCGATCAGCGCGGCGAACGACGGATAGACGTAGAACGCCCCCTCGGGCGTCGGGCATTCCATGCCGTCGATTTCGTTCAGCATCGACACGACCAGATCGCGGCGGCCCTGGAAAGCGGTGTTGCGCTCGGCGAGGAACGACTGGTCGCCGTTGAGCGCAGCGACCGCGGCGGCCTGCGCGATCGAGCACGGGTTCGAGGTCGACTGCGACTGGAGCTTGGCCATCGCCTTGATCAGCCAGCTTGCGCCGCCCGCATAGCCGATCCGCCAGCCGGTCATCGCATAGGCCTTGGAACAGCCATTGACGGTCAGCGTGCGCTCGAACAGCTCGGGGCACGCCTCGGCGATCGTCGCGAACCTGAAGCCGTCATAGACGATATGCTCGTACATATCGTCGGCAAAGATCCAGACATGCGGGTGCTTCGCGAGCACCGCGCCCAGAGCCTTCAGCTCGTCGATCGTGTAGCCGGCGCCGGTCGGGTTCGACGGCGAGTTGAGGATCACCCACTTGGTCTTGGGCGTGATCGCCGCGTCGAGCGCCTCGGGTGCGAGCTTATAGCCGACCTCGGGGCCGGCCTTGACGATCACCGGTACACCGCCGGCGAACTGCACGACGTCGGGATAGCTGACCCAATAGGGTGCGGGGATCACGACCTCGTCACCCGGATCGATCGTCGCGACCATCGCGTTGAACAGGGTGTGCTTGCCGCCCACGTTCACGCTGATCTGGTCGGTCGCATAGGTCAGGCCGTTGTCGCGCGCGAACTTGGCGGCGATCGCCTGCTTCAGCTCGATCGTACCGTCGACATTGGTGTATTTCGTCTTGCCGTCGCGAATCGCCTGGATCGCGGCCTCCTTGACGAAATCGGGCGTGTCGAAATCAGGCTCGCCCGCCCCCAGCCCGATCACGTCGACGCCGGCGCGCTTCAGTTCGAGCACACGCGACGTGATCGCGAGGGTCGGCGAAGGGCTGATGCGGCCAAGGGCGGCGGATGCGTGCATGGTGAAACCTCTGCGGTTGACCGCAGCGGCGCCTGCGGAATTCGCGCGGGCTATACGCCGCGATCGCCTGATTTCGCAACCGCAACAACGGCCGGAACGAGCCCGCGCACCGCATTTCCCATACGGAACCCGTTGGCGAGGTCGGCGCGCGTCAACCGTCCCTCGACCGCCTGGCCGCTGGCGAGCAGATCGGCGCGCAGCACGCCGGGGATCAGCGCGCCCGCAAGCGGGGTCACCAGCACCCCGTCGCGCGGCACGAACAACGAGGTGAAGCTCCCCTCCGTCAGGAAACCGTCGGGCCCCTCGAACACCACTTCTGTGGTACCCGCGGCACGCCGCGCGTCGTCGTAAAAGGCGCGGTCGCTGGTCTTGTGGCGCAGCCGGATATCGGCGGGCGCGACGGGCAGCGGGACGATCGCGACCGTCATCTGCGCGGGCGTGACCGGCATCGGACCGACCTGGATCGCGACCGCGCCCGATGCCGCGACGACCAGCCGGATCCGCCGCGGACCGCGCAGCCGGAAGGTCGCCGCCTGCAGCTCGTTCCGAACCGCGTGACGATCGAAGCTGAACCCCAGCGCCGCAGCACTCGCGGTCAGCCGGGCGAGATGCAGTTCGAGCCGCATCACCCCGTGTTCGGGATCGAACGCCATCGTCTCAATCAGGTCCAGCTTGCGCTGTCCGGCGGTGACGAAGGCCGCCTTGTCCGCGCATTCCTGCCATTCCTGGTCGGCGACGCTGTCCGCGACGATCCCCGAGCCGAGTCCCATCACCGCGTCACCGTCGCGCACCGTCAGCGTGCGGATCGCGACGTTCAGCGCGGCGTCGCCGCCGGGATCGAACCGGCCGATCGCGCCGGTATAGAGGCCGCGGGGACGGGCCTGCTCGACCTCTGCAATCACTTCCATCGCGCGCTGCTTGGGTACGCCGGTGATCGAGCCGCAGGGAAACAGCGCGGCGAGCACATCGATCGCATCGCGACCTGGGGTCAGCCGCGCTGCCACCGTCGACGTCATCTGGTGGACGGTTGGATAGGTTTCCACCGTGAACAGGTCGGGGACCGAGACACCCTGCGCGACCTGCGACAGGTCGTTGCGCATCAGGTCGACGATCATCAGATTTTCCGCGCGCTGCTTCGGATCGGCGGCTAGTTCCTCGGCGAGGCGGCGATCGACGTCGGGCGTGGCGCCGCGCGGCGCGGTGCCCTTCATCGGCCGACAGGTCAGCCGATCGCCCTCGAGCGTGAAGAACAGTTCGGGCGACAGCGACAGACAGGTCTGGTCGCACGTGTCGATCAATGCGCCATAGCCGGCGCGCGCCTGGTGTCTGAGACGGGCATAGAGCGCGCGGGGATCGCCGATGAACGGCACGGTCGCGGCAAAGGTCAGATTGGCCTGATAGATGTCGCCCGCCGCGATCAGCGCGAGCAGCCGCGCGATTCGCGCATCATAGACCTCGCGGTCGATCTGCGGCTGCGGCGGCCCAACCCAGATTCCGGCAGGATCGGGCAACAGCGCGGGCAGCGCCGCCGCGGGGATCGTCTCGTAGCGCTCGAACAGGCCGAACCACAGCAACGGGCCGTCCGGCGGGCCGGTATCGACCGCACGCGACGCGAACGTCATCCCCGCTTCGTAGGCCAGCATCCCCGCGGCATGCAGCCCCTCGGCCAGACCGCGACGGATCTCCGCAAGCGCGGGTTGCACGGCATCGGGGGTGTCCGCGCGAACGACCCGAACAGGCCGGTCGTACAGGCGCGCGGGGGCCCCCGCCTCCCGGGCATCATCAAGCAGCACGAAGGGCGCAGTCCACATCGTGCCGACTGATGCACGGGGCGGCAGGCAAACCGCAAGCGGCGATTGCCCGAAACCGCCCGCCGCCCTATTTTGCCGGAATGACAAAGACCTCCCTGCCGCCGCTGCGTGCCGCGATCATCCCCGTCACGCCGATCCAGCAGAACTGCACGTTGCTGTGGTGCACCGCGACGATGAAGGCGGCGGTGGTCGATCCCGGCGGCGACCTGCCGCGAATCAAGGCGGCGATCGCGGAGGCGGGTGTGACGGTCGAGAAGATCCTGCTGACGCACGGGCATATCGACCATGCCGGCGAGGCGAAGGCGCTGGCCGACGATCTGGCAGTGCCGATCGAGGGGCCACACGAGGCCGACCGTTTCTGGCTCCAGCGGCTTGATCAGGACGGGCCGAAATACGGGATCGCCGGCGTCAATTTCGAACCCGACCGGTGGCTCGTCGAGGGCGACCGGGTGTCGGTCGGCGACCTCGTTCTCGATGTCTACGAAACGCCGGGGCACACCGAAGGCCATGTGATCTTCCATCACGCGCCATCGAAATTCGCGCAGGTCGGCGACGTGCTGTTCCAGGGGTCGGTCGGACGATCGGACATGCCCGGCGGCAATCACCGGGTGCTGCTGTCGTCGATCGTCGAGAAGCTGTGGCCGCTGGGCAGCGATACGAGCTTCATCCCGGGTCACGGCCCCGCGAGCACGTTCGCCCATGAGCGCGCGACCAACCTGTTCGTGAGCGATCGGGCGCTGGCGGCGTAGGTCCCTGTTCCCCCGCGGAGGCGGGAGGACACCGGGAAGCAGATGTCCAACGTGCCAATCACCCCACCCCGGCGAAGGCCGGGGCCCAGTTGGGGGACGAGAATTGGCGAAAGTCGCGCACCGTTACTGCAACCTTCCCAACTGGGCCCCGGCCTTCGCCGGGGTGGTAGCGAGTGTGGGTTGAGTCCTACTTCCGCTCCCCCGCGCTTTCAGCCCGAACCGACTTGAACTCCGATTCGTTGCGCCACTCCGGCCAGAGCCTGCTGTTCGCCAGCTTCGTACCGATCGTCTGGAACAGACCGACATCCTGCGCCGCGCCGCGCAGATCCCAGTCCGCACTCCAGGCGTCACACGTCTGGTGATAGCATTTCATATAGCCGTCGAGCCACGCCTGCCCCGCGGGTCTGCCGCCCGTCACGAGGTCGGACGCACCGCTGATCGCCATCAGCAACAGCGTCGGCACGCCGCGCCGTGCGACCGAGAAATGATCCGCGCGGTAGAACAGCCCCCGTTCGGGGAGCGCTTCGGGGGTCACGACGCGGCCCTGCGCCTTGGCGGCATCGCCCAGCATGTCCTCGAGGCTGTTCTGACCCGCGCCGACCAGCAGGACGTCGCGCGCCGGCCCTGCCGTCTGGAGAATGTCGAGCGTCAGGTTGGCGACCGTCTTCGCCGCGTGATAGACCGGTTTTACCGCATAGGTTTCCGACCCGAGCAGCCCCCGCTCCTCCCCGCTCCACAACGCGAAGACGAGGCTGCGGTCGGTGCGCGGCGCGGCGGCAAAGCTGCGGGCAAGGCCGAGCACGCCCGCGACGCCGAGCGCGTCGTCATTGGCACCCGGGCGGATCGTGCGCCCCTGCGCATCGGGCGCGCCGACGCCATACGCATCCCAATGCGCCCCGAACATCACCACTTCGTCGGGACGGGTCTTGCCGGGCAGCATCGCCAGCACGTTGCGGCTCTCCGCCGTGTCGTGACGGACAGGAAGGTCGGTCGTGAACCGCTGCTTCAGCGCGATGGGGCGGAAATCGCTGTGCCGCGCGGCCTTGCGCAAGGTGGCGAGGTCGAGGCCGGAGGCGGCAAAGAGCCGGGTCGCGGCGGCCCCTTCGATCCACCCCTGCAGCAGCACGCGCGAGGCCGGATCCTCGCGCACGATGTCGTAATTCTCGCCCGCGGGTGCGGTGACCGTCGCCCAGCCATAACCGGCACCCGGCTTGTCGTGGACGATCAGCGCCGCCACCGCGCCACGCCGCGCGGCCTCCTCGAACTTGTAGGTCCAGCGTCCATAATAGGTCATGCGCCGATCGCCGAACCGGCCCTTGGCATCGTCCCCCGCCACCGCCTCGAAATCGGGGTCGTTGACCAGGAAGACGGCGACCTTGCCCTTGAGGTCGAGACCCTTGAAGTCGTCCCAGCCGCGTTCAGGGGCGGTGACGCCGTAGCCAACAAAGACCATCGGCGCGTCTGCGATCGCGACGCGGTCGACCCCGCGCACCGTGCTGAGATAGACGTCGCGGCCCTGGACCAGCGGCGTTGCCCCGGCGCGCACGCTGCCCTGCCCCAGGCGCGTGTGGACCAGCGGCACCGCCTGCGTCCAGCTGCCGTCCGGCCCGCCCGGCGACAGCTTCATCGCCTTGAACTGCGCGATGAGCCAGTCGATCGTCCTGGTTTCGCCCGCGGTTCCGGGTGCCCGCCCCTCGAACGCGTCCGACGCCAGCGTCCTGACATCGGCGGACAGATGCTCGGGTGAGATGGCGTCCTGCGCCGGGCCGTCCTTCGCAAGACCGGGCGTCGCGACCGCGAGCAGCATCGGCGTGGCGAGGAGCGCGGCGACATTCCGGACGATGCTCATGCGCGACCCTCGATCGGTGCGGTCTGGAACGTCGTGACCGACGGCGTGGCACCGGCCTGATAGGCGATCGCGAGCGCCCAGCCCGCGAGCAGCGCCATCAGCGCCCAGGTCGCGAGCGCGCCGCCGGCGCGCGGCAGGTTCGACGTCGTCTTGTCCATGCCGAAGGCGTGCGCGATTCGCGCGACAACGAAAACGACTCCCGCGATCCACAACCAGCGGGGTGATCCGCCGCCCAGTTCGATCAGCGCAAACAGGATCAGGATGAAGGGCGCATATTCGACGAAGTTCGCCTGCGCCCGCATCCGCCCCTGCAGGACCGGATTGCCATTGTCGCCCAGCAGGACATTGTCCTTGAGGCGAGTCGGCACGATCCGGAAGGCCAGCCAGAGATTGATGATCGCGGCCGCGGCGGCGATCGTCAGGGTTACGGGCAGGATCATGCAGCTTATTCCTCGATGTTTCCGGTGTGCGCGGGTCGTGCCACTGTGCCACCATGCTTGCAACGCAGGCGATTATCGCTATAGCGCCACGCTTCGCGATGCGTCAGGCCGTATGGTAGCTCACGCGGCCGACCTTAACAGTCGGTTGCCGACTCCTTCGTCCGGGCCTATCGGAGCCCCGACCTTTATAAAGAACAAGGTGCCGAAATGGCCGTCCCCAAGAGAAAAACCTCGCCCTCCAAGCGCGGCATGCGCCGTGGCCACGATTCGCTGACGATCGCGGCATTTCAGGAGTGCCCGAACTGTGGCGAACTCAAGCGCCCGCACAACCTCTGCACGTCTTGCGGCCATTACAACGGTCGCGAAATCCTTTCGGTCGAGGGCTGAGCCCTTACCTGAGCGAAGGACGTGAGCATGCCCGACAGCGCCTGGATCGCCGTCGATGCGATGGGTGGCGATGACGGGCTGGCGGTAATGCTGGCGGGTGTCGCGCGTGCGCGACGCCAGTTTGACGGCATGCATTTCCTGCTGGTCGGTGACGAAACCGCGATTCGCGACGGGCTGAAAGCCCATCCGAATCTCGAACTCAACTCCGAGATCGTCCACGCCCCCGAGGTGGTTGGCTCGAGCGACAAGCCGAGCCAGGCGATTCGTCGCGCCAAGACGACATCGATGGGCATCGCCATCGATCTCGTCAAAAAGGGGCGTGCCGCAGCCGCGGTCTCGAGCGGCAACACCGGCGCGCTGATGGCGATGGCGAAGCTGTCGCTCAGGACCCTGCCGGGCATCGATCGCCCGGCGCTCGCCGCGCGCCTTCCGACGCTTGGCGACACCGACATGGTGATGCTCGACCTTGGTGCGAATACCGAGTGCGATGCGCGCAACCTCGTCCAGTTCGCGATCATGGGCGGCGCCTATGCACGGACCGCGCTCGACATCGCGCATCCGCGTGTCGCGCTGCTCAATATCGGCAGCGAGGACATGAAGGGCACCGACGAGATTCGCGAGGCCGCCGCCATGCTGCGCGCGACGCCGAAGCTCGACATGGACTTCACCGGCTTCATCGAAGGCGACCGGCTGTCGCGCGGCGATGTCGACGTCGTCGTGTGTGACGGCTTTTCGGGCAATATCGCGCTCAAGACCGCCGAGGGCACCGCGCGATTCGTCGCCGACCTGCTCAAGCGCGCATTCCGCAGCTCGGTCCGGTCGAAGCTCGGCTTCCTGATTTCGAAGCCCGCGACCGAATTGCTGCGCGATCATCTCGATCCCAATAATCACAACGGCGCGGTGTTTCTCGGGCTCAACGGCATCGTCGTTAAAAGCCATGGCGGCGCCAATGAGCGTGGCGTGGCGACGGCGATCGGCAATGCCGCCAAGATGGTGAGAAACGACCTCGTTCGCCGGATCAGCGACGATCTGGGCAACGTCAAGGAAGCCGCATGATCCGTTCGGTCATTACCGGCACCGGATCGGCCCTGCCGGTCCGCCGCGTCTCGAATGCGCAGCTGGCGGAACAGGTCGACACCAGCGACGAATGGATCGTCGAGCGCACCGGCATCCGATTCCGCCATATCGCCGGCGAAGGCGAGACGACCGCGACTCTGGCGGCGGATGCCTGCCGCGCGGCTCTCGCTGCAGCAGGCGTAGACGCGCAGGACATCGACCTGATCGTGCTCGCCACCGCGACGCCCGACCAGACCTTCCCCGCCAGCGCGACCAAGGTGCAGGCGATGCTCGGGATCGACGACTGCGTCGCGTTCGACGTCGCTGCGGTCTGCTCGGGCTTTCTCTACGCGGTCCAGGTCGTCGACAGCATGATCCGCAGCGGCGTCGCCAAGCGCGCGCTGGTGATCGGTGCCGAGACGTTCAGCCGGATCCTCGACTGGGAGGATCGCACGACCTGCGTCCTGTTCGGCGACGGTGCGGGCGCGATCGTGCTCGAGGCGCAGGACACTGCCGATGCGGACGGTCGCGGGATCCTGACCACCAAGCTGCATGCCGACGGGCGACACAACCAGCTTCTCTATGTCGATGGCGGCGTCTCGACGACCGGGACGGTCGGCAAGCTCAGGATGAAGGGCCGCGAGGTGTTTCGTCACGCAGTGACCAACCTTGCCGCCGTCATGACCGAATCGCTGGCGATGGCGGGCTTGTCCGCGGACCAGGTCGACTGGGTCGTGCCGCACCAGGCGAATGCCCGGATCCTCGACGCGACCGCGCGCAAGCTGGGCCTTGCCCCCGAGCGCGTCGTCGTCACCGTCGACCAGCATGCCAACACCTCCGCGGCGTCGGTACCGCTCGCGCTCGACGTGGCGGTCCGTGACGGACGGATCCAGCAGGGCCAGATCGTCGTGCTCGAGGCGATGGGTGGCGGCTTTACTTGGGGTGCGGCGGTCATCCGCTTCTAAACGCAACTGAAAGCCAGTTGCAATTTGTCCGATAAAGCTCTTCCGATGATCACGCTGCTTGTGTAGGTACCGCAATGGGTGTGGGAGTTTCGGAATGACAATGACGGGTACGCTGACACGAGCCGATCTAGCCGAATCGCTTCATCGCGAAATCGGACTTTCGCGATCGGATGCTTCAAAAGTCGTCGAACAGATCCTGACCGAGATGTGCGAAGCACTGACCAGCGGGCAGAATGTCAAGATTTCGGGCTTTGGTACGTTCGTTCTGCGCGACAAGGGCGAGCGCATCGGTCGCAACCCCAAGACGGGCGTCGAGGTGCCGATCGCACCGCGCCGCGTGCTGACGTTCCGCGCAAGCCAGATGATGCGCGAACGCATCGTCGGCGCAGGCTGAGGCACGCGATGCCGGACAGTTCCGGCAAGGCCAGTACCGCATTCCGGACCATCGGCGAACTGTCGAACGATACCGGCTTGCCACAGCATATCCTGCGCTATTGGGAAACGCGTTTTTCCCAGCTCCGACCGCTCCAGCGTGCTGGGAATCGTCGCTATTATCGCGTCGAGGACGTCGCGCTGGTGCGCCGGATCGACCAGCTGCTCAATCGCGACGGCTATACCGTGCGCGGCGTCCAGCAGCTGTTGGCCGCGGAAAAGGGCGCACCGGCCGCGGTCGCTGCCGAGATCGTTGCGCCCGCCGAGACGCCGATCACGGCACTGCGCGCGATCCGCGACATGCTCGCCGAGGCCCTGGCCGCGGATTGATCCGCATGCCTGCCGGTTCGTCATCCTCGCGTGGGCGGGGATGACGATCGATGGCGGTCCCTTACCGTTCGCGGGTCGCGGCGAAGCGGATCTTCGCATAGCGGTCGGCGATATAGTTCACTTCCCACGCGCTCTTGGCGAGGAACACTGGGTTCCCGTCGCGATCCTTCGCCATCGCGCCGCGGTTGATCTCGGCGAAGGTCTTGAGCTCCTGCGGATCTTCCGCCGATATCCAGCGCGCGGTCTCGTACGGCGCAGGCTCGAGCCCGGCCGCAACCTTGTACTCCGCATCGAGCCGCGACAGCAGCACCTCGAGCTGGAGCTGCCCGACGACGCCGATGATCCAGTTCGAGCCGATGTCGGGGTAGAAGACCTGCGTCACCCCCTCCTCGGCCATGTCGTCGAGCGCTTTCCGCAACTGCTTGGTCTTGGTGAAATCCTTCAACACGACGCGGCGCAGGATTTCGGGCGCGAAGTTCGGCAGGCCGGTGAAGCGGATCGCGGCGCGTTCGCTCAGCGTATCGCCGACGCGCAGCGTGCCGTGGTTGGGGATACCGATGATGTCGCCGGGGAACGCCTCGTCCGCCAGCTCGCGGTTCTGCGCAAAGAACAGGATCGGCGAGTGGACCGCGATCGGCTTGCCGTGGCCCGTGGGCGTCAGCTTCATGCCGCGCTTGAACACGCCCGAGCACAGCCGCATGAACGCAATCCGGTCGCGGTGGTTGGGATCCATGTTCGCCTGCACCTTGAACACGAAGCCGGTGACTTCGGGCTCGTCGGGGGAGATGGGGGCGGGCTCGGCGGGCTGCGCGCGCGGTGGCGGGGCGTAGTCGGCGAGCGCTGCGATCAGCTCGGCGACACCGAAATCCTTGAGTGCCGAGCCGAAATAGACCGGCGTCAGATTGCCTGCGCGATAGGCGTCGGCGTCGAAACTCGAATAGCCGCCCTGTGCGAGTTCGGCCTCGTCGGAGAGGCGGACGATACCTTCGGGGCTCAGTATCTCGGCGAGCTTGGGGTCGTCGATACCCGCGAACGGGATCGCCTTGCCCATGAATTCGCGGCTGTCGCCTTCGGGGCGGCTCAGCGTGTTGGCGTAGAGGTCGTACACCCCCTCGAACTCGCCGCCCATGCCGACCGGCCAGCTCATCGGGCAGACGTCGAGCTGAAGCATCTCGGCCACCTCGTCGAGCAGCGAGAACGGGTCGCGCCCCTCGCGGTCGACCTTGTTGACGAAGGTGATGATCGGCACGTTGCGCAGGCGGCAGACCTCGAACAGCTTGCGCGTCTGCGGCTCGATGCCCTTGGCGGCGTCGATCACCATGACCGCCGAGTCGACCGCGGTCAGCGTGCGGTAGGTGTCTTCCGAGAAGTCCTCGTGGCCCGGCGTGTCGAGCAGGTTGAAAGTGATTCCCTGGCGTTCGAACGTCATCACCGACGACGTGACCGAGATGCCGCGCTGCTGCTCGATCTTCATCCAGTCGGAACGGGCGCGGCGGTTCTGGCCGCGCGCCTTCACCTCGCCGGCGAGATGGATCGCGCCGCCGAAATACAGGAGCTTTTCGGTCAGCGTGGTCTTGCCGGCGTCGGGATGCGAGATGATCGCGAAGGTGCGGCGGGGAAATTGGGTCATGGCGTGGGTCCGGGGAGCCTGTCGCGGCTCGCAAAGAAGGTTGGGCCGGGAGTCCGGCGGTCATGCTGCCGCTCTTGGCAGATGCGGGGGCCGGAGGACAGGGGGTGCAATCGCAGCGATAGCTGGTCCCCTCCCCTTCAGGGGGGCTGGGGGTGGGGTCTCACCACGGGCTTGGCGCTTGCGGCTATGCCCCACCCCACCCCCTCCCCTGAAGGGGAGGGGTTTTTAGCGGATCAGCGTTACGTGGAGCGCGATGCGCTTGGTGGCACCTGCTGGGATCTCGAAGACGCCGGGCTTGGCACGGAAATCGCCGTCATAGCCTTCGGGGTCCGCGATGCCGTGCCACGGCTCGACACAGACATAGGCCGCGCCGGGCTTGGTCCAGATGCCGAGCATCGGCGTGTCGGGGAAGTCGATCCGCAGCTGCGGGCCGGTTTCGGCGCCATAGGTGACCGAGTCGGACCGGACCGAATCCCAGACCAGCGCATCCTTCGCGAACAGCGCGTCCTGCAGGCGCAGCGTCCGCCCCTCCAGCGGCGAGGGCCGTTCGCCCTCCGCGATCGTGCCGTCGTCGGCGATCATGCGCAGCGCATCGGGCTCGTCGGCCGAGAAGACGATACGGTGGTCGGCGCGATCCTGTCCGTAGGGCAGCGGCCAGGCGAAGGCGGGGTGGAAACCGAAGCTCGCCGGAAGCGGCTGCGCGGCGGGGTTGGTGATCGCGACGTCGACGCTCAGCGTCGCGTCGACCAGCGCGAACGTCACCGTCAGCCGGAAATCGAACGGATAGACCACACGCGTCTCGGGCGTCGCCTCGAGCGTGAAGGCGACCGATCCCGGCTGCTGCTCGGATACCGCGAACGCCATGCGGCGGGCGAAGCCGTGCTGCTTCATCGAATATTCGGTGCCGTCGACGCGGATCGTGTCGCGGTAGGGGCGACCGACGACCGGGAAGAGGATCGGCGCGTGGCCGGTCCAATAGGCCGGGTCGGCGTCGGTCATCAGCTCGCGCCCGTCCGCGTCCTTGAGCGACGTGAGCTCGGCGCCGAGCGGGTTGATCTGCGCGGTGAGGTGGTCGTTGGCGATCGTGATCAGGTCGGTCATTGGGGTCCTTCCTTCGTGGTCGAACATGCGGGTCTTCAAAACGCTCATCGGACAACCCGGCGGCCCCACCCCGGCGAAGGCCGGGGTCCAGTTGGAAAGGTGGAAGTAACGAGAGACTGTCCGCCGTTACACCCGTTCCTCAACTGGGCCCCGGCCTTCGCCGGGGTGGTGTTGGAGGGTGAGGAGACGCTCAGACGCGCAGGCTCGCGCCCTGCTTCGCTGCCGCCGCGACGACCTTGTCCGCGACCGCCTTCAGCTCCTCGTCGGTGAAGCTCTTGGCGGTGGGTTGCAGGACGATCTCGACCGCGACCGACTTGTGGCCGTCCTCGACGCCCTGGCCGGTGAACACGTCGAACACGCGCGCCGAGACGATCGCAGCCTTGTCGGCGCCCTTGACCGCACGCACCAGCGCGTCGGTCGCGAGCGCCGCCGGCACGAGGAACGCGAAGTCGCGGCGGACCGCCTGCAACGCCGGCGGCGTGTAGGCCGGGCGCGCGAAGCCCGAAGCGCGCTTGGGCGGGATCGCGTCGAGATAGACTTCGACCGCAGCGACCGCGCCGTCGAGGTCGAACGCCTTGAGCACCAGCGGATGCAGCATGCCGAAGCTCGCCAGCACCGTCTTCGGCCCGAGCCGGAGCGTGCCCGACTGACCCGGATGCCAGGCATCACCCGCCTCCCCCATGACCTGGAGATTGTCGACGGGTGCGCCCGAGGCGGCGAGCAGTGCCAGCGCTTCGGCCTTCGCATCATACGCGTCGAAGCTCGCGGCCTTGCCGTCGCGCCAGCCGCGCGGGCGGCGGTCGCCCGCCAGCACCACGCCGAGCGTCGCGCGTTCGGCCTCGGCGAGGTAGCGGCGACCGATCTCGAACAGGCGGACGCTTTGCTGGCCGCGCTTGAGGTTGCGGCCGGTCGCGGCGAGCAAGCCGGGGAGCAGCGAGGGGCGCATGACCTTCAGGTCTTCGCTGATCGGGTTGGCGAGCGTCCACGCGCCGCCGCCGAAGGGTGCGGCTTCGGCCTCCGAAAGGAAGCTCCACGTCACCGCCTCGTCGAGGCCGCGGGCGGCGGCGGCGCGACGCGCGCGGCGTTCGAGCTTCTGCTCGGGCGTGGCGGTCGGCTTGGCGACGCCGGGCAGGCGCGGCAGCGGTGTCGAGGGGATGCTGTCGATGCCCTCGATCCGGACGACTTCCTCGACGAGGTCGGCGGGGCCGTCGACGTCGCGGCGCCAGCTCGGGACCGTGACCGGCCATTTGCCCTCGATCGTCGAGAACAGCGCGTCGCTGAACGCGTCGGCCGATTTGATCGCACCGATCGTGAAGCCGAGCGACAGGAGCGTGCGGGCCTGGCGTTCGGGGGCCACGTGGAGCCCGCCTAGGTCGGCGCTGAGGCGCGGGTCGTAGTGCACGACGCGAGGTTCGAGCGGTGGCTCGCCCGAGCGCGTGACCTCACTTGCGGTGCCGCCGCATACGTGGAGCACGAGCGCGGTGGCGATCGCCAGGCCGTCGTCGAGGAAGGCGGGGTCGACGCCGCGTTCGAAGCGGCTGCGCGCGTCGGAGGTGAGCGTGAGCTTCTGGCCGGTGCGCGCGATATGGTCGGGATCGAAATAGGCGCATTCAATCAGCACGTCGGTGGTGTTCGCGGAGACGCCCGAATGCTCGCCGCCCATGATGCCGCCAATGTCGTGCACGGCCACGTCGTCGGCGATGACGGTCATGGTTTCGTCGAGCGTGTAGGTCTTGCCGTTAAGCGCGACGACCTGTTCGCCGTCCTTGGCTTTCCGCGCGACTAGGCCGCCCGACAGCTTGGCGCGGTCATAGACGTGCAGCGGGCGGCCGAGGTCGATCATCAGATAGTTGGTGATGTCGACGAGCGCGGAGATCGGCTTCTGGCCGATCGCGAGCAGGCTGCGGCGCATCCAGTCGGGCGACTCGCCGTTGCGCACGCCGGTGACGGTCTGCGCGAAGAAGGCGGGGCAGCCGGCGGTGTCGGCGGTGCGGACCGATGGCCCTGCCCCGTCGGTGACGATCGGATCGAAGATCAGCGGCGTGAGCGTGCCCATGCCGGCCGCGGCGAGGTCGCGCGCAATGCCGCGGACGCCCATGCAGTCCTGGCGGTTGGGTGTGATCGCGACGTCGATGACGGGATCGGTGAGCCCGGCATAATCGGGGTACGGCGTGCCGATCGGCGCGTCCGCGGGCAGTTCGATGATGCCGTCATGATCCTCGCCGAGTTCCAGTTCGCGCGTCGAGCACATCATGCCGTTCGATTCGACGCCGCGGATGCTCGCGAGCTTGAGCGTCACGTCGAGCCCGGGGACGTACGCGCCGGGCGCCCCGAACACGCCGACCAGCCCGGCGCGCGCGTTGGGCGCGCCGCAGACGACCTGCAGCGGGCCATCACCGGCGTCGACCGATAGGATCTGCAGCTTGTCGGCCTGCGGGTGGCGTTCGGCGCTGAGCACCTTGGCGATGCGGAACGCGGCGAGCTTCTCGCCCGGATTCTCGACGCCTTCGACTTCGAGGCCGATACGCGTGAGCGCGTCAACGATCTGGTCGAGCGTGGCGGTGGTGTCGAGGTGCTGCTTGAGCCAGCTGAGCGTGAACTTCATGCGCCGACTCCTGCCGACAAAGTGGGGACGTCGAGGCTCGAGAAACCATAATGTTTCAGCCAGCGGATATCGCCGTCGAAGAACGGACGGAGGTCGTCCATGCCGTATTTGAGCATCGCGAGCCGATCGATCCCGCAGCCGAACGCAAAGCCCTGCCACTCGTCCGGATCGAGCCCGCACGCCTCGATCACTTTCCGATGGACCATGCCGCTGCCCAGGATCTCGAGCCAGCCGTCTGGCTCCGCGCCGCCGACGACACGCTTGCCCTTGACCAGCGTGTAGCCGACGTCGATCTCGACCGAGGGTTCGGTGAACGGGAAATAGCTCGGGCGCATCCGCAGGACGATGTCGTCACGCTCGAAGAACGCCTTCACGAACGTCTCGAGCGTCCACTTCAGATGGCCGAGCGTGATGCCCTTGTCGATCACGAGGCCCTCGACCTGGTGGAACATCGGCGTGTGCGTCGCGTCCGAGTCCGAGCGGTAGGTGCGGCCCGGCGCGATGATGCGGATCGGCGGCTTCTGGCTCAGCATCGTGCGGATCTGGACGGGCGAGGTGTGCGTGCGGAGCAGCGAGAAGGTCGTCTTCTCGTCGGCGGTGCCCGCGGCCTTCGCGTTGATCCCCTGCTGGAGATAGAAGGTGTCGTGCATCGCGCGCGCCGGATGCGTCTCGGGGATGTTGAGCGCGGAGAAATTATGCCAGTCGGTCTCGATCTCGGGCCCGGTCGCGACCGCGAAGCCCAGGTCGGCGAAGATCTCGGCGAGTTCGTCCATGACCTGGCTGACCGGGTGGATCGTGCCGGGCATGGGCGCGTCGGCGGGCAGCGTCATGTCGAGCGTTTCGCTGGCGAGCCGCGCGTCGAGCGCGGCGCGTTCGAGCGTCGCTTTGCGCTCTGCGATGCCATTGGCGACGGCTTCGCGAAGACCCTGGATCATCGGGCCCTGCACGAGCCGCTCGTCGGGGGTCATCTTGCCGAGCGTCTTCAGCAGCGCGGTGATCGTGCCCTGCTTGCCGAGCGCCTCGACCCGGCACGCCTCCAGCGCGTCGAGGCCGGATGCCGCGGCGATCGCCGCCAACATGTGTTCGCGCATCTGGTTCAGGTCTTGCGTCACGTCATACTCCCAGGGCGGGTTCGGTCGGCAGATCGGGTAGGCGGGGCAGCCCCAGACCGATACCCAGATCGTCCCAATTTTCGTTGCGCGCTTCGATCAGTTCGATCTTCCACGCTCTTCGCCACTCCTTCAGCCGCTTCTCGCGAACGATCGCGGCCTCCATCGTGTCGAACATCTCGTAATAGGCGAGACGCCTGATGCCGTACCGGTGAGTGAAGCCGGGGATCAACCCCTCGCGGTGCTGAACCAGCCGCGCGAGCAAGTTTGAGGTGACGCCGATGTAGAGCGTGCCGTGGCGGCGGGAGGCGAGGATGTAGACGCAGGGCTGGAAGGTTTCGCGCATTTCTTGCTCCCCCTTGATCGCCCTTCCCCAGATTTCTTACATCCGTCATTCCGGCGGAAGCCGGAACCCATGGTTGCGGGCCGGATGATGGTAGCACGCTTTCGCCGGGTCCGCCGTAACCGTGGGTCCCGGCGTTCGCCGGGATGACGGAAGGGGGGATGACGGGCTGGCGAACCCCAAACGCGAAAAAGGGCGCCGGTGGTTTCCCACCGGCGCCCTTTTCAAACCCAACCTCAGTCGCGAATTACGCGGCCTGGGGAAGTGCTGCCTTCGCCTGTGCGACGATCGCGCTGAAGGCTGCGCCCTCGTGCATCGCGATGTCGGCCAGGACCTTCCGGTCGAGTTCGATACCCGCCAGCTTCACGCCGTGCATGAACTGCGAATAGGTCAGACCCTCGGCGCGGACGCCGGCGTTGATGCGCTGGATCCACAGGCCACGGAAGGTGCGCTTCTTAACCTTGCGGTCACGATATGCGTACTGTCCGGCCTTTTCGACGGCCTGACGGGCGATACGGATGGTGTTCTTGCGACGGCCATAATAGCCCTTCGCCTGAACCAAAATACGCTTGTGCTTGGCGCGGGTGGTAACACCCCGTTTTACGCGTGCCATTGTCTAATTCCTTCTCAGCTCAACGCAGGCCGTAAGGCGCCCAGGCCTTCACTGCTGCGGTATCGGCCTTGGACAGCAGCTTGGTGCCGCGGTTCTGACGGATGTACTTGCCGTTGTGATGCGCCAGACGGTGACGTTTGCCGGCGACGCCGTGCTTGAGCAGGCCGGTGGCGGTGAGCTTGAAGCGCTTCTTGACGCCGCTCTTGGTCTTCAGCTTGGGCATTTTTATCCTTTCGGTTACGAAGGGAAACGCTGAAATCGCCGCGGCAGCCCACACTGGCCGGGCGATTCGTCGAACGCGCATCCCTTCGAGGAAGCGGGGCCGATACCCGCATCGGTCCGAAATCTCAAGTCGCATTCCAGGATTAATGCGGCATCCGACCATAGTGGAACCGCTACGCCCGCCATGCGATAGGCTTATCATGGACGCCAGCCCGACGCAGCCGATCGACGCCCCCCCGCCCGCCGCGGCGCAGAAGAGGCGCAAACGGCGGATCCTGCGCAACATTCTGATCGGGATCCTCGCGGTGATCGCCGCCATCTGGCTGGTGCTCTACATCACCAAGGGTCGCTTCTTGAAGCATCCGTTCGAGCGGATCGTCGGGTCGATGACCAACAGGACGGTGACCGTCGGCGGCGATTTCCAGCTCTATTTCGCGCCGTTCCGAATCAAATTCTATGCCGAGCGCTTCACGCTCTCCAACCCCGACTGGGCGAGCCGGCCCAACCTCTTCCAGGCGGACAAGCTCGACACGCGGATCGCGCCGCTGTCGCTGATCTTCGGCAAGCGGCGGCTCTACTGGCTCGATCTGGTCAACGGCGCGGTCGATCTCGAATGGAATGCCGCGCATACCGCCAATAGCTGGACGTTCAGCGACAAGAAGGGCGGCGAGCCGCTCGAATTCCCGCGGATCGACGTGGCGACGGTGACGGGGACGAGCGTGCGCTATCTCGACCCGCGAATGCGCGTGCTCGCCAATCTCGACGTCGCCGACATCCGCTCGGTCGATGCGACGATCGGCCGCGCGGTCGGCCTCAAGGGCACCGGCCAGCTGCGCGAGACGCCGTTCACGGTGACCGCGCAGCTGCTGTCGCCCGACGCGACCGCCAATCGGGGACAGAACAAGCTGGTCGCGCGGATGCGCGCGGCGGGCAACGTTATCGACGTCGCCGGCACGCTGCCGAGCATCGCGGACGTCGAGAACGTGCCGCTCGCAGTGACCGCGCGCGGTGCCAACCTGTCGACCCTGCTCGGCGTGATCGACGTCGCGATCCCGAACACACGCACCTATCGGCTGCGCGGACAGCTCGTGAAACAGGGCGAGGAATATCATTTCACGCGGATCACCGGCGTGGCGGGTAAGACCGATCTGGCGGGCAAGCTGACGATCACCAATGGCGAACGCATCCATCTCGATTCGGTGCTGGCGACCAAGAGCCTCGATATCGTCGATGCCGCGCCGTTCATCGGCTACAATCCCGACATCGTCGAGAGCCGCGGCGCGGTGGCGGCCGCCGCCGCGACCGGTGCGGGCGCGCAACGCCTGTTGCCCGATGGGAATTTCCCGGTCGAGACGATGCAGATCTTCGATGCCGACCTGAAATGGACGATCGGCGTGGTGCGGTCGAAGAACATCCCGATCTCGAACGTCGACCTGACGCTCGACCTCGAGCGCGGGCGGCTGGCGCTGTCGCCGCTGACGTTTGCGATGGCGCGCGGCAATGTCGCCTCCGACGCGGTCTTCGACACGCGGTCGCGGCCGAGCGCGGTGTCCTACGACATTCGCCTCGCGCCGACGCCGATGGGGCGGTTGCTCAAGGGCTATGGGCTTGCCGAGGCGGGGACGACCGGCACGATCAAGGGGCGGATCAAGCTCGACGGGCGCGGCGATTCGATCCATGATTCGCTGGCCTCGTCACGCGGCCGGATCGCGTTCGTGATGCCGTCGGGCGCACTGTCGGTGCGCAACGTCCAGCTCGCCGAGCTCGACATCGGCACATTCGCGCAGCGCATGTTCCAAGGCAAGCTCGACGAGCCGGTCCAGGTCAATTGCGGCCTGATCGGCTTCACCGTGCGCGGCGGTGTGGCGGCAGCGGACCCGATCTTGATCGACACGAAGAAGAACGTGATCGTCGGGCGCGGCGGGTTCAGCTTCCGCAACGAGGCGGTCGACCTCGCCTTCCGCGCCGATTCGAAGAAGTTCAGCCTGTTCGCGGGCCAGTCGCCGGTCGGGTTCGGCGGCGTGTTCGCGGCACCGAAAATGAGCGTGGTGTCGAAGGACCTGCTCGCCCGCGTCGGCACCGGGCTGGGCCTCGCGCTGGTGGCGACGCCGGTCGCAGGTGTGCTCGCGTTCGTCGATGTCGGCGATGCGAAGGCCACCGCGTGCGGCCCGGTGCTGGCCGGCGCGACCGCCAAGGCGCAGCGGACGACCAAGGGTGAGACGCGCGACGATGTCGGCCGCGGGACGACCGCCAAGGGCGAGGACGGCAAGGCGTCCGAGGCGGAGAAGAAGGGGCAGAAGAAGAAGTTTCTGGGGATCTTCTAAGGGCGGCGGCTTTGGTCTCACCCGCGCCGCTCACCTCACTGNTTAGCGACCGTTCCGTGTCCGTGGGTCCCGGCTTTCACCGGGATGACGGATATCAGGCGGGGTGCGAGGCGTAACGCCAGCCTTCCCGCCATGACGGCCTCAGTGGTCGTGACCGCCATGGTCATGCGCATCACCCGTGATCCGGTGCATCGCCTCGAGCACGTCGTCCAGCCGCGCCGGATCGCCGATCGCGAGCACATGGCCTTCGCTCGCCGCGGTCAGCGGGTCGCCGTTCCAGTCGCACATCATCCCGCCGGCGCCTTCGACGACCGGGACCAGCGCGGCGAAGTCGTAGAGCTGGAGACCCGATTCGCAGACGACGTCGAGATGCCCGCTCGCGAGCAGCCCGTAATTATAGCAGTCGCCGCCATAGACCGGCCCCTGGCGCGGGTTGCCGCCCGAGATCGCCGCGACGAGCGCGAGATAATGCGGGACGTCAGCCTCGCCGAACAAATGCGGGCTGGTCGTCGCGATCGTCGATCCCGCCAGTTCGCGGCAGACCCGGGTGCGCACCGGCACGCCGTTCAGCGTCGTCGGACGCCCCGCGACGCCGACCCAGCGTTCGCGCTGGACCGGCTGGTCGATGATCCCGAGCACCGGCCAGCCATCCTCGACCAGCGCGATCAGCGTGCCGAAGATCGCGCGGCCGACGGTGAAGCTGCGCGTGCCGTCGATCGGGTCGAGCACCCATTTGCGGTTGGTGACACCGGTCTTCTCGCCAAATTCCTCGCCGACGATGCCGTCGCCCGAGCGTTCGGCGTCGAGCAGCCGGCGCATCGCCGATTCGGCCTCGCGGTCGGCGCGGGTGACGGGGGACTGGTCGTCCTTGATCTCGACGCCGTGCTCGTGGCGGAAATAGGGTCGGATGACGTGGCCCGCGGCATCCGCGAGGCGGTGCGCGAGGTCGATATCGGCTTGGGTCACTGGCATGCGCCCTGCCTATCGATACGGTACGGCGCGAGCAATGGACGGATGCCGCGAGCGGGCGTACGTCACTGCGATCATACCGGAGTATAGCCCCATGCGCCTCGTCCCGACCCTTGCCGCCCTCCTCGTCGCCACCCCCGCAGTCGCGGCGCTCGCGCCCGGTGCGAAGGCGCCCGACTTCACCACGCGCGGCGCGATCGCCGGCAAGGTGTTCACGGTCCACCTCGCCGAACAGCTGAAGAAGGGCCCCGTCGTGCTCTACTTCTTCCCCGCGGCCTATACCGGCGGCTGCAATGCCGAGGCGCATGCCTTTGCCGAGGCGGTCCCCGCGTTCAAGAAGGCCGGCGCGACGGTGATCGGCATGTCGGCGGACAACGTCGAGACGCTGAGCAAATTCTCGGCAGAGAAATGCGCGGGCAAGTTCGCGGTCGCCAGTGCAGGGCCGAAGGTCGTCGCCGGCTATGACGTCGCGCTCGGCAAGCAAGTGATGGGACGCGACGTCACGAAGCGCACCAGTTACGTGATCGGCCGCGACGGCCGGGTCGCCTTTGTTCACGACGACATGAACCCGGCCGAGCATGTCAGTTCGACGCTGGCCGCAGTTGAGACGCTTAACCGCCGATAGATCCGCAAATCGTCACGCGTTGCTAACCTTTATCGTTCTATTCCGGGGGCGAAACGGGGGCAAATGACATGCGGGACGCGCAGGGCGCACAACAGGTGAGCACGGAGGACCTGTTCGACCAGATCGGCCGATTCCTCCGTAAGCACCGGTTGCGTCCGGATCCGTCGCATTATGCGTTCGCGCATGCCGTGCTGTCGGCACCCGACGGCCCGCTCGCGGCGCAGGTTGCGCGATTGACCGAGGGCGGCGTCCGGCTGCTGCGCAGGGATATCGAGGCGCTTGGCGGACAGGTTACCGATACGCCCGCGACCGTCGACCCCGACGACCAATGCGATCCCGCGCTGCGCGAGGGGGAGGCGGACCGGCTGGTCGCCGAGACGCAGGAGCATGTCGACGGATTCGCGACGATCATGCACAGCATCCACGCCGAGACCCGCGGCTTCGGCCATGACCTGGCCGAAAGCGCGGCGGCGATCACGACGTCGCCGGGACTGGCCGAGATCGACGAGATCACGCGGATCACGACCGCGATGATCGGCAGGATCCGCGAGTCGGAGGTGCGGCTGGCCAAGGCGAAGCACGAGACCGACGTCCTGCGGGCCAAGCTCATCGAGGCCCGCGACAGCGCACGACGCGACACGCTGACCGGCCTGCCGAACCGGCGCGCGTTCGACGAGGCGTTCGGCGCACGCGACGCGGACAAAGGCCCCTATTGCCTCGCGGTATGCGACGTCGACCGGTTCAAGCGCGTCAATGACGCGTTCGGCCACGGCGTCGGCGACCGGGTGCTGACCGCGATCGGCCAGATGATCGCGGCGGGGTGCGAAGGGCATCTCGTCGTGCGGCACGGCGGCGAGGAGTTTGCGGTGCTGTTGTGCGGCGTCAGCCTGAGCGACGCCGCGCGCCTGCTCGATTCGGTCCGCGCGATCGTTGCCGCCAAACGCTTCCGCAATCGCGAGACCGATTCCCCGCTCGGCCAGATCACCTTTTCGGCAGGCGTCACCGCGATCCATGCGGACGAAGCCGCCGAGAGCGCGTTCGCCCGTGCGGACCGGCTCCTCTACACTGCCAAGGGCGACGGGCGCGACCGGATCTGCGCCGCCTGATCCGCGCGGCGGTCCGCGGCACCGATCCTTGGCGCCGTTCACCGGATAAGTGTGGCGCAAAATCCCAACTGCTGCGTGGCTGCTGCGAAAAACCGCGCTGATTCAGCCGGATACGGAACTGGCACGGGGTGTGCAAAGCAGGGGATATCGGCAGCCGGATGGTCCGGACGCCGCCATCACCGAAGGGAAGCCACCATGTCCTCGATCCATTTCGAATCCGCCAAGCGCATCCTCCTCTCGTTCGCCGGGGCGCTGGTCTTCGCCGGCATCGCGATCAGCGCAGCGACGCCGATCATCCCGATCGCGTGATCCGGCCTGACTGCGGAGACTGCATCATGCTTCATCACCTCCATCGCGGCCAATACCGGCCCGACCGCCTGCGGGACAGCGGCCTGCTCGTCGGCATCGTCGCCTTCTCGACCACCGTCCTGCTGATCGCGACTCATGCCGCAGCGTTCGCCTGATCGGCAGCGCGGGGGATCCCTGCCCGCCAGGCGCGGGTCGCGGTCAGGCCAGCATGGCCGAAGAAGCGGGGCCGACGGGCGCGGCCTCCTCGCGCGAATAGGTCCCGATCAGCAACCCCGCCGCGAGCACATGTCCCGACATCGCCTCGACCAGCGCGGTGCGGCCCGGTGACACGCCTGGATCGCCCAGCGCCGCATCGAGCGCGAACAGCTGGAAGGCGTAGCGATGTTCGCCATGCCCGGTCGGCGGATCGGGCGGCAGCCAGCCTTCGCGCAGATATAAATTGCGCCCGACATCGCCGTCGGGCGTCCCTGCGCCGTCGGCCGCGATCGCACCTTCGGCCAGTCGCAGCCCATCGGCAGCGATATGCCAGACGATCGCGTGAACCAGCGGTTGCGGCGTCGGCGCATCCGCATCCTCGACGATCAGCGCGAGCGCGGCGGTGCCCGCAGGTGGCACGCTCCAGACCAGCGGCGGCGACACCCCGTCACCATCGGCGGTGAACCGCGGCGGCAACCGCCCCTCATGCGCAAAGGCGGGGCTGGTCAGGTCGAGCGTCGCGAACCCCGTGCCGGCCTGCGCGCCCGACCCGAGACCGGACCGGGCGATCACCAACGCGTCGGCACCAGCGCGCAATCCTTTAAGTGCGTGGCCGAGCCAGGCAGGCATGTGTTCAAGCATCGTTACCCTCCGAAGGACAGGCGCCAGGGCGCAGGACCGGTGCGCCATCGGCATACCAGCGGCTCTGATCGCGCATCGTGCCGGCATCGTGATAACAGGCCTGCGCTGTCCCACCCGCCGGATCGATCGCGACCATCCAGTTGTGATCGCCGCAGTTATGTGCCTCGCACCCCCAGGAGGCGATGCGCCGGCCCCGTTGGAAGATCGGCGTCTGCGGTCCCGAGCGTCCGCGGATCAGCGACCGCAGCCGGGCATCGTCGACCACCGCGAGCAACCCGCCGGCCACCTCGGTGCGATCGAAGAAATCGACGCCATCGACCGCGTCATGCGGGTATTTGCCGACATAGGCGGTGAGCGGCGTGGTCTGCGCCTGCCCCGCCACGGGGGTCGGCGTCCGCGTG
This sequence comes from Sphingomonas sp. CFBP 8765, assembly GCF_014841445.1. NCBI lineage: Bacteria > Pseudomonadati > Pseudomonadota > Alphaproteobacteria > Sphingomonadales > Sphingomonadaceae > Sphingomonas > Sphingomonas sp. CFBP 8765. The sequence continues at coordinate 374,372 of NZ_JACYTY010000002.1, read as the reverse complement.
GCAGGCGGCGTGAAGTTGGCGACCGCAGCGGTCTGCTGGGGATCGTCGCCCGCACTGCAGCCTGACACGGCCATGGCAAGCATTGCCATCCCCGCACGCAGCGACAGGGTGATCGGCGCAGCCCCGGATCCGATATGCATCGCAGCCCCCTCATGGTCTTTTCATCCCAACGCGCCGACCGGGCTGAGGTTGCCCGCGATGCCGGCGCTGCCGGGGCGACTCGACGATCCGAATCTACGGGTATGCGCGAGTGCAAGCGTGTATCGTCGCCGTCCCGGGGCGCTCCGCCCCGCCGGAAGGGCAGCATCATGGCCAAGAGCCAGAAGAAATCGAACAAGGAAGTCCGCAAGCCCAAGGCCGAGAAGGAGCCCAAGGCGAACGCGTCGAACCCGACGACCAAGGGCAAGCCCGTCGAGATGACGACGCTCAAGTGATCCGGCACGAAACAGGACGATGACGATGGCGGACGACGATTACGTCTATGACGAGGCCAGCGGCGAATGGGTCGCCGCCGACGCCGCATCCACGACCCGCGCGGCGGACGACGACACGGTCGTGGTCCGCGACTCGGTCGGCAACGTGCTGGCGGACGGCGACCAGGTGACGCTGATCAAGGACCTGACCGTCAAGGGCGCGGGCCAGACGCTCAAGCGCGGCACGCTGATCAAGGCGATCCGCCTGACCGGTGACGCGCAGGAGATCGACTGTCGCTATGAGGGGATCAAGGGTCTGGTGCTGCGCGCGGAGTTCGTGCGCAAGCGGTAACGGACGCACCCCCTGATCCTCCCCCTGCCGGGGGAGGAGTTCGGGATGTGGCGGATCAGACGTCCGCGGGGAGGTAGATCTCGCTGCCCTTCTCGCGGAACCTCTCGCTCATTTCAGCCATGCCCTTTTCTGCGTCGGCATGCGCACCCTTGGCGAAGATCGCGCGGTTGGCGTCGGTCTGATCGATATCGGCCGCTAGGAACGTGTCGGCGGGGCCGTTCTGTTTGGCGGCGAAGTCACGCACCTCCTGCGTGATCTTCATCGAGCAGAATTTCGGACCGCACATCGAGCAGAAATGCGCGGTCTTGGCGCCTTCTGCGGGGAGCGTCTGGTCGTGATATTGCTCGGCCGTATCGGGGTCGAGGCTCAGGTTGAACTGGTCGCGCCAGCGGAACTCGAAGCGCGCGCGGCTCAGCGCGTCGTCGCGCATCTGCGCGGCAGGGTGACCCTTGGCGAGGTCGGCGGCGTGTGCGGCGAGCTTGTAGGTGACGACGCCGACCTTCACGTCGTCGCGGTCGGGCAAGCCCAGATGCTCCTTGGGCGTGACGTAGCAAAGCATCGCGGTGCCGTACCAGCCGATCTGCGCCGCGCCGATGCCGCTGGTGATATGGTCATAACCCGGCGCGATGTCGGTGGTGAGCGGCCCCAAGGTATAGAAGGGCGCCTCGCCGCAGACCTCGAGCTGCTTTTCCATATTCTCCTTGATCTTGTGCATCGGCACATGGCCGGGGCCCTCGATCATAACCTGGACGTCGCTCTTCCATGCGCGGTGCGTGAGTTCACCGAGCGTGTAGAGCTCGCTGAACTGCGCCTCGTCGTTCGCGTCGGCGATGCTGCCGGGGCGCAGCCCGTCGCCGAGCGAATAGGCGATGTCATACGCCTTCATGATCTCGGTGATCTCGTCGAAGCGCTCGTAGAGGAAGCTCTCCTTGTGGTGGCTGAGGCACCATTTCGCCATGATCGAGCCGCCGCGCGAGACGATGCCGGTGACCCGCTTGGCGGTCATCGGGATATAGGCGAGGCGCACGCCGGCGTGGATCGTGAAGTAATCCACGCCCTGCTCCGCCTGTTCGATCAGCGTGTCGCGGAAGATCTCCCAAGTCAGATCCTCGGCGACGCCGCCGACCTTCTCGAGTGCCTGATAGATCGGCACGGTGCCGATCGGCACGGGGCTGTTGCGCAGGATCCATTCGCGCGTGTCGTGGATGTTGCGGCCGGTGCTCAGGTCCATCACCGTGTCCGCGCCCCAGCGGATCGACCAGACGAGCTTGTCGACCTCGGCGGCGACGTTCGACGCGACCGCCGAATTGCCGATATTGGCGTTGATCTTGACCAGGAAGTTGCGGCCGATCGCCATCGGCTCGGATTCGGGGTGGTTGACGTTGTTGGGGATGATCGCGCGGCCGCGCGCGACCTCGTCGCGGACGAACTCGGGGGTGACGAAGTCGGGGATCGACGCACCGAAGCTCTCGCCGTCGCGCTTATACTCTTTCAGCATCGCGCGGCCGAGATTCTCCCGCGTCGCGACATATTCCATCTCGGGCGTGATGATGCCACGGCGTGCGTAATGCATCTGGCTGACATTGGCGCCAGCCCTGGCGCGCAACGGGCGCTTGATGCTGCCGGGAAATTGCGGGACGCCGCCCGAGCGGTCGGGGCCGAGCTGGCCATTATCCTCGGGCCGGACCGCGCGCGCGTCGTAACTCTCGACGTCGCCGCGCGCCTCGATCCACTGGCGGCGGAGTTGCGGCAGGCCGGCGTTGATGTCGATCGTCGCCCTGGGGTCGGTGTACGGACCGCTGGTGTCGTAGACGCGCAAGGGCGGCTCGGAGCAACTGGGGTCGAGCACGATCTCGCGCATCGCGACGCGGACGTCGGGGCTGGAGGGCACCGCGACATGGATCTTCCGCGAGCCGCGGATCGGGCCGGTGGTGACGCCGATGTCGGCGGTCGGGATGCGGGGATCGTAATCGGCCATGCGCTTGCTCCTAAAGGTCTCGGAGCAAGGCATGCGGTTCTGTGGCGACCGCTCCCTCCCTCCGCCGGTATCAACCGGATCAGGTTCAGCGGGTCGAAGGCTCCTGCCTTCCTCTCAAGCGCGGATCGGCGCTCCCCCGGGGTAGGGCGAGCATAGGCGCAACGGACGGGGGCGCAAACGGAAAAACCCCGCACGGCCGGGCCGCACGGGGTTTCGGATCGATCGGCGGGTTGCGATCAGAAGGTGTAGGTCAGGCCCACCGCGCCGAGCCACTGGTCGGCATCGCCGACGTCCGCGACGATCGGGCTGTCCTTGTACTTGCCGAGCATGCGGCCGTAGAGCACCCCTGCGCCGACGCCGAAGCCGCGGCGCAGATCGCCCGACAGGCTCTGCAAAGCAAACGCGGAGACGTTGACCCGGCGGAAGCCGCTGTCGTTGATGTCATAGGTGCGCAGACCGCTGTTGATCGTGCCGATCGGCGTGACCGCGGCATAGGTCCGGCCAAAGCCCTTGCCTGCATAATCCGCCGACAGGCCGAAGGCGACCAGGGTGCGGACCGACAGCGGCGTCGTGTAGTTGACCTGCGGGGTGATGACATAGCTGTCGTGCGTGCCCGACACGTCGTGGATATAGGCGACACGCGCGGTCAGCGTGTCGTAATCGCTGGTGATGACGCCGGTCTTGCCGATGCCGACAAAGCCGCCGACTTCATAGGCCGTGTCGATCTTGCCGAGCGCGCGGACCTGCCGGTTGTCGACCCGGCCCGTGCGATCGGTGCGGACGGCGGCGATAACGCCGACTTCGTAGTTGATCCCGACCGACCCGGTATTGGGGATCAGGTTCACATAGAGCTGCGTACCGCGCGTGAAGAAGTCATGCCCGCGGATCGTGCCGATCGCGACCGCGCCGGGGGTGAAGCTGTTGCTGTCCGCACCCTCGTAATCGGGAAGCGACGCGACGCCGAGACCGAGCGTGATGCGGTTGTTGTCGGCGGGATCGGTGATTGGCGGGGTCGGATTGGGATCCGTCTGCGCAAGTGCCGGCGTGGCGAGGGCGACGGCCGCGGTTGCGGCAGTCAGAACGAGTGAGAATGCGCGCAAGGACGGGCTCCGGACAAAAAGGTTCCACCGCGCAACGCGGGGCAACCCTATTCGGTCCGTTGCAATCCGTCAGAAGATGTAACGCATCCTAACCTGTTGCATTTCGGCATCACCGGCGAGCATGAACCGTGCTGCGGAAAAGCGCGGCGGTCCGAAGCGTACCGCCGCGTTGTTCGAGAAGCCATAGCCCTCGCGCGGGATACCCGCGATCGTGTCGAGCTTGGAGTTGCTGTTCTCGTCATGGATGATCGCCAGCGCATAGCCACGCTGCGGCAGGCCCGGAAAGCTCGTCGTCCGGACCGCGGCGGGCAGGGTCCGGGTCAGTGCCTTGGCATCGTCGACACAGGCGGGGAAATTATCGGGGTCGGCGGTCAGGCAGATACGGATCAACCCCTTGGCCGAGCGGAGATTGTCGACCTCGACGTCAAGCCGCGTGACCGGGCTCGCTGCCGCCAGAACGGCCCAGACCGCGGCCGCCGCCAGCACGCGCGGCAGCCTTGGCATGCGAGCTGCCCGCATCGCCGTGCTCCCGGTCGGTGCCGCAGAGCCGATCCCAGAACCGGAAAGTGAGCTCATAATTGCACCTGTATCGTTCATGATGTGGCTGATGGTGGCTGGCCGTGATCAGCCATGTCCCCAATGCTCCCCTCCACATGAACCGGGGAAAAACCTCCCGGCCCATCGGATTGGCCCCCTCCATAACGGTCATGACCGTCAGAGCCAAACCGAGCGCACCGCCAGGGTCGGAATCGCGACGACCCGTAGCGGAATTATCACAGCAACGGGACCGGATCGAACGCCGTTGCCATTCAGATCCTAGGTCGACCACACCCGGACGGTGCTCCACCTGTTTGCACTCACTCTAGCCTATCGCCCCCGCAAAATGATCGATACCGGCGGCATCCGGGTACGCGGCTGCAAAGCGCGACGGCCTGTGCGCCTGCAAACTTGACGCCGCCCTGATCTATGTCCGAACACCGAATCCTCATCATAACTTTATCGATTTTGCAGAATTCATGCGCCAACAACTCGGTTGTTGAAGTCTCATTGACGCCTTGCAATGTGAAATTTCACTCAGGTCAACGAATTTCAGATCCGGATAGCAGAACATTGCTCCATTACGACGATAACGCCTGTTTGAAAGTCTGACGCCATGTCGGAGACAGGCCATCTCGATACTATAAATTTAGGAGATGAGGATATGGCAACCATCAACATCATGATTGCTGTGGATGTGGAAACAGCTCAGTCGACGGCCAGTGGCCAGACCATCACCCAGGGTCTGTATATGATCGACACGACGGGCTATGAAGGCACGTCCGAGGGTGGCAACGAGTTGACGACGCCGTGCAATGCCGGTGACGTCTTGGTGTGGACCGTCTATCCCATCAATCCCGCCGATAATATCGCAATCACCGGGTTTACCGGTCAATGCACGCAGAACCCGCCGAATAGTGTATTCCAGAATCTTGAAAAACAGACGACGCCCGCGGGCGTCATCTATTGGACCTGTGTGATCAACAACGGCACAGGACAGGGGTCCTACCAGTACAGCGTCGTCTTCTCGATGTCGGGCAAGACCTACAGCTATGACCCGTTCATCAAGGTCCCGGCGAACTGATCGCCAGCGCGTAAACATGGGCATGAGCGCTCCCGGCTGATCCGGAAAAGAGCGCGCACCGCACACGGTGCCGGGCAGCAGCGACGACTTGCGGCTGCCCGGTACCGTAAAAACCCGCGCAGTTCCTCGGCCAGCATCGCTCGACCTGTCCGCCGAGCGTCCGGAACCGAGGTCAGGCGCGCCGGTCGAGGATTAGGATCGGCGCGTCACGATAACGACCCTCGATGCGCAGGCGGTAGCCGAGGCGCTCGGCGAGGCTGAGCGAGGGCGCGTTGCCGGGGTCGATGATGCAGGTCGTGGCGGCGATGCGCGGGTCGGCCCAGGCCAGGACCGCCGCCATAGCCTCCGACGCATAGCCCTGGCCCTGCGCGTCGCCGGTCAGCGTCCAGCCCATTTCGGGGCCGATCGCACCGGGACCGTCGATCGGCGGCAGGATCGCGCGCCGCGCATCGATCAACCCCATCTCGCCGATCAGCCGGCCGGTCGCGGTCTCGCGCACGATCCAGCTGCCATAGCCGAACGCGGTCCACTGCCCGATCGAGCGGAGCAACCGGATCCACACCTCCTCGCGACTGCGCGGCGAGCCGCCGATCATCGCATAGACGCGGGCATCGGCCCACATCGCGGCGCAGTCGTCGAGATCGGCAGGGACATGGCCGGTCAGCGTCAGGCGCGCCGTGGCCAGCGTCGGCGCCTGGGGGTGGCGGGGGCCGGCGTGCGGTGCTGGCGAAGCGTCGGTCGGGTGTGAGGGGGGCATGGCGGCTCCGGATCTGGCATGGACATAGTGGCGGAGATGGCGGCGGCGCGCCATGCCCGACCTGGCGCTCCCCGTCCCTTCGCGTCCGCCGCGCGGTGGCAGCGGAAGGCGGTAACCCGAGGGGGATCGCCTCGGTGGCGGAAGAGGCAGCGGGGCCGGCAATGCAGGTTGTCTTCGCGTGCGATTGGGCGGGAAAGGCTGTTTTCGCAGGCGCCGGTTTGCGCTAGTCGGAGCCATGGCATCGACGATCTCCTGCGACGTCGCGATCGTTGGCGCGGGCCTGGCCGGCGGGATGATCGCGCTGGCGCTCAAAGCGAAGCATCCGGCGCTCGACGTGCGGCTGGTCGATGCCGCCCCGACGGTCGGTGGCAATCACCTCTGGTCGTTCTTCGACAGCGACGTGGCGGCGGCGGACCGCTGGATCGTCGCGCCGCTCGTGGTGCATGGCTGGCAGGGCTATGACGTGCGCTTTCCAGGGCATGCGCGGACCATCGACGCGCGTTACAATTCGATCGAGAGCGTCCAGCTCGACCGCGAGGTACGCCGCGTCCTGCCGCCGCACGCGCTGATGCTCGACCGCAAGGTCAGCGGCGCGAGCGCGACCGCGGTGGTGCTGAGCGACGGCGACCGGATCGAAGCGACCGGGGTGATCGACGCGCGCGGGCCGGGCGACCTCACGCTGCTCGATCTGGCGTGGCAGAAATTTCTCGGACGCGAGATGCTGCTCGACGCGATGCACAAGGCGCCGCGGCCGATGGTGATGGATGCAGGCGTCGAACAGCTCGACGGCTATCGCTTCGTCTATTGCCTGCCGTTCAAGGCGCGGCGGATGTTCGTCGAGGACACCTATTACAGCGACACGCCCGATCTCGATCTGCCCGTGCTGCGCGACCGGATCGATGCCTATGTCGCCGAGCGCGGCTGGTCAGTAAAGCGGATCGAGCGCGAGGAATCGGGCGTGCTGCCGGTCGCGATGGGCGGCGATTTCGAGGCCTATTGGCGCTCGACCGGCGCGCGCGTCGCCAAGGCGGGGATGCGCGCGGGGATGTTCCACCCGACCACCGGCTATTCGCTGCCCGATGCGGTGCGGACCGCGTCGATGATCGCGGCGCTGGGGGATTTCTCGGGCGCACGGCTGCATGACGCGACCTATGCGATGGCGCAGGCGACGTGGAAGAGTCGCGGTTTCTACCGGATGCTCGACACGATGCTGTTCCGCGCGGCGGAGCCCGAGGAACGCTACCGGATCCTCGAGCGCTTCTATCGTCTCTCCCCTTCGCTGATAGGCCGTTTCTATGCCGGACGTTCGACCATGACCGACAAGGCGCGGATCCTGACCGGCAAGCCCCCCGTCCCCATCGTGCGCGCCGTCCGCGCCATCGCAGGCAGTATGAGATCATGAAGACAGCTATCGTCATCGGCGCAGGGTTTGGCGGGCTGGCGCTCGCGATCCGGCTGCAATCCGCAGGCGTCCAGACGACCATCGTCGAGAGCCGCGACAAGCCGGGCGGGCGTGGCTATTACTGGGAGCGCGACGGCTTCACCTTCGATGCCGGCCCGACCGTCATCACCGATCCCGACTGCCTGCGCGAACTATGGGCGCTGAGCGGGCACGACATGAGCGCGGACGTGACGCTCGACCCGGTGCTGCCCTTCTACCGGCTGAACTGGGCGGACGGGACGAACTTCGATTATACCAACGACGATACGCAAATGCGGGCGGAGATCGAGAAGCTGCATCCGGGCGACTGGGCGGGCTATGAGAAGTTCCTCGCCTATTCCGCCGGCGTGTTTCACGAAGGCTATGAGAAGCTCGGCCATGTCGCGTTTCTCGACTTCGGATCGATGATCAAGGCGGCGCCGGCACTGGCGAAATACCAGGCCTGGCGCTCGGTCTATTCGATCGTGTCGAGCTTCGTGAAGTCCGAGAAGCTGCGCGAGGCGCTCTCGTTCCACACGCTGCTGGTCGGCGGCAATCCGATGACGACCAGCGCGATCTATGCGCTGATCCACAAGCTGGAGCGCGACGGCGGCGTGTGGTTCGCGCGCGGCGGTACCAACCGGCTGGTCGCGGCGCTGGTGACCCAGTTCGAGCGGTTGGGCGGCGTGCTGCGGCTCGACGACCCGGTCACCTCGATCGAGACGCTGGGCGACCGCGCGACCGGGGTCACGACGGCAAGCGGCTGGTCGGGCCAGGCGGATGCGGTGGCGGCGAACAGCGACATCATGCACACCTATCGCGACCTGCTGGCGACGTCGCGCAGCGGACAGCGGACCAAGGCGTCGCTCGAGCGCAAGAAGTACAGCCCGTCGCTGTTCGTCGTGCATTTCGGGATCAAGGGCACGTGGCCGGGCATTCCGCACCACATGATCCTGTTCGGGCCGCGCTATAAGGGGCTGCTGTCGGACATTTACGATCACGGCGTGCTGGCGGAAGATTTCTCGCTCTATCTGCACCATCCGACCGTCACCGACCCCAGCCTGGCGCCGGAGGGGCATTCGACCTTCTACGCGCTCGCGCCGGTGCCGCATCTCGGCAAGTTCCCGGTCGACTGGGACGAGATCGGCCCGATCCTGGAGAAGCGGATCCTCGACGAGATCGGTCGGCGGCTGATCCCCGACATCCACGACCGGATCGTGACCAAGTTCAGCTATGCGCCGAAGGATTTCGCGCAGGATCTGAACGCGCATCTGGGCTCGGCCTTCTCGCTCGAGCCGGTGCTGACGCAGAGCGCCTATTTCCGCGTGCACAACCGCGACGATCATATCCCGAACCTGTACTTCGTCGGCGCGGGGACTCACCCGGGGGCGGGGATTCCGGGCGTCGTCGGGAGTGCTAAGGCGACGGCGCGGTTGATGCTTGAGGGCGAGCAGTAAGGGTTTGTTCGCGCGGAGGCGCGGAGGACGCGGAGGTGATGCGCGTGTTGCGAAGCGACCGCGTCTCCAACCCATGGCGGAGCGGGCGTGAAGACAGCGCAAGCGCTGTCCGGACTGCAACACCTCCGCGCCTCCGCGTCTCCGCGCGAACCCATTCTTTTCTTGCGGCACCACGCGCGCTTCCCCTAGCGAGGCCACATGAAAAGACTTGCTGTGTATTGCGGGTCGGCGACGCCGGCTGATCCCCTGTATATTGAAGGCGCACGCGCGCTGGGACGGACCTTTGCCGAGCGCGGAATCGGCCTCGTCTATGGCGGTGGCCGCACCGGCCTGATGGGCGCGATCGCCGACGGCACGCTTGAGGGTGGCGGCGAGGTGATCGGTGTGATCCCGCAGGCGCTGGTCGATGCGGAGGTTGCGCACCGGGGGCTGACCGAACTCCACGTCGTGCAGGGCATGCACCAGCGCAAGCAGATGTTCACCGACCTGTCGGACGGGTTCGTGACGATCCCCGGCGGTACGGGCACGATGGACGAGCTGTGGGAGGCGCTCAGCTGGGCGCAGCTCGGCTATCATGCAGATCCCGTCGGGCTGCTAAACACCGCGGGCTATTATGACCATCTGATCGCGTTCTGGGACAAGATGGGCGAGGTCGGCTTCCTGCGACCGCAGCACCGTGACCTGCTGATCGTCGCGGATACGCTCGACCTGCTGCTCGACCGGATGGCGGAGCATGTGCCGACGCAGCCGATCGTCCGGATGAACGCGTCGGATCTGTGAGCGTCTTGAGGCCGCACACTATCCTGCTCCACCCCGGCGAAGGCCGGGGCCCAGTTGGGGGACGCGGATTGGCTCGCTCTAAGCGTTGTTACACTCGCTTTCCCACCTGGACCCCGGCCTTCGCCGGGGTGGTAGTAACGGTGACGGCATGACCTCCCCCTCCCCCACCCGCGAAGCGATCGTCGCGACGGCGAAGGAGTCGATCGCGCGCGGATCGAAGAGTTTCGCGGCCGCCAGCCTGTTGTTCGACAAGCCGACGCGCGAACGGGCGTGGCTGCTCTACGCCTGGTGCCGGCGGTGTGACGATATCGCCGACGGGCAGGATCACGGGCACGGCATGACCGTGGTCGACGATGCCCCGGCCCGGCTCGTCACGCTGTCGGCGATGACCGAGCAGGCGCTGGCGGGCGAGGTCGTCGGCGAGCCCGCATTCGACGCGCTGCGGATCGTCGCGGCCGAGACGCGGATGCCCAAGCGGTTCGCGCGCGACCTGGTCGAGGGCTTCGCGCTCGATGCGCGCGAGTGGCGACCGCGCTCCGAAAACGACCTGTACAAATATTGCTACCATGTCGCGGGCGTTGTCGGCTGCATGATGGCGATCGCGATGGGCGTCGATCCCGATGACGAGGACACACTCGACCGCGCCTGTGACCTGGGAATGGCGTTCCAGCTCGCCAACATCATGCGCGATGTCGAGGAGGACGACCGGGTCGGGCGCTGCTACCTGCCCGAGGACTGGCTTGTCGAGATGGACTTTCCGCCCGGCCAGCACATGAAGCCGCCGTTCCGCGCGCGCCTCGCGGTGCTCACGAAGCGGATGGCGGACCGCGCGGCGGCGTTCGAGGCGAGCGCACGGGAGGGCACGCCCGCGCTGTCGTTTCGGTCGGCCTGGGCCGTGCTGTCAGCGGCCGGCATCTATGGCGCGATCGGGCGGGCTGTCGCGGCGCGTGGCGAGCATGCCTGGGATCACCGCGTTACGACGTCGGGGGCGCAAAAGCTGGGGTTTATCGCCAGAGCCGCGCGGGAGGCGGCGGCGCGGGAGCGGCTGTATCCGCGGACGCCGCGGGATCCGAGGCTGTGGACACGACCGCGGTAGATCCGGCCCTAGCACATTCAACGTCTGTCCCTGCCCCTTCCGTTCGCCCTGAGCGAAGTCGAAGGGCATCCGTTCGGGGCCTGTGCTTCGACTTCGCTCAGCACGAACGGAGGGGGGGACGGGCGGTGACCCCCACACGAGCGGATCAGCCCCGTGCTTTGGCCTTGCCTGTCACGGCGATATGCGCGCCCGCGGTGCGGCAGTTGGCGCCGATCATCGGATAGGGGACGTCGGTGTTCTGCGCGAGCTGATCGGGAAGCGCCGCGCGGCACTGTGCCATGGTTTCGTACCGCGCCGGCACGACCCGTGCCTCGGTGCAGTTCATATTGCCGTCACTGCAACCCATGATGGCCATGACGTAGAACAGCGGTTCCATTTCATTCTCCAGTGGATCGCCGTGCCCGGCGTTGGACACGGTATGAAAAGCGACGAAGTGGCAGGATTGTTCCGTCAACCGCTTTCGCCGGGGCTTGACCACGCCTACATCACCACCAGCAATGCCCCCTGATACCTACACCTCCACCCGCGCGGACCAGCCGTTGCTGCCGACGCTCCGTCGCTTTCTGCCATTCCTGTGGCCGGCGGGGCAGCCGAAGCTGAAGGTGCGGATCGTCGTCGCGATGCTGCTCGTCATCGGGTCGAAGCTGGTGCAGGTGTTCGGCGCGGCCTTCACCCTGAAATATGCGGTCGACCGGATGGCGGGGAATGACCGCGGCGCGCTTACGCTCGTCGCGCTGCTGGTGGTCGGCTATGCGGCCTCGCGGTTCGGGACGACGCTGTTCGACAATCTGCGCAACGCGGTGTTCGAGCGGGTCGGACAGGACGCGTCACGGCGGTTGGCGGCGCAGGTGTTTCGCCATCTCCATGCGCTGAGCCTCGATTTCCATTTGTCACGGCGCACTGGTGCTGTGACCAAGGTGGTCGAGCGCGGGACCAAGAGCATCGACACGATGCTGTATTTCCTGCTGTTCAACATCGCGCCGACGCTGTTCGAACTCGTGCTGGTGCTGGGCCTGTTCTGGACCAAGTTCGGCTGGCCGCTGGTCGTCGCGACGGTCGTGATGGTGGTCGGCTATATCGCGTTCACGCGGATGGTCACCGACTGGCGCAATGCCCTCCGCGCACGCATGAACGACCTCGATACCGGTGCCGTCGCGCATGCGGTCGATTCGCTGCTGAATTTCGAAACGGTCAAATATTTCGGCGCGGAGGAGCGCGAGGCGAAGCGCTATGACAGCGCGATCACCGCCTATTCCGAAGCCGCGGTGAAGAGCGAAAATTCGCTCGCATGGCTGAACCTCGGCCAGGCGCTGATCACCAATCTGATGCTCGCGGGCGGCATGGGCTTCGTCGTGTGGCGGTGGAGCCGGGGCGAGGCGTCGGCGGGCGACGTGGTCTTCGTTTCCACGCTGCTGGCGCAGCTATTTCGGCCGCTCGACCTGCTCGGCATGGTGTATCGCACGATCCGCCAGGGCGCGCTCGACATGGCGGCGATGTTCGACCTGATCGACACGCCCGCTTCCGTCGTCGACGTGGCCAATGCGCCCGCGCTGGCGGTGAGCGCGGGTCATGTCCGGTTCGAGAATGTCTCGTTCGGTTATGATGCGGGCCGGCCGATCCTGCGTGATCTCGAACTCGACGTGCCTGCGGGATCGACGCTCGCGGTGGTCGGGCCGTCGGGCGCGGGCAAGTCGACGCTCGCGCGGCTGCTCTACCGCTTCTACGACCTTACGGGCGGGCGGATCACCGTCGACGGACAGGACATTGCGCAGGTGCGCCAGGCATCATTGCGCGCGGCGATCGGGATCGTCCCGCAGGACACGGTGCTGTTCAACGACACGATCGGCTACAATATCGCCTATGGCCGCGAGGGCGCGGAGATGCCCGAGGTCGAGACGGCGGCGAAGGGCGCGGCGATCGCGGGGTTCATCGAACGCCAGCCGCTGGGCTATGCAACGCGCGTCGGCGAGCGTGGCCTCAAGCTGTCGGGCGGCGAGAAGCAGCGCGTGGCGATCGCACGCACGCTGCTCAAGAACCCGCCGATCCTGATCCTCGACGAGGCGACGTCGGCGCTCGACAGCCGCACCGAGGCGGAAATCCTCGACACGCTCGAGGCGATCGAGCGCGGCCGCACGACGATCGTGATCGCGCACCGGCTGTCGACCGTGGTGCATGCCGACCAGATCGTCGTGCTGGAGGCGGGGCGGGTCGTCGAGAAGGGCACGCATGCGGAGTTGCTGCGGCGCGAGGGCGTGTATGCGGAAATGTGGAACCGCCAGGCGCAGGAGCGTGCTGGCGATGACGCGGGGGCGCTCGCGGCAGAATAGCGTCGCCGCTCCGTCTTCCACCCCGGCGAAGGCCGGGGCCCAGTTGGCAGACGTCGATAACGAAGGACGTCGCTCCGTTACTGCACCCTCTCCAACTGGACCCCGGCCTTCGCCGGGGTGGTTGGGCGATGCGTATCCGCTTCTACTTCCAACCAGACACGCCGCGCGCCTCCCGCTCGTCCTTTTGAGACAGATAAGAAGACGCGCTGGCCGCGCTTATGCCGGAATCGACGGGTCCAGTTCACGGAGCCGGGCCTCGATCGCAGCCGAATACTGGTAAATATGCGTCAGGTCCGGCAACAGGTGCCGCGTCTCATCCTTACCGGCAAACATACCGAGATACTTGGTCGTAATGCCGTTGAAATGCATTCGCGCGATCGTCTTGCGGTTATTGTCGTCAAGCAGGACTGCGCAATAGGATTTCGCATCGCGGACGATGACACGCTTCGGATCGACCAGCCGCGAAGCGATCGCCTGAACGATGTGGAAGCCGGAAATTTCCTCCTGCGTGGTGATGATGCCGTCGCCATCCGACGGATCGTCATCGACCGACTCGGAAAAGTCCTCGACCGGGCTCGACGCCTTCAAAGCTGACGACAGCCGCTCGTTGACAAAATCGCGGATCAGCCCGGCAATCGCGGGTGCGAGCAGTTTGGCGAAACCGTCCTTGATCGCAGGCGTCAGCCGGCCACCATGGACTCGCTGCGCCATCATCTTCACAAACTCGTCGGACGGCTCGGCAAATTCCTTTTCGAGCTCAAGGCGGATCAGGGACTGCGTTTTGAGACTGCTGGCCTCCAGGACGATCTTGTCGATGTCGAACGCCGCCTTGGTAAACTTCTCAAGCGTACGGATGTCGCCTGGCTTGATCGCGTCCATCGTGAACGTGAAAAACGGCTTGTCGTCCATCTTGTTCGGGCGTTCGATATCCGAATAGAACTGGTAGACAACACCGTTGGTAAGCACCGCGAGCCGCGCATCGGTGACGCTGAAATAGCGGAACAGCTGCCCCGCATGATTAACGTTGAGCTGTACCGAGGACGGCTTGCACTCGATCAGGATCGACACCTTGCCGCCAGCGCAGATCGCATAGTCAACTTTCTCACCCTTCTTGGTACCCACGTCGGCGCTGAATTCCGGGACGACTTCGGATGGATTGAACACGTCGTAACCGAGTGACTGAAGGAAGGGCATGACCAGCGCGGTCTTCGCCGCCTCTTCGGTCAGTAGAACCTCGCGGTGTTCGATCGTCCGCTTTTGCAACTCGCTAAGTCTGATACTCAGTTCCACGCGCGCCTCCCGTTAATTCACGAACGTGCGCCGGGATATTTCAAGGGTCTATGCCGCGACGTCTGTAACTTGGTTGGATCTCGATCTATTTGCGCGGTGCGAGCGCCGCCGGTCGAGGACGCAAAGGGCTGGCGGGAGGGGACATAAGGGAAAGCCGCCCGCGCCTCGACATCCCCCCGAGGATCGCTACCTAGACGGCGATGGCACTCGACCCCCTTCCCGATCTCCAGCGCATCTTCGGCTTTCCTGATTTTCGTGGCGTGCAGCGCGATGTCGTCGACCGCGTGCTTGCGGGGCAGCGGACGCTGGCGGTGATGCCGACCGGGGCTGGTAAGTCGCTGTGTTACCAGTTGCCGGCGACGATGCTCGAGGGGACGTGCGTGGTCGTGTCGCCGCTGATCGCGCTGATGCACGACCAGCTGCGTGCCGCGACCGCGGTGGGGATCAAGGCGGCGACGCTGACGAGCGTGGATACCAATCGCGAGGAGACGATCGCGCGGTTCCGCGCGGGCGATCTCGATTTGCTGTACGTCGCGCCGGAGCGGGCCTCGAACGAGAGTTTCCGCAATCTGCTGTCGCAGGCGAAGCTCTCGCTGTTCGCGATCGACGAGGCGCACTGCGTCAGCGAGTGGGGGCATGACTTCCGCCCCGACTATCGCCTGTTGCGGCCGTTGCTCGACAGTTTTCCCGACGTGCCGCGGCTGGCGCTGACCGCGACCGCGGACGCGCACACGCGCGCGGACATCCTCGAGCAGCTGGGGATCTCGCGTGAGGGGCTGATCGTGTCGGGGTTCGACCGGCCGAACATCCGCTATGCGATCTCGGCACGCGACAACGTCAACCGGCAGATTGCCGACATCCTCGAGAAGATCCCGGGGCCGGGGATCGTCTATGCGCAGACGCGTGCCGCGACCGAGAAGCTCGCCGAGGCGCTGGGGCGCAGCGGGCGGCCGACGCGCGCCTATCATGCCGGGCTCGATCCGCAGGTGCGCGCGAAGAACCAGGCGGATTTCGTCGCGAGCGAGGACATGGTGATCTGCGCGACGGTCGCGTTCGGGATGGGGATCGACAAGCCCGACGTGCGGTTCGTCGCGCATGCCGGGCTGCCGAAATCGATCGAGGCCTATTATCAGGAGACCGGGCGTGCCGGCCGCGACGGCGATCCGGCGATTGCGCATCTGTTCTGGGGCGCGGAGGATTTCGCGCGCGCGCGCCAGCGGATCGGCGAGGTCGAGCCCGAGCGGCAGGCGGGCGAACGCCAGCGGCTGACCGCGATGGGCGGGCTGGTCGAGACCGCGGGGTGTCGGCGACGGATCCTGCTCAAGCATTTCGGCGAGGACAGACAAGAGGATTGCGGCAATTGCGACAATTGCCTCGGCAATGTCGATGCGGTCGACGCGACCGAGACCGCGCGGAAATTCCTGTCGGCGGTGTTCCGGACGGGGCAGATGTTCGGCGTCGGCTATATCGAGGGCATCCTGACCGGGGTGTCGAGCGAGCGGAGCCTGATGAACAGGCATGAGGCGCTGTCGGTGTACGGGATCGTCGAGGGCGACGAGGTGGCGCTGTTGAAACCCGTATCGCGCGCGCTGATGCTGAAGGATGCGCTGCGGACGAACCCGCACGGCGGCCTCGAATTCGGACCGGCGGCCAAGGCGATCCTGAAGGGCGAGGCGGCGCTGTCGGTGATCGTGCCGCCCAAGCGCGAGCGACGGCGCAAGGCTGCACCGGGGGCCGTGCCGAACCCGGTCGACGATCCGCTGTTCGAGGCGCTGCGCGTATGCCGCCGCGATCTGGCGAAGGACGCGGGCGTTCCACCCTATGTGATCTTCCACGATTCGGTGCTGCGTGACATGGCGGCGCAGCGACCCGCATCGCGCGCGGCGCTCGCGGTGCTATCGGGCATTGGCGCGCGCAAGCTCGACGCCTATGGGGATGCCTTTCTGGCAGTTATCCGCGAGTCCGCATGATCCGGCACATCAACGAAAGCATTTCGGTCGCGCCGCAGATCGCGGTCGAGCACGTCGCGGACATTGCCGCGGCGGGGTTCAAGACGATCGTCAACAACCGCCCCGACGACGAGGATACGGGCCAGCCTTCGGGTGACGCGATCCGTGCGGCGGCGGAGGCGGCAGGCCTGAACTATGTCGCGATCCCGGTGACGCATGCGGGCTTTTCGCATCCGCAGATCGACGCGATGACTCAGGCGCTGACCGAGGCCAAAGGCCCCGTCCTCGCCTATTGCCGGTCGGGCACACGGAGCTGCAATCTGTGGGCGCTGGCCGCGGCAAAGGCGGGGCGCAATCCCAACCTGTTGCTCGCGCAGGCCGAGGACGCGGGCTATGACCTGCGCGGGATCCGCCCGATGCTGGACGCGCTCGCAGGGCCGCGATGATCCCGATCGCGCTCGGCCCCGCGGTGATCGGGGCTGCGGTCGCGGCATTGGTGGCGTCGGTCGGTGGTATCGGCTGGGCGGCGGTCCGGAAGCGGCGTGTGATACGGATCGAGACCGCCGAGGAGGCCGCCGAGGCGGCGCAGGCGCAACTGCCGGGCTTTGCCGTGTCGGGCGCGGTCGTCGGCGCCGATGGGCGCGGCGCGCTCGCGGTCGCCGATGATGGCCGTGTCGCCGCGGTCAAGCGTGTCGGCAAGCGGATCGCGGTGCGCGAGGTCACCTGGCGGACGGTGCGCGCGACGCAGGAGGGAATTCTCGTCGAGACCGGCGACCGGACGCTCGGCGCGGTGATGCTCTCGCGGGTCGACGTGCTCGATATCCGGCGGCTGGCTCCCAGGAACATCGGCGTCTAGCGGCCACCCTGCCGGCACCGCGATCGACACGCAAAAAAAGACCCGGTGCGTTGTGCGCACCGGGCCAGGTTGTCCGCAGGAGGAACATCGTGGGTGCGGGCTCGCGCGGCCCGCTACCGAACAGGATCAGTTATAGGCACGCTCGCCATGCTCGCCGATGTCGAGACCCTCGACCTCGACTTCGGGCGAGACGCGCAGGCCGGTGACCGCCTTGGCGATCAGGATCGCGATCACGGTGCCGACCGAGGCCCAGATGATCGTGACGAGAACCGCCTGGATCTGCACCAGCAGCTTGGCGCCGATCGCATAGTCGGCGGCACCCGGGCCACCGAGCGACGGCGCATAGACCACCGCAGTGCCGATCGCGCCGACCATGCCGCCGATGCCGTGGATGCCGAACGCGTCGAGCGAGTCGTCATAGCCGAGTAGCGGCTTGATCTTCGACACCGCCATGAAGCAGATCAGCGAGGCGATCGCGCCCAGCACGATCGCACCGAACGGACCCGAATTGCCCGCCGCCGGCGTCACCGCGACCAGCCCCGCGACAATGCCCGAACAGAAGCCGAGCGCCGAGCCCTTGTGACCCGACAGCCGCTCGGCGAGCATCCAGAACAACGCGGCCGACGCGGTCGCTACGAAGGTGTTGATCATCGCCAGCGCGGCCGACCCGTTCGCCTCGAGCGCCGAGCCGGCGTTGAAGCCGAACCAGCCCACCCAGAGCAGCCCGGTGCCGATCCCGGTCATCACCAGCGAATGCGGCGCCATCGGCTCCTTGGGATAGCCGATCCGCTTGCCGAGCATCAGTGCGGCGACCAGCGCGGAAACGCCCGCGTTGATGTGGACGACGGTCCCGCCCGCGAAATCGAGCGCGCCGGCCTTGAAGAAATAGCCCGACGCGGCCCAGACCATGTGCGCGATCGGGAAATAGACGATCGTCAGCCAGACCAGGCCGAACACCATCACCGCGGAGAATTTCATCCGCTCGACGACCGAGCCCAGCACCAGTGCGATCGTGATCGCGGCGAAGGTCATCTGGAAACAGACGAAGACATATTCGGGAATTTCGACGCCCGCGGTGAAGGTCGCCGCCTGCGAGGCCGGGGTGATCCCCTTGAGGAACGCCTTGTCGAGGCTGCCGATGAAGTTGCTGAGCAGCGGATTGGTCACGTCGGGACCGAAGGCCAGCGTATAGCCCCACATCACCCAGATGAGCATCGCGAGTGCTGCGACCGCGCCGATCTGCGTCATCGTCGAGAGCATGTTCTTCGACCGGGTGAGACCGCCGTAGAACAGCGCGAGACCCGGCAGGATCATCATCAGGACGAGGATCGTCGAGGTCATCATCCAGGCGGTATCGCCCTTGTTGACGGTGGCGACGACGGGCGCGGCCGCGGGTGCGACGACCGTCTGTGCAAAGGCGGGCGCGGCGGCGATTAGCGCGGCACCGAACCCCAGAACCGCCGCGGCGGCTGTCTTCATGTCATGCTTCATCGTGTCCCCCTCCCCTCAGAGCGCCGAGTCGTCGGTTTCGCCGGTGCGGATGCGCACCGCCTGGCTGACGTCGACCACAAAGATCTTGCCATCGCCGATCGCGCCGGTGTTGGCGGATGCCTGGATCGCCTCGACCACGCGGTCCACCAGGCTCGTCGCGCACACGACCTCGACCTTGATCTTGGGCACCATGTTGGTCGTGTATTCGGCACCGCGATAAATCTCGGTCTGACCCTTTTGCCGGCCGAACCCCTTGACCTCGGTGACCGTCATGCCCGCCACGCCGAGCGTGGTGAGCGCTTCGCGCACCTCGTCGAGCTTGAACGGCTTGATGATGGCAATGACGAGTTTCATCGCGCCCCTTCCCCTTGTTACGTCGAACACAACGCAACGACCGTGCCAGTTTTCTGACAGGGTGCGGGAGGGGGTGGAATACGGGGTGTCAGATGCGCCGGGCCGCTAGAAACTGTGCAGCGCGGGACAATTGCCTGAAAAACGGGCAGAGCGTCGCCGGACGATTTCTGATCAGCGGTCAGGAATAATTTCGCGTGCCTCGGCGAAATCGTCGGCGTCGACCATCACGCGGACCGGTATCAGCAGATCGCTGCCGTCGCCGATCGCCATGTCGCCATCGAACACGATCGCGGCGATGCCTTCGCTTTCGAGCCGACCGGCGATGATCAGCGCCTCGTTGCGGCTGTAGCGGCCAAGCTCGGCGAGACTCATCGGGCTGCACCGGGCGCGACGGTCGGCACGCGCGTCGGCAGACCATCGATGCTGCGCGGATGCTCGGCCCATTCGGCGAGCCGTTCGGCGTCGCTCTGCCCGGCTTGATATTTGGACAGGGTCTGGCGTTCGCGATCGAGCGTCATGACGGGCACGCCCCATCCGCAGCTCGTCTGCACCTGATCGACCGCGATCTCGAAGATCTGCCGGGTCCCCGGCAACGGCGTGAACTGCGCATAGAGCGCGTCCCAGCGATCGTCCTGCGGCAGCACCGCGGTGCCGTGCCCATAGATGCGGAAGATGAGCGCGGGACGGTCGAACGCGCAGAACATGATCGTGATGCGTCCGTCGGCGGCGAGATGTGCATTGGTCTCGTTCCCCGAGCCGCCGACGTCGAGATAGGCGACGGTGCCGGCGTCGAGCACGCGGAAGCTGTCCATGCCCTTGGGGCTGAGGTTGATCCGCGCACCCTCGGCCGCGGTCGCAACGAAGAACACGGGCTGGCGTTCGACGAACGCGCGGTGCGCGTCGGTAAGGGCGGGGAAGAAGTCCATGTCGCCACCCTATCAGGACCATCGCCCCGACGCGAACGGTGAACCGCTTTCCACGCCACTGAAAGCGCGGTTTGCGAATCGGTCGCAACGCTATTGCAAATCAGTCGCGACAACAGTAGCGAGCCGGAAAGGGGTTTTTCATGTCCGATCGTCGCTTCGCCCGCCTGCTGCTCGCCGGCACCATTCTCACGGCCGCGCTGCCCCCAGCACCGGCTTGGGCCACGTCCGCCCCGGATGACACGACCCCCAACGCGTCTGTGGCAGCGGCAACAAGCCTCGACGAGTCCGACGCGTCCGACGCGTTCGAACCGCAGGATCACGGCGTGATCGTCGTGACCGGCGAGAAGGCGACGACGATCGCGTCGTCGGGGACGAAGAGCGCGACGCCGATCGTCGAGACCCCGCAGTCGATCAGCGTGATCAGCGCCGCCGACATTGCCGGGCTGGGGCTGCAGAACCTCAATCAGGCGCTGCGCTTCGTCGCGGGTGTGACCCCCGAGACGCGCGGCGCATCGGCCGAAGTGTACGATCAGTTCAAGCTGCGCGGGTTCGACGCACCGGTCTATCTCGACGGCCTGCGCCAGTTCGGCAGCGCGACCGGCTATGCGGTGCCGCAGGTCGACGTGTCGCGGCTCGATCGGGTCGAGATTATCAAGGGCCCGGCGTCGGTGCTCTATGGCCAGTCGAGCCCGGGCGGTCTGGTCGCGGAGGTCAGCAAGCTGCCGCTTGATCGCGCAACCTATGGTGCGGTCAGCGGCACCTATGGCACCTACGACCTGTACCGCGTCGACGCTGATATCGGCGGGCGCGCAGGGGACGGCGTGCTGTGGCGCATCTATGGCAGCGCGAATGGCGCCGACGATCAGCAAACGCAGGGTCAGGGCAAGCGCGAACGCCAGACGATCTCCGCCGCGGTGACCGCCGGCGCGGGCAGCAGCACCAGCTTCACGCTGCTCGGCGCCTATTCGCACGATCCCTATAACGGCAATTACGGCGTCTTCCCCGCGCTCGGCACGTTGATCGACAACCCGGCGGGCAAGATCTCGACGAAATTCTACGGCGGCGAGCCGGGGGATTTCTTCAGCCGCGAACAGGCGGCGCTGACCTATATCTTCAACCATGATTTCGGCAGCGGCTGGGCGTTGCGGTCGTCGGGTCGCTATCAATATGTGAAGAGCGATCTGGGGATCGTCTATACCGGCGGACCGGCGCTCGATCCGTTTGCGACGGCGCCGACCGTCTATGGCCGCTACTCCTATTCGACGCGCGAACAGCTGAACAACTGGACGTTCGACAATCAGCTGACCGGCAAGGTCGTCACCGGACCGCTGACGCACAGCCTGTTGTTCGGCGCCGATCGGCAGGTCGCACATTCGGCCGGGCTCTCGGCCTTTGGCGGCGCGACGCCGATCGACGTGTTCAACCCGGTCTACGGGACGATGCCGACACCGCAGTCGCCGTTCGAGGTCGCGGGCTACGCCTTTGACGGCAGCCTGGCCGACGTCGCATCGGCCAATGTCCGCCAGCGCCAGCAGGGGGTCTATGCGCAGGACCAGATCGCGGTCGGCGGGCTGCGCGTGACGCTGAGCGGCCGCCAGGACTGGGCCCGCCAGGCGCGCGACGGGCTGGCACAGGAGGACGACAAATTCACCTGGCGCGCGGGCGCGCTGTACCTGCTGCCGTTCGGGCTTGCGCCCTATGCGAGCTACTCGACCTCGTTCGAGCCGCAGAATGCGCGCCTGCGCGACGGCAGCCTCGCCCAGCCCTCGCTCGGCAAGCAGATCGAGGCGGGGGCGAAATTCCAGCCGACCGGTACCGCGATCCTGGTCACCGCGGCCTGGTTCCGAATTGAGCAGACCAATGTCGTCGTCAACTATCCCGACTTCACCGCGGACCAAGTCGGCAAGGTCCGGTCGCAGGGTGTCGAGGTCGAGGCGAGCGCGCCGCTGCCCTACGGCTTCAACGCCAAGCTCGCCTATAGCCGCCAGCGCGTGAAGAAGGTCGAGGACGTCATCCCCGCAAATATCGGCCTGCCGCTCGCGACGGTCGGGCGCGGCGGGATCTCGGCGAACCTCGAATGGGCACCGACCGAAGGGCCGGCGTCGGGCTTTGCGATCGGCGGCGCGGTGCGGCACGTCGACAAGACCTATGCCGATTTCTATTCGGACGGCGTCGCGCGCTATTCGCCGGCCTATACGGTGTTCGACGCGCTGCTGCGTTATGATCTGGGCAAGCTCAGCCCGCGGCTTGCCAATGTCGATCTCGGCGTCAACGCGACCAACCTGTTCGACAAGAAGTATCTGACGAGCTGCTTCGCCAACTATGCCTGGTGCTGGTACGGCAACCGCCGCACCGTGCAGGCAACGATCGGGTATCGCTGGTAACCGGCTGCTCGACCATGCGCGGGCGGTTTATGCGCAGGTCGATGGCACATCTTGGCGTGTCGGCCGTTCAGCGGTCCGAGCGCATTCGTTCCGGATGCCGTCCAGCATAGGAGTTTAGCATGAACACGACGACCTTGAAGGGTGAAGGCCAGGATCTGCTCGATTCGGTGAAGCAGGCAGCAGGCAATGCGACGGGCGACAGCTCGCTCCAGGCCGGCGGCGTCGCCGACCAGATCGCAGGCACCGCGAACAAGGCGATCGGCACCGCGACCGACACCGTCGCGCCGCTCGCCGACAAGGCGCGTGCGTTTGCCAAGGATCGTCCGTTCGCCACCGCGGC
This sequence comes from Sphingomonas sp. CFBP 8765, assembly GCF_014841445.1. Lineage (NCBI taxonomy): Bacteria > Pseudomonadati > Pseudomonadota > Alphaproteobacteria > Sphingomonadales > Sphingomonadaceae > Sphingomonas > Sphingomonas sp. CFBP 8765. The sequence continues at coordinate 351,481 of NZ_JACYTY010000002.1, read as the reverse complement.
GCTGGTTGGCGTCGTCGGCATCGCGCTGCTCAACACGCTGCGCGGCAAGTGATCGCCCGGGGCCGCGTCCGCGCGGCCCCGCTGGTCGGAGGATCTCGGCGGTGTCGGCGCGGGGCGAACGCCCTGTGACCCCACCCGCCGGCCTCTGGATCGGCACCAATCGCGGCGGGCTCCATCCGCTGCGACACGGCGATGGCTGGTCGACCGGCACGCCCTATCCCGATGCGATCAACGTGTCCTTCGGCGTCCATTCGCCGCGCCATGACCTCCATTATCTCGTCGACGAACGCGATGATGGCGCGATCGGCCTGTATCGCGCCACCGCCGACGGATGGCGACAGATCGCCCGCGTGGCGGTCGATGGGGACGCGCCCTGTCATCTCGCGCTGAGCCACGACCAGAGCCTGCTCGCCGTCGCCAATTATGCGAGCGGGAGCGTGTCGATCCTGGACCTCGATTCCAACGGCCTGCCGATCGCGCCAGCGCATGTCTTTGCGCATAACGGATCTGGTCCGAACCGCGAGCGTCAGACTAGCCCTCACGCGCATTGGGTCGGGTTCGGTGCAGAGGATCGCTGGCTCTATGCAACCGATCTGGGGACCGACGAGATCCGCGCCTTCTCGGTGGCGCCGGCGCCGGACGGCAACCGTGTCCGGGCGGCCGGCACAGCCTTTCACGCACCAGCGGGGTCGGGGCCACGCCATCTGCTGCTGCATCCGCAGGTGCCGCGGGTGGCGTATCTTGCCAACGAACTTACGAACACGCTGACCGTTTTGGTCGGCGGCGAGGGTCGGTACTCGGCGGCCAGGACCGTGTCGACGCTGCCGGAGGCGTATGAAGGTCCGAGCATCGTCGCGCATCTGGCGGTCAACGCGGCGGGGGACCGGCTTTATGTTTCCAACCGCGGGCATGACAGCATCGCGGTCTTCGCGCTCGACGCGAAAGGCGACCCGCGGCTGGTCCAGCATGCACCGGCGGGGGCGGCCTATCCGCGTCATTTCGTGCTGCTGGAGGACGAGGGCCTGATGGTGATCGCGAACGAGAAGGACGAATGCGTGACGCTGCTGCCGATCGACGCGGACGGGCTGCTCGGGCCGCATGTCGCCCGGGTCGCGGTTCCGGGGGCGGCGTTCGTACTGCCCCTCTAGGCTGCGCGTCTGCGCTCAGCGATAGGCGAGCGTCCAGCCGGGCGGCAGATAGTCGGTCGACATGTAATAATAGAAGAGGCAGCTGCCATCGGCGCGGTAGGTGCCGCCCTTGACGAGGCCGAGTGCGACCTGCCCTTCGAAAACCGGCGCACCGCTGTCACCCGACTTGCACGTCGGCCCTTCGACCGCGACCCAGGTCGGCAGGCACGCGCCGCCGCACAGATCGCCCGCGGGGGCGAAATCGACCATCGCGACCGGCGCGCAGCTATAGCCGGTGCGCTCGCCGCGGTGACAGACGAAGTCGCCCGCGCGCGTGCTGGTCCGGTTGCGCCATGTCGCGACGGTCCTGAGCCGGGTCTTGGCGGTATCGGCAAAGAAGGCGGGCAGCCGTGGCGCCGTCGCCGGCAGCGCGGGCGCGCGGTTGATCTGGACGTCCTGATACCCCCAGCCCCATTGGCCGACATAGGGCAGCGCGATCGCCCGCCGCTCCGTGCCCGCCGGCGGCCACCCGACATAATCGAGCGTGTCGGGACAATGCGCGGCGGTGGCGATCGCATCCGCGACGCCATCGGTGACGACGAATCCCGTCGTGCAGATATAGCGCCGGCCGTCGACCGTCCCGACCACCCGCCCCCCGCCCGCGACATCCGGCATCACGGTCACTGCGTCGGCAGGCGGGATCGTCGCCACGGGGATCCCGGGCACCGTGGCGCCCGGCGTGGCCGTTATGCCCGTCTGAAGCGCCATCGGCAGCATCGGGCGATCGCTGGCTTCGATCCGCACGGGAACGCCGGTCATATCGGCGAACTTGGCGGTGAGCGCGCCATCCCGGTCGAGCGCAAGGTCCGCGGTCGCGACCATCACGACGAGCGTACCCGTCCGCTGATCCGCACCGATGCCGGGGGGATGCGGAAGCGCAGCGCGGATCGCCGCCTGGAAGGTCCGGATCTGGCCGAGGATCCGGTCGAGCGTCGCCGCCGCGCCGGTCCGGAACACCAGCGGGACGCTCATCCCCCCCGCCTCGACGACGCGGTCCGCGACCGGGTCGGTGCCGGTCAGCAGCACCATGATCCGGTAGGCCGGGTCGTGCTCGACCGCGATGCCCGCGAGCCGATCGGCGAATTCGCGGCGCAGCGCATCGGTGACGGGAATCGTCGCCGCCTGCGCCCGCATCCGGTGGAGCGCGACATCGAGCGGCACGCCGAAACGCCGCGCATATTCCGCCGCGTCCTGCATCGCCGCGTCGACGGGGAGCTGGAGCTGCAGGGTGTCGACCGGCGCGATCGGCGATGAAACAGGCGGCGCGACACCGGTCTGCGCCGCGCCAGATGGTGCCGCGAACCCCAACCCCGCAACCAGCGCTCCGGCCAGCCCCGCCTGCATCCATCTCGCTGTCATGATCGGCAAACGTCCAGTTTCGGGGGCCAGCACCGGGTCGCGGGCCGTGCGCCACGACCGCCCCTGACCCCGACCTCGCCTAGCGCACCGGCGCGGTGTCGCGCGAGACGGATTTCAACGCGCGTCGCGCGCACGCCCCCGCGGGATCGCCGCCATTGTGCCCTAGGTTCGGCGGTGCAGCACTGCGCTGCGATTACAAAGGAATGCCACAGTGACTCTTGCTTTACCCGCCCGACATTTCTCGCCGGCCCCGCGACCCGCAACCGCGACCACAGCCGGGATCGCGGCCCCCGCCCCTACCCCGCCGCTGTTCGCGCTCGACCAGCTCGAGGTGACGTTCGACCCGCAGGCCGACACGCTGTGGACCTATATGCGGCCAAGGACGCGGCCGAGCTTCAACCCTGCGCTGCTCGCGGACTTTGGTCAGTGGCAGGCCGATATCCACAGCGCCCACACCTCCGGGGCGATGCCGATTCGCTATCTTGTGCTCGGCTCGCGATTCCCCGGCGTCTTCTCGCTCGGCGGTGATCTCGACCTGTTCGCACAGCATATCCGTGCCGGTCACCGCGAGGCGCTGGTCCAATATGGCCGCGCCTGCGTGCAGATCCTGCACCGCAACCTGCGCGGCCTCGATCTGCCGATCGTGACGATCGGTCTGGTTGAGGGCGATGCGCTGGGCGGCGGGTTTGAGGCGCTGCTGTCGTTCAACGTCGTCGTCGCCGAACGCGGCGCGAGTTTCGGGCTTCCCGAGACCGTGTTCGGGCTGTTCCCCGGCATGGGGGCGCACTGCTTCCTGTCGCGGCGTCTCGGCGCGGCGCGGGCCGAGCAGATGATCCTCAGCGGGCGCAACTACAGCGCGGAGGAGCTCTATGATCTGGGTATCGTCCACGCACTCGCCGACCCCGGCCAGGGCCGCCGGGTGATCGAGGACTATATCCGCCAGAACCGGCGTCGCCACAGCGGGCATTGCGCGATCTACGAGGCGTCGCGCGCGGTCAATCCGCTGACGCTCGATGAGCTCGAGGCGGTGGTCGACCTGTGGGCGGACGCCGCGTTGCGCCTCAGCGAGGGGGATCTCAAGCTGATGCGGCGGCTCGTCGCGGCGCAGACCCGTCTGCTCGACAAGCCGAAAGGCTGACGGACATCGCCCCCGGCCCTCAGGACAGCGCACGCATCCTGGGGGTTTCGTCGGCAAGCAGGTTCGCCACCTGGCTTGCCGACATCGGGCGCGCGAGCAGGAAACCCTGCACTGCGGTGCAGCGGGTGCGGCGCAGCTGCGCGAGCTGGGTCGGCGTCTCGATACCCTCGGCGACGGTTTGCATGCCGAGCGTCGCGGCCAGATCGACCACCGTCTGGATGATCGCCATCGACGCGGGATTGTCGTCGAGCGCGGTGATGAACGACCGGTCGATCTTGAGCGTCTGGAACGGGAATTTGGTGAGATAGCCGAGCGACGAATAGCCGGTGCCGAAATCGTCGAGCGTGGTGCCGACCGCCATCCGGTTGATCGCCGACAGCGCCGCCAGCGATGCGTCGATATCGTCGAGCAACACCGATTCGGTCACTTCGAGATCGAGCCGCCCCGGCGCGAGCCCGGTAGCGTCGAGCGCGTCCTTCAGCACCTTGGCGAGCCCGGGCGACAGGAGCTGGATCGGCGACAGGTTGACCGCGACGCGTACCGTGTCCGGCCAGTCGCGCGCGTGACGGCAAGCCTCGCGCAGCACCCAGGCGCCGATCTCGACGATCAGGCCGCTCTGTTCGGCGATCGGGATGAATTCGGCGGGCGACACGCTGCCGTGGCACGGACTGTCCCAGCGCAGCAGCGTCTCGCAGGACAGGATGCGGTGCGTCGCCAGGTCAAAGATCGGCTGGAAGGCGAGCCACAGCTCGCCGCGCGCGATCGCGCCGTGCAGGTCGCTGGTCAGCGCGCGCGTCCGTTCGATCTTCTCGTCCATCACCGGCTCGTAGAAGCAGAAGGCCCCCCGGCCGCTTTCCTTGGCGCGGTAGAGCGCGAGATCGGCATGTTTGAGCAGCGTGTCAGCGTCGCCCCCGTCGATCGGTGCGATCGCCACGCCGAGCGAGGCGCCGACGGTCAGCCGACGCCCGGCATAGGCCACCGGCTGTGCGACGAGGTCGAGGATGTGATCGGCGATCGTGCGGGCATCGTCGCGCGCGCCGATCGCGCAGACGACCGCGAATTCATCGCCGCCCAGCCGCGCGACGATCGCGTCGCCGGCCACCCCGATGGTGCCGCCATCGGTGACGAACGCGGTCTGGAGCCGCTGCGCAACCTCGGTCAGCAGCACGTTGCCCGCCAGGTGACCGAGCGAATCATTGATCTCCTTGAACCGGTCGAGATCGATCCAGTGGATCGACAGGAGCTCGCCGGTCGATTCCAGTCGGTGCAGCCGCCGCTCGAACCATTCGCGAAACGCGGTGCGGTTGGCGACCCCGGTGAGGTCGTCGCGTCGCGCGAATGCGGCGTGATGTTCGGCGAGCGCGGTCTTTTCGCTCGCCGCGATGGTCGCGCCGAGGATGGCCTCATAGGTCTGCAGCGTGATGTCGATCATCGCCAGCACGAACAGGATGATGACGATCGCAAGCACGGCGTTGAGCGGCTCACCCGACAGCAAGAGCCCCGCCGCGAGCGGCAGCGACGCGAGGCAAAGCTGCGCGAGCGCGATCGTCGGCCGACCGGCATTGCGTCCGGCAATCCCCGCCGCATAGCCGATCGCCGTCGTCACCGAGAGGAGATGAAGCACGCCGTCCGCGGTCCGGGTCAGCGTCAGCAGCCCGAACATGCCAAGCAGCGCGGAAAAGGCGAAGGCGCCGATGCGGTAGTAAAACTCCCACTGTCCTGCCCGCGGGCGCTCGGCGGCACCCCGATCGACAGCAAATACGTCAGCGCCCTGTTGATCGGGCACGCGCTGGACGATGCCGATGATCCGCAGTGCGGCGACCAGCCCGATCAGCACCGCGAAGCCGGCAAGCCAGCGATCGCCACTCGTGACAGCCACGACCGTGGCGATACCCGTGCTCGTCAACGCACCGATCACCAGCGACTTGGGTGAGGCATAGAGCGAGGTGACCAGAGTCGCCCGGACGTCCGCGGCGACCGCGTGATCCGAGTGGCGAAGCTGCCTCAACCGGGTAATGAAATGCGTCATGGCACCTTCGAACAGACTGTAACCGTAGGGTAAAGCGGTTAAGCAAACGCTACGATCCCGCGCGCGGGCGGTTCGCCGCAATGGGGTTCAGCTTCGACCGGGTGTCCGCTAGCAGGGATAATGATCCCAATCGCACCGCGTTCCGATACGCCCGGCCTGCTGGCCGCCCTTGCACTGTGCGCCATGCTCGCCGGCTGCGGCACGACGCGCTACCGCCCGGTCAGCGACTACCCGGTCAAGATCGGCCGCCCTTACAGCGTGCGCGGCACGACCTACCGGCCCGCCGATCTGCCGGGCTATGACGCGGTCGGCATGGCGAGTTGGTATGGCCGGGAATCGGGCAACCAGACTGCGAACGGCGAACGGTTTCGTGTGAAGGGCATTTCTGCCGCGCATACCGTCCTCCCGCTGCCGAGTTATGTCGAGGTCACTGCGCTCGACACCGGCCGGACGATCCTGCTGCGGATCAACGACCGCGGGCCGTTCACGCCCTCGCGGCTGATCGACCTGTCACGCGGCGCCGCCCGGCTGCTCGGGATCGAGCGCCTCGGCCGGGCCGCAGTCCGCGTCCGCCGCGTCGAGCCCGATGCAAAAGACCGGGCGCGGTTACGGGCCGGCAAGCAAGCATCAGCGAGACCCGATGCCTCGCCCGACGAACTCGCCGCGCTGCGCGCGCGGCTGACGGATCAGTCCTTCCAGGCCCAGTAGAGCTGTGCCGGGGGCACGTTCCACCATTCCATGTCGTGATCGATCGATTCGAAATGCGGGGTGAGGAAGTCCTTCACCTTCGGGCTGAACTGATAGACCAGGAACGCGCCGCCGCTGCGCAGCACCGAATGCGTGCCGGCGGCGATCGCCGGACCGACGCCGGGGGGCAGCGTCGAAAAGGGCAGGCCCGACAGGACATAGTCGGCCGATTCGAAGCCGTGATCGGCGACGATCTTTTCGACATCGGCCGCCGATCCGAGCACCGCCGAAAACCGCGGATCGGTAATCGTGTGGCGCAGATAGCGGATGAAATCGGGGTTGGTGTCGATCACGATCAGCGTCGCGTCGGGCGCCATGCGGTCGAGAATCGGGCGGCAGAAAGTGCCGACGCCGGGTCCATATTCGACGAACACCTTGGTGTTGTCCCAGTCGACCCGGCCGAGCATCTTGCGGATCAGCTTGTCCGAGGACGGCACGATCGAGCCGACCATGACAGGGTGTTTCAGGAATTCGGTGAAGAACATCTGCCACGGGGAGGGCACGCCGGCGGGGCGGGTGCGCGCGCGCCGGGCGGCTGTGGTCGGACTGGGCATCGTGTTCCTTACGATCAGGGATCCCGCGCGCACGCGAGGCTTTAAGCCCCCCGTCGCACGGATTCCAAACGTGTTTCAAGGCCTGCGGGTTGCATCACGCGACGAACCGCACCGAACGCGACCAGTGCCCGGCGCCGCAACCCGCGCTTGCCAACCCCCGGGCTTGGCTTAAGCATTGGGCATGCACGACGAGCGGACGGGCCAGACGGCGGTCATTTTCATGTCGAACCGTAACGGCACCGACCCCGCCGGCTATGCCGCGGCCGCCGCCGCGATGCAGGCGCTCGCCGCGACGCAGCCCGGCTATCGCGGGATCGACAGCGTGCGCGACGAAGCCGGACTGGGGATCACGATCAGCTATTGGGCGGACGACGCCGCGGCGATCGCGTGGCGCGACGATCCCGACCATGCCGCGATTCGCGAGCGCGGGCGGGCGCTCTGGTATGACCGCTACCGCGTCACCGTCGCACGGGTCGAGCGCGACTATGACTGGGCGCGGCCATGACCGGCACCGGTCGCGAGGATGCGCGGATCGATCGTCGCTTCGCGCTGATGTTCCTCGTCATGCTGACGATCGCGGCGGGCAATACCGCGCTGCAATCGGTGCTGCCCGCGCTCGGCCGGTCGCTGGGCGTCGCCGACAGCGCGGTGGCGGGCGCGTTTTCGGTGTCCGCGCTGCTGTGGGTGATCGCCGCGCCGTTCTGGGCGAACCGGTCCGACCGGCATGGCCGCCGCGCGATGATACTGCTCGGCATCGGCGGGTTCAGCGTGTCGCTGACATTGTGCGGGCTGTTCCTGATGGCGGGTATCAACCACTGGATCGGCGGGACCGCGGCGTTCGGCTGCTTCATCGCCGGGCGGCTGATCTATGGCGCATTCGGTGCCGCCGCGCCGCCCGCGGTGCAGGCGCTGGTCGCGGGCGAGACGACGCGCGCGGAGCGGACCCGCGCGCTGACGCTGCTCGCTTCCGCCTTCGGGCTCGGCACGATCCTGGGGCCGGCGATCGCGCCCTATCTGATCCTCGGGTCGGTCGGCGGACTCGAGGTAGGGCTGGCGGGCCCCGCCTTCCTGTTCGCGCTGTTCGGCGTGGCGGTGTGGATCACGGTGCGGCGGATGCTGCCCGACGACCGGATCGTCGCGCCGCATGACGATATGCACGGCGCGAGTTCGGCCTATCCGTCGATCGGCGGCGCGCCGAGCGGTGCGTCGGTCACTGCCGCGACCCAGTCGCATGTCGAACAGGTCGGCTATACCGATCCGCGCATCCGCGCCTGGATGATCGCCGGGCTGGTGATGGGGCATGCGCAGGCGATGACCGGGCAGGCGATCGGGTTCCTGGTGATCGACCGGCTCAACCTTGCGCCCGCACTTGCGCTCGAGCCGACGGGGATCGTGCTGATGATGGGCGCGGGTGCAGCGCTGCTCGCGCAATGGGGAATCATTCCGCGGCTCAACCTGACCCCGCGCCAGCTCGTCCTGACCGGGCTGGTGCTGGCGGCGGCGGGCACCGCGCTGACGGGGATCGCGACCTCGCTCTACACGATCGCGACCGCTTATGCGCTGGCGAGTCTCGGTTTCGGCTTCACGCGGCCGGGCTTTACCGCGGGTGCCTCGCTCGCGGTCGGCGCGAATGCGCAAGGGTCGGTCGCGGGCAAGGTGACCAGCATCAACGGCGCGAGCTTCGTGCTCGGGCCGTCGATCGGGGTCGGACTGTACGAGGCGCAACATTCGCTGCCTTATCTGGTCGCGGGCGCAGCGTGCGTGGTGTTGATCGGCTATGCCTGGGTGACGCTGAATGAGGCGAAGGACGCGTCGGGCGGCTGACCCGGGATTCGTCAGGCCGCGGCTCCGCTATTTCGCCGACATTCCGATGCAGTACAGAAGCAGCGGAACCCCGATCAAGAGGATCATCAGTAACAAGTTCATCTGGATCAGTCGGTTGAGCCATTTCGGCTGCCCGGCAGCGTCCCGATCGGCCTCTTCCTTTGAATAGTCTTCGACGATTTCCATATCGAATTGCTTCGAAAAGAAATGCCTGGGACGCATCCGCAACGAGGTTTTCGGGGACAGGGCGTCTTCATCGACGTCGCGGCGCGCTGGCGAGTGATCGCCAGATTCAGAGGCTGGGCCTGACATTGCGTGGTTTCCGTATATTCGAGATCATGGGCGTGCAGCGCACGTCCCAAAGGTCAGATCGAATAAAGCCCGAACTCCAGCGGCCTATAGCCGCGAGCTCGGGCTAACCCCGTGCGGCGAGTTGGCCGGCGTGATCGAGGAAACGCTTATGTGTCGCGGATGCGTACATGAAAGTTACATTGGACCCGTGCCCGGTAATGTCAACACATGGCACAAGATCAGGGCCATTCGGCCAGTCGACTATCGACCGCCAAATGGAACCATGCGGGCGGTAGCCCCTCTCCCGTCAAGGAGAGGGGCGGTGATCACGCCGCGCCTTTGCTGGGGAAGGCGAAGCCGATCGGCTGGATGGCGGTCGCGTCCTGTTTCAGGCGGGCGGCCATCTGCTCATATTCTCGCTCGGTTTCGGGCGTGACGCTGGCGCGCGATTCCTTCAAAGCGTTCTCGAAATCGGCCATCGTCACGTCGGTCGAATCGATCGAGCGACGCAACGCGACCAGGCCTGCGCGGCGGACGACGTCCTCCAGATCCGCACCCGAAAACCGGTCGGTACGGTCCGCGAGACGATCGAGATCGACGTCGGACGCGAGCGGCATCTTCTGCGTCTGGATGCCGAGGATCCGCCGGCGCCCCGCCGTGTCGGGTACGCCGACATAGACGAGCTCGTCGAACCGCCCCGGGCGCAGCAGCGCCGGGTCGATCAGATTGGGGCGGTTGGTCGCGCCGATCACGACGACCGACTGGAGTTCTTCCAGACCGTCCATCTCGGCGAGGATCGTGTTGACGACGCGCTCGGTCACCTGCGGCTCACCCGCGCCGCTGCCGCGTGCGGGCACCAGCGAATCGAGTTCGTCGATGAAGATCACGCAGGGTGCGACCTGACGCGCGCGCTGGAACAGCCGGGTGATCTGCTGCTCGCTCTCACCATACCATTTGCTGAGCAGGTCTGACGATTTGGTGGCGATGAAATTCGCCTCCGCCTCGCGCGCGACCGCCTTGGCGAGCAGGGTCTTGCCGGTACCGGGCGGGCCGTAGAGCAGGAAGCCCTTGGCCGGGCGGATGCCAAGCCGCCGGAACGCGTCGGGATTCTTGAGCGGAAGCTCGACGCCTTCCTTCAGCCGCATCTGCGCATCGTCGAGCCCGCCGACATCGGCCCAGCGCACGGTCGGCGCCTGGACCATGACCTCGCGCATCGCCGACGGCTGGACGCGTTTGAGCGCGCCAAGGAAATCCTCGCGCGTGACCGACAAGTCGTCGAGCACCTCGGGCGGGATCGTGCGTTCCTCGAGGTTGAGCTTGGGCATGATCCGCCGCACCGCCTCGATCGCCGCCTCACGCGCCAGCGCTGCGAGATCGGCACCGACAAAGCCGTAGGTCGTGCGCGCCAGCTCGTCGAGATCGACACGGTCGCCCAAAGGCATGCCACGCGCATGGATGCCGAGGATTTCGCGGCGGCCGCGCTCATCGGGAACGCCGACGACGATCTCACGGTCGAACCGGCCGGGACGCCGCAGCGCCTCGTCGATCGCCTCGGGACGATTGGTCGCGGCGATCACGACGAGATTGGCGCGTGCCTCAAGCCCGTCCATCAGCGTCAGCAGCTGCGCGACGAGACGCTTTTCGGCCTCGCCCGATACCTGCCCGCGCTTGGGTGCGATCGAATCGATCTCGTCGATGAAGACGATCGACGGCGCGGCCTTGGCGGCCTCCTCGAACACCTGGCGCAGCTTGCCTTCCGACTCGCCATAGGCCGACCCCATGATCTCGGGGCCGTTGATCAGGAAGAACTGCGCATCGGACTCGTTGGCGACCGCGCGCGCGAGCCGCGTCTTGCCGGTGCCGGGGGGGCCGTGCAGCAGCACGCCCTTGGGCGGATCAACGCCGAGGCGCTGAAAGAGTTCGGGATAGCGCAGCGGCAGCTCGACCATCTCGCGCAGCTGGTCGATCGTCTGCGCCATGCCGCCGATATCGTCATAGGTGACGTCGGCGCGGCGTGCGTCCTGCGGCTCTTCATATTCGGGGCGCAGCTCGATCTCGGTATTCTCGTCGATATGGACGACGCCCTTGGGGCTGGCGGCGATTACCGCGAGGCGGATCTCCTGCAGTGCATAGGCGGGCGCGTTCATGAACTGCTGGACGCCCGCGGGCATGTTGCCGACGCGCTGATGCCCCGCGGTCGCGACGATGTCGCCCTGGCAGATCGGCCGGCCGAGAAACGTGCGCTTCAACGCGTTGGTCGAGCCCTGAAGCCGCAGATTTTGCTGTGCGGGTGCGAAGACGACGCGCGTCGCGGGCTTCGATTCGGCTTTGCGCACCTCGACGAAATCGCCCGAGCCCACACCCGCATTCGCGCGCTGGAGCCCGTCGATGCGCAGGATGTCGAGCCCCTCGTCCTCCGGATACGGCCCGACCGCACGCGCGGGCGTGTTCTGCTTGCCGAGGATCTCGATCACGTCGCCCTCGCCGATGCCGAGCGTCGCCATCAGCGCGCGCGGCAGATGCGCCAGGCCGCGGCCGCTGTCCTCGGGACGCGCGTTCGCCACCTGGATTTTCCGCGTCGGGGTTTCGCTATCGGGCATCTCGACTCCTTCAAACTCGAAGCGTGTCAGATGGGGGGCCGCCGCCGGGCTTGCGAGGACTTGAAAAGACAAAAAAAGGGCCGGCCAATGAAGGCCAGCCCATGAAAGTTTTTAGGAGAGGATGCCTGAAAGGCGAGGTCTTTTTGCGTCGAGGCGGTTCATGTTGCAAGTGCGAATGGATCCGCTACGATTGCGCTAACTGCAATCGTAGGCTTCAATGCGGCCAATGATGCGGATCACATGCATCGAGTCGGATAAGGGAGTCGGGGAGGAATCATGCGGAGGCTGCCGCCACTCGGGGCTATCGAGGCGTTCGTCCAGGTCGCGCGGCTGGGCTCGATCAAGGCCGCCGCGGAGGATCTGGCGCTGTCCGCGCCCGCGCTCAGCCGGCGCGTGCAGAGCCTTGAGCGCTTCATCGCCAAGCCACTGTTCGCGCGGCGGCACCAGGCGATGGTGCTGAATGCGGACGGGGAACGCCTGCTCGCGCAGATCGCACCGGTGCTCGATTCGCTGTCGGATGCCGTCGAATCGATGACCAGCACGACCGAGGTGCTGCGGCTGCGGCTGGGCATCCTGCCGCTCTATGCGTCGCAGAAGCTGTTCCCGCGGCTCGGCGAACTGCGCGCGTCGCATCCCGAACTGCATCTCGACATCGATACCGCGGCGCATCTGGTATCGCGGCTGGGCGACGGGCTGGACGCGGTGATCGCGCTGTCGCGCGAGATCGATCCGGCCTTCTATGCGCGGCGGCTCGATCGCAATTCGGTCTATGTGATCGGTGCGCGCACCCTGCTCGACCGCGCCGATCCGATCACCCGACCCGAACAGCTCTCGACGCTGACCGCGCTGGTCCACCGCGACATGACGGATACGTTCACCGCTTGGCGGACGGCTGCGGGGCTCGACGATATCGAGCCGCTGGCGATCGATCATTTCGATTCGGGGGCGCTGATGCTCGAAGCGGCGGCGCAAGGGCTGGGCGTCGCGTTCATGCATGCCAGCCATTTCGAGGATGCGAACGATCCGCGGCTCGTGCGGCTGTTCGAAATCGAGGTGGAGAGCCCGTACAGCTATTGGTTCGTCTGCCGCCCGCGCGCATTGCAGGCCAAGCCGGTCAAGCTGTTCCACGACTGGCTGATCAAGACGCTGGCGGAAGTTTAGCAAGGCACAGCCTCCGCTCGGATACCGGATGTACGGTTGAGAGAGGGTCAGGGTAGCAACCGCGACGCGCTTCTGACTTGAAGCGCGTCGGGGCTAAGCCGCGCCGTCGGACGGAGCTTTGCTCCGCCGGCCGGCTTCGACTGTCTCCGACGCAGCTTGGCTGCGCCGGTGCAGTCTTCAGCTCAGGCTGCGCTTGCCTTCACAATCTTGCCGGGTGCGCGCGGCGGCTCGCCCTTGGGGAGCGCGTCGATCAGCTCCATGCCGTTGGTGACTTCACCCCAGACGGTGTACTGCTTGTCGAGGAAGCGCGCGTCGTCGAACACGATGAAGAACTGCGAGTTCGCCGTGTCGGGCTGGTTGGTGCGCGCCATCGAGCACACGCCGCGGACATGCGGCTCAGCCGAGAATTCCGCCTTGAGGTTCGGCTTGTCCGAGCCCGACATGCCGGTGCCGGTGGGATCGCCGCCCTGCGCCATGAAGCCCGGGATCACGCGGTGGAACACGACGCCGTCATAGAAGCCGTCATTGGCCAGCTCGACGATGCGCTCGACATGCTTCGGGGCCAGATCGGGGCGCAGCTTGATCGTCACGTCACCGCCGTCGAGGGTCAGCGTCAGCGTTTCGGGGGTATCGGCCATTGGGTCTTCTCCTGAATTGATGCGCGGCAGATAGGGATCCACCCCGCGACTGGCAAATGCATGCGCAGCGCGTTAGGGCCCAAGCGCACGCTTTTAAGGGAGGCAGCCATGAGCGAACTCGAGCTTCCCGAGGTCGAAACCGAGACCCAGCCCGAAACGCAGCTCGATCGCGACGACCGGTTGCGGCCCGAATTCGTCCGCGCCGTGCTCGACGCGGTCGAGGACGGCGACAATGCGGCGGCACGCGCGCTGGTCGAGCCGCTGCACCCCGCCGACATCGCCGATCTGTTCGAGCTGACGCCGCAGGAGGATCGCGCGGCGCTGGCGCGCGCGGTCACCGATCTGCTCGACGGCGACGTGTTCGCCGAGATGAACGATTATGTCCGCGAGGATCTGATCGATGCGCTCGAGCCGCACCAGGTCGCCGACCTTGCCTCCGAACTCGATACCGATGACGCGGTCGCGATCATCGAGGACATGGACGAGGACGAGCAGCGCGCGGTGCTGCGCGCGCTCGATCCCGACGATCGCGCCGCGATCGAGGAGGCGCTGAGCTACCCCGAGGAGTCCGCGGGCCGCCTGATGCAGCGCGAGCTGATCGCGGTGCCCGAGCACTGGACCGTCGGCGACGCGATCGATTATCTGCGTGGTCACGAGGAGCTGACGACCGATTTCTGGGAAATCTTCGTCGTCGACCCCGCGCACAAGCCGATCGGCACGTGCCAGCTGTCGTGGATGCTGCGCACGCCGCGCGGGATCGCAATGGCCGATGTGATGAAGCGCGAACAGACGCTGATCCCGGTCGACATGGACCAGGAAGAGGTGGCGCTCCGCTTCCAGAAATATGCGCTGATCTCCGCCGCGGTGGTCGATCATGGCGGCCGGCTGGTCGGCATGATCACCGTCGACGACATCGTCCACATCATTTCCGAAGAGGCGGGCGAGGATACGCTGCGTCTGGCAGGGGCTGGCGACGGCGACATCAACGAACCGATCCGGCTGACGGTGCGGACGCGCTTCACCTGGCTGGTGGTCAATCTGGGCACCGCGATGGTCGCATCGTCGGTCGTCGGGCTGTTCCAGGGGACGATCGCGAGCTTCGCTCTGCTTGCGGTGCTGATGCCGATCGTCTCGGGGATGGGCGGCAATGCCGGGACGCAGACGCTCGCGGTCGTGGTCCGCGCGCTCGCGACCAACCAGCTGACGAGTTCGAACACCAAGCGGATGATCGTCCGCGAATTCCGGATCGCCACCGCCAATGGCGTCATGCTGGGCACGCTGATCGGGCTTGGCACCTATGTGATCTTCCGCAACACCGACCTGTCGATCGTGATCGCCGCGGCGATGCTGACCAACAACATCACCGCAGGGCTTTCCGGCGTGCTGGTGCCGATCACGCTCGACAAGTTCCGGATCGATCCCGCGGTCTCGTCGGCGGTATTCGTGACCACGATGACCGATACGATGGGGTTCTTCTCGTTCCTCGGCCTTGCCAGCCTGTGGGGGCTGCACGGTTGACGCTCCGGTTGACTGGCGCGGATTAGCGCCCATTTCCAGACGGATGCCGCTTCACCTCACCAAAGTCGCGTTCGGCGCGGACAGCGTCGACCATCTGGCGGAGCGCCTGCGGCTGCGCGGTGAGGAGGGCCCCGTGTTTCTCACCACCCGCTACCTGCCCAAGCGACACGAGGAGGTGGCGGGGCCGGTCGGCGAAGGCGGCTCGATGTACTGGATCCTGAAGCACCAGCTGATCGCGCGCTCGCCGATCCTGGGCTTTGGCGAGGCGGAGGGCGGACGAGTCGCGATCCATATCGACCCCAAACTGGTGCTCGTTCAGGCGCGGCCGAAACGCGCGCATCAGGGGTGGCGGTATCTCGAGGGGGCGGATGCGCCGCTCGATCTCGGCGGCGACGCGACCGGGCTCGACATCATGCCGCCCGCGCTGATGACCAAGCTCGCCGAACTCGCGCTGATCTAGCCTGCGCGGTTAGCGGCCACAGATCACCGGGCCGGTGGCGGCGGCGCGGACCGTGCAGGCGGCGGTGCCCGCGACCGTGACCGAGCCCGCACCGCCGTTCGTCACCTGCGCGGTGCGGCGCGCCGAGGCGCGGGTTTCGCCGACGCCGTCCTGCATGACGACGAGATCATCGACAGCCAGTGCGGTCGCGTCGATCAGCCCCGGACCACTGACGGTCAGACGTGCACGTGCGCTGCGCCCTGCCAGCGTCATCCGCCCGGTGCCGATGACGGTGGCGTTCAGCTGGTCCGCCTGCGCATCGTTCACCGCAAGGCTGCCCGCACCGCTGACCGCGAGATCCAGCCGCATCCCCTTCATGCGATCGATCGTCAGCCGCCCCCCCGCCACGACGCTGGCAAAGGCGAGACGCGGCGTGGACAGCGTCACGATCACCGGGCGCTGCGCCCCCGTCTCGGGGCGTTCGCCCCAGCGGCTCGTGCTCCGCCGGACCGACAGCGTCGCGCCGTCGACGCGGATCTCGACCGCCTCGGTCGCATGCGGATCCCCCGCGACCTTTGCGCCGGGCGATCCCGTGACGAGGCGCACGTCGAACGGACCGTCGATCCGGACCCGCTCGAAGCTGCCCACCGATACGCTACGATCGGCCGCGGCCGCGGCGACGGGACAGGCAAACAGGAGCGGCAGGACAAGAAAACGGATCATGGCGCGATCGTTGCCGCTTCGACGCACCGACGCAAGCCGCGCGCGCAGCGGATCACGGTGCGCAGCGGACCGAGCCGGAGCCCATCTTGGACACGGTGCACCGCGCGGCGCTGCCCAGGTCGACATCGCCCGACCCCATCATGTCGACGGTGGCTGGACCATCGACGACCGCGCGGACGCTGCCCGAGCCGGCAATCTCGACCCGCGCGGACCGGGCCTTGAGCCCGGCTGCGTCGACATCCCCCGAGCCGGCGATCTCGACCGCCAGCGCCCGCGCGGATCCCGCCGCTGAGACGCTGCCCGAGCCCGCGATCGCGACGGCGAGGTCGTCGACCTTCACCGCCGCGACCCCCAGACTGCCGGAGCCCGCGATATCAGCCGCGAATCGCGTTCCCTCGACCCGGTCGACGGTCATGTCCCCCGATCCCGATATCGTCGCCCCCGCCAGCCGCGGCAACGTGACGAAGACCTTGACCTTGCCCGATCGCCCCCAGTTGAGATTGACGCCCTTGCGCCGCCCGATCTCGAGCGTGTCGCCGTCCCGCTCGATCGTCAGCCGGTCGAGCGCCTCGGCAGGCCCCTGCGCACGCACCGAAAAGCCAGTTCCCACGCGCACATCGACATCGCTCGCCCCACGCAGGTCGATCGAGCTGAAATCGCTGACCATATAGGTGCGGGTCGTGCCGGTGCCGCTCGGCGATGCCCCCGCCCCGTCATCGTCTCCCGACCAGCTGAACGAGCAGGCAGCAAGCGGCATCATCAGACCGAGCGCGAGATACTTCATGGCATCCTCCCGTGTATTGCACAAACAATACACCCTATCGGCGAGAGGCGGAAGCGGAATCCGTGGTGGTCGTCGGCCGACGGACCAGAAACGCAAAAGGGCGGCCCCGCGGGACCGCCCTTGCGTCATCGAACGGAGCGCCAGCGGTCAGGCGGGCAGCTTGTCCTTGTTGTAGATCGCGGCGGCGGCGCGGAGGATGTCGAGGATCTTCTCCTGCGCCTTGGGCTCATCAATCTCTTCCATCGCGGCGAGTTCGCGGGCGAGACGGCTGGTCGCACCTTCGAAGATCTGACGCTCGGAATAGCTCTGCTCGGGCTGGTCGTCGGCGCGGAACAGGTCGCGGACCACTTCGGCGATCGACACGAGGTCGCCCGAATTGATCTTCGCCTCATATTCCTGCGCGCGGCGCGACCACATGGTGCGCTTGACCTTGGGCTTGCCCTTGAGCGTGTCCATCGCCTCGCGCATCGTTTTGTCCGAAGACAATTTGCGCATGCCGACGCTTTCGGCCTTGTTGGTCGGAACGCGGAGCGTCATGCGCTCCTTCTCGAAACGGAGGACGTAAAGTTCGAGCGTCATGCCGGCGATTTCCGAGCGTTGCAGCTCGATCACACGGCCGACTCCGTGCTTTGGGTAAACGACGAAATCACCGACGTCGAAGGACAGTGCCTTGGCAGCCATTGGGGGCCTTTCCGGATCAATGCCTCCACGCGGTGCCACAGCGACGCGTTCGCCGGATTGCACCGTGGAGGAATAGGGTTCGAACATACTCCAGGCGGACGACTTGACATATCGCGCCCGTCACGGACCCAATTACCATCTTTGCAACAAAATTACCAGCCGATCGTGACAGCCCTCGTGCCCCAATCCGCCATAAAGACACGAATTTCGTGCGATTTTCAGTCGCCGGCGCCGGGCTCGGGCGAGAAATACTTGTCGAACTTGCCCTCAACGCCCTTCATCGCGTCCGCGTCGGGGGGCGTCTGGTTGTCGTTGCGAGTGACGTTGGGCCACTGCGCAGAGAAGGTCGTGTTGAGTTCGAGCCACTGCTCCAGCCCGCTCTCGGTGTCGGGCAGGATCGCCTCGGCGGGGCATTCGGGTTCGCACACGCCGCAGTCGATGCACTCGCTGGGATTGATCACCAGCATGTTCTCGCCCTCATAGAAGCAATCGACCGGGCACACTTCCACGCAATCCATGTACTTGCAGCGGATGCAGGCATCGGTGACGACGTAGGTCATTGCAGAACTCCTGGGCCGGATTCCTTCCCGGCGACGAACGGCCTGCGACTATGCGCGCAGGCCCGTCGCGTCAATCATAGCAAGCCTTCTGCGAGACGTTATCAGGCTTTGCCGCCTCCGACCGCCTCCGCCCAAACCACGCCGTCATCCTGACGAAAGTCAGGATCCAAGGCAATGAGACGCTGTCCTTTGGTATCCTGGATCCTGACTTTCGTCAGGATGACGGGCGGGGTGGTGCGACGTCGTCCGCTTCGGTGCCGGCGGGGGTCTGGCCGGCGATCAGGTCTTGATAGCACGCCTGCGCTTCGGGGGCGGGACCGCGGCGTGTCGGCAGTGCCTCGATGCGGATCACGCGGACGCGGTCGTTGGCGGCGAAGGTGAGGACGTTGCCGATCCGGACGGGACAGTGTGCGCGGTCGATCGCGCGGCCGTCGATTCGCAGATGCCCCTTCTCGGCAATCGCCTGGGCCGCGCTGCGCGTCTTGGCGAGCCGGACGAACCACAGGAACCGATCGATCCGCATCGCGCCTTCACCCATGGCGGACCAGTGCGGCAAGCCCGGCAAACGCGTTCTGCCGCGACGGGTCGATCGGCGTCGCAGGGACCGCGCGCGCGGGCGGGCGGCCGCGCCAGACCCAACGCGGCGTGTCGCCCGCCAGCGCCTTGAAGCCGAGCTCGGCCATCAGCCGCTCGATCGACGCAGGCTCGAGCCCGATCGAGGTCGCGAGCGCCGGGTCGGGCGCGAACGGTGCGCGGCCGGTACGCGAATCATGCGCGGCGCGGGCGATACGCTCGATCAGGTCGACGCGCACCGCCTGAAGCCCCAGCGGACGAAACCCGGCCTCGAGCGTCGCGCCATCACTGCCGCGCGCGAGCACGGTCGCCCCGTCGCGTGGCGCAGTGATCACCGCGCCGCGGACGCCAGCGAGGATACGGCGCCAGCGCGCCGGCTCGGGCTTGAGCAGGCGGACGTCGAACAGGTCGAGCGCACCGATCATGATGCCGATTTTGCGCAACCGCTTGCGCTCGTCGGGATCGACCGCCTCGAGCGCGAGCCGCATCGGCAGGCGGGGCAGGATCCCGCCCGCTTCCTCGATCGCGCTGGCGACCGCGCGCAACGCCGGGGTCGCGTCCGCGTCGCGGCTGAGCGCGGCAAGATCGACAAGCACCGCGAGCCGCCGCTTGAGCATCGCCGCGAGCCAGCGCGACAGGCGCGTCTCGATCCGCTCGCGCGCCGCCTTGTCGAGACAGTCGAGCGCGCGATCGAGGATCAGTTTCGGGCGGGCGAAGGACGGGCCGGCGCCGAGACGGGCGACCGGATGCCCCGCCCACACGATCTGCGCCGACTCGTCGAGCGCGATGTCCGCATCCGGCGCATCGACGAGCGACTGGCCGCGGCGCGTGCGTTCGCCCGCCAGCCGCTTTTCGGCGGCGGCGAGCAGCAGGCGCTTGTCGCTGGCGCGCGCGTCGGCGGCGACGGTGAAGCGGAAGCCGTCGAGCCGGCCGATCGGATGATCCTCGACCATCACCTCGCCCTCCGGACCGATCACGACGGGGAGCGACGCGGCGTCCGCACCGATCTGGCGCATCAGCGCGGTCGTGCGCTTGTCGACGAAGCGCTGCGTCAGGCTGGCATGGAGCGCGTCGGACAGGCGCTCCTCGAGCGCGGCGGTGCGCGCGGCCCAGTGCGCGGGCTCGGCGAGCCAGTCGGCCCGCTGCGCGATATAGGCCCAGATCCGCGTCGCCGCGATCCGGCCCGCGATCACCGGCACGTCGCCCGCGACGGTGTCGAGCCGCGCGATCTCGTCGGCGAACCATTGGTGCGGGATATGCCCCCGCCCCTCGCTGAGATGCCCGAACACGCGCGAGACAAAGCGCGCATGCGGGTCGAGCCCGACCTTGCGGAAATCGGGGATGCCGCACGCCGCCCAGAGCCGTGCGACCATCTTCGGGTGCCGCGTCCGTTCGCGCACCCAGCCCTCCTCGGCGAGCCGCTTGAGCACGCCGAGGTCGAGCGCCTGGGGTGCGGCGCGCAGGACGCCCGCGGGCGGACGCGCCTCGAGGCTCGCGACGAGCGCGTCGATGCTGGCGAAATCGGGTTCGCCCTGACGCCAGTAGAGATTTTCGAGTCGGGGAAAGCGGTGCTCCTCGATCGCGAGCACCTCTTCGGGAAGGAACGCGCCCGGCCCGTCGTCGGACAGCGCGCCGAACGTGCCGTCGCGCTGGTGTCGCCCGGCGCGGCCCGCGATCTGCGCCATCTCGGCGACGGTCAGGCGACGCTGGCGCTTGCCGTCGAACTTGTTGAGGCTGGCGAACGCGACATGCGCGACGTCCATGTTGAGCCCCATGCCGATCGCGTCGGTGGCGACGAGATAATCGACCTCGCCCGCCTGGAACATCGCGACCTGCGCGTTGCGGGTCCGGGGTGACAGCGCGCCCATCACCACCGCGGCGCCACCGCGCAGCCGGCGGAGCATCTCGGCGACCGCATAGACCTCCTCGGCCGAGAAGGCGACGATCGCGGAGCGCTTGGGCAGGCGGCTGATCTTCTTGGCGCCCGCATAGGTGAGCGTCGAGAAACGCGGGCGGTTGACGATCTCCGCCCCGGGCACGAGCGCCTTGATCATCGGTCGCAGCGCCTCGGAGCCTAGGATCATCGTCTCCTCGCGTCCGCGGGCACGCAGCAGCCGGTCGGTGAAGACATGGCCGCGTTCGGGATCGGCGCCCAGCTGCGCCTCGTCCAGCCCGACGAACGCGACGTCGCGGTCGGGCATGGATTCGGCGGTGCAGAGCAGCCAGCGCGCATCGGGCGGCATGATCTTTTCCTCGCCGGTGACCAGCGCGACGCGGTTCGCGCCCTTGATCGCGACGACGCGGTCATAGACCTCGCGCGCCAGCAGCCGCAGCGGGAAGCCGATCATGCCGCTGGAATGCGCGCACATCCGCTCGATCGCGAGGTGCGTCTTGCCTGTGTTGGTCGGCCCCAGGACCGCGGTCACGCCGCCGGACACATCGTCACTCATAGCCCAGAACATCGGGCGTAAGGTCGCGCGGCGCAATGACCGGCAGGACAAGTTCGCCGTATTCCGCGCACGGGTTTCCGTCCGCCCCCGCCGCACCACGCCTCGTCGCCACGCGTGGCGGGCGTGCGGCGGGTTAATTTGACTTTAGGACCCTTGCTGCACAGGACTCCGACCCGCGCCGGGGGGAACGGCGAGCCTGGCCGGAAATGTGCGCCAGGAATTTGGGCCACGAGGTGCGCGACGTGTATCTAGGGACGGAGCAGGAGCTGGGGCTGGCGGGCGGCATCGACGCCCGGGGGTTCGGGCGCGCCGCCGCCACCGGTTCCGGCGCCCTTCCCCGGGGCATCACGCGGTTGCACAACGCCGCGACGCGGATCGACTGGGTGCCCGATCTGGGCAGCGCGATCGGCAGCGCCGTCTGGTGGCGCGGCCTCGCGACCTGCACCGCGCTGTGCGCCGCGACCGTCATGCTCGCCCCCGGCTTTCGTCCGCTGACCGGCGGCGTCCCGGCACCGCTGGCCGGTTCGGCACGCGAGCAGGCGCGGGCACTGGCGATCGCGCCGCTCGGCCAGGGCGCGGATACGGGGCGGCGGATGGCGGCGAACGACCTTGTCGTACCGCTCGCGCAGGCACCCGAACGGCCGAGCGTCGACCTTGCCGCGACACTGGGTCAGGGCGATGCCTTCGACCGGGTCCTGATCCGCGCGGGCGTCAGCCGGCGTGACGCCAGTGCTGCATCGGCGCTGATCGCGCAGACGGTCGATCCCGGCGCGATCCCGGCGGGCACGCGGATCGCGCTGACGCTGGGCCGGCGCGCGGATCGCACGGTCGCGCGCCCACTCGACTCGCTCGCGGTGCGCGCGCGGTTCGACCTGGACGTGTCGCTGCACCGCACCGCAGCGGGTCTGGCGATGACGCGCACGGCGATCGCGGTCGACCGCACCCCGCTGCGGATCCAGGGGCTTGCCGGATCGAGCCTGTACCGGTCGATGCGCGCCGCCGGCGTGTCCGCCAAGGCGGTCGAGACCTATATCAAGGCGATCGCGACACGGCTGTCGATCGGGCGCGACGTCAGCGCCACGGACCGTTTCGACCTGATCGTCGCCCGCGAACGCGCCGCGACCGGGGAAACGCGGATCGGCGCGCTGCTGTTCGCCGGGATCGACCAGGGACGGCGCACGCTGCAACTCGTCCGCTTCGCACCGACCACCACGACCGACCCACAGGCGGATCCGGACGCGGTAGAGGGTGACGACGCTGGCCGCGGCGGCTGGTTCGACGCCAATGGCCAGACCGAACGCCGCGCTGTGTCGGGCATGCCGGTGATCGGCCGCATCACGTCCGGTTTCGGCCTGCGCGTGCATCCGCTGCTCGGCTTCACGCGGATGCACAAGGGACTCGACATCGGGGCGCCGCGGGGCGCGCCGATCCACGCGATGACCGACGGGGTGGTGAGCTTCGCGGGCCGGACCGGCGGCTATGGCAATTTCGTCAAGCTCGTCCACGGCGGCGGTCTGGCGAGCGGCTATGGCCATATGAGCCGGATCGCGGTCGCATCGGGCACGCGCGTACGCCAGGGCCAGGTCATCGGCTATGTCGGCTCGACCGGTATGTCGACGGGGCCGCATCTCCACTGGGAAGTGTGGAGGAACGGCGGCGCGATCAATCCGCGATCGGTATCGCTGGCGAGCGCGGCACAGCTGTCCGGCCCGGCATTGCGCGCGTTCAAGGCGCGGGTCGCCCGCCTGCTCGCGGTCCGCACCGGCACCTAGCGACGCGCGCCGCGCCGTACGTGTCTGCAACCGGCGTCGAGTCCCCGCAGATGGCCGTACCAACTGCGCGCACTATTGATCGATCATCTTTTCGAATTCGCGCAGACTAGGCCGCTGTCGATCCTGATCACGGATGCGGCGCCCATACTAAAGTCCGGTTCGTAATTCTACGATATTACAGTGCTGTCATGCACCATGCTAGGCGGGATGCACCATCGCTTTACCGGATATGTGACGATCATGCAGACAGGGCTCTCCTCGACCGCGACCGGACGGCTCATTTCGATCCAGGGCTATGTTCCGGGACGCGCGATGCGCCGCGAGCAGGACTGGGCCCTGCGCGGTGCCAGCCAGCCGCAACCGCGCCCGACACCCGTCACCGCGATCCGGCCCGCCCGCGCGACGCCCGTGCCGGCCTTGCGGACGGTGCTGTATCTGAGCAAGATCAAGCCCGATATCGCGATGGATCAGCGCGCGCTGATGGAGATCGTCAACGAGTCCAGCGCGCGGAACGCACAGGCCGGCATCACCGGCGCGCTGATCATCACCGATCTGCACTTCGTCCAGCTGGTCGAGGGACCGGATCCGGCGATCTCCAATCTGCTCGCGCGGCTGAGCGCCGACCGGCGCCATAGCGACGTGACGATCATCACGGACATGATCGGCCTCGACCGGGGGTTCCGGCGCTTTTCACTGGCCTATTCGGGTCCCGACACGTTCGTCGACCAGCAGCTCATCCCGATGCTCGCCACCCCGAACGGGCCCGGCAAGTCGGAGATCGCATGCCGCCTGATCAACCGGCTGCGGCTGATGGCGGACAACGAGATCACCGAAACTGACTACGCCGCCTAGGCGCCGCCGCGATTAGCTCCCGCCACGACGACCGACAGCCGGCTCACTTGCCCTGCGCGCGCCATTTAAGGATCGTCCGGTCGATGATCTGCTCCTCGCCGCCGACATCGCGCCACAGCGCCGAGAAGAGCGGATCGCTCGAGGCGGGGCGGCGCGTATCCTCGAGATCGTCGAACGCGACGCGGATCGGAATCGTCACGCCCTCCCCGCAGATAATGGCCTCGCGATTGCGCAGCGCGGGGATGGATTCGAGAAAGCCGCGTGCGCCCTCGGGCATCGCCGCGCGGACAAAGGCCTGATCGCGTTCGTTGTTGAGCCGCATCGCGACGATCGTCCCGCACTGCGACAGGACGCCTTCCGCCAGATCGGACGGGCGCTGCGTGATCAACCCGAGCGAAACGCCGTATTTGCGACCCTCCTTGGCGATCCGTCCGAGGATCCGCCCGACCGAGCTTTCCGCCTGACGATCGTTCGGGATGTAGCGATGCGCCTCCTCGCAGACGAGCAGGATCGGTCGCTGCGGCTCGTTGCGCGACCAGATCGCGAAGTCGAACGTCATCCGCGCGAGCATCGCGACGACGACGGCGGTGATGTCCGACGGCACGCCCGATACGTCGATGATCGAGATCGGCCGGCCGTCGCCGGGCAGGCGGAAGATCCGCTGGAGAAACGCCGCCATCGTGTCCGCGACGAGCATCCCCGAGAACATGAAGCCATAGCGCGGATCCGCCTTGATCTCGTCGATCTTGCCCTTGAGCCGCAGATAGGGGCTGGTGTCGCCGGCGCGGTCCATCTTGCCCATTTCGAGGCTGATGATCCCGGTCAGGTCGCTGAGCAGATAGGGGATCGGCGCGTCGACCGTGAGCTTTGCGATCGCCTGGCCGAGCCGGCTCTTGGCGCGGGCGGCGAGCAGGCATTTGGCGAGGATGTCCGCATCGAACTGGCGCTGTTCCCCGGTGCTGGTCAGGAAGACCTCGCAATGCTCTTCGAAGTTCATCAGCCAATAGGGCATTTGCAGGTTCGACACGTCGTGGATCGCGCCGTTCGTGCCGAAGGCGGCGGCATATTCGCCGTGCGGGTCGATCATCACGATATGCCCCTGCGGCGCGAGATCGCAGATCCGGTGCAGGATCAGCGCGGCGGCGGTCGATTTGCCCGTGCCGGTCGAGCCGACGAGCGCGAAATGCTTGCCCAGCATCGCATCGACATACAGCGCGGCGGGAACGTCGGCGGTCGGATAGACGGTACCGATCGCGATGTTCGCGCGGTCCTCGGCGGCATAGACCTCGCGCAGGTCGCGCGTCGTGACCGCGAACACCTCGCAGCCCGGCATGGGATAGCGCGTCACGCCGCGGCGGAATCCGTACAACGCGCCGGTCGCCCGGTCCTCGTCCCCCTCGCCAAGGAAATCGATCTCGCCCGCGATGACGCTGCCCATCGCCGCCTCGAGCGCGAGCGAGCGGACATTGGCGATGATCCATGACGTGCCGACCCGGATCTTGACCTGGCTGCCGACCTGGCCGGCGGCGGCCAGCACCGCGTCGGAGTGCGCGAGCAGCGGCGCGATCGCGGTCCGGTCGAGCAGGACCCGGCTGCTGGCACCGGCGATCGCGGATATGACGCCGATCGGGACGTCGGCCTGTCCCCCCGGGTGTGCGTCCGGCCCCGCGCCGTCCACGATCGCCGCGGCGGCAATCGCCCGCTGGAACAGATGGGCGGCGGGCATGTCGGTCATAGGCGGTCGGTCCTCGATCCTCCGGCTTTTGCCAGATGTCCGCATCCATGCCGCGCACGGGTAAAGAATGCGTGAGCGTTCGCGCGCCTCAGACCCGGCGCGCGATCCAGCCGGCCGCCCAACCGAGAAAGATCGAGAGAAAGACCGCGACCAGGCCATAGGCGATCGCCGACCGGTCGGCCGCGCGCGCGACGAAGCGTTCGAACCCCGATTTGCGGATGTCGATGTCGCGCACCGCCGCGGCCAGCACACGGCCGTCGCGGATCAGGAAGGTTTCCGCGGTGAAGCGCCCGACCGGTACGCGCGCGGGCACTGAAACCCGCGCGCGGTACAGCACGTCATCGGTGATCTCGACTGCGCCCGGCGCCTCGTAATACAGCCCGGCACGCCGTTTCAGGTCGACCAGGCCGCGCTGGAACCGGTCCTGCGTCGGAATCGGCGCGCTCGACGCGGGCGACAATTGCAGGCTGTCGAGGCCGAGTTCGTAGATCGCCCGGGTGCGGTCGTCGACCAGCCGCCCGATCGGCTTGGACGAGGCGATCGCATAGAAACTGGGCGCGGACCGATAGCGCAGCCGCGACGTGTTGACCCAGATGCCGGCGACCTTCTCCTTCTCGCGCATCACGATCGACTGGGTCGGCCCCTTGACGACGACGACGATGTCGGTGGGACTCTCGCCGCTCGGCAGGCGCCCGCCGGGATAGAGGATCGCGCCGAACAGCAGCAGTTCGGCGCCGGTGAAGCTGTAGGCGATTTCGATATTGCGCTGCGACACGTCGGGGACGAGCACCGGCTTGGCCTGCGCCATCAGCAGCGGCGCGAGCAGGAGGAGCGGCGCGCCGGGCTTCACGACAGCGTGACCGAGAAGATCTCCTCGGGCCGCCACACCAGCCCGAGCACGATCCGTGCGCCGACGAGCAGCACCATCACGGCGAGCCCGAGACGGAGATATTCGGGACGGAATTTGGTCGCGAACCGCGCACCGATCTGCGCCCCGACGACCGAGCCGATCAGCAGCAGCCCGGCCAGCACGATGTCGACCGCCTTGGTCGTCGTCGCATGCACCATCGTCGCCACCGCGGTGACGAACAGCGTCTGGAACAGCGAGGTTCCGACCACCACCGACGTCGCCATGCCGAGCAGATAGATCATCGCCGGTACCAGGATGAACCCGCCGCCGATCCCCAGCAACATGGTCAGGATCCCGGTCGAAAAGCCGAGCAGCAACGGCGCGAGCGGCGAGATATACAGGCCCGAGGCGTAGAATCGCGTGCGCAGCGGCAGCGCGGCGACCAGCGGGTGATGGCGTCGCTTGCGCGGCTTGGCGGGGCGGCCGGTCCGCGCGCGGCGGATCGTCCCGATCGATTCGCTCGCCATCATGCCGCCGATAGAGCCGAGCATGACGACATAGACGATCGCGATCACGGTATCGATCTGGCCGCTCTGCTGGAGCAGCCGGAACAGCCAGGCGCCGAAGAACGCGCCCAATATGCCGCCTGCGACGAGGACGCCGCCCATCTTCACATCGACGCCGTTGCGGCGGAAATGCGCGAACACGCCCGACACGCTCGCCCCCGTAACCTGGCTCGCGGACGAGGCGGCGGCGACGGTCGGCGGGATGCCATAGACGATCAGCAGCGGCGTCGTCAGAAAGCCGCCGCCGACCCCGAACATCCCCGACAGGAGCCCGACACCGCCGCCGAGCAGGATGATGACGAGCGCATTGACCGACAGGTTTGCGATGGGAAGATACAGGTCCACGCGCGTCGTTATACGCAAACCGGCCGCGGGGGCTAGCGGCCGGCTAGAAGTCGCTGCCGACCGAGAGTGCGGGACCCGAGCCGGGGCGGGCGGTGCCGGCGATACGCTGGCGCCAGTCGAGCGCGAGACGGACAGATCGTCGGCCGAGCGGCGCTGCTAGGCCGAGCGACGGGCCAAGATCGCCCCGTGCCGCGCCCCGCTGTGCGCTCACCCATGCGCCGACCCCCACGTCGAGGCGGAGCCTGCCGCGTTCCGCGACGCCGTGCGTCAGGCGCGCAGCGGCGTCGACGAACCCTTCGACCCCGTCGCGCACGATCGCCCCTGCCTGACCATAGGTCTCGATCCGCGCGCCGGGTGCGATCTCGGCGGGGCCGTAGCCCGCGATCACGCCGACCGTCGGGCCGCCGCGGCCCCCGTCGAGCACGAAGCGCTGCTCAGCGATCAGACGGACGGGCCAGCGGGTCGGCCGCCATTCGATGCCGAGGGCCGCCTCGCGTCCGCGTCCCTCGAGCGGCGCGGCGAGCCGCGCGGTCAGCCCGAGCCGCCGCGATGGGTCGATTCCGTAGACGGCCCGCACCCCCGCCTGCGATGCGCCCAATTGCCCCCCCGATACCGTACCCGACGCGCCACCGCGCGCGAGCAGCCAGCCGCTGACGCTCAGCGGCGCGTGCGAAGTTGCACGGGTCGCGCCGATCGCAGCCGGACCGAGCGGCGGGAGCATCGCGATCCGGCCCTGCCGGTCGGGCGCAAGGTCGGGCTGGACGTCCATAGTGAATTCGACGTCACGATCTGCGGCGTGCCTCGCGCGAACGTCAGCGGGGCGAGCACGCGCGTTCAGGATGACCGCGGCGAGCACCGGCGCGGCGCGGGCATGGCTGCGCGACGCGTGGGCACCATGCCCGATGGTCCAGTAGGGCGGTCGCGACGGCGTGACACGCCGGTCGGGCCGGTCGGCTGCGGCAGCAGTGATGTTCGCATCGTCGGTGGCGCGACGATGGTCGGTAGTGGCGATACCCACGGCGCGGGCTGCGGGCGAAGCTTGCCGATCGTGCCGCCTCCCCGCCGCGACAGTGGGACGCTGCAGGCTGCCAGATTCGCCGGGCGACAGCACCCCCGCCGCATAGGGCGACAGCACCAGGATCCGCATCGCGACCCATCCGCCGAGCGCCGCCGCGAGAAAACGGAGCGGCCGCCCGCCCTTCACCCGTGGCGCAGCGTGCGCGCCCCGCTCACCCTCCCGACGATCGGAGATCGGGAAATTCATGCCGGGTCTTGTCCCAGACCAGCGCCGCGCCGCGCAGCATCGCAATATAGCGGACCACGGCGCGCGGCGCGGCGATCAGGCTGATGACATTGCCGACGACGAAGCGGGGCAGCGACCAGAATGCCTCGGCCAAGCCGTAGATGCGCGCGGTGAAGGCCATCCGCATGCCGAGCCGCCACAGGAGAAGCCCGATATTCGCCCCCGCCAGCCAGACGACCGGCATCGCCGGCCAGCCCTGCGCGGCGGGGACCATCGCATGAACCAGGAACGTCAGGACCCAGGCGGTCAGCCCGACATAGGCGGCGGCCAGCACGGCCATGCTGAGCGGCGCCCGCCGGTCGCGCATCCGCATCCAGTGATCGGCCAGTGCCTGCGGACGAGCCCAGCCGGTCCGGTCCCAGCCCGCCAGCGCGATCCCGGTCATCCAGCGCGCCTTTTGCCGGACGGCGGCGTCGAAGGTCGCCGGGAAGAACGCCCGCACCGCGATCAGCGCGCCCGCATCGTCGACGATGCGGGCAAACCGTCCGGCCCCGCCGAGCTGGGCGATCCGCAGCCCGAGCTCATAATCCTCGGTCAGGCTGGACGCGTCGAACGGATCGCCGTCGCGGGTCGCCGCCACGGTACCGAGGATCGCGGTGGACATCGCACACCCCGTCCCCGCCAGCGGCATCCCCGCACCGAGCGCGGTACGGATGACCAGCTGCTTCATATGCGCTTCGGCGAACTCATCGGCATAATGCCCCGACACGAGCCGCGAGCCGCGCTTGACGAGCGGCAGGACGGGCAATTGCACGACGGCATAATGGTCGATCAGCGAATCGAACACGCGCAGTTCGAGCGGGTGCACAACGTCTTCCGCATCGTGCAGCACGACCGCCTTGGTCCGCCGCCCGTCGCGATCGTCGGCGCGGCGCAGCGCATGCCAGAGCGTGTTGAGGCAGTCCGCCTTTGTCGTCGGCCCATCGCGCTGGCCAATGACCAGGCGGATTCGCGGATCGCGTGCGGCCACGCGCGCCGCGGCGTCGATCGTCGCGCGGTCGTTCGGATAGAGGCCGACGAAGATGCGGTAATCGTCATGGTCGAACCGCGCCACCGCCGCCGACAGCATCGCGCCGATTACCGCCACCTCGTCCCAGGCCGGCACGAACACCGCGAGCCGGCCGGGCTCCGACGGCGTGGGCAGCGCGTGCATGCCCGGCAAGGTCGACGGTCCGCGCCAGATTTTCCAGAAAAAGAATGCGATGTCGACCAGGAGGTCATCGATGCCGCCGATCAGCAAGCCGACCGCAGCAAATGCCACCGCCTCGCGCACGATGATATCGATGATCCCCAGCGACTCGCTCATCGGCCCTCTCCCCGGCCAAGACTATCCGCTGTCCCCGCCGTAACGGACCAAACATGATCCGTTTCGGACAGGTGTCGGCCGACCGATCGTCAGAATATTGGAATGACTTGGCTCGTCCGCCGACCGATGCTGAAATTTGCACCGAATAAACATCGCCTGCCACGCTGCCCGGTGCGCGACTCAGCGTCTGTTCGGCAGGGCGGGGACGGCTCCTCATCACCGACGAGACCCACGTACAAGTCGGTATTGCGCTTTTCGGCACGGCGAGGTTGCCAATTCGTTCCGCATCGCGCACGGTCGGCAACGTGCTTGCCTACCCCGCCCTTCACGCCAGCCATGGCGGCATCTGGGTCGCACAGGGTGGCGAGACGCGCGGGATCGGGCGTGGCGAAGCGATCCGGATCGCTGCCGACACGCCCGTCATACTGCTCAACGCCGCGCTGATCGGCCAGCGTCTGGGCTATGCCGATCTGTCGGGGCTCGACCTGCTCGAACTCTATGCGTTCCTGCGCCCGGCGCAGTTCGCCGTGCCGACGCCGAAGGGCATCGCCCGCGTCACCGGTCTCGACCTGCCGACCGAGGATGCCGAGGTCGCGCCGTTCCTGTTGCGCGCGGCCGAGGCGATGCTGGCGCTGACCGACGCGGCCGACTGGCCCGAGCGGGAGGGGGCCTGGACCGCGGCGCAGTCGCTTTACCGGTTACGCTGGCCCTGGGCGCCCGTGGTCGCCGAACGGCTGGCCAAGCCGGCGGTCAACGAACGCTGGCTGTTTTCGAAACTGCCCGAATGGGAGGAGCAGGCCCCGCGCCCCGCGCCGCGGACGATCGCGATCGAGCCCGGCGATGCCGAGGCGCGACTCGACGACCTGACCGGGCATGGCGCGGAGGAACGGCCGGGGCAGCGCGCCTATGCCGCCGCGGCGACGGCTGCGTTCGCGCCGCGGGCGGTGCGCGATTCGCCCAATCTGGTGCTGGCGGAGGCGGGGACCGGGATCGGCAAGACGCTCGGCTATCTCGCCCCCGCCTCGATCTGGGCGGAAAAGGCGGGCGGCGCGGTCTGGATCTCGACCTATACCAAGGCGCTGCAGCGCCAGCTGGGGCGCGAGACCGAACGGCTCTTTCCCGATCCCGCGGTCCGCCGAACCAAGGTCGTCACGCGCAAGGGGCGTGAGAATTATCTCTGCCTGCTGAACCTCGAAGATGCGTTGCAGGGCGGGTTTGCGGGACGGGCGGCGGTGCTCGCGCAGCTCGTCGCGCGCTGGGCCGCGTATAGCGCGGACGGCGACATGGTCGGCGGCGACCTGCCCGGCTGGCTGCCGACGCTGTTCCGGCGCAACGGATCGACCGCATTGACCGACCGGCGTGGCGAGTGCGTCTATGCCGGCTGCCCGCATTACCGCAAATGCTTCATCGAACGTGCGGCACGCGCCTCGACCGATGCCGACATCGTCATCGCCAACCATGCGCTGGTCATGGTCAACGCAGCACGCGGACGCGAACTCGCGACGCGGCCGACGCGTTATGTCTTCGACGAGGGTCATCACATCTTCGACGCCGCCGATTCGATGTTCGCGACCGCGCTGACCGGCGGCGAGACGATCGAGCTGCGCCGCTGGATCATCGGTCCCGAGGGCAGCAGCCGGGGGCGGCGGCGCGGACTGGCCGCACGCCTGTCCGATCTCGCCAGCTATGACGAGGCCGGCAATCGCGCGATCGGCGAGGCGGTGGCCGCGGCCGGCGCGCTGGCGAGCGAGGGCTGGCTGCAGCGGATCGGCGAGGGGGCGCCGTTCGGGCCGATCGAGGAGCTGCTCGCCGCGGTCCGCGGGCTGACCTATGCGCGCGCCGAACAGCCGGGCGATGCCGGCTATGGGCTCGAGACCGAACTCGCCGAACCCGATCCGACGCTGATCGACGCCGCCGCACCTGCCGCGGCCGCGCTCGACGCGCTGGTGCGTCCGCTGGTCACGCTCGGCCGGCGGCTCGAGGCGGTGCTGAGCGAGGCGCCCGACTGGCTCGACGGGCCGGCGCGCGCACGCGTCGAGGGCGCGATCGCGTCGATCGGGTGGCGCGCCGAGACGGTGGCGGCCTGGCTTTCGCTGCTGGCGCGGGTCGGCGGGCCCGCGGATGCCGATTTCGTCGACTGGCTCGCGGTCGACCGGGTCGAGGGACGCGAATTCGATATCGGGCTGCACCGCCGCTGGCTCGACCCGACCCGCCCGTTTGCGGAGGTCGTACTTAAACCCGCGCATGGCGCATTAGTCACGTCGGCGACGCTGACCGGGGGCGGCAGCGCGGAGGAAGGCTGGCAGATCGCCGAGGCGCGCAGCGGCGCACCGCATCTCACCCGCCCGGCCGCGCGGTTCGCCGCGCTCAGCCCGTTCGACTATGCGACACAGGCCGAGGTGCTGATCGTCACCGACGTCAAACGCGGCGATGTGGGCGCGCTGGCCAACGCCTATGCCCGGCTGATCGTCGCCTCGCGCGGCGGGACGCTCGGGCTGTTCACCGCGATCCGCCGGTTGCGCGGCGTGCATGGCCGGATCGCCGACCGGCTGGCGCGCGAAGGGCTGCCGCTGCTCGCGCAGCATGTCGATCCGATCGATACCGGCACATTGGTCGATATCTTCCGCGATGACCCGGGCGCGTCGCTGCTCGGCACCGATGCACTGCGCGACGGGGTCGACGTGCCGGGCGAATCGCTGCGGCTCGTGGTGATGGAGGGCGTGCCCTGGCCCAAGCCGACCGTGCTGCATGCCGCACGACGGCTTGCGGGTGGTGGCGCCGTGTATGACGACCGGCTGATCCGCGCGCGGCTGGCACAGGCGTTCGGCCGGCTGATCCGGCGTGCGGACGATTCGGGCGCGTTCGTCATGCTGTCCGCGGCGATGCCGTCGCGCCTGCTGAGCGCCTTCCCGCCGGGTGTGCCGGTGACGCGCGTCACACTCGACGAAGCGGTGACCCGAGTCGCGGCACGGCTTTCCTCACGCGCCGCCTTGAGGCATGAGGCGGGCGAACCGGCCCGAGGACCCTTATCATGACGCCCGAGCCATGAAGACGCTGACGCTGCTGCGCCATGCCAAGTCGGGCTGGGACGACACGGTCTCGCGCGATTTCGACCGGCCGCTGAACGCCAAGGGCCGCCGCGCCGCGACGATCATCGGGCGGCAGATGCGCACGCTGTCGCTCGCGTTCGACCATGTCATCGCCTCGCCCGCGGTCCGTGTCGTCGAGACGCTCGACGAGATCGTCGCGGGCTATGGACGCACGCTGGCACCCGACTGGGACCGGCGGCTGTATCTGGCGTCGGCGGGGACGATCCTCGACCTCGTCCGCGACCTGCCGCGCGCCGTCGATCGCGCGCTGGTGATCGGGCATAATCCGGGGCTTGAGGATCTGGTCCTGCTGCTGACCCCCGACGTGACCCACCCGTTCCGCGACGCGGTCGAGGACAAATATCCGACCGCGAGTCTTGCCGAGCTGCAGTTCGACATTGACGACTGGGACGATCTGACGAGCGGATCGGCGCGGTTCACCCGCTTCGTGCGGCCGCGCGATCTCGATCCGACGCTGGGGCCCGACGCGGACTGACGCGTCGGGCCGGACTTGTCAGCCCTTGCCCTCGAGCTTCGCCTTCAGCCCCGAAAACGCGTTGACCGGCTGATATTCGTCCTCGCTGATCACCCCGGCGGCGCGCAGTGCGGCCGCGGCATTGGGGCCGCGGGGAAAGGGATCGAGCGCGAGCGCGAGCGTCTCGGCCGCCGCTTCCCCCAGATCGACCGCACCGCCATCGATCGGCACGGTGTCGAGCGCATCGTCCGACAATTCGATCTCGCCGTCGACCGCGCCGAAATCATCGACGAAGCGCAGCGCGACAGGTTCGTCGATCGTCGCGGTGAGCGGTTCGTCGGTCACCGAACAGGCCTGCACGACCTTAGCCGTCACATGCCCCTTGGCGACGATCCCGCTCGTGTCGCGACGGATCGTGAAGCGCGCCTCGAGCAGGTCGACCGACAGGATCGCAAACCGCGCGGCAAGCTTGCGGCGTTCCTCGGGCGTCGCGGCGAAGGTCACACTGCGATCGCGCTCGCCGATCGTGTCGAGTCGCTCGGGGCGGCTGAATTCGGGGGTCATGGCAGCTCTCCGGCGAGTAGGGTTGATAGCGGGACGCCGGCGAGCGCGGCGAGGAAGTCGGTGAGCGCCGTGCGGACATGCGCGAGCGCTGCGGGCGCGGGCGGATCGCCGCGATAGAGGTTGCGGACCAGCGGCGCGTCGAGATCGCCCGCGGCAAGTCCGTCGCGATAGGCGCCGAGCCGCCCGCCGAGCATGCTCATCATCCGGCCGATATGCTTGCCGACAATGATGTCGCCGATTCCGAGCTCGCGCAGCTGCCCGTCCATGTCGTCGACGAAGCGTTCCGCGAGTCGCGCGGCGGGCTCACCCCCCGACGGCTCCGATTCCATCCGCAGCATGACGAGCGCGAGGACCGCGGCGATCATGTCGAAGCGGCCGTCGACCGTGTCGGGCACCTGCCCGTCGCGATACCAGTGCTCCGCGCGCGCGCGCTGCACGACCGCGGTATAAAGTGGCAGCGCCTCGTCGTGCTTCTCGCCCAATAGCCTGCCGAACCAGCCCAAATCCTGTCGCCTTCCCGTCGCCAATGCGCGGCGGCTTGTTTGCCTGCGCAACCTCGCATATCGAGGCGATCCGCGGCCGATGCAATCGTGCTGCCGCCAGTATCGCGTGACCCCGCCCCGGGAGAGTATATGAGCGTCCTTTCATTCCGCCTGACACGCCGTACGGCCAGCGTCGCGGCGCTCGCGCTCGTCGGCCTGACGAGCGCAGGCTGCACGCAGCTTCGCTCGCATCAGGGCTATGTGGTCGATGTCGACCTCGTCAACTCGGTCCAGCCTGGCGTCGACAACCGTCAGTCGGTGCTCCAGACGCTCGGCAAGCCGACGCTCGCGGGGCAGTTCGACCAGGGTGACTGGTATTATCTGGCACGCGATAGCCGCAACCTGGCATTCCGCAACCCGCGCCCGAACGCGCAGATCACGCTGCAGATCAGCTTCGACCAGCAGGGCACCGTCACCGCGATCCGTCGCGGCGGGCTCGATCAGGTCGCCTCGATCAGCCCCGATGGCAAGACGACGCCGACGCTGGGTCGCCAGCGCGGCTTCTTCCAGGATCTGTTCGGCAATATCGGCTCGGTCGGTGCCCCCGGCACGGGCGGCGGCGGTGGCGCCAATACGGGTACGGGCCGCACGCGGCCCTAACGCTACCGGGCGGTCGCGGACTTTGCAGACTCGTACCTTCGCGCTAGGGCGCGGGGCATGACCGACGAGCTCCGCACCGCCGCCCTGGAATCCAAAGCCTGGCCGTATGAGGAGGCGCGCAAACTCCTCAAGCGCTATCCGCAGGGCAAGCAGGGCGCGCCGATCCTGTTCGAGACCGGCTATGGCCCGTCGGGCCTGCCGCATATCGGCACATTCAACGAAGTGCTGCGCACGACGATGGTGCGTAACGCCTTCCACGCGCTGAGCGACACGCCGACCCGGCTGATCGCGTTTTCGGACGACATGGACGGGTTGCGCAAGGTACCCGACAACGTCCCCAATGGCGACATGCTCGCCACGCATCTCGGCAAGCCACTGACGCAGATCCCCGATCCGTTCGGCACCCATTCGAGCTTTGCCGCGCACAACAACGCGATTTTGCGCGAATTTCTCGACCGCTACGGCTTCGATTACGAGTTCGCGTCGTCGACCGAATATTACACCAGCGGGCGCTTCGACGAGGCGCTGAAGGGGGTGCTGCGGCATTTCCAAGGCATCCAGGACGTGATGCTGCCGACGCTCCGCGCCGAGCGCCGCGCGACCTATTCGCCGGTGCTGCCGATCTCGCCGACCAGCGGCATCGTGTTGCAGGTACCGATCGAGGTGATCGATGCCGAGGCCGGGCTGATCGCGTTCGAGGATGATGGGCAGCGGATCGAGCAGAGCGTGCTCGGCGGCAAGGCCAAGCTGCAGTGGAAGGTCGACTGGGCGATGCGCTGGGTCGCACTCGGCGTCGATTACGAGATGGCGGGCAAGGACCTGATCGATTCGGTGACGCAGTCGTCGAAGATCGCGCGCGTGCTCGGCGGCCGCCCACCCGAGGGCTTCAACTACGAGATGTTCCTCGACGAGAATGGCGAGAAGATCTCGAAGTCCAAGGGCAATGGCCTCAGCCTCGACCAGTGGCTGACCTATGGCCCGCAGGAATCGCTGGCGTTCTACGCCTATCGCGAGCCGAAAAAGGCCAAGTCGCTGCACATGGGCGTGATCCCGCGCGCGGTGGACGAATATTGGCAGTTCCGCGGCAATTATGCCGGCCAGGATCTGAAGCAGAAGCTCGGCAATCCGGTCCACCATATCCATGACGGCAAGCTGCCCGAGGGCGAATTGCCGGTGACGTTCGGGCTGCTGCTCAACCTCGTCGGCGTGATGGGCGATGCGAGCAAGGCGCAGGTCTGGGGCTATCTGGCGAATTACGTCCCCGATGCGTCGGCGGAGAGCTATCCCGAGCTCGACAAGCTGATCGACCATGCGCTGGCGTACGGCCGCGATTTTGTCGCGCCGACGCTCAAGCGGCGTGCACCCGAAGGCGTCGAGATCGCGGCGCTCGAGCGGCTCGATGCCGAACTCGCCGCGCTGCCCGCCGATGCGAGCGCCGAGGATGTGCAGAACATCGTCTACGAGATCGGCAAGACCGGCGGGTTCGAGACCCTGCGCGACTGGTTCAAGGCGCTGTACGAGACGCTGCTCGGCTCCGAACAGGGGCCGCGCATGGGCAGTTTCATCGCGCTGTACGGGATCGACAATTCGCGCAAGCTGATCGCGGAGGCGCTCGCCCGCCCCGCTGCCTGACACTCCTTACGAGGGTATACCCGATGCGCATGTTCTTCGACGACCGGCAGCGGGCGCATGCGCCGACGCAGGAGCTGCACAATGGCGGCTTCACGACCTATGCGGAGATGCCCGCGCGGGTCGATGCGATCCTGGCGGCGCTGGGGCCGGTCGAAACGCCGGCGGATCGCGGCGAGGCGCCGATCCTCGCGGTGCATTCGGCGGCCTATGTCGCGTTCCTGAAAGACGCGGCGCGGTTGTGGCGCGAGGCGGGGCGGACGGGGGATGCGATACCCTATGCGTTTCCGATCCGCGCGCGGCGGCCGCTCGACCTGACGCGGATCGATGCGCTGATCGGCGCGCACAGCTTTGACGCAACGACGCCGATCACCCCCGACAGCTGGACCGCCTCCTATGGCAGCGCGCAGTCGGCGCTGGCCGCGACGCACGCGGTGCTGGAGGGCGACCGCGCGGCGTTCGCGCTGTGCCGGCCGCCCGGCCATCATGCGGGCGCGGACTATTGCGGCGGCTATTGCCATCTCAACACCGCGGCGATCGCGGCGCAGGCGGCACGCGACGCGGGTGTCGCGCGCGTCGCGATCCTCGACATCGACTATCATCACGGCAACGGCACGCAGGACATCTTCTACGACCGCAGCGATGTGTTCTACGCTTCGGTCCATGCCGATCCGCGGACCGACTATCCCTTCTTCTGGGGGCATGCGGACGAGACGGGGGACGGCGACGGTCTGGGCGCGACGCTCAACCTGCCTTTGCCCCACGGCACAACGATCGACGCGTTTCGCACGGCGCAGACGACCGCGCTCGACGCGATCGCGACGTTCGATCCGGGTCTGCTCGTCGTCAGCTTCGGCGCGGATACGTGGGAGGGGGATCCGATCTCGCATTTCGCGCTGACCACGCCCGATTATGCGGTGCTGGCGCGCGATATCGCGGCGCGCGGCTGGCCGACTGCGATCGTCATGGAGGGCGGCTATGCGGTCGATGCGCTCGGCCACAATGTCGACAGCTTCCTGCGGGGATTCTGACATTTCAGGGACGGGTATCGCGGCGGGGACGCCGGCCTATCGCGGGCTGACGCTGGCGATGTTGTTCGCGGGGTTCTCGACCTTCTCACTACTCTATTCGGTGCAACCCCTGCTGCCGTCGTTCGCCGCGCAGTTCGGGCTCAGCGCGGAGGCGGCGTCGCTCGCGGTCTCGCTGGCAACCGGGCCGCTCGCGATCGGGATCCTGTTCGCAGGGGCCGTGTCCGACCGGCTCGGGCGGCGGCCGCTGATGATCGCGGCGATGTTCGCGGCGGGTGCGCTGACGCTGGCGACCGCCTTGGTGTCGGGGTGGAGCGGATTGCTCGTGCTGCGGTTCCTGACGGGGCTCGCGCTCGCGGGGGTGCCGGCGGTGGCGATGGCCTATGTCGCCGAGGAGGTCGATTCGGCCTCGGTCGGGGGTGCGATGGGGCTGTATATCGCGGGCAGCGCGATCGGCGGGATGGGTGGGCGGCTGGTCGCGAGCCTGGTCGCCGATTTCGGCGGCTGGCGGTTCGCGATCGCCGCGGTCGGGGTCGCGGGGCTGGCGATGGCCGAAGCGTTTCGCCGGCTCGCCCCGCCGTCGCGCAACTTCACACCGAGCGGTGGACGACCCGCCGCCCTCGTCCGCGATGCGCGCGCGCTGTTCGCCGACCGGGCGATGCCGCTCCTGTATCTCGAGGCGTTCCTGCTGATGGGGGTGTTCGTCACCATCTATAATTATGCGGGATTCCGGCTGATGGGGCCGCCCTACGGGCTCAGCCAGTCGGCGGTGGGCGCGGTGTTCCTGCTTTATGTGCTGGGGTCGATCAGCTCGGCGCGGTTCGGGACGCTCGCCGGGCGGCTGGGGCGGCGGACGATCTTCTGGGTGCCGGTGGTGGTGCTGATCGCGGGCGTCGCGCTGACCGCGATGCAGCCGCTGGTGCTGGTGATCGCCGGGATCGCGGTGGTGACGATCGGCTTCTTCGGCGCGCATTCGATCGCGAGCGCCTGGGTCGGGCGACGCGCGCAGAATGTCGCGGGCGGTGGCGCGCGCGGGCAGGCGGCGGCGTTCTACCTGTTCTTCTATTATATGGGGTCGAGCGTGCTGGGCTCCGCGGGCGGGTTCGCGTGGACGCATGCCGGCTGGCCCGGCGTGACGGACTTTTGCCTGGTCGTCGGCGGTGCGGCACTGGCGATCGGGCTGAGGCTGCGCGCGGTGCCACCATTGCGGGTCGAGCCGGTGGCAACGCCGCGGATGCCGGTGCCCTGAACCTCAGCGCGAGGCGATATCGATCGCGTCGCCCGGTGGCAGTTCCGACAGCGACCGCGCGACCGC
Organism: Sphingomonas sp. CFBP 8765; assembly: GCF_014841445.1. Lineage (NCBI taxonomy): Bacteria > Pseudomonadati > Pseudomonadota > Alphaproteobacteria > Sphingomonadales > Sphingomonadaceae > Sphingomonas > Sphingomonas sp. CFBP 8765. The sequence goes on along the minus strand of NZ_JACYTY010000002.1, from coordinate 312,254 downwards.
GTCTGTGGCATCCATGACGCGCAGCATGTTGCCGCCGGCGAGCCTGGCCATGTCGGCATCGCTCCAGCCGCGGCGCGCGAGTTCGGCGAACAGCAGCGGATAGCCGTCGACGCCGGTCATCCCCTCGGGCCCGGTGCCGTTGATCCCGTCATAATCGCCACCGAGGCCAACATGATCGCGGCCAGCCACCCGCGCGATATGCTCGACATGATCCGCAACGGTCGCGGCGGTGACACGCGGTTCGGGATGGTCCCGGTCCCAGGCGACCAGCGGCGCAGGCGAACGCGCGCCATAGACGTTGGCGGGCACGCCTGCAGTCTTGGCTAAGGCGGTCCGGTCGGCATCCCAGGCCCGCCACGCGGTCGAGACGAAGGCGGGATAGAAATTGACCATGACGATCCCGCCGTTTGCGCCGATTGCGGCAAGCAGGTCGTCGGGAATGTCGCGCGGTGCATCGGTCAGCGCGCGGGCGCTGGAATGCGAGGCCATCACCGGCGCCTTGGCCGCGGCAAGGACCGCGCGCATCGTCGCGTCGGAGACGTGGCTGACATCGACGATCATGCCGATCCGGTTCATCTCGGCGACGACCGCGCGGCCGAAATCGGTGAGCCCGTTCGCCCGCGGCGCATCGGTCGAACTGTCCGCCCAGTTCAGGCTCTTGCCGTGCGTCAGCGTCATGTAACCGACGCCGAGCGCGCGGTACTGGCGCAGCACGGAGAGGCGCCCGTCGATCTGGTGCCCGCCCTCGACCCCGATCAGCGACGCGATCCGCCCCGCCTTCTCGATCCGACGGATATCGGCGGCGCTGGTCGCGCGTTCGAGCGCGGCGGGGTTGGCGGCGACGAATCGGCGGACGATGTCGATCTGTTCGAGCGTCATCTCGACCGCGCGCGGGCCGGTCATATCTGCGGGGATCCACACCGACCAGAATTGTGCGCCGACACGGCCCTTGCGCAAGCGGGGAATGTCCGTCTGGAGCGGGCGTGTGTCCGCAGCGAGATCGAGCGATTCGACCTTCGCGCCGTGTACGTCGCGGATTTCCCAGGCGAGGTCGTTATGGCCGTCGATGACCGGGGTCTTCCTGAGCACCCGGTCGACACGTGCCGCGACGCGGGGGTCGGGGGCGACCGGCGCCACGCTTGCCTGCGCGGCGATCAGGAGCAGGGCGGTGATCATGCCGCGCCATCGTGCCCGCCGCATCGCACGGCGGCAAGGGGATCAGTCGTCGTCCTCGGGGGGGCCGAGTTCGTTGACCCATTCCTGATTGTGGACGACGGTCGAGCGGACCGGGCGCCCCGCGGCGTCGAGCCAGGGCCGGTAGCGATAGCGCAGTTCGATCAGCCGGCAGGTGGTCGCGTCGAGCACCGCATTGCCGCTCGAACGCGTGATGCTGCACCCGGTGACGCGGCCGGTTGTCTCGACGGTGTAGCGGACACCGACCACGCCGCCCGCGCCGATGATCGCCTCCGCATTGGGGAAGTCCCTGTTCCTGAACCGCCCCTTCAACAGCCGCGGCGGGCTCTCGTCACCGCCATCGCCGTCGCCGTCGCCATAGCGGCCGCTGCCGGTACCGTCGCCCTCACCGCCCGCGCCAGTGCCGGGCCCCGGGACCGGCGCGGCGCCGGTCGTCGCCGCACTGCCGACGCCGGGCTTGAGCGCGGCGACGATCGGCGGCGGGATGACGGGCGGGACGATCGGGATCGGGGCGACGAGCTCGGTCGCCTTCGACCGGAGATTGGCGGGTGATGCGGCACCTTCGGGCCGGTGGCTCTTCGCCGGGCGGGGCACGACTTTTTCCAGCGGCGGCGGCGGGGGCGGCGGCCCGACCGCGAAGGTCTTGAGCGCGTCGGGGATCGCCGACGGGAGGCTGACGCCGAGGCCGAGGATCAGCGCATAGCCCAGTGCTGCACACAGGGCAGCGGCGCCGGCGGCGGACAGGAGCCGGTCGCGCGGATGGGGTTGGACGCCGTACATGACTGATATCTGGGGAGGATGGCGCGGGGCGGCAAGCGTTCGGGCCGCGGCGCTGTCCGGGGGGTTGGTGGGTGGGGAGGAGGACGGGCAATATGGGTCCGTCTATCCTCCCCCTCCGTCAGGCTATGCCTGCCACCTCCCCCTGCCGGGGGAGGCTTTGCGGGTTAGAGCTTTTCGGTCAGTTCGGGGACGATCTTGAACAGATCGCCGACCAGGCCGATGTCCGCGACCTGGAAGATCGGCGCGTCCTCGTCCTTGTTGATCGCGATGATCGTCTTCGAATCCTTCATGCCCGCGAGGTGCTGGATCGCGCCCGAGATGCCGACTGCGACATAGACTTCGGGGGCGACGATCTTGCCCGTCTGGCCGACCTGATAGTCGTTCGGGGCATAGCCCGCATCGACCGCGGCGCGGCTTGCACCGACGCCCGCGCCCAGCTTGTCCGCGAGCGGATCGATCAGCGCGTGGAACTGGTCGCTCGAGGCCAGCGCACGGCCGCCCGAAACGATGACCTTCGCGCTGGTCAGTTCGGGACGCTCGTTCTTGGCGATCTCCGCGCCGGCAAAGGTCGACAGACCCTTGTCGCCGGTCGAGGCGACCGCCTCGATCTCGCCCGAGCCGCCTTCGGTGGCGGCCTTTTCGAACGCGGTGCCACGGACGGTGATGACCTTCTTCGCGTCCGACGACTGGACGGTGGCGATCGCGTTGCCCGCATAGATCGGGCGCGTGAACGTGTCGTCGCTCTCGACCGAGAGGATGTCGCTGATCTGCATGACGTCGAGCAGGGCTGCGACGCGCGGCGCGATATTCTTGCCGTGCGTGGTCGACGGCGCGACGAACGCGTCGTGATGCCCCATTAGCTCGACGATCAGTGGCGCGACGTTTTCGGCGAGCGCGTGCGCGAACGCCGCGTCATCGGCGACGTGCACCTTGCCGACGCCGGCGATCTTCGCAGCGGCGGCGGCGACGGCGTCGACCCCCTGCCCTGCGACCAGCAGATGGACTTCTCCGAGCTTGCTCGCGGCAGTGACCGCGGAAAGCGTGGCGTCCTTGACGACCTGACCGTCATGTTCGACCCAAACGAGCGTCTTCACTTTGCGACTCCCATCGTCTTGAGTTTGCCGACGAGCTCATCGACGTCAGCGACCTTGATCCCCGCCGAGCGCTTGGCGGGCTCGACGACCTTCAGCGTGGTCAGCCGCGGCGTCACGTCGACACCGAAGTCGGCCGGCGCCTTGGTCGCCATCGGCTTCGACTTGGCCTTCATGATGTTCGGCAGCGACGCATAGCGCGGCTCGTTGAGGCGAAGATCGGTGGTGATGATCGCGGGCAGCTTGAGCGTGTCCGTCTCCGCACCGCCATCAACTTCGCGCGTCACATGGACCGAGTCGTCGGCGATCTCGACCTTCGACGCGAACGTGCCCTGGCCCCAGTTGAGGAGGCCGGCGAGCATCTGCCCGGTCTGGTTGTTGTCGTCGTCGATCGCCTGCTTGCCGAGGATGACGAGGTCGGGCTGTTCTTCCTTGACGATCTTGGCGAGGATCTTGGCGACGCCCAATGGCTCGACCTTGGTCTCGCTGAGGACGAGGATCGCGCGGTCGGCGCCCATGGCGAGCGCGGTGCGCAGCGTTTCCTGGCTCTTCTGCTCGCCGATCGACACGACGACGATCTCGGTCACGCCCTTGTCCTTCAGGCGGATCGCTTCCTCGACCGCGATCTCGTCGAACGGGTTCATGCTCATCTTGACGTTCGCCAGATCGACGCCCGTTCCGTCCGCCTTCACGCGAGGCTTCACGTTGTAGTCAAGCACACGCTTGACCGGCACCAGCACCTTCATCGGGATTCCTTCCAAGGTGAATATGTTCGTTTCGCCCGCCGGTTACCGGCTGCGTTGGTGCGACAGATGGCGGTTTCGCGTCGTTTTCGCAAGTGCGGTACGGAAACATCGGATACCGTAGCGTCACGACGACCGCCCCGTCGGACCGGCTGCGATACCAACGAAAAAGGGCCCGGACGTTTCCGTCCGAGCCCCGTTTTTCGCGAAGTCAGTATGCGAGGCCGACAGCGTTTACGCCGCGACCTTCTGCACCTCTGCGACGATCTTCTTGGCGGCGTCGCCAAGGTCGTTCGCGGGGACGATTGCCAGGCCGGAGTTCGCGAGGATCTCCTTGCCCTTCTCGACATTCGTGCCCTCGAGGCGGACGACCAGCGGGACCGACAGGTTCACTTCCTTCGCCGCCGCGACGATGCCGTCGGCGATGATGTCGCACTTCATGATGCCGCCGAAGATGTTGACGAGGATGCCCTTCACGTTCGGATCCGCGAGGATGATCTTGAACGCCGCGGTCACCTTCTCCTTGTTGGCGCCGCCGCCGACGTCGAGGAAGTTGGCCGGGAACATGCCGTTGAGCTTGATGATGTCCATCGTCGCCATGGCGAGGCCGGCGCCGTTGACCATGCAGCCGATGTCGCCGTCGAGCTTGATATAGGCGAGGTCGTACTTCGACGCCTCGAGCTCGGCGGGATCTTCCTCGGTCTCGTCGCGCAGCTGCAGCAGGTCCTTGTGGCGGAACAGCGCGTTGCCGTCGAACGCGACCTTCGCGTCGAGCACCATCAGCTTGCCGTCGTTGGTCACCGCGAGCGGGTTGATCTCGATCTGCTCGGCATCGGTGCCCATGAACGCGTCATACAGCTTCGACGCGGTGTTCGCGGCCTGCTTGGCGAGATCGCCGGTCAGTTCGAGTGCTGCGGCAACGGCGCGGCCGTGATGCGGCATGAAGCCGGTCGCCTGGTCGATGTCGATCGACTGGATCTTCTCGGGCGTGTCATGCGCGACCGCCTCGATGTCCATGCCGCCTTCGGTTGAGGCCACCATCATCACCCGGCCGGTGGTGCGGTTGAGCGTCAGCGCGAGGTAGAATTCCTTGTCGATGTCGACGCCGTCGGTGACGTACAGGCGGTTGACCTGCTTGCCCGCGTCACCCGTCTGGATGGTGACGAGCGTGTTGCCGAGCATGTCGGTCGCGGCCGCGCGAACCTCGTCCTCGGTCTTGGCGAGGCGGACGCCGCCCTTGGCGTCGGGGCCGAGCTCGACGAACTTGCCCTTGCCGCGGCCGCCGGCGTGGATCTGCGCCTTCACGACATAGAGCGGTCCGGGGAGCTTCTTCGAGGCCTCGACGGCTTCCTCGACGGTCAGCGCCGCGAAACCGGCGGGGACGGGGACGCCGAACTTGGCCAGCAGTTCCTTGGCCTGGTATTCATGGATGTTCATCGGGAAGGCTCCACGCAATTTTTAGGAAACTCGGGAATTGCCAGCGCGTAAAGCACAGGGCGCGCCGCAAATCCACCCTTAAGGCATTTGCACTTGCGTCTCGTTCGCAATAGAGCGAGGGGATCGCTGATTTTTGGCCATTTTAGGGATGCGCGCCGCAGCGGATCGAAACGCCTGCCGGATCACAAACATTTGCGGAAAAGTAACCCTTTTCGTGCCAGAGTTGAACCATGACAGACCCCGCCTACGACTCGCCTGAGACTCGGACCGGTGAAGAGCCCGGTGGAGAGTTGCGCCGGGCGTTGCGCAAATCCGTCAGGATGCGTGCGCACCTGCGCGACCGCGGCCAGACGCGGTTCGAGATCGAAGTGACCGACCTCTCACTGTCGGGGTTCCGGGCCGAGACCAGCTTCACGCTCTGGCCGGGGACGGTCGTGTGGCTGACATTGCCCGGCCTCGCCGCGCTCGAGGCGGTGGTCGCGTGGCGCGACAAGTTCAAATATGGCTGCGCCTTCGCCAAGCCGCTGCACCCCGCGGTGTTCGATCACATCGTGGCGCTGTCGCAGCGGTAACCCGGCGACCGCACCACGATCCGACAGCGGCGCGTCAGTCGAACAGGCTCGAGACGCTCGTTTCATCCGCGATCCGCTTGATCGCCTCGCCGAGCAGCGGAGCGATCTGCAGGTGGCGGATCTTGCCATGCGCGCCCTTGATCACGTCATGATTGCCGATTGAATCGGTGATGACGAGCTCGCGCAGCTCTGAGCCCTCGACCCGCGCGACCGCGCCGCCCGACAGCACGCCGTGCGTGACATAGGCGACGACGCCCTCGGCGCCTGCCTCCATCAGCGCGGCCGCCGCATTGCACAGCGTGCCCGCCGAATCGACGATGTCGTCGACCAGGATGCAGAAGCGGCCCTCGACCTCGCCGATGATGTTCATCACCTCCGATTCGCCGGCGCGCTCGCGACGCTTGTCGACGATCGCGAGCGGCGCGTTGTTGAGCCGCTTGGCGAGCACGCGCGCACGCACCACGCCGCCGACGTCGGGGGAGACGACCATCAGGTTCTTGCCCTTGAACCGCGCAAGGATATCCGCGGACATGACCGGCGCCGCATAGAGATTGTCGGTCGGGATATCGAAGAAGCCCTGGATCTGCCCGGCATGGAGATCGACCGAGAGGACGCGGTTGGCGCCCGCGACGGTGATGAGGTTGGCGACGAGCTTGGCCGAGATCGGCGTGCGCGGGCCGGGTTTCCGGTCCTGGCGGGCATAACCCATATAGGGGATGACCGCGGTGATGCGGCGTGCCGACGCGCGCTTCAGCGCGTCGATCATGATGAGCAATTCCATGAGGTTGTCGTTCGCCGGAAAGCCGGTCGACTGGATCACGAACACGTCCTCGCCGCGGACATTCTCGTTGATCTCGACGAACACTTCCTCGTCAGCGAAGCGGCGGACGCTGACATCGGTCAACGGAGTCTCGAGATAGGCGGCGATCTCCTGCGCCAGAGGCAGGTTCGAATTGCCGGTCATCAATTTCATCAAAATCGCTCCACGCCCTGTCGCACGCCCCTTAGTCCCGGTGTTTCAATGGGGAAAGGGGCGAAGGGGTTTGCCGGGGGGCGCCCCGCTTCGTACAGCGCAGGGCATGACCGTCATAACCCGTTTCGCCCCCTCGCCCACCGGCCGGCTGCACGTCGGCAACATCCGCACGGCGCTCCACAACTGGATGTTTGCGCGCGCGCAGGGCGGACGCTTCCTGCTGCGGATCGACGACACCGATGCGGCACGGAGCGAGGAGCGGTTCGTCGACGCGATCCGTAGCGATCTCGACTGGCTGGGGATGACGCCCGATGGCGAGGAACGCCAGTCGGCGCGGTTCGCGCTGTACGAGGGGCGGTTCGCGGCGCTGGTCGAAAGCGGCGATATCTATCCGGCGTATGAGAGCGCGCAGGAGCTCGACCTCAAGCGCAAGATTCAGGCGGGGCGCGGGTTGCCGCCGATCTATGATCGCGCGGCGCTGGCTCTCACCGACGCGCAGCGCGCGGTGTTCGAGCGCGACGGGGTGGCGCCGCACTGGCGATTCAAGCTCGATCACGACACGCCGATCGCGTGGACCGACCTGATCCGCGGCGAGCAGCATTTCGAGGCGCGGACGATGAGCGACCCGGTGATCCGGCGCGCGGACGGGTCGTGGCTGTACATGCTGCCGTCCGCGATCGACGATGCCGATATGGGCGTGACTCATGTCGTGCGCGGCGAGGATCATGTGTCGAACACCGCACTGCAGCTGCAGATGTTCGCAGCGCTCGGTGTGCCCGCGCCGCAGTTCGCGCACGAAGCGTTGCTGACCGGGGCGGAAGGGAAATTGTCCAAGCGGCTGGGCTCGCTCGGCGCGGATCATTTCCGCGAGGTAGGGATCGAGCCGCAGGCGGTGCGCGCGCTGCTCGCGCGGATCGGGACGAGCGATCCGGTCGAGCCGATCGCCGACGCTGCGCCGCTGATCGCGACGTTCGACTTCGCCCGGTTCGGCCGCGCGCCGGCGCGGTTCGACGAGGGCGAACTGGCGCAGCTGAATGCGCGGATCGTGCATGCGCTGCCCTTTGCCGACGTCGCCGACCGCCTGCCCGAGGGCATGAGCGAGGCCGCATGGGAGGCGGTACGTCCGAACCTAATGACGCTCGCCGATGCCGCCGACTGGTGGCAGGTGATCGAGGGGCCGGTCGCGGTCAAACCCGTCGGCGGGGACGAGGATGCGACGTATCTCGACCAGGCGCTGGCCGCGTCCGCGGCGATCGACTGGGCAAGTGACCCCTGGCATGCACTGACGAGCCGGTTGAAGGCGGAGACCGGGCGCAAGGGCAAGGCGCTGTTCCTGCCGCTGCGCCGCGCGCTGACCGGACGCGATCACGGGCCCGACATGGCCGCACTGCTGCCGCTGATCGGGCGCGAGCGGGCACTGGCGCGCCTCGCGGCGGCACGCGCCGGCTGAGGCTTGAACGAGCGGGCTGAAACCCCGCTGACCGCCCCTGATCCGACGGCGTGCAAAACGGTTCCGATCGCGCTTGCGCGGCGCATGTAATGATGTACCATTTCACGTGGCGGTATCGATCGCGCCGCCATCCTCGAGGAGATGCGAAGGAGACGGACGGATGTACGCGGACAGAATGAGCCGGACGGGCGGATTGAACCCCGGAAGCCTGGGCGTCGCGCTGGCGATCAACGGCGTGGTGATCGGGGCGTTGTTCTTTGCAGCACCGGAACTGGTGCCGTTCACGCCGCCCGACCCGCCACTCACAATCTATATCCCGCACACCCCGCCGCCGCCCACGCCGGTGCCGCCCGCCGATCCGCTGGTCCGCCAGCAGCCGCGCCCAGCGCCGCGGCCCGATGCACCGGTCCGGCAGGTGCCGACGCCGGCCACCGAGGGGTTCGAGGTTGTGCCCGACCCGCTGCCCTTCAACCCGCCGATCGACGTCGTCGGCACGGGCACAGGCAGCGTGGCGGTCGATCCGCCCAAGCCGTCGCCCCTGTTCGTCCAGCCGGGCATCGACCCGCGCTATGCCGCGGATTTCCAGCCGGGTTATCCGTCCGAGGAACGCCGGGCCGGGCGCGAGGGGCGAGTCGTCCTGCGCGTGCTGATCGGTGCGGACGGGCGCGTGAAACAGGTCGAGCGGGTCACCGCCACCAGCGACGCCTTTTATCGCGCGACGCTGGACCGGGCGCTGACGAAGTGGCGGTTCAGGCCAGCGACGCGCGACGGGGTCGCGGTCGAAGCGTGGAAGACGATGAACCTGTCGTTCGTGCTGGAAAACTGAGCCGCGGGCGACGACCCGCCGCAAGGATGGGCCTGCAGGTCGGCCCCCCGGGTCGTCGCCCAAGGTACTGGCCTTGGGGGGCCTGCATGCCTATCTTTGCGCGATGGGCTCTTTCAGTCGTTTCTCGCCGGTCCGCGCCTATCGCGACCTCCGCCTGTTCCTCCGGGGCCGGCAGCCGTACGAGCTTGGCTTTCTTGCGCTGGCGATGCTCGTCACGGGCTTCCTGATCTACGCCTTCTCGAAGGACAGCTATGCCGAGCGCGAGTATCGGCCGAACATCGTCTATGTCGAGCAATGGCCCGCGGATCGCACCGATGCGCAGATCGTCGCGCAGCAGAAGATCGACGCGCCGATCAAGGCCGCGCGCCTGGCTGAGCAGAAGAAGCGCGAGGAGGAAACCCGCGCGTCGTTCAAGCGGATGGACGACAAGCTGAAGGCGCTGGGGATCTGACCATCGAATCCGGCCGGTTTGTCGGGGCAGCGCTGGCGCTAGCTGCGCGGGGACGTGGGCGGACGGCACCCAACCCTTGTGTCGGCTGCGTGATCGTCTCGGACGGGCGCGTCGTCGGGCGCGGCTGGACGCAAGCAGGCGGTCGGCCGCATGCCGAGGCGATGGCACTGGCGCAGGCGGGCGCGAAGGCGCGGGGAGCCACGGCCTATGTGACGCTCGAACCCTGCGCGCATGAATCGCTGCGCGGGCCGGCATGCAGCGACCTGTTGATCGCGGCGGGCGTGGCGCGGGTCGTCGCGGCGTTGCAGGATCCCGATCCGCGAACCGCAGGGCGCGGGTTGGCGCGGTTGCGCGACGCCGGGATCCGCGTCGAGACGGGTGTGCGCGCCGTCGAGGCGCGACGGTCGATGGCGGGGTTCCTTACACGACTCGCTCGCGGTCAGCCGCATGTCACGCTGAAGCTTGCGACCTCGCTCGACGGCTGTATCGCGATGGCGGACGGGTCAAGCCGCTGGATCACCGGGCCACAGGCGCGCGCGCATGCGCATCTCGAACGGAGTCGGCACGAGTCGATTCTGGTCGGGCGCGGGACGTTCGAGGCGGATACGCCGCGACTCGACGTGCGGCTGGCCGGGCTCGAATCGCGGGCACCGCGCCGCGTGCTGCTGTCGCGGACAGCGCCCGATGCGGACGCGGGATGGCACGTCATCGCCGATCCGCAGGATATTGCGGCCCTGCCCGGCGACCATCTGCTGGTCGAGGGCGGCGCGGCCGTAGCGTCGGCGTTCCTTGCCGCGGACCTGGTCGATCGGCTGCTGCTGTACCGCGCGCCGATTCTTATCGGGAACGGCCGGCATTCCATTGGCGACATTGGTCTCGGCGATCTTTCCAGCGCGCATGGACGCTGGTCGATCGTCGATTCACGGCAACTTGGCAGCGACCGAGTCGAGGTCTACGAGCGCGAGCGAAACGAGGGATAATGTTTACCGGAATCGTCACCGACATCGGCACAATCACCAGCGTGGCGCAACAGGGCGACACACGCGTGGTCATCGCGACCGCCTATGATCCCGCCACGATCGACCTGGGCGCGTCGATCGCGTGTTCGGGCGTCTGCCTGACCGTGGTCGACAAGTCCGCGGGCGGCGACGGGCCGCACTGGTTCGCGGTCGACGTCTCGGGCGAGACGATCAGCCGCACCGCGCGCGACCAGTGGACGCAAGGTCGCCCGCTCAATCTCGAACGCGCGATGAAGCTTGGCGAGGAGCTGGGCGGGCATATCGTCACCGGCCATGTCGACGGGCTCGGGACGGTCGTGTCGGTGGTCGAGGAGGGCGGATCGCACCGCGTCACCGTCCGCGCCGGCGCGGACATCGCGCCGTTCATCGCCGCCAAGGGATCGGTCACGATCGACGGCGTGTCGCTGACCGTCAACACCGTCCGCGATGTCGACGGCCCTGATGGGAAGAAGGCGGTTGAGTTCGGCCTGAACATCATCCCGCATACCTGGGGCGTGACCACGCTCGGGACGATCGAGACGGACCGGACGGTCAATATCGAGATCGACGTCCTTGCCCGCTATCTCCAACGGATGGAGCATTACCGTGTCAATGCCGGCTGAACGCAGCGCCGAACTCGGGCGCCTGAAGCATGGATATCTGTCGAGCCCCGAAGAGATCATCGACGAGGCGCGCAACGGCCGGATGTTCATCCTGGTCGATGACGAGGACCGCGAGAATGAGGGCGACCTGGTCATCCCCGCGCAGATGGCGACGCCCGAGAAGATCAACTTCATGGCGAAGTTCGGTCGCGGGCTGATCTGCCTCGCGCTGACCCGAGCACGGACAGAGGAACTTGGGCTCGAGCTGATGAGCCGCAACAACGGCACGCGGCACGAGACCGCGTTCACCGTGTCGATCGAGGCGCTCGAAGGCGTGACGACGGGCATCTCGGCGGCGGATCGCGCGCGGACGATCGCGGTGGCCATCGATGCGACCAAGCAGAAGGCGGACATCGTCACCCCCGGCCATGTCTTCCCGCTCGTCGCGCGCGACGGCGGCGTGCTGATCCGCGCCGGGCATACCGAGGCGGCGGTCGACGTCGCGCGGCTGGCCGGATTGAACCCCTCGGGCGTGATCTGCGAGATCATGAACGAGGACGGGACGATGGCGCGGATGGACGACCTCGTCACCTTCGCGCAGTTCCACAATATCAAGATCGGCACGATCCGCGACCTGATCGCCTATCGCCGCCGCTACGACCATCTGGTCGAGAAGCGCGCCGAGGCCAGGTTCACGTCCGAATGGGGCGGCGACTGGACCGCGCTGACCTTCTGGAACAAGGCGACGGGCACCGAGCAGGTCGCGCTGGTCAAGGGCCGGATCGACCCCGCCAAGCCGACGCTCGTCCGGATGCATGCGCTGTCGCCCTTCGCCGACATCTTCGGCGAATCGGGCGATCGCGGCCGGATCCTGGCACGGTCGATGCAGATGATCGCCGACGAGGGCGCGGGCGTGATCGTCGTCATCAACCGGCCGCGCGGCAACGCGTTCACCTCTGCCGTGCTGAAGAAGGCAGGCGCGGAGATCACCCCGGACATGGAAGAGCTGCGCGACTACGGCGTCGGCGCGATGATCCTGACCGAGCTCGGCGTCCATGACATGGTGCTGATCACCAACACCCACCACACGCTGGTCGGGCTCGACGGCTATGGCCTGTCGATCGTCGGCGAACGCCCGATCGCTCCCCTCGACACCGAAAAGGCTCCCAACTGATGGCGCATATCCTGATCGTCGAAGCGCGGTTCTACGACCATCTGAACGACCTGCTGATCGAAGGCGCGCGCGCGGCGATCGAGGCGGCGGGGCACAGCCACGAGACGATCACCGTCCCCGGCGCACTCGAGGTGCCCGGCGCGATCGCGCTGGCGGCCGAGAGCGAGACCTATGACGGCTATGTCGCGCTGGGTGTCGTGATCCGCGGCGAGACCTATCATTTCGAGATCGTCGCGGGCGAGAGCGCGCGCGGGATCATGGCGCTGACGATGGACGGCCTGCCGATCGGCAACGGCATCCTGACCACCGAGAACGAGGCGCAGGCGCTCACGCGTGCGCGCCCGACCGAGGGCGACAAGGGCGGCGGCGCGGCGAAGGCGGCGCTCGCGATGCTGGCGCTGAAGGACCGCTTCGTCGCGTAGGATGCGTAGGCGTTCGGACGTCCGCCCTCATCCACCCACGATCGCCCTGGTCATTCCTCGGGAGTGTCGCGCAGGGCGGCCTCGACCTCTTCGGCAGTGATTCCGAACGCGGCGGCCAGCGCGGCGATCGACGCGCCGCGTGCGGCGAGCGTGCGGATGCGGGCGGGGTCGACGATCGTCGTATAGCCGCGGGTGTCGCGTTCGGTCTTCGTCTCCTCGCCGCTGCGCGCACGCGCGCCCGAGCGGCGGCGCTTGGCGATCTTGAGCGCTTCCTCGTCATTGGCGGGCGGCGCGTCGAGGCGCGCGCGGATCCGCTGCGCTTCCTCGACCCGGCGGGCTTCGCGCGCACGTTCACGGTCCTGCGAGAGCGCATCGCGTTGCGCGGCGCGCGCTTCGGCGCGCTGATCGGTCGCGGCAAGGCGGTCCTGCGCGCGCTGTTCCCGCTCGCGGGCACGCTCTTCGGCGCGGCGGGCCGCGCGATCCGCGGTGCCGGGCAGCAACGGGCCGGGGCCGCGGTCGTTCAGCGGCCAGGCCGATGCGGGGCTGGATTTGGGGGGCGATTTCGGCGGGCCCCAGCCGTCGGTCATGTTATGTCCTGTCGTCACCGGTGCGCCGCGCACGACGCGAAAGCCGCGCTGCTATGCGATGGCGTCACCGGTGACAATCAGGCGGTCGGCTTAGGCGGGCACGGTTTCCAGCGCCGGATAGTCGATATAGCCCTCTGGGCCCTGGCTATACCAGGTCTTCGGGTTATCCTGCGCCAGCGGTGCGCCGGTGCGCAGGCGCTCGGGCAGATCGGGGTTCGCGATGAACGTCCGGCCGAAGCTGATCGCATCGGCATCGCCCTTGTCGAGCTCGGCCTGCGCCTTTTCGAGCGTGTCGTAATCCGAGTTCACGACCAGCACGCCCTTGAAGACCTTGCGGATTGCCGGGCTGAGCTTTGGCACGTCGGTCTTGCCGAAGGTGCCGTCGGGACCCGGCTCGCGCAGCTCGAGGAAGGCGATGCCGAGATCGGACAGCGCCTTGGCGGCGGCGGTGAACAGCGGCTCGGGGTTGCTGTCGTCGACGCCCTGCGAATCGCCATTGGGCGAGAGGCGGACACTGGTGCGATCGGCGCCGGCGACCGAGATCACACGCTCGGTGACTTCGCGAAGCAGGCGGATGCGGTTCTCGATGCTGCCACCATAGTCATCGGTGCGGCTGTTCGCGTTGTCGCGCAGGAACTGGTCGATCAGATAGCCGTTCGCGGCATGGATCTGGACGCCGTCGAACCCGGCTTCCAGCGCGTTCTTCGTCGCCAGCTCATAGTCGTTCAGCAGCCGCGGAATCTCGTTCAGCTCGAGCGGACGCGCGACCTCGAAATCCTTCTTGCCCTCGAACGTATGCGCCTGGCCTTCGGTCTTGGTCGCGGACGACGAGACGGGCTGGCCGCCGATCACCGACGAATGAACCTGGCGTCCCATATGCCAGAGCTGTGCGATGATCCGGCCGCCGGCGGCGTGCACCGCTGCGGTGACGGGCTTCCACGCCTCGACCTGAGCCTGCGTCCACAGGCCCGGCGCGAACGGCCAGCCCAGACCTTCGCGGCTGATGCCGGTGGCTTCCGAGATGATCAGGCCGGCGCTGGCGCGCTGCGTGTAATAGTCGACCATGAGGTCGGACGGGACGGCGTCCTTGTCCGAACGCCCGCGGGTGAGCGGCGCCATGAGGATGCGGTTGGGCGCTTCGACGGCGCCGAGCGTGATGGGATCGAAAAGGCTTGGCATGGGGGCTCCTTAATGCCTGACGGGGGCAAGATAGGACGCTACAGCGCGGCATGCATCGCCCCGCCCCGCAAAGAATATCTAGCGTGCCCGAAACGCCGACGGCGACGACGACCGGCGCCCCCGGTACGCTCGCGTTCGGCGCGCTGCTGATCGCCAATGTCGCGCTCGCATTCGGGCCGTGGTTCGTTCGTGCGACCGAGGTCGGACCGGTCGCGGCGGGTTTCTGGCGGCTGACGCTGGCGGTGCCGTTTCTCGTCCTGCTCGCAGCGCAGCAGGGCGCGCGACCGACGCGGCTCGGGCGCGGCGTCTGGATCGGGCTGATCGCGGGCGGCGTGTGCTTCGCCGCGGATCTCGGCAGCTGGCATCTCGGCATCCTGCGCACCACGCTCGCCAATGCGACGCTGTTCGGCAATGCGGCGACGCTGATGTTTCCGATCTACGGGTTTCTCGTCGCGCGGACCTGGCCGACGCGGACACAGGGCTGGGCGCTGATGCTCGCCGCGGCAGGCGCGGCGCTGTTGCTCGGGCGCTCCTATCAGCTCGATGCGAAGAACCTGGCGGGTGACCTGCTCTGCATCCTCGCGGGGCTGCTTTATACGGTGTATTTCATCCTGATGGCGCGCGCGCGGACGACGCTCGCCCCCTTGTCCGCACTGGTGCTGTCGACCCTGGCGGGCATCGTGCCGCTGCTGGTGTTCGCGCTGGCGATGGGCGAGCGGATCGTACCGGCGCAGTGGGGGCCGCTGATCGGGCTCGCGCTGTGCAGCCAGGTGCTGGGCCAGGGATTGATGATCTATGCGCTCGGGCGGTTTTCGCCGCTGGTGATCGGCATCGCGCTGCTGATCCAGCCGGTCGTCGCAGGGACGGTCGGCTGGCTGGTCTATGGCGAGCGGCTCGGCCTGCCCGATCTGGCCGGCGTGGTGATGGTGGCGATCGCGCTGGTGCTGGTCCGCCGGACGCCGGCCGATCGCCCCCCTATTGAAGAGGCGCTCGACACGCCTGATCTTGGACGGCAGGAGACGGTATGACCCAAGACCTCACGCTCGACGAAATCCGTTCGCTGCTCGCCCCCGGCATCGCCGCCAATGCGGCGTTCGACGGGTGGAGCGACGCGGCGCGCGACATGGCGGCGGACGCGGCGGGAATCGACCGCGACGTCGCCGCGCTCGCCTTCGAAGAGGGACCGGTCGACATGATCGACGCGTGGTTCGCCGATATCGACGTCGCGATGCTCGCAAGCCTGCCGCCCGAGCGGCTGTCGGCGATGAAGATCCGCGCACGGATCGCCGCGCTGATCGAGGCCCGGCTGCAGGCGACCGCCGCCGACCGCGAATCGCTGCGCCGTGCGCTGGCGATCCTCGCCTTGCCGCAGAATCTGACCAAGGCGGGGCGGCTCGGCTGGCGGACGGTCGACACGATCTGGCGCGCCGCGGGCGATGTCGCGACCGATTACAATCATTATACCAAGCGGACGATCCTGCTCGGCGTCTATGCCGCGACCGTCACCGTCTTCCTCGACGACGACAGCGAGGGGTTTGCCGAGACGCGGGCGTTTCTCAGCCGGCGGATCGACGGCATCATGCGGTTCGAAACCGCAAAGTCGGGCTTTCTCAAGCGGACAGAGCATGGCTTCAGCCTGTCGCGGTTCGTCGGGCGGTTGCGCTATCCGGTGGCGTGAGCCGGTCGCGGCGCGCCGTCACGCGGCGATGGAATGCACGCAATCTGCGTCAAGTGCGCGTGCCGGGGCTTCCCTTGGCGATCCGTTACTGATAATCAGTCGCATCATGGACACTCGCCCCGATCGTTCCGTCAGTCTCGAAACGCTGCCCCGCAAGCAGCATGGCATCGTCGCTGCGATCGACTGGGCCAGACTGGCAGGCCCGGAGGCACGCCGGTTGCGCGAACTCGGCTTTGACGAGGGTGTCGATGTCGAGGTTCTTCACCGCGCGACGCTGGGCCAGGGTCCGATCGCCTGCCGGATCGGCCGGATGACCGTCGCATTGCGGCGTGCGGTCGCAGGTGCGATTCGCGTATCACCCACGCCAGCCGCCGCAGAATAATCAGCCTGGCATTATGAACGCAGCACCGCTGGTCGCGCTGGTCGGCAATCCCAATGCCGGCAAGAGCGCGCTGTTCAATGCGCTCACGGGTGCGCGGCAGAAGGTCGGCAACTATCCAGGCGTGACGGTCGAGCGCAAGGCCGGACGGCTGACGCTCGACGACGGCCGCCCGGTCGAGCTGGTCGACCTGCCCGGCGCCTACAGCCTCGAGCCCTCCTCCCCCGATGAGCGCGTCACGCGCGACGTCGTCACCGGAACGCAGGACGGCGAACGCCTGCCCGACGCGCTGGTCGTGGTCGTCGATGCCGCCAATCTCGACAATCACCTGCGCTTCACGCTCCAGCTGATCGCGCTCGGCCTGCCCGTCGTGGTGGCGCTCAACATGGTCGATCTCGCCGAACGCGACGGGTTGAAACTCGATGCGGCGGTGCTTTCGCGAGAACTTGGCGTGCCGGTGATCCCGACCGTCGCGGTCCGCAAACGCGGGCTCGACGCGCTGCGTGCGATCCTGACGCAGACCGTCGTCAACGGTCCGATCCGGCTGCGCAAGTCGGACGGCAGTGTGCAGGACGACATCGTCACGCTGCAGCGGCGCGCGCGCGACATCGCGACGGCCGCCACGCTGTCCGAGACGCCGGTACGGCGCTGGACGCACATGCTCGACGGGGTCGCGCTGCATCCCATCGCCGGGCCGGTGCTACTGCTGGCGATCATGTTCCTGATGTTCCAGGCGGTCTTCAGCTGGGCGCAGCCGTTCATGGACCTGATCGACGGCGGCTTCACGGCGCTGCAGGCGTTCATCACGTCGGAGCTTCCCGATTCGCTGCTCCGGTCGCTGCTGGTCGACGGGGTGATCAAGGGCGTCGGCGCTGTGATCGTGTTCCTGCCGCAGATCCTGATCCTGTTCCTGTTCATCCTCGTGCTCGAGGCGAGCGGTTATATGGTCCGCGCGGCGTTCCTGATGGACCGCGTGATGGCGAGCGTCGGGCTGTCGGGGCGCGCGTTCATCCCGCTGCTGTCGAGTTTCGCCTGCGCGATCCCCGGGATCATGGCGACGCGGACGATCGACGACGAGAAGGACAGGCTGACGACGATCCTGATCGCGCCGCTGATGACCTGCTCCGCGCGGCTGCCGGTCTACACGCTGATCATCGGCGCATTCATTCCCAACACGCAGGTCCTGCCGTTCGTCGGCCTTCAGGGGCTGGTGATGCTCGGGCTGTACGTGATGGGCATCGTCGGTGCGTTCGTCGCCGCGCTGGTGCTGCGCCGGACGGTCACCAAGGGCGTGTCGTCGGGCTTCATGATGGAGATGCCGAAATATCAGTGGCCGCAGTGGCGCGACGTCGGCATCGGCCTGTGGAGCCGCGCGCAGATCTTCCTGAAGCGTGCGGGCGGCATCATCCTGGTGTCGACCGTGATCCTGTGGGTGATGCTGAGCTTTCCCAAGCCGCCTGAAGGCAGCAAGGTGTCGCCGGTCGATTATTCGGCGGCGGGACGGATCGCCAACGGCATTGCCCCGGTGTTCGCGCCGATCGGCTTCAACCGCGACATCGTGCTTGCACTGATCCCGGCGATGGCCGCGCGCGAGGTTGCGGTCGCGGCGATCGGCACGGTCTATGCGATCGACGATCCCGACAGCAACCAGGGCGGCAAGGCGATGGTCGAGAATCTGCGCGGCCGCTGGACCCTGCCGACCGCGCTCGCCTTCCTGATGTGGTTCGTATTCGCGCCGCAGTGCATCTCGACGATCGCCGTCACGCGTCGCGAGACGAACGGGTGGAAATGGCCGGCGTTCATGGTTGGCTATTTGTTCGCCGCCGCCTACATCATGGCCGGAATCACATATTGGCTGGCGGTGTTCGCCGGCCTCTGAGGGGCATCATGGCAGGCAGCGTCAACAAGGTCATCATCGTCGGCAATCTCGGCCGCGATCCCGAAAGCAAGCAGTTCCAGAACGGCGGCAAGGTCGTCAATCTGCGCATCGCGACGTCCGAGTCCTGGAAGGACAAGATGTCGGGCGAGCGCAAGGAAAAGACTGAATGGCATTCGGTTGCCATCTTCAACGAAGGCCTCGCCAACGTCGCGGAGAAGTATCTGCGCAAGGGCTCGAAGGTCTATATCGAGGGCGCACTCCAGACGCGCAAATGGCAGGACGCGCAGGGCCAGGACAAGTATTCGACCGAGATCGTGCTGCAGGGCTTCAACAGCGTGCTGACGATGCTCGACGGCCCGAATGGCGGCCAGGGCGGCGGCGCAGGCGGTGGCGGTGGTAGCCGCGGCGGCGGCGACGATTGGGCCGGCGGCGGCAACGACTTTGGCGGCGGCTCGTCAGGCGGCGGCGGTTACGGCGGCGGCGGCGGTGGTCGTTCGGCGCCGTCGGGCGGCGGCAGCGGTGGCGGCGCGCGCGGCGGCAGCTTTGGCCAGACCGGCGGGTTCTCGGACGATCTCGACGACGACGTGCCGTTCTAAGCATCGTGACGCCGCCCGTTTCGACTCCAGTAGCGCCGAGCGTGTACGACGAGGCGGCGCGATCACGCGTCATCTCGTCCTACGATGTCGCGGGCGCGCGCATGCAGGGTGAGCTGGACGACATCGTGTCGTTCGCAGCCCGGTTGTGCGATGCGCCGATCGCACTGCTGAGCCTGGTCGAGGAGGAATATCAGCGGTTCCTTTCACGCAGCGGCACCGATCTCGACCAGACGCCGCGGAGCCAGTCCTTCTGTGCGCATGCGATGCACCATCACGACGTGATGGAAGTGCCCGACGCGCAGGCCGATCCGCGGTTCGTGGACAACGCGCTCGTCACCGGTGCTCCGCATGTCCGCTTCTACGCGGGGGCGCCTCTGGTCTCGAGCGAAGGCGTGCCGCTCGGCGCGCTGTGCGTGCTGGCGACGACCTCGCGGGCGGGGCTTACGCCGTTCCAGCGTGACGGGCTGACACTGCTGGCCAAGGCGGCGATGGGGCGGCTCGACGATCGCCGGACCGCGCGCGAACAGGCCTTTGCCGAGGCGCGGGCGCGGCGCACGCTCGAGGCGAGCGATCTGCGGTTCCGGACGCTGGCCGATACGATGCCGCAGATGGTCTGGTCGACGCTGCCCGACGGCTTCCATGATTATTACAATGCGCGCTGGTACGAGTTTACCGGCACGACGCCCGGCACGACCGATGGCGAGGGCTGGAACGACGTGTTCCATCCCGAGGACCAGGACCGCGCCTGGACGATCTGGCGCCATTCGCTCGCGAGCGGCGAGCCCTATACGATCGAATATCGGTTGCGGCACCGGGACGGCACCTATCGCTGGGTGCTCGGCCGCGCTTTGCCGGTACGCGACGACCAGGGCGCGATCACGCGCTGGTTCGGGACCTGCACCGACATCCACGAGCAGAAGCTCGCCTATGAAGAGCGCGAGGTGATCAGCCAGGAGCTGAGCCACCGGATCAAGAACATCTTCGCCGTCATCGCCGGACTCATCGCCTTTTCCGCGCGCGGCAAACCCGAATTCGCCGGGATCGCGACCGACCTGCGCCACCGCATCACCGCGCTGGGCCGTGCACACGACTTCGTCCGCCCGCACAGCACCCAGTCGCGTCCGGAAGCCCCGCAGGACAGTCTGAAGGGCCTGCTGGGCGATTTGTTCGAACCCTATCGGCAAGACGGGACGGATCGTCTGGTCGTGATCGGCGACGATGTGCGGATCGACGATCGTTCCGCGACCCCGCTCGCCCTGCTGTTTCACGAGCTCGCGACGAACGCGACGAAATACGGCGCGCTGTCGACCGTCGATGGGCATGTCGCGCTGACGATCGGGCATGACGGGGACGGCGCCACGGGCACGGTGCGTCTGACCTGGCGCGAGCAGGGTGGCCCGCCGATCGCGCACCCGACGAGCCATAAGGGTTTTGGCAGTCAGCTGATCGAAATGAGTGCGGTTCGCCAGTTGGGCGGGACGGTGCGGCGCGATTGGCGTCCCGAGGGGCTGTGCGTCGAGATCGGGGTCCCCCTCCCCTCCTTCTGCCGCTGACCGCGCGGTCTCCCCGTCAGTTCCCGCGCCGTCGGATCTGGATCAGTTCGCTACCGCCGCGTAGCGCCTGACCCGTGGTCGCCAGTTCGGCGGCGGCGAGGATCGCGGCATCGTTGAACGGCTTGCGGATATAGCCGAGGCAATCGGCGTCGCCGATCTGGCTGGGATTGGCGGTGACGAAGACGACCTTCACGCCGTGATCGCGCGCAATCGTCTCCGCAATCGACGGACCGGTCGGACCGTCGCGCAGATTGACGTCGACAAAGGCGAAATCGCATCCGGCCGCGGCGATGAGCGCGGTTTCGCGGTCCGCCGCGATCGCCACGACGTGATATCCCGCGTCGATCAGGATCCTTTCGAGATCCAGCGCGACGAAGATTTCATCTTCAACGATCATGGCGGTCTTGGTCATTGTCGTGGCAACCGTTGGCCGGGCTATCCGTTCCTTCGGTTTATTGATTTGAATCAAGAACGTGTAGCGAATTGAAACAAATAACCTGTGTTACCGGGGGAGCGCCCGGGTCATGCCCCCGGTTCGCCCCGCAACAGGAATACGGCGTGCTCGGCGAGCAGGTTGGCAGCCGCCGACGTCGTCTGCTTGTCGCCCGACAGGAACCAGGCACCCTCGACGATCACACCGCGCTGCCGGAGGAACGCCCGGAAGTCGTCGATCGTGACGTGATGGATGTTGGGGGTGTCGTACCAGCTTTCGGGCAATTGCCGCGTGACCGGCATCCGCCCGCCCCACAGCAGCGACAGCCGCACGCGCCAATGCGCGAAGTTGGGAAAGCTGACAAAGGCGCGCCGACCGATCCGCAGCAGATGGTCGAGCACCAGGTCGGGCGCGCGCGCGGTCTGCAATGTCTGGCTGAGGATCGCATAGTCGAAGCTGGCATCGGGATAGCCCTGCAGGTCGACATCGGCGTCGCCCTGGATCACCGACAGGCCGCGGCCTACCGCGGCCGCAACGTTGCCCGGATCGATCTCCAGCCCGCGCGCATCGACCGCGCGCTCGTCCCGGAGCGCCGCCATCAGCGCGCCGTCGCCGCATCCGACGTCGAGCACGCGCGACCCACGGTCCACGTGATGCGCGATGATCCCCAGGTCGGCGCGCAGCGTCTCCTGCTGCGTCGGGGTGCTCATGCCCCTGCCCTCAGAAATCCGTCGACGACGCGGTTGAGCTCGGGCGCCTCAAGCAGAAACGCGTCATGGCCGTACGGGCTGCTGAGCTCGACGAAGCTGACCGGCGCGCCTGCGGCATTGAGCGCCTGGACGATGCTGCGCGATTCCGCGGTCGGATAGAGCCAGTCGGTGTCGAAGCTGACGAGGCAGAAGCGCGCGCTCGTCGCGCGGAAGGCGTTGGCGAGCAGCCCGCCATGCTCCTCCGCGAGATCGAAATAGTCCATCGCGCGGGTGATATAGAGATAGGAGTTCGCGTCGAACCGGTCGGTGAAGGCGAGCCCCTGATGCCGCAGATAGCTCTCGACCTGGAAATCGGCGTCGAAGCCGAACGACTTGGCGTCGCGGGCCTGCAGCCGCCGCCCGAACTTCTCGGTCAGCCCGGCTTCCGACAGATAGGTGATGTGCGCCGCCATCCGCGCGACCGCGAGCCCCGCGGTCGGCGCGGACTCGTCGTGATAATCGCCGCCGCGCCAGTTCGGATCGGCCATCACCGCCTGGCGGCCAACCTCGTGAAAGGCGATGTTCTGCGCGGTGTGGCGCGCGGTCGATGCGATCACGACACAGGCGCGGACCCGGTCGGGGAAGGTCGCGGGCCAGCTCAGCGCCTGCATCCCGCCCATCGATCCGCCGACCACCGCCTGCAGCACGTCGATGCCGAGATGGTCGAGCAGCATTGCCTGTGCGCGGACCATGTCGCGAATCGTGATGACCGGAAACCCCATCGCCCAGGCGCGCCCAGTCGCGGGGTTGATCGTCGCAGGCCCCGACGAGCCCATGCAACTGCCGAGCACATTGGCGCAGACGATGAAATGCCGCGCGGGATCGATCGGTCGCCCCTCACCGACCATCCGCGTCCACCAGCCGGGCTTGCCGGTCCGCGGATGCGTCGAGGCGACATGCTGATCACCGGTCAGCGCATGACAGATCAGGACCGCGTTCGAGGCGTCGGCATTCAGCGTGCCATAGGTTTCATAGGCAATGTCGACCGGCGACAGCAGGACGCCGCCATCGAGCCGCAACGGTCCCGGCAAGGTCACGCGACGCGCCAGGCCGAAGCGCGCGTCGGTCGTCCGGTCGGGATCAATCGTGTCGAGCATGACGCGTCCGCTACCACAACCATTTGCCACTGCGCCACACCGACCGCTATGCCCCGCGGCCATGACAAACATCATGCCCGCACCCACGCCGAAGCCCTGGATCCTGGGGATCGCGCCGTACACGCCCGGTCGCTCGACGACCGATGATGGCCGCACGGTGATCAAGCTGTCGTCGAACGAGAACCCGCTTGGGACGAGCCCAGCGGCCAAGGCCGCGTTCGACGGCGCGGATCACACGCTCGAACGCTATCCCGACGCCAGCGCGACCGCGCTGCGCGAGGCACTGGCGGCGCATTACGACCTGGATCCGGCACGCGTGATCTATGGCACCGGATCGGACGAGATCCTGCATCTGGTCGCGGGCGCCTATGCGGGCCCCGGCGACGAGATCATCCATGTCCGCTACGGCTTTGCGGTCTACGAAATCGCGACGCGGCGCGTCGGTGCCGAGCCGGTCGTCGTCGACGACCGCGACTATGCGACCGATGTCGATGCGATCCTCGCCGCGGTCACCGAACGCACCCGCGTCGTGTTCGTCGCCAACCCGAACAACCCGACCGGCACGTTCACGCCGCGCGCCGAGATCGCCCGGTTGCACGCCGGCCTGCCGCGCTCGGTGCTGCTCGTCCTCGACCAGGCCTATGCCGAATATCTCAGCCCCGAGGAGGATGATGCCGGCCTCGCGCTGGCGATGACCGAGGCGAACGTGCTCGTCACGCGGACCTTCTCGAAGATCCACGGCCTTGCCGCGGAGCGGATCGGCTGGGGCTATGCCTGCGCGCCGATCATCGATGCGATGCACCGCATCCGCGCGCCCTTCAACGTCACGACGGCGGGCCAGGCGGCGGCCGTCGCGGCGCTGGCGGATACCGGCTTTGTCGATGCGACTCGCGCGCACAACGACCGCTGGCGCGGCTGGTTCGTCGAGCAGGTCGCGCAGATGGGTAATGCCGGCCTGCGCTGCGTACCCTCCAAGGCGAATTTCGTGCTCGTCCTGTTCGAAGGTCAGCTGACCGCCGACGCGGCCTATCACGGGCTGATGGAGGCGGGGTATATCGTCCGCTGGCTGCCCGGACAGGGCCTTCCCAATGCGCTGCGCATCACGATCGGCACCGAGGATGAGACGCGCGGCGTGATCGCGGCGTTGCGCGCGCTGGTCGAGCGGGGCTGATGCTGCCGTTCGCACGCGTCACGATCCTAGGACTGGGGCTGATCGGGTCGTCGATCGCGCGCGGCGTGCTGCAGGCGATGCCGACGGTGCGGCTCACCGGCTATGACGTCGATCCCGCGGTGCGTGCGACCGCGGACCGGCTGGAGTTGTGCCACGACATCGCCGACACCGCGGGCAGTGCGGTGATCGACGCCGATCTGGTGATCCTGTGCGTCCCCGTCGGCGCGATGGCGGCGGTCGCGGCGGAGTTTGCCGCGGACCTGCCCGCCGAGGCGATCGTCAGCGATGTCGGCAGCAGCAAGACCGAGGTCGCACGCGTGCTGGCGGAGGCGCTGCCGGGCGCGACCGTGATCCCCGCGCATCCGGTCGCTGGCACCGAACGCAGCGGGCCCGAGGCGGGGTTCGCGACACTGTTCAACCATCGCTGGTGCATCGTCACGCCCCCCGCGGGCGCCGATCCGGCTGCGGTCGAGCGGGTCGCCGAATTCTGGCGGCGGCTGGGCGCGCAGATCGAGTTCATGGCCCCCGATCATCACGACCGGGTGCTGGCGATCACCAGCCATCTGCCCCATCTGATCGCCTACACGATCGTCGGCACCGCGAGCGATCTGGAAGAGGTCACCCAGTCCGAGGTGATCAAATATTCGGCGGGCGGCTTTCGCGACTTCACGCGCATCGCCGCGTCGGATCCAACGATGTGGCGCGACGTGTTCCTGACCAACCGCGAGGCGGTGCTCGACATGCTGCAACGCTTTTCGGAGGATCTGAGCGCGCTGCAACGCGCGATCCGCTGGGGCAAGGGCGACGAGCTGTTCGACCTGTTCACGCGCACGCGCGCGGTGCGCCGGTCGATCGTCGAACAGGGTCAGGACGACGACGCCGCCGATTTCGGCCGCGCGCACGACTGACCCCGCTCGGAGCGCCGCCAGCGGCGTCAGCCGTCGAGCGCGTTCATCGCCGCATGGACGCGCGCCTCGGCCTCCTCGCGTTTGAGACCGGCGGGGACGACCTCGCCGAAGCGGAAGGTGATGACGCCCGCCCGCTTGGGCCCCTTGCGCGGCCAGACGGTGCCGCTGTCGCAGGCGATTGGGACCGTCGGCATGCCGAGCGCGCGGTAGAGGCCCGCAAAACCCGGCTTGAGCGGCGGATGCTCGCCGGGCACGACCCGGGTGCCTTCGGGGAAGATCAGGACCGAGCGCCCGGTCGCCTTGGCCGCGATCGCCTCGCGCATCATGTTGCGCAGCGCCTTGGCGGATGCGTCGCGGTCGACGACGATCGCACCATAGCGTCGCGCCGCCCATCCCCAGGCGGGGATGTCCGCCAGTTCGCGCTTCAACACGATCGCCGGCCCGTCGAGCAGCGCCTGAAGCTCGAGCGTCTCGAACATCGCCTGGTGCTTGCACGCGTAGAAGGCCGCGACGTCGGGCCTCGTCCCCTCGATCCGGATCCGGATGCCGAGGATCCAGCGCGTCGCCCAGCGGTGGAACCGCGTCCACACCGTCGAATGGACGATCACCGCGCGCGACCCGAACAGCGCGCTGATCGGCACGGTCAGCACGATCGGCGCCGAGATACTGTAAAAGACGATCATGAAGACGATCGTTCGTAACCAGGCGATCATGCGCCAAATCCTATCCACAATGCGATCCGTCGCAGGATCAACTTGTTGTATTCGTTGACCAGCGTCCCGAGCCGCGGGGTGCCGGGGACGCCGTCGCCGAGCACCAGCACCCGCGGCCCGAGCACTGCGGCAAGCTCCATCTTGGCGCGTGGGACATGCCAGTCCGAGGTGACGAGACGCACGGTACGATAGTCGTGCGTCTTGACCCAGCGCGCGGTTTCCTCGGCATTCGACCGCGTATCCACCGCATCTGCGCCGAGATCGACGCAACAGGCGAAGACGCTGGGCGAGGTGCGATATTCGAGCGCGAGGTCGATCGGGCGGACGCCGGGCGCGACTCCAGTCACCAGCATCCGCTTCGCCTGGCGGTCGCGCAGCAGCACCAGACCGCGATCGATCCGCCCTGCCCCGCCGGTCGGCACGACGATCGCATCGGTGGTCGAGCCATTGAGCGGTGGCGGCAGGAGCAGCATGAACGCGGCGAACCCCAGCGCCCAGACGAGCACACCGACACCCAGAAGGCGGACAATCACAGGGTCGTCCTCATCGCGCGCACGATCGTCGCGCGCGCAGCGACCATCGCCAGCACGATGAACCCGATCGGCATCGCGCCCAGCGTGGCCCAGTCGGTCGAGGACAACCGCCCCCCGTCGAGCAGTTCGGAGCCCAGCCCCTGCAACCGGGTCATGATCAGCAAAATGACGGCGATCGCGACGCCGGCACCGGCCACGCCGCCGATCGCGGCGTCGATCGCCACCCGACGCTGGAAGAGACGCGCGACCTGCAGATCGGTCGACCCCAGCATGTGCATGACCTCGATCGTCGCGCGGTGCGTTTCAAGTCCCGCGCGCGCCGCCAGCACGACCACCGCTGCGGTCGCGCCGGCCATCAACAGGACGATGCCGAGCGCGAGCAGCGTCAGCGATCGCATCACACCGCTGACGGGCGACATCCAGGTTTCGTGCCGGTCGACGCGCGCGGTCGGCGCGACGCCGCGAACCGCGCGCGCGACTGAGGCGACCGCGGCATCGTCCTGGCCGCCCAGATCGACGTCGATCATCGCCGGCACGGGCAGCCCCGGATCGGCGCCGTCGCTGCCGAGCCAGGGTCGCAACAGCCGCGTCAGCTCGGCGCGATCGACCGCGGCGACGCGGGTCACTTCCGGCAGCGTCCGCAGCGTCGCGAGGACGCGGGCGGCACTGGCATCACGCCGAACCGGGTCGCCGTCGATGATCTGGACCGTCAATCGCCCCGCCAGCTGACGATCGAGCGCGCGGGCGGCACCCGCAGTCCCCAGCCCGAGTGCGGCGGCGAGCATGGTGAGGAACAGCATGATCGCCATGACCCAGGTCATGGCACGGACGCCGCCAGCCTCGTCGAGCACGCGACGTTCGGATGCGCGGCTCATGGCTCGGCCCGGGGCGATGGGGGGTACTGCAACGACCCGGTCGGATCGAGCAACCGGCCGTGATCCAGCCGCATCATCTGCGCGGTCGGAATCCGGTTGAGAAGGTGCAGATCATGCGTCGCGACCACCACCGTCGTGCCGAGCTTGTTGAGCGATTCGAACAGATGGAGCAGCCGCTCGGCCATGTCGGGATCGACATTGCCGGTCGGCTCGTCCGCGACCAGCATCTCGGGCCGGGCGATCACCGCGCGCGCGATCGCGACGCGTTGCTGCTCACCACCCGACAGCGTCGCCGGTCGCGCCTCGGCGCGTTCGGTCAGGCCGACCCAGGCGAGCATCTCCTCGACCGGTTGGCGCAGGTCCGCCTCGGGCATCCCCGCGACGCGCAACGGCAGAGCGATATTGTCCCAGGTCGACAGATGCGGGACGAGCCGAAAATCCTGGAACACCACGCCGATGCGGCGGCGAAACCCCGGCATCCGGTCACGCGGGAGCAGCACCGCATCCTCGCCGAACAGCCGGATCACCCCGCGGCTCGGCCGCTGCGCGAGATAGAGCAGTCGGAGCAACGACGTCTTGCCCGCGCCGCTCGCGCCGGTCAGAAAGTAGAAGGCGCCGCTGCGCAGCGTGAACGAGATGTCGGACAGCGTTTCCGCGCCGGTGTCGTAGCGCAAGCCAACATTTTCGAACTGCACGATATTCGCCATGAAATTGGTCGCGCCCGCCCGAGTTCGCCTGTGCCGTGAGGCTCGCTTTCGCATGAAAGCGCGCGCGGCTTCAAGCTGGCGGCCATCTGCAGCGCGGCAGACAGCATCCGGGCGCATGATGCTTGCCACGAGCGGGGGCCACGTGCTTAGTTTGACCGCGAACGGCCCCGTCCCGCGGCCCGCAGTGAATCGTGCCCGATGATCCTCCAATGCCCCGAGTGCAGCACACGCTATCTGGTCCCCGACAGCGCGATCGGCACCGAAGGTAGGACCGTGCGCTGTGCCAATTGCCGCCACAGCTGGTTCCAGGCCGCGACGGACGTCACGGCGCCCGACGCGCCAGCCGCCGCGGAGGCAATGCCCGCGGCCCCGCTCGGCTTTGCGCCCGCGCCGCCGTTCGGCGCGGCGTTCGACGCTGAGCCCGCCGCGCCCCCGGTCTGGCCCAATCCGGCGTGGCCCAATCCGTCCTCGCCCACCCCGTCCGGGGTTCCGATGTCTTCGCCGCCTTCGGCTGCGCAGACCGCCGACGATCTGCCGCCGCCGATCATCCGACCCTTTGCGCCATTGGTCGCCGCGCCGGCTGCCCCGCCCGCTGCCGCGCCGGATGTCGAAGATGCGCAGGCCGTGCCGCCGGCGGCTGCGACGACCGTGGCCGTCGCGACCACCGACAGCGCCGCCCCGCCCTCCTATGCGGGAAGCCGGAGCGACGCCGATTCCTATGATGCATTCGCACATGCCCCGCCGTTCCGCGCACGGCGCAACACCACCCGGCTGTGGACGATCGGTGCGGTGGCGGCTGGGCTTCTGATGCTGCTGGGCGTCGCTGCGATCCTCTATGTCGGCGCACCTGGCCTTGCGACGCAGCTTGGACTCGTGACGGGCGCGGACGAGACACCGCTGCGACTGCGCGACAATCCAATCGAGCGCCGTGAACTGGACAACGGATCCGAGCTGTTCGCGGTCAGCGGCCAGGTCACCAATCCCTCCGATTCGACGCAGCGTGTGCCCGACATCCGCGCCGAGCTGCGCGATGCGCAGGGCCGGATCGTGTATAGCTGGACGATCACCCCGCAAAAGCGGACGCTGACACCCGGCGCCGCGATCGATTTCAACTCCGCCAAGCTCGACGTGCCGTCAAATTCGAAACGGCTCGAACTGAGCTTTGCCGGCGAAAACGCCTCCTGATCCGGTTCCGCCGCCCCGACGCGGTGGCGGCATAGGGCCCTGCGACATGATTTTCTCGCAGCGGCGCGCATTCGATGGCGAAAGGGCGTTGCGGGATCGCAAAAGCCTTGCTAGTGGCACCGGCCTACCAGCTAGCCGGCTTGTCCGGTCAGTGTTTCACGTGCGGCCGTGGCGGAACTGGTAGACGCGCAACGTTGAGGTCGTTGTGGGCGAAAGCCCGTGGAAGTTCGAGTCTTCTCGGCCGCACCACTTTCCTCGTTTCTACCGACCCGGATCAGGACCACCCCCATGGGGGACATGTCGGTCCGTCCTGCGGGATCCTGTCAAAGCGGAGCACGGCGATGGCCGATTCGATCGACGACCAGATCATCGAAACGCCCGATGGCCCAATGACGTTCGCGCAGTGGAAGAAGAAGCACCCCGTGCAGCTCCCGTCGCGCCGCACCAAGGGCAAGAAGCTTCCCAACAAGGTGAAGTTGACGACCGACGAGGTTTAGTCGCCGGTCGTCGTTGCCAGGCCCCTGGGAGGGGGGATGGGGACCTGACAATCGGGGTTTGACTCCAGCACCCGGGACAAAGTCACGAGCGATAGCGGCGCAACGAAGCGAAGCCCGAATCGGTTGCCACGCCGCCAGCAGATTGCCGCAAAAATCGCGAGTCCGCCGGGATCGACGACGAGCTGGGCCGCCTGCCCTTGTGAAAAATGCTCGCAGAGCGACGGCGCGACCTCGAGTTTCGCGCCGCCGGTCGAGATGTCGACCAGCCTTGCAGCATACCAGTACCCCTCGACATTCAGCCTGACTGGTGCCGAAACCACGAATCGTGGCGATCGGGCGATCATCCCGGCGGCGTCGCGCATCGCGAAGACGGGGTCGATCACATGCGGCTCGTCAAAATCGACCCCTGCGTGAAACCCGTCGACCCAGCGGACGGTGGCGCGAAGCAACGGCATGCCCCGCACCTTGATCTCGAGCGTCTCACCAAGCGCTGGCAGCGTGGTGAAGCGCGCCTTCAGACCGACGGTCGAAATGTCATGGACGAGACAGATCGAGCCGCGGTCGGCATGCATGACCCGGCCGATCAGCAGGACGGTCGCATGGCGTCGACCGGCCCGCCGGTCGCGGTCCGCCAGCCGGCGCAGAGCTGCCCCGCTCCCGGTGTCGCCGCCGGTTTCGTCCTCCTCGTCAGGCCCCGAGAGCACGCGCCGTCTCCCCGCCGCCATGCGATCGGGGGCCGCGACGCGCGATCACCACAGAACACTCTGTCGTCGCGCGATCGCGCCATCTGGTGCCTGAGCCTGGTCTGCCTTGCCGCACATTTGATATCCCCGAACGGTGTCGGCGAACCGTGCTAGGCGCGGCTTAACTAATTACTACAAAACCGAAATTACTGTAATACCGTGCTGAATGCCGGTCAGCGTCGGGCGATCGCGGTGAGGTAGCCGGCGACCGCGTCATAGCCGGCTGCGCTCAGCGAGATTTCGATGCGACGCCGATCGGTCGGGTCGTTGACGCGGTCGATCAGCTTCAGCTTGTGGAGGTGCTCGATCCAGCGTTGCGACGTGGTGACCGGTGCATCCGCCATCGCGACCAGCGCCTTGACGTTGGTCGGCCGGTGATCGCGGTGCGAAACGAACAGTGCGACGAGCATGTCCCAGGCCGGCTCGTGAAACAATTCGCCCGGCAGGAAGCGACGGCGCAGTTTACGATGCGCCAGAATCTCCTTGGCCCGGGCGACGAGCATTTCCTCGCTGATCGGGCTCGTCGCATCCTCGGCCCGCTGGTCGACGACCCGCGATGCCCGCGCCGTGAACTCCTCGCTGACGGCGGCCAGCCTCGATCCCAGATCCTTGATCAAGTCGGCAACGGATTCGTCTTTCACCACATGCTCCCGGTCGCCCACAGGGTCTTAAGCCCATAATGACCCAAATATGGCGGCACGCCGGCATAATGGTCAACATCATTCAGCTATCTGTTTTACCGCTCTATTCTTTTAGGTACACGCGATAGTCTCGGAACTTTCTTAAGATATGCAAAACGGGTTGAAATCTGTTCAGTTTGGTTGTGATTGGTGGCTTGCCCCGTGTGAGTTTTTGGGCTGCAACAGGTAGAATTTTGTACCAATGTGAAACCAATATAAGGTTTGATCGCTTTTGCCCGCGTCCGGCATGATCCTCCGGCTCGGATGCCCTCCTCGGAGATACGCGATGAATGCTGCACGCACCTATGAGCTTCTGCAGGAAGCTTGTCGCGCGCTCGAACAGGCGGGCGATCATGCGATTGCGGCCTATGTCGGTGTCAGCATGGCGATGGTCGAGGAGAAATACCTGGTCGGGCACGACCATCTCGACCCGATCGATCAGGACTGAAGCCAGCGCGGTTCCGAATGCCAAGGGCTTGTTATGGCCGCATGTCGGGCCGATGTCCGGACGTCACGCGTTGGCCGTATCAACCGTGCGAAAGGATGTCGTGCCCGCTTCCCTGCCTGCCTATCTGAACGCGATCGGGACTGCGGTCCCCGGCCATGACATTCACGAGGCGTTTATCCGCTGGGCACGCGACCGGGTCGATGCCCGTTCGGCCAAACTCTTCGATCGGATGGCGGGTCGATCGGGTATCACGCATCGCTGGTCGGTGCTGCCGCCGACCGAGGCAATCGCGGTCGCTGACGGCGTCGACGGCGACGACACGCAGCGGCTGCACGCCGGGTCCCCGGTCGATCCCGGCGGCTTTTACGCGATCGATCCGCATCCCGGCACCGCCGAGCGGATGGCCATCTATGCCGACGCCGCACCCGGTCTTGCGCTCGAGGCGATCGCCGCGCTTCAGGAAACGATCGCGCTCGGCACGATAACGCATCTGGTGGTGGCGAGCTGCACCGGGTTCGTCGCGCCCGGCATCGACCAGATCATCGCCCGCAGGCTCGCGCTGCCCGCGACGGTCGAGCGGCTGCTGATCGGGTTCATGGGATGCTATGCCGCGGTCGTCGCTCTCCGCAGCGCGCGGCATATCGTCCGGTCAGAGCCCGGGGCGCGCGTCCTGGTCGTCACCGTCGAATTGTCCACGCTGCACCTGCAGGCGGTGTCCGAGATCGAGCCGCTGCTGGCGATGCTCCAGTTCGGCGACGGTGCCGCCGCGGCGCTGGTGACCAGCGATCAGAGCGGATTCGAACTCGAAGCGCCGTTCGCCACCGCATTGCCCGACAGCGAGGCACTGATCCGCTGGGACATCACCGACCAGGGCTTTGCGATGCACCTGTCCGGAGAAGTGCCGGGGCGGATCGCGCAGGCGCTTGCCGATCCCGCCTTCCGTGCCGCCGCGAGCGGCGGGCGCCCCGCGGACACGGTCGACGGATGGGCGGTCCATGCCGGCGGGCGATCGATCCTCGATGCGGTCGAGCATGCCCTGACGCTCCCGGCGGATGCACTCGACGCGTCGCGCGCGGTGCTGTCGGCGAACGGCAACATGTCGTCGGCGACGCTGATGTTCGTGCTGCAGCGGTTGCTCGCCGGGCCGGACATCGCGCGGGGCGTCGCGCTGGCGTTCGGCCCGGGTCTCGCAGCCGAGGGTATCGGCTTCCGAAGCGCACCGCGATGCTGACGACGCGAGCGCAGGCCGAGGAACTGATGGACTCCGACGACCTGTCGCCGGAGACCTATGCCGCGGTGGTCGCCGATCTCGCGAAGGTGAATGTCGTGACGATGGCGGCGCGTCCGACGCTTGCCTTTCTGAAGCGGGTCATCGCGGGGCGGACACGGCTGAGGCTGCTCGATGTCGGGTTCGGCGATGGCGACATGCTGAGGACGATCGAGCGCTGGGCAGGCAGGCGAGGCGTGGACACCGAACTGGTCGGGGTCGACCTCAATCCCCGCAGCGAACAGGCCGCGCGCATGCATACGGACACGGGATCGACGATCCGCTATGTCACGGGGGATTACGCCGATCTTGCCGGTAAGACGGGTGGGGAACCCCGCTGGGATGCGATCGTCAGCAGCCTGGTCGCGCACCATATGAGCCATGCGCAACTGATCGCCTTTCTGCGGTTCATGGACACGCATGCGCGATGCTGGCTGATCAACGATCTGCATCGCCACGGGTTTGCGCATCGCGGATTTCCGATTCTCGCACGGCTCGCGCGCTGGCATCCGATGGTGCGTCACGACGGGACGCTGTCGATCGCGCGGTCGTACCGGCCCGACGAATGGCCGGCGATCCTCGACGAGGCGGGGATCCGCGGTGCGCGCGTGTTCCGGGCGTTCCCGTTCCGACTGTGCGTCGAACGGCTGCGGTGACCGCGACGCGCGCGCTGATCGTCGGCGGCGGGCCGGCAGGGGCGGCGGTCGCGATCGAGCTTGCACGCGCGGGCCTGCCGCATCTGTTGATCGAGCGTAGCCGCGAGACGGGCGACGCCTTGTGCGGCGGGTTCCTGAGCTGGCGGACGCTCGATACGCTGGCGAGGCTGGGAATCGATCCTGATCAGCTCAACCCGGCGCGAACGACGACCGTCCGGATCTTCGCCGGTAGCCACGTCGCGCATGCCGCGCTGCCAAGGCCTGCGCTATCGGTATCGCGACGGCGGCTCGATACCGTTCTGCTCGCCGCCGCGGTGGCGCAGGGCGCAGCGATCGAACGCGGGGTGACCGTCCGGGCGATCGAAGACGGCCAGGTGCGGACCGCCGATGGCGCGGTGATCGCCGCGCCCGCGCTGTTCCTGGCGAACGGCAAGTCGGATGTCCGCGGGACCGCACGGCCGGCAAGCGCCCGCGGCACAGATCCGACGCTCGGGATACGCGTCCGCATCATGCCCCCGCCGGCGATGGCCCGAGCGCTGGCGGGGCAGATCGACCTGTATCTCTTCGACCGGGGCTATGCCGGCCTTGCGATGCAGGAGGATGGCAGCGCGAATCTGTGCATGGCAGTACATCGCTCGCGGTTGCAGGAAGCGGGAACGCCGGCGGATCTGCTCGCCGAGCTCGGCCGCGCAATGCCTGTGCTTGGCGAATGGGTCGCCGCGATCGCGCCGGATGCGACGATCGATGCGATCGCCAACGTCCCCTATGGCTGGCGCCAGACGACGGGGCAGGCGGGGCAGTACAGGCTGGGCGATCAGGCGGGGGTGATCCCCTCGCTGGCGGGCGAGGGCATGGGCATCGCGCTGGCCAGCGGACTTGCCGCCGCGCGCGCCTATCGCACCGACGGGGCAGGGGGGGCAGCGGCATGGCAGCAGCAGCTGGCGCGGACGCTCGCGCGGCCGATCGGGGTGGCGGGCGCGGTGCGCCGGGTGGCCGAAAGCCGCGGTGCCGCCCACCTGATCCCCTTTGCGCATCCCGTACTGATCCGAATGCTCGCGCAGGCGACGCGGATCGGCGCGTGACGCGCCGTCGCGCGGCGATGAATACTGTCGACGAAACGCCGGGCGGAGTGCGCGTGCCGCGGGCGCACACGCGAACCGCTTGTCGGCGCCGCGGTTAAGGCGTATTTCGTCGACCCTTCATGGCTCGCGCGCGTCCCGCTTCCCGCCCCTCTCGGCCTCGCTCCTCATGGCGCCGCCGGTTTGTCCTCCTCCTGAAGGTTCTCGCCGGTATTGCCATCCTCGCGTTCGGCGCACTGGTGATCGCGATCTACATCGCCCGCGCGCAGCTGCCGAGCTTCGAAAGCCTCAAATCCTCGCCCAATGGCCAGATGATCCGGGTGCATGCCGCCGATGGCAGCGTGATCGTGTCGATGGGGCCGAGTTTCGGCGAATGGCTTTCCTATGGCCAGATCCCCGCGGTGATGCGCGACGCGACGGTCGCGGTCGAGGATCGGCGCTTTCGCTCACATCTCGGCGTCGATCCGGTCGGGATCGCACGCTCGGTCAAGGTCCGGTTCGATCGCGGGCGCTGGACGCAGGGCGGGTCGACGATCACGCAGCAGCTCGCACGCAACGTCTTCCTCAACAACCAGAAGAAGTTCGGGCGCAAGTTCCGCGAATGGATCCTGGCGTTCGCGCTCGAGCGCAAGTTCAGCAAGGACCAGATTCTCGAACTCTACCTCAACAAGGTCTATTATGGCGGCGGCGCCTACGGGATCGACGCCGCGTCGCGCAAGTTCTTCGGGCACGGGGCGGACCGCCTGTCGCTGGCCGAAGCGGCGGTGATCGCAGGGCTCGTCAAGGCACCGTCCAACTATTCGCCGACCGCCGATGCCGAGGCGGCGATGGGCCGCGCGGGCGTCGTGCTGAAGACGATGGCGGAAACCGGCGTCATCAGCGCGAGCGAGGCGGCCGATGCGGATGTGCAGGGGCTCAAACTGGCACCCGAGCCGAAGCAGAACAGCGTCCGCTACTTCACCGACTGGGCCTTGCCGCAGCTCGACACGCTGATCGACGAGACCGAGGCGCCGCTCGAGGTGTGGACGACGCTCGACCTGTCGATGCAGCGCGATGCCGATGCCGCGATCCGGGCGAATGCCCCCCCGGGTGCGCAAGGTGCACTGGTATCGCTCGACCGCGATGGCGCGGTCAAGGCGATGGTCGGCGGCAAGGACTATGTGTCGTCGATCTACAACCGCGCGACGCAGGCGGTCCGCCAGCCGGGTTCGGCGTTCAAGCTGTTCGTGTATCTCGCCGCGCTCGAGGCCGGGCACAAGCCCGAGGATTCGATCGTCGACGAACCCGTGACGATCGATGGATGGAGCCCGCGCAACGATTCGCGGCGCAATTCCGGCGCCGTCAGCCTGCGTACGGCCTTTGCCTATTCGCTGAACACCGTCGCGGCCAAGCTGGGGCAGGAGGTCGGTTTCACGACGGTCGCGGACATGGCGCGGCGGTTCGGGATCACGACGACGGTCAACACGCATCCCTCGATGGTGCTGGGCACGTCGGAGGTCCGCGTGATCGACATAACGCGCGCCTTTGCCAGCGTCGCGAGCAAGGGCGTCGCGGTGACCCCCTATGGCATCACTCGCGTGACCGCGAACGGCCAGACGATCTACACGCATGAGGTCGATCGCAGCCACGTCCTCGTCGCCCCCTATGTCGCCGCCGAGATGACCGACCTGTTGCAGACCGCGGTCAACACCGGTACCGGGCGCGCCGCGCAGATCGGCCGCCCGGTGGCGGGCAAGACGGGAACGACCAGTTCGTCGAAGGATGGCTGGTTCCTCGGCTTCTCGAGCGGCATCACCACCGGCGTGTGGATGGGTCGCGACGATGCCAAGCCGATCTCCGGACTGCACGGCGGTACGGCACCGGCGCGCGCCTGGGCGGCGTTCATGAAGCCCGCCACGGCCAATCGCCCGATCGAGCAGTTCGAGACGCAGGTGACCCTGCCCGAATGGCAGCTCGAACCCGATGAGGAGAGCTATTTCGGCCAGCCGGACAACGGCCAGATGATGGTCGACGAGAATGGCAATCCGATCGAGCCTGGCGGTGTTCCGGATATGCCGAGCGATGCCCCGGCGGGTGAGCCGATACCGCGCCCCGATGCGGACCCGTCCGACCAGGCCCCGCCGGTGCCGCAGCAGCAGTTGAACCAGGACTGGATCGACAGGGTAACGGGCCGGGACGCACCACGGCGCGATCCCGCCGCGCCGCAGCCGCGCGCGCCCCAGCGGGACTGGTCACGCGAGAGTTCGCGCGACCGCTTTCAGGACGATCGACCGACCCAGTGAAGCGCCGCGCCATGCGTGCGTAGCCAGACGCGCGCAGGGGTGGGGTCCTCACCATAGAGATCGGCGACGAGCGCGTGGAAGGCGGGCGCGTGGTTCATGTGGACGCGGTGGGCGACCTCGTGCGCCACCGTTGCCCGCCGTACGAAGCCGGGGGCGAGGATCAGCCGCCAGCTGTAGCGGATCACCCCGCTCGACGCGCAGCTGCCCCAGCGGCCCCTGGCATCACCGATCGCGACCTGCGTGACGCTCACCCCCGCCTTGGCGGC
Source organism: Sphingomonas sp. CFBP 8765 (assembly GCF_014841445.1). NCBI lineage: Bacteria > Pseudomonadati > Pseudomonadota > Alphaproteobacteria > Sphingomonadales > Sphingomonadaceae > Sphingomonas > Sphingomonas sp. CFBP 8765. The sequence goes on along the minus strand of NZ_JACYTY010000002.1, from coordinate 275,401 downwards.
ATATTCGGCGGTTTCCTGGTCCAGCAGGCCCAGCGCGGTATGCTTGAGCCATGCCTCCACACGGCGGGGAATCGTCTCGACGGGACCGGACAGCGACAGGATCGCCCCCTCACGGACCACTGTGCGCCGGCTGCCGGGGGTCCAGTGGATCGTCACCGGCTCATCGGCGACCATCACGACCGCGCCGGGAACGAAAGGCTGCGGCTGCGGTAGACGCGCGCGCTGCTCGGCGATCCAGTCCGCCTTCTCCTCCGCCCAGGCCAGTGCCTGCTTCAAGGCCGCCCGCTTGGGCAGGACGAGCCGGGCGCGGCCGCTGGCGGGATCGATCGACAACCGTGCCCGGCGCGCGCGCGGATGCCGGATGATCTCGAGGCCGTCGATCACCGGGTCAGAGTTCGCGGTCGATCACGTGATATTCGAGTTCGCCGGCCTCGTCCTCGCTGATCGTCCAGCCGCGGACCGACTGTTTGGCGCGGTGGACCGCCTCGCGATCGCCGCAGACGAGATAATGCCACTCGGGAAGCTGCTCGCCCGCCGCTCGCAGGCGGTAGGCGCAGGTCGAGGGCAGCCAGTCGATATCGCGGACATTCGACGTCGTCAGCCGCACGCATTCGGCGACATAGGCGTGGCGGTGCCGATAGTCCGAACACTGGCCGCTGCGCCGGTCGAGCAGCCGGCACGACACATTGGTCGCGACGAGCTCGCCGGTATCCTCGTCCTCGAGCTTGTGGATGCAGCATTTGCCGCAACCGTCGCACAGGGCTTCCCACTGGCCGCGGTCGAGCTTCTCGATCGGCGTGTCTTCCCAGAATCTGGCGCTCATCGGGCCCAGCGCTTGATGTCGTCGGCCAAGGCCTGTGGTCCCTTATCCTGTGGCAGCAGCGCGAGAGGCTTGCCGTCCGGATCCATCAGATAGGCCTGACGCGAGTGGTTTACGAGGTAACCGCCACCGGACGCGGCATCCCCCTTGGCCGAGAAGATCGCGAATTCCTTTTTCACCGTCTCGATCGCAGCGGGACTGCCGGTGAGCCCGACGATGCGCGGATGAAAGGCGGTGACGAACTGCTTGACGACCGCAGGGGTGTCACGCGTCGGATCGACGGTCACGAAGATCGGCACGATCCGCGCCGCGAGCGCCGGGTCGCTGGCCTCGAGCAATTTCATCGCGCCGCCGATCGTCTGCATGTCGGTCGGACAGACGTCGGGACAGAAGGTGTAGCCGAAATACATGATCCGGTATTTGCCCGCGAACCGGCGGTCGCTGACCTGTTGCCCGTCCTGATCGACGAGCGTGAACGGCCCGCCGATCCGCGCGCCGGCAAGCGGCGGCGTCGCGGGCGCCGCGCTCGTATCGGGCGCAGAGGGGCTGCACGCCGCAAGCGCGAGGGCGGCGAGAAGGGCGGGGCGTCGATTGGTCATGATACAGCCAGCCTTGATCTGTTAGCCCGTGCGGCGCAAGCGTCGCACATCACCCGCGTCCCGAGGATCTATCGATGTCGTATATCCGCCAGTGCCCCGCCCTGACGACGGGCGCCAAGACCATGGGCGCCCTGTTGATGGGAGCCGTGATAGCGCTTCCCGTTGCCACCGTGATCGCCCCGCGTGTCGCACACGCGCAGAACCAGTCGGAAGGCTATAAATTCCTGAACGCGGTGCGCGAGTCGAAGAACAACGAGGTCCTCGAAATGCTCGGACGTCCGGGCAGCAGCATCGTCAATGCGCGCGACGTCTCGACAGGCGAGGGCGCGCTGCACATCGTCATCAAACGCGCCGATGAGACCTATCTTCGGTTCCTGCTGCAAAAGGGCGCCGACGCCAATCTGCGCGACGGCAAGGGCAACACGCCGCTGCTGCTCGCGGTGACGCTCGGCCAGACCGACATGATCCCGATCCTGGCCGCCGCCGGCGCCAATCCGAATCTTGCCAATTCGGCAGGGGAAACGCCGTTGATCCGCGCCGTTCAGCGCCGCGACATTGCCATGATCCGCGTGCTGCTCACCGAAAACGCCGATCCGGATCAGGCGGATATCATCGCCGGCATGTCGGCGCGCGATTATGCCAAGCAGGATGGTCGCAACGTCGTGGTGACCAAGCTGCTGGCCGATGCGCCAAAGAAGACCCGCAAGGCGGTCGCGGGGCCGAAATTCTGACGATCACGTCGCCGGGCGGCTGATCCTGCCGCCAATCGGGAGGGTCAGCCGCCAGCCGGATCAGAAGGCGAGACCGGCGGCGTCGGGATCGACCTGTGCGATCAGGCGGCGTGCGGCGCGTCTGGCGAAGGCCAGCGTGCAGCGCTTGCGGACATGCGCGGGCAGGGGGGTCGTATGCGCCTCGCGGACGATCGCGGCGTCATAGCGGTCAGCGACGATGATCCCGGTACGTTCGGGCAGAAACGCCGCCCCCTGCAGCGGCCGCATGTCGAACCCGGCCGGCACCGCCCAGAAATAGCGATCGCAATGCCCGAGATATTCGGGCCATTTGCCATCCCCGACCAGATCCGCGCGCGACACCTTGATCTCGACGACGACGATCTGCCCGCGGGCATCGATCGCCATCAGATCGGCGCGACGCCCCCCGTCGAGGGGAACCTCCGCCATCGCGGTCAGGTCGTGGCGCAACAACATCCGGATCACGCCGCGTGCCACGTCGGCGGCACATAGGGGCGATCCGGGTTCGTCGATGCAGGAGTCCGGGGGGTTGTCGAGCATGCGCCAGAAATAGAACAATCCGCGAACGACGCAAGCGCGTTCACGGACTGTTTATAGCGTTGGCGATGCAGGTGGGATGCTGATCATGAACCGGACCTTGTCCGGATCGGCTGTCGATCAGCGATAGAAGACGTGGTTGCCGATCGAAGCGACCTTGATAACGCGGCCTGCTGGGCGGCGATCGGCGGTGTTGAAATACAGCGCCTTCTCGGCCGGGCTGTTCCACGCATCGGCCAGTGCGACCTTCGCGACGGCGATGGCGGTGCGGTACGACGTGCCCTTGTTGATCGCGGGGATCTGGCCGCCGCGAACAAAGCTGAACTGGCCGCGCTGCTTGACGACGTCGCAGACGTCGGCGGGGAAACGACCCGACTTGGCGCGGTTGATGATGACTTCGGCGACGGCGAGCTGGCCGGTGAGGGGCTCGCCCTTGGATTCAAAATAGATGGCGCCGGCAAGGCACTGGAGCGCTTCGTCGGCGGCGGCGCTATCCTGCGCGGCAACGGCCTGGGCGAGCGTTTCGAATTCTTCGTCTTCGATCTCGGCCGACGTCTGGACGGCGGTCGGTGCAGCGGGCTCGACGGCGGTGACGGGCGTCACGGCGGGAACGGTCTGCGGAACATTCTGAGAGGAGAGGGCGTTTATATTTGCGAGTGCGGTAAGGCTGGCGGTCGAGCGATCGACGCCGGTCGCCTGGCTGGGCGCGCTGTTGCCGAACAGGCCGGCGAGAGAGAAGGTCATGACCGCAATCGTTGCGGCCCGCTGCAAAATCGTCATTCAAACTTATTCAGATGCGGTTGGACCACGGAACCAATCGTACGAGCCGATCGTCCAGGCATCCCCCCGACTGCGTAACTGATCCGGATCGCACCCGTCCCAGCACAACGCCAATCAATGTTGAATATCCCCTCTATCGGGGGGACTTTGGAGTCAATCGGCCAGGATCGTTTCAGCGGCGAACCGTTCCGCCGCTGCGACATCCACCTCGATCACCCAGAGATCCGGGTCGCGCGACCGCCGTCGACGCCAATAGCCGTCGAGGTCTTCGGACGGAGTCGAGTCGATCAGCGCCGTTCGCCCGTCGGCGCCGATCCCGCGCTCGAGCAGGCGGGGCAGGGCGCCCCGATCGATGGCGACCACTAGGATTGCGCCGCTTTGCGCGTCCCCTTTGGCGAGCACCGCGCCAAAACCGCCCGCGTCGTTGACCCGTCGCAGCAGCGCACTGACGAGGACGCCGCTGGGAAGACGGCCGCTCATCGCAGGACGATCACGGCAGCGGGCGCGGCGAGACGCGGTATCCGGGAAGCCCGGCCAGGGCGATCCGCGAGCGCATGAATGTACCCGTACCTCGCGCCGCCTCCTCCCCCTCGGCGTCGATCAGCCGGGCATCGGCGACGAACACGCGGCGCTTCCCGCTGATCCAGCGGCCTTCGGCGATGACCGGCCCCGCCTTTAACGGGCGGGTCAGCAGCAGGTTGAACGCGGTCGTCAGGAGAAAGCGATCGGTGACGAGACTGTTGGCGGCATAGAAGGCGGCATCGTCGAGCATCTTGAAATAGCTCGTCCCGTGCGCGGCACCGCCGGCGTGATAATGACGTTCGTCGATCGTGAACCGGATCCGCGCAACGCCGGCCTCCGGTATCTCGAGCGTCGATTCGAAGAAGCGGTTGATCGGCGCACAGGCGTAGAGCGATTCCAGCGCACGAAAATGTGCCTCGGCGCCGGCGGAGGCCAGTTCAGGCGGCATCGCGGACCGCATCGGCGGTGAACAGCGCATAGAGCGCATCGGTCGAACCCGCACCGCGCAGCTTGTCCAGGAACAGCTTGTCGCGCAGCCGGCGCGATATCCGCGCCAGTGCCTTCAGATGAACCGCGCCGGCATCGGTCGGCGACAACAGCATGAAGACGAGATCGACGGGCAGATCGTCGACGGCCTGAAAATCGATCGGCTGCGCCAGTCGCGCGAACACAGCCGTAACCTGCGTCAGTCCGTCGAGTTTGGCATGGGGAATCGCGACACCACCGCCAAATCCCGTCGAACCCAGCTTTTCGCGGGCAATCAGACGGTCCGCGATAGTTTTTGCGTCGCCTTCGACAATGTCGGCAGCAAGCGTGGCGACATGGTGAAGCACGGCCTTTTTGTTTGCCGCGACCATGCCGGTCAGGACCGCGTCCGGACGCAGCATATCACTGAAGTCATTCATGCTGTTCATGTCTCAAAGCGCCCCCGCACGCCCCGCCTTAACGGTTTGCACGGGGGCGTAAAGCGCAGCGTCACAACAGCTGTTGCGGCTCGCGCGCTCTATTATGGTGCGGCGGATGCGGAGCGTTGCGGTTCGACCCAGCCGATCGTGCCGTCACCGCGGCGATAAACCATGTTATGCGCGCCAGTACCCGCATTCATGAACAATAGTGCGGCTGTATTGCGAAGATCCAGCATCATCACCGCGTCGGATACGCTGGCCTCGGGGATGTCGACGCGCGTCTCGGCAATGATCAGGGGCGCATCGGGGGCATCGTCCTCGGTGACCTGCTCCTGAAACAGCGTATAGCTTGCATTGTCATAGCCGTTGCTTTCCGCGATCGCCACGGCTTCACCGGCATGGCGATCCTTCAGGCGGCGCATATAGCGGCGAAGCTGGGTTTCGATCTTGGCCGCGGCGCTGTCGAACGCGGCACGGGCGTCATAGGCATCGGCATGGCCCTTGAGCACCAGCCCCTTCATGACATGCGCGACGATATCGCATTTGAAGCCGGCATCATGCGGCCCCTTGCCGAACGTGACCTCGGCGGAAATGGCGCGCGAGAAATACTTGTCGGCGATACCCTGGAGTCGGTCTTCCACATGGCTGTTGAGCGCATCGCCAGTGGCGACCTGATGACCAGAAATCCGGATATCCATTATCGTCTCCTTCTCATCGGACGGTCCTATTGGCTCCGTCCGCCCGGCGTCATCCGGACGCCACGGCCCCCCAAATCGGATCCTTGATCCCCTTCATAAACGCGGCATGGGCCGCAAGGTCTCCCTCGCTGACCGTGAAAACACGCGGTTGCCGAACGACACGAGGCGCCGGTGCGACGACCGGAGTCGCGGCGGTGACGGTTCGCTCGCTGAGCAGGCCGAGACCGATCTGGCGACCACCCAACAGCTCGACATAGACCTGCGCCAGAAGCTGCGCGTCGAGCAGCGCGCCGTGGAGAACGCGGTGACTCCGATCGATCCCGAACCGCGAACACAGCGCATCAAGCGAATGCTTCGCGCCCGGATGACGGCTGCGGGCGATCTGCAGCGTATCGATCATCCGGTTCAGGTGAATGATCGGCCGTCCGCATTTGACGAGTTCGCCGTTGAGAAACGAGAAATCGAAGCTCGCATTATGGGCGATCATCGGCGCATCGCCGACGAAATCGAGCAGGTCCGCCACGCCGTCGCCGAACCGCGGCTTGTCGGCGAGAAACGCCTGGCTCAGCCCGTGGACGTTGAACGCCTCGACCGGCATGTCCCGTTCGGGATGGTAATAGGCGTGGAAAGTGCGCCCGGTCTCGACCCGGTTGACCATCTCGACACAGCCGATCTCGACCATGCGATCGCCACCGGAAAAGCTGAGGCCGGTGGTTTCGGTATCGAAGACGATCTCACGCATCCGGCTGTTATCGGCGCTCACGTCCCGTCACGCAAGCGATCACCGCACGAACCTGCGCGCGGGTTTCGTCGAAGCTCGTGTCGGTGCGAATGACATGATCGGCACGCGCGCGTTTCTCGGAATCGGGTGTCTGGCGGGCGAGGATCGCGGCGAAACGCTCGACGGTCATGCCGGGGCGGGCGAGCACGCGGGCCCGCTGGACCTCGGCGGCGGCGGTCACGACGACGATACAGTCGACTCGCGCGTCACCACCGGTTTCGAACAACAGCGGCACGTCGAACACGACGAGTGCGCCGGCATGAGAATCGAGAAACGCCTGACGCTCCTCACCGACCGCGGGATGCACGATCGCCTCGAGACGGCGGATCGCATCGTCGTCGCCGAACACCGCCGCCCCCAGGCGTGTACGGTCGACCGCGCCGTCCTGGACGGTGCCGGGAAACGCGGCGCCGATCGGTGCGACGAGTCGGCCGCCGACACTCTGCAGCTGGTGGACCGTCGCATCGGCGTCGAAGACGGGGACGCCTTCCTCCGCGAACATCGCGGCGACGGCGGATTTGCCCATGCCGATCGACCCGGTAAGCCCGATGATCATGCGGTGAGCAGCGCGCGCAAGGCCTCGTCGCGGTCCCGCGGGGGTTCCACGTGGAACAAAATCTCAAACGCGACCGCCGCCTGACCTATCAGCATCTCGAGCCCGTCGACGGTTTCGAGATCGCGCGCGCGGGCGGCCTTGAGCAGTCCGGTCTCGAGCGGCGCGTAGACGATGTCATACACGAGCGAGTCGGGATCGAGCGCGCCGAGATCGAGGTCGAGGGGCGGCTGGCCGGCCATGCCGAGGATGCTCGCATTGACCAGCAGCCGCGACGGCGGGACCGCCGGACCGATCGGCAGCGCCTGTCCCTTGAGCCCGAATGTCGACAGCAACGCCGCCGCCTTCAAAGGATTGCGGTTGAGGATCGTCACCGGACCGACGCCCATGCGCGACAGGGCGAAGAGGATCGCCCGCGCCGCGCCGCCTGCACCGATCACCGTGACGGGCTGGCCGGCGATATCGAGATCATCGATCGGCGCCCAGAACCCCGCGGCATCGGTATTTGTACCGATGCAGTCGCCGGCGGAGTTGCGGAAGACGGTATTGACCGCGCCGATCGACCCCCGGACGTCGCCGGGGTCGCACACGTGGTCGAGCGCCGCCAGCTTGTGCGGCATCGTGATATTGCAGCCCCGCCATGCGGGATCGCTCTTCCGCTCGGCGAAATAGGCCGGAAGCTCTTCCGCGGTGACGTGCTGGTGCCGGTACTCGGCGTCGATCCCGAGCGCGTCGAGCCAGAAGCCGTGGATCAGCGGCGATTTCGATTGAGCGATCGGATCGCCGATCACTTCGGCATAGGGGCGAGGGGTCATTCAGAGCTCCATAAGATCCCGGGCTGGCTGGCCGGCGTTCGACGCCGCCCACCGCGCATCGATCGCGTGTAATCGATACCGCCGGGATTGCCAGACGAACGCCGATGCCCGTCAGCGGCCCACGCGCTAGGCGGGGAGTGCACCGCGGGTCCGGAGAAAATCGAGCACGTTAAGCAGCGGCATGCCGAGAACGGTGAACTGGCTGCCGTCGATCTTCGTGAAGAGCTGCGCGCCCGGACCCTCGATCCGATAACAGCCGACACACCCCGCGATCGCAGGCCACTCGGCATCGAGATAGGTTTCGATAAACGCGTCGGACAGCGGCCGGACATGCATCCGCGCGCGTTCGACATGGCGCCACACCGGTCGGCCATTCTCCGCGATGACCGCCGCGCTCCACAGGTCATGATGCGTGCCCGACATCCGTCGCAGATGCGCGGCCGCGTCATCGCGATCGACCGGTTTGTCGAGGATCGTGCCATCCTCCAGCGCGACGAGCGAGTCGCTGCCAAGGACGAAATGCCCCGGCATCCGCGTCGAGACCTTCGTTGCCTTGAGCTCGGCAAGCGCGTCGGCCAGATCGCGCGGCGAGAGCGTGACCAGGGCCGCCTTCGCCGCATCCTCGTCGACACCCGCAAAGGTCGCATCGAACGCGACGCCCGCCGCAGTGAGCATCGCGCGACGCGACGCACTCTGCGACGCGAGAATCAGGAAGCTCATGCCTCGGGCCGGCGCTGGTTGCACAGCGCGATGATCGCCGCCGCGGTTTCCTCGATCGACCGCCGTGTCACGTCGATCACCGGCCAGCCATTGTCCGCGAACATCCGCCGCGCAAAGGCGAGTTCGCGCATCACGGCCTCTTCCTCGACATAGGAGGTGTCCGGTGCCTGATGCAGCGACAGCAGCCGGTTGCGGCGCACCTGGATCAGCCGGTCGGCGCTGGTCGTCAGCCCGACGATCAGCGGCTTTCGCAAGGCGTAGAGGATCTTCGGCGGCGGGCTTTCGACGACGATCGGGATGTTCGCGGTCTTGTAGCCGCGGTTGGCAAGATAGATCGAGGTCGGCGTCTTCGACGAGCGCGAGACGCCGGCGAGGACGATATCGGCCTCCTCCCATTCTTCCCACGCGATCCCGTCGTCATGTGCGATCGTCCACTGGATCGCGTCGACACGCGCGAAATAGGCGGCGTCGAGGACGTGTTGACGACCCGGCCGCGCCTTGGCCTGCTGACCCAGCAGTCCCGACAGTGCATCGTTGACCGGATCGAGCGGCGCGACCGCGGGCAGCCCGAGTGCGAGGCAGCGTTGTTCGAGGATCCGCCGCGTCGCGGGGTTCACCAGGGTGAAGATCACGAGCCCGGGATTCTGTGCGACCTCCTGAAGGATGCGCTCGAGATGCGCCTCGGTACGGACCATCGGCCAGAAATGGCGGACGGTCTCGACATCGTCATATTGCGCGAGCGCCGCCTTGGCGATGTTCTCCAGCGTCTCGCCCGTCGAGTCCGACAGCAGGTGAAGATGGAGCCGTATCATAGGTCGCGTAGCCCTGCCGCGGGGGGGCATCGGGATGAATCTGTGGATAACATGCGAATAAGGGCTAGCGTAACTCATGCCTCCCGCCAAGCGGGCCGGTTCCTGTGGATAAGTCACCTTTTATCCACAGGGCCGCGCACAGGCCGAAAAGTTATCCACAGGGTGTGGGTTGCGGGAACGGTTGAATCGAATCAGCGCGTTTGTACGGGTGTGCAGAGGTCAAGCTGTTGGCATTTCCGGGATCACCGCATAAGTCCCGTGATCAACCGCCCAACCACTGCAACAACCTCTTTCTTGAATCTTCTTATAGTAGAAGAAGGGTGCTCCGCTGACCGATCCGACCCCCAATGTGCCGACCTTCAAGCCGCTTCTGGCGACGTTGCACGGCGACCGTCAGGCGACCCCGCCGCTGTGGCTGATGCGCCAGGCCGGGCGCTATCTTCCCGAATATCGCGCGCTCAGAGCGGAAAAGGGCGGGTTCCTCGCGCTCGCGACCGATCCCGAGGCCGCCGCCGAGGTGACGCTGCAGCCGATCCGCCGGTTCGGCTTCGACGGCTCGATCCTGTTCTCGGACATCCTGATGATTCCCTGGGCGCTGGGGCAGGATCTGAGCTTCGGGGTGGGCGAGGGGCCGCGGCTCGAACCCGCGCTGGTCGATCATGCGCTCGATCGCCTGCAGTCGGTGCCGGAGCGGCTGGAGCCGGTCTACGAGACCGTCGCACGGGTCGCCGAGGCCTTGCCGCCCGAGACGACGTTCCTGGGCTTTGCGGGGTCTCCCTGGACGGTTGCGACCTATATGGTGGCAGGCAAGGGCAGCAAGGATCAGGGCGAGACGCGGCGTTTCGCCTATCGCGATCCGGCAGCCTTCGGCGCGATCATCGATGCGATCGCCGACAACACCGTCGAGTATCTCGTCCGCCAGATCGAGGCGGGGGTGGATGCGGTTCAGCTGTTCGACAGCTGGTCGGGATCGCTATCGCCCGCGCAGTTCGAACGCTGGGTGATCGCGCCAACCGCGCGGATTATCGACGAACTCCATGCGCGCTGCCCCGGCGTGCCGGTGATCGGCTTTCCGAAGGGGGCAGGGGGCAAGCTTCCCGCCTATGCGCGCGAGACGGGTGCCGATGCGATCGGGCTTGACGAGACGGTCGATCCGGTCTGGGCGCACGCGTCGCTGCCCGCCGACCTGCCGGTGCAGGGCAATCTCGATCCGCTCGCGCTGATCGCGGGCGGTGCGGACCTCGATGCGGCGATCGACCGGATTCTCGGGGCGTTCGGTGATCGTCCGCACGTCTTCAATCTGGGGCATGGTATCCTGCCCGACACGCCGATCGCGCATGTCGAGCAACTGATCGCCCGCGTCAGGAGCACGACATGAGCGGTTTTCTCGGGGCGGCCTATGACTGGGTGAAGGCCGCGCACCTGATCTTCGTGATCTTCTGGATGGCGGGGCTGTTCATGCTACCGCGCTATCTCGTCTATCATCAGGAGGCGCTGGCCGCGGGCAATGCAGCCGAGGCGGCGAGTTGGATCGAGCGCGAGGGCAAGATCCGGAAGATCATCCTGACGCCGGCGATGATCGTCGTCTGGGTGCTGGGGCTCGCGCTTGCGCTGAATCTGGGACTGGCGGATGGCGCGCCGGGGCTGGGGTGGCTGCATCTCAAGCTGCTGCTGGTGTTCCTGCTGACGGGCTATCATGGCTGGACGGTCGGCTATGCGAAGAAGCTCGCGGCGGGGAAGCCGACGTTGACGGGGAAGCAGTTGCGGATGCTCAACGAGATTCCCGCGCTGGCGGTGACGCTCATCGTCGTGCTGGTGATCGTCAAGCCGTTCTGATTCCCCACGGCATCCTGGACTTGATCCAGGATCCGGGGCGGCGGAAGACACCGTTTGTGGCTCTGGATCCTGGGTCGAGCCCAGGATGACGGTGAGGGCGGTCGCCCCGTCTCTGCTTGACTAACCGTCCCCTCAATTCTACCCCGATTACCAGCACGGCCTCCTGGCGTCCTGCCCGGTCGTGTGGTCCTGCCTGTTCGGCTCGCCCAGTTCCGCTTTCCAGCGCACCCGCAGACCGAACCTGTTCCCGTTGATCGCTATCCGGAAATCCCCATGCATCTCAAAGACCTGAAGAAGAAGAAGCCCGCCGAGCTGGTCCAGCTGGCCGAGGAACTGGGGGTCGAGAGCGCCTCGACGCTGCGCAAGCAGGACCTGTTGTTCGCGATCCTGAAGGTGCAGGCGGACAATGGCGACCAGATCATGGGGCTCGGCACGATCGAAGTGCTGCCTGACGGCTTCGGCTTCCTGCGCTCACCCGAATCCAACTATCTCGCCGGGCCCGACGACATCTACATCTCGCCCAACCAGGTGCGGAAGTTCGGCCTGCGTACCGGTGACACGGTCGAGGGCGAAATCCGCGGGCCGAAGGATGGCGAACGCTATTTCTCGCTGGTGAAGCTCACGGCTGTCAATTTCGACGATCCCGACGTCGTCCGCCATCGCGTCAATTTCGACAATCTCACGCCGCTCTACCCCGAGAGCAAGCTGACGCTCGATCCCGCCGACCCGACCGTCAAGGACAAGTCGGCGCGGGTGATCGACATCGTGTCGCCGCAGGGCAAGGGCCAGCGCACGCTGATCGTTGCCCCGCCGCGTGTCGGCAAGACGGTCATGTTGCAGAACATGGCCAAGGCGATCACCGACAATCACCCCGAGGTGTTCCTGATCGTCCTGCTGATCGACGAGCGCCCCGAGGAAGTCACCGACATGCAGCGCAGCGTGAAGGGCGAGGTCGTCAGCTCGACGTTCGACGAACCCGCGCAGCGCCACGTGCAGGTCGCGGAGATGGTCATCGAAAAGGCCAAGCGCCTGGTCGAGCACAAGAAGGACGTGGTGATCCTGCTCGACTCGATCACGCGTTTGGGTCGTGCCTACAACACCGTCGTGCCGTCGTCGGGCAAGGTCCTGACCGGTGGTGTCGATGCGAACGCGCTGCAGCGTCCGAAGCGCTTCTTCGGTGCCGCGCGCAACATCGAGGAGGGCGGCTCGCTCTCGATCATCGCGACCGCGCTGATCGACACGGGCAGCCGCATGGACGAGGTGATCTTCGAGGAGTTCAAGGGCACCGGCAACTCGGAAATCGTGCTCGATCGCAAGGTCGCGGACAAGCGCATCTTCCCGGCGCTCGACGTCGGCAAGTCGGGTACCCGCAAGGAAGAGCTGCTGGTCGACAAGGCCAAGCTCTCCAAGATGTGGGTCCTGCGTCGCATCCTCATGCAGATGGGCACGATCGACGCGATGGAGTTCCTGCTCGACAAGATGAAGGATTCGAAGACCAACGAGCATTTCTTCGACAGCATGAATCAATAACCGAGGGCGGCCTGCGACAAGCTGGCGCAGGACTCGCTCCGGTTCGGCCGGCGGGGCAGCGCCCCGACCGACGACATGGGCTTCGCCCATGTCCGGCCAAGAAGACCGACCCAAAATGCGGCACGCGAGAGCAATGGCTTTCGTGTGCCGCTTTGCTATGAAACCCATTGAAATCCGCCATCTCCGCACGTCGGTGGTGGCCCGTCACCGGGAGCTGACATCTTGAGTATCATCGCCATGCTGGCCACCGCCGCATCGGGAGTAACCGGACCCGGTTCACCGCTGGAAATCTGGCAGCACATCGTCGCCGACTTCTCCAATCTCGGCGACCCGAAGGCGCTGGCCGCGTTCGGATCGGTCCTGATGATCGACCTCGTCCTCGCGGGCGACAATGCGATCGTCGTCGGCGCGCTCGCCGCGGGGCTTCCTGCTGACCAGCGGAAGAAGGTCATCCTGATCGGCATCGGCGCCGCGCTCGTTCTGCGCATCTTCTTCGCCCTGATCGTGACGTGGCTGATGGGGATCGTCGGGCTGATCTTTGCGGGCGGCCTGCTGCTGCTGTGGGTCAGCTGGAAGTTCTGGCGTGAAATCCGCGAGGGTGCGGAAAACGCCGGCTCCGAGGAAATCGAGGGTGACGAACGCTCGGGGATCAAGTCGTCCAAGGGCTTTGCCAGCGCCGCCTGGGCGGTCGCGGTCGCCGACGTGTCGATGAGCCTCGACAATGTGCTCGCGGTCGCGGGCGCAGCGCGCGAGCATCCGGGGATCCTCGTGATCGGCCTGTTGCTGTCGGTCGCGATGATGGGCCTGGCAGCGAACTTCATCGCGCGGATCATCAACCGCTATCGCTGGATCGCCTATATCGGCCTGGCGGTGATCCTCGTGGTTGCGGTGAAGATGATCTACGAGGGCTGGACCGGTACCGGCGAAACGCTCGGGATCGTCTCGCTGCTCGGCTGATCGGGGCAGCGTCCGGATAAGAAAAGGGCCTCGCCGGGATCGTCCGGCGAGGCCTTTTTTTTGGCGAGGGGGGCGCGTTCGGAGGGATCAGCGGCGGATGATCTTGCCGTTGAACATCCCGGGAATGTCGACCTCGGCACCCTTGGCAAGATAGATCTTCCCGGTCACCATTCCTTAGACGCGCAGCCGGCAATTCAGACCCACGCGGACCTTTCCAGTGACCATCCCGCTAATGTCGGTATCCTCGATGATGTCGAGCGGGCCGGTCATCATGCCCGAAATCGTCTTCACCCCAGATGCTCGGCAAAAAATGCCGCGGTGCGTTCGTCCGCCAGCTTGGCCGACGCATCCGACCGGCGCTCGCCGAACTCGGTCGCGAAGCCGTGATCCTCGCCCGCATAATCGTAGATCGTGACCTTGGGATGATCGTCGAGCCCGGCGTGCATCGCCGCCTGCGCGTCCTTGTCGACGAAATGATCCTCCTCGGGAACGTGGAGCAGCACGGGGTTTGCGATCGCGTGCTTCTCGCCGAGCAGGCCATCGATCCCGACACCGTAATAGCCGACGCTCGCATCGATGTCGGTGCGCGCGGCGGTCATGAAGGCGAGGCGGCCACCGAGGCAATAGCCGACCGCGCCGACCTTTGCGCCGTCACCGAGTTCGCTGCGCGCGGCGCGGATCGTTGCCTCGATATCGGCGATACCCTTGTCCTGGTCGAACTGGCCCATGAGTTCGAGTGCACGCTCGAATTCGGGCTTCACGTCCGGGTCGAGCTCAATCCCCGGCTCCAGCCGCCAGAACAGGTCCGGGGCGATTGCGAGATAGCCGGCCTCGGCGAGCGTGTCGCACTTGCGGCGGATGCCGGCATTCACCCCGAAGATTTCCTGAATCACGACGATTGCGGCCTTGGGCGTGCCGGCGGGGACCGCGCGATAGGCGGTGAAGCTGCCGTCGCCCGCGAGCGTCGGTATGGTGGTGGTGTTGGTCATAGCAATCCTCCTTGCGGCCGTTCGAGATCGAGCAGCCGGGATTTTGTGATCGGGCCTTGGCCTGCGGAATACGCACCAAGCCCGCCCCCGGCTCCGAGAATTCGGTGGCAGGGGACGACGATCGGAAACGGATTGCGCGCACAGGCTTGGCCGATCGCACGCGGGCTCGACCCGATCGCCTGCGCGAGATCGCCATAGCTGGCGGTCCGGCCATAAGGGACCGCAACGATCGCCTGGCGCAGCGCGTCGCCGCGGGGCGTCAGCGATGGCGCGAGCGGAAGGTCGAAGACGGTGAGACGGCGGGCAAAATACGCGTCGAACTGGCGAAGCGCTTCGCGGATCACCGGGTTCATGGTCGCCTCGACGATGCCGTCCCGGTCGATCGCGATCGCGTCGATCCGGTCGGTGCTGCCGGTCACGCGGATCAGCCCGATAGGCGTTGCGATCGAGGCGGCATCCCGCGCATACATTGCCACGCTATGCCGTGCCCCGCCGTGCGGCTCAAGCGCCACCGAAAGGGCCGTCCATGAAGATGAACATCGAAATCGAATGCACGCCCGAAGAGGCCCGCCGCGCGGTCGGGCTGCCCGACCTGACGCCGATCCATGACCGCTATGTCGCGATGATGATCGAGGCGATGCCCGGGCTCGGCGACGGGGCGATGCAGCCTGAGATGATCGAGACGATGATGCGCGGGTGGCAGCCGATGGGCGAGGCGGGGATGGCGTTCTGGAAACGGATGTTCGACGGCGCGACGCAGACCGGCAAGACTGGCGGTTGAGTAACAGAATGACGACGATCTTTGCAGTGTCGAGCGGGCGCCCGCCCGCGGCGATCGCAGTGGTGCGGATATCGGGGCCCCAGGCGTTTGCGGCGGCGGTCGCGCTCGCCGGGCCGCTCCCTGCCGCGCGGCATGCCAGTTTGCGTGGTCTGCGCGATGCGAGCGGGACGATGCTCGATCGCGCATTGGTGATCGTCTTTCCGGGCCCGACCACTGCGACGGGCGAGGATCTGGTCGAGCTCCACTGCCACGGGGGGCGGGCGGTCATCGCTGCAGTCGAACGCACGCTGGCGGCGATGACCGGGTTACGACTGGCCGAGCCGGGCGAATTTACCCGCCGTGCGCTTGGCAACGGATGCATCGACCTGACCCAGGCCGAAGGGCTAGCCGATCTGCTCGAGGCCGAAACCGAGGCGCAGCGTGTTGCTGCGATCACCGCGACCGAGGGGCGGGTGAGCCAGGCGGTACGCGGCTGGATGGACGCGGTCGCGATGCTGTCCGCACGGATCGAGGCGATGCTAGACTTTGCCGACGAGGACGACGTGACCAGCGATGCGGCGGCCTTCGACGCGGTGCTCGCCGATCTCTCAGCGCTGGCGGCTGAGATCGAGACGGTGGTGGCGAGCCCCCCGGTCGAGCGGCTGAAAGACGGCCTTCGCGTCGTGATCGGCGGCCCGCCCAACAGCGGGAAATCGACGTTGCTCAATCTGATGGGGGAGCGCGATGCCGCGATCGTCTCGCCGATCTCTGGGACGACGCGTGATCGCATCGATGTCCCGGTCCTGCGGAACGGGGTCGCCTATGTCCTGACTGATACCGCTGGTCTGATCGATACGCTCGATCCGATCGAGGCGATCGGCGTCGCCCGGGCGGAGACCGCGATGGAGACGGCGGACCTGCTGCTGTGGCTGGCCGACACGGCGCCGCCACGCGAGGATGCGATCTGGGTTCACGCCCGAGCCGATCTGCCGGGGCGGGACGGGGGCGTTCCGCCCGGTCGGGTAATTGCCTTCTCACAAAGCGATCAGGCATCGCTCGACCGGCTCTGGGCCGTGGTCCATGATCGCGCAGCCGCGCTGCTTCCCCGCAATGACGATCTGGCGCTCAAGGCGGATCAGCGCCTACGCTGCGAGCGGGCTGCGGCGACACTGCGTGCGGCGGGCACGGACCCGTTGATCGTTGCGGAGCATCTCCGCGAAGCTCGGACCGGGCTCGCCGCAGTGCTCGGTCTCGATGCGACCGGCGAGATGCTCGATGCACTGTTCGGCCGGTTCTGCATCGGCAAGTGATGTTCCACGTGGAACAACTTTGACGCGATCGTCGCGTCGCTCTACGGCGATGGCATGTTCGATGTAGTGGTGGTTGGCGGTGGCCATGCCGGGACCGAGGCCGCAGCCGCGGCAGCGCGGAGGGGCGCGCGTACTGCGCTGGTGTCGTTCGACGCGCGGCAGATTGGTGCGATGTCATGCAACCCGGCGATAGGCGGGCTTGGCAAAGGCCATATGGTGCGCGAGGTCGATGCCTTTGACGGGCTGATCGGTCGTGCTGCCGATGCCGCAGCGATCCATCACCGGATGCTCAATCGCAGCAAAGGATCCGCGGTCCAGGGGCCGAGGATCCAGGCCGACCGCAGGCTCTATGCAGCGGCGATCCAGGCACAGCTGGCGGCGACGCCGAACCTGTCGATCATCGCCGGCGAGGTCAGCGCGCTGCATCTGGAGGGTGGTCGCGTCGCAGGTGTCGTGCTTGCCGACGGCGCCGTGGTCGCAGCGCGCGCGGTGGTGCTCGCGACTGGGACGTTCCTGGGCGGGCGGATCTTCCGTGGCGATGACCGCGAGGAAGGGGGCCGGATCGGCGAGCGCGCGGCGAAGCCACTGGCGGACCAGCTCCGCGCGCGCGCGCTGCCCATGGCGCGGTTGAAGACTGGGACCCCGCCACGGCTCGACGGGCGGACGATCAACTGGGGCGCGCTTGCCGAGCAGCCCTCCGATCCCGAGCCATGGACGATGTCGCCGATGACCACCGGCCGCATCCTGCCGCAGGTTGCCTGTGCGATCACGCGGACGACGGACGAGACGCATGCGATCATCCGCGCCGCGTTCCACCGGTCGCCGCTGTTCACCGGCGCGATCGAGGCGGCAGGGCCGCGTTATTGTCCATCGATCGAGGACAAGGTCTCGCGCTTCGGTGACCGCGACGGCCATCAGCTGTTTCTCGAACCCGAGGGCCTCGACGACCCGACGATCTATCCGAATGGTCTGTCGACGTCCTTGCCAGTCGAGGTGCAGGCAGCGATGCTCGTGAGCATTCCCGGGCTTGAGCGTGTCGTGATGACGATGCCGGGCTATGCCGTCGAATATGATTATATCGATCCGCGCGCGCTCGATACGCGATTGGCGCTTCCCGCGATCGACGGCGTGTTCTGCGCCGGCCAGCTCAACGGGACCACGGGCTATGAAGAGGCAGCGGGGCAGGGGCTGGTCGCCGGGCTCAATGCGGCGGCGCATGCCTGTGATCTCGCACCGGTGATCCTCGACCGCGCGTCGAGCTATCTCGGCGTGATGATCGACGACCTTGTCCTGCAGGGCGTCACCGAGCCATACCGGATGCTGACCGCGCGTGCCGAGTTCCGGCTGTCGCTTCGCGCGGACAATGCCGAGACACGGCTTGGTGGGATCGCGGAGGCGGCGGGATGCCTCGGCACCGCGCGGCTTGCCCATCAGCGCGCGCGTGGCGAAGACCGGGCCCGGTTCCGATCCGCGCTGCACGGCGAACGCACCGCGACCGAGATCGCGGATCAGGGCGTTGCGGTGGGGCGTGATGGCGCGCGGCGGACGGCGTTCGACTGGTTGCGCTTCGAGGGCGTGAAGCTTGCGCATGTCGCGCCTGATGCAGCGATCGGAATCCCGGCGGCGGTGGTCGACGAGGTCGTCGAGGATGCGCGCTACGCTCCCTATATCGAACGACAGGCGCAGGAGGTCGCGCGGTTGCGGGCGGACGAGGCGATCCTGTTACCCCAGGATCTTGCCTATGATCGGGTCCCGGGTCTGTCGAACGAGATGATCGACCGATTGAGTGCGGCACGACCGCTGTCCTTGGCCGCTGCGGCACGGATCCGGGGCATCACGCCCGCGGCGCTGTCTGCGGTGCTTCTCCATACGAAACGAGTGCCGGCATGACCGAAGACGAAGCACGGACCTGGGTCCTCGAGCGGTTTGGCCCCGTCGCGACCGAGCGGGTTGCGGCGTTCGTCGCGATGGTCGTCGAGGAAGCCGCGCATCAGAATTTGATCGCACCGTCGACGATCCCGACGATCTGGGACCGGCATGTCGTCGACTCGCTTCAACTGGTTGCACTCGCGAGCCCGGAGACAGATGTGATGCGCTGGCTCGACATCGGGACCGGAGGCGGATTTCCCGGCATGGTCGTCGCGCTGGTGCGCGACGGGCCGGTCGATCTTGTCGAACCACGTCGGCGTCGCGCGGACTTTCTCCAGCTCTGCGTCGCCCGGCTGGGGCTTGGCGAGCAGGTCCGGGTGCATCCGACCAAGGTCGAGTCCGTCACTTCAACGGCCCGGATCATTTCGGCGCGCGCGGTCGCCTCGCTCGAAAACCTTTTGCGTGGCGCGGCGCACTGCGCCACAACAGAGACGCGGTGGCTATTGCCTCGGGGGCGTCTCGACGAGGCAGAGATCACCGCGCTTCAGAAGCCTTGGCACTTTATGTTCCACGTGGAACAAAGCGTCACGAACCCGGAGTCGTCTATCGTGGTTCTGGATCGAGTCCGCGCGCGATGATCACCATCGCGGTCGCCAATCAGAAGGGTGGGGTGGGCAAGACCACCAGTGCCATCAATCTCGCGACCGCATTGGCGGCGACGGGAATGCGGGTGCTGCTGGTCGATATCGACCCGCAGGGCAACGCCTCGACCGGCCTTGGCATCGGCCATGCGCAACGCGTCAAATCAAGCTATGACGTCCTCATCGGCGAAGCGACGATCGACCAGGCCGTGGTGCACAGCCGCGTACCCCGGCTCGACGTGATCCCCGCGACGGTCGATCTGTCGGGAGCAGAGATCGAGCTCGTCGAATTCGATGCGCGGACGCATCGGCTCGATCGTGCGATGCAGGACTCGACCGGGCATTGGGATATCGCGCTGATCGATTGTCCGCCTTCGCTCGGGCTGCTGACGATTAATGCGATGGTTGCAGCGGATGCGCTGCTCGTGCCGCTCCAGTGCGAATTCTTCGCGCTCGAGGGCCTGTCGCAGTTGCTCAGCACGGTCGAACGTATCCGTCAGCGGTTCAACCCCGGCCTGTCGATCCTCGGCGTTGCGCTGACAATGTATGATCGCCGCAACCGGCTGACCGATCAGGTCTCGGCGGATGTCCGCGCGGTGCTGGGCAAGGTCGTGTTCGAAACGGTCATCCCGCGCAACGTACGGCTGTCGGAAGCGCCCAGTCACGGACTTCCGGCGCTGATCTACGACCATCGCTGCAGCGGATCGCAGGCGTATATCGCGCTTGCCCGCGAGATGATCGGCCGGCTTCCGGTATCTGCACGAGCAGCCGCGTGAGGGTATTGGCATGAGTGAAGGTACCAAGCGCGGCCGGCCGGGGCTCGGCCGCGGGCTGAACGCGCTGCTGGGCGAGATGGCCCGCGAGGCGCCGGTCAGCGCGAGCGGTGATGCGCCGACCAATAGCGGCGTGCGCATGCTGCCGGTCAGTTCGCTGTCGCCGCATCCGGACCAGCCCCGCCGACATTTCGACGAAGCGATGCTGAGTGAACTTGCCGCCTCGATCGCCGCACGCGGCTTGATCCAGCCGATCATCGTCCGGCCGCACGGCCATGATTATCAGATCGTCGCGGGCGAGCGCCGTTGGCGCGCGGCGCAACGGGCGCGTTTGCACGAGGTCCCGGTGGTTGTCCGCGACTTCGACGACGCCGAAACGCTCGAAATTGCGCTGATCGAGAATATCCAGCGTGAGGATCTCAACGCGATCGAGGAGGCGCAGGCCTATCAGCGGCTGGCGGGCGAATATGGCCATACGCAGGAGGTGCTGGCCAAGATCGTCCATAAGTCGCGCAGCCATGTCGCCAATTTGTTGCGGCTGCTCGAACTGCCTGCGCAGGTTCAGTCGCAGGTGGTCGAAGGATCGCTGTCGATGGGCCATGCGCGCGCGCTGCTCGGTTCGCCCGATGTCGAGACACTGGCGGACCAGGTGATCGCCCGCGGCCTATCGGTGCGCGAGACCGAAAAGCTGGCGCGTGATGCCAAGCCGGGCCGGACCCGGTCGGGCGGGGGTGCGGCGACTGCAGCGAACGAGGCGCGGATCCCCGATGCGGATATCGCGGCGCTTGAGCGGCAACTGGCCGATCTGCTGGGGCTTCAGGTGCGGGTTGCACATAGTGAGACCGGCGGCACGCTGACGCTGAGTTATTCGACGCTCGATCAGCTCGACATGGTGTGCCAGCGGCTGACGGGCGGGGCGATCTGAACGTCCGGGGGGAAGCGGTTCCTTCCCTCCGGTACGTCCGCCTGACGGGGGGAATTCAGCGGGCTTTAGTTTCTGCGTGCGATCGCTTGGGCAAGGGCGACGATGGCGGCATCCGCGACGACCCCGCCGGGATTGCATGGGGCCATGATCGCACGTTCGGCGGTGCGGACTCGGGCGATGGCCGTAGCGAGCATCACCGGCGACCAGCGGCGGAGCGACTTGGCGGTCTGTGCCTCGTCGCGGAAGAAGACGCGGTGGCGCTTCATGACGACATCGACCGCTTCGGCGCGATCGATTTCGCCGCGCATCTCGGCGAGCGCGATCAGCCTGCGGACGAGCTGCCGCAGCCACGGGATCGGCGAGGTACCGGCTTCTTCCAGCCGCGCGAGTTCGGTCCCGAGATCGGCGACACGCCCCTCGATCGCCGCGTCGATCGCCTGACCCATCTCCGCCTCGCCGAGGTCTGCGCCGATCGCATCGAGCGCAGCGTGGTCGAGATCATGCGGTCGTTCGGGGCTCGCGTCGAGATACAGCGCGAGCTTGTCGATCTCGCGCGCGATGACCGCACGGTCGCCACCGGTGGTTTCGACGAGGCGGCGCGCGACGCCGGGGGCAGGGCGCAGGCCCTGCTCGCCCGCCATCGTGCTGGCGAGCCGCTCTGCATCGGCGGCCGTAGGCGCGTAGCAGGCGAACGCCATCGCACGCGGCGATTCGAGCGCGAGCTTGACGATCTTCGCACTTGTCTTGACGCTGGGCGCGATCGCAACGACCGGGTTGCCCGCGCGATCGGCGTTCAACAGCGTGGTGAACGCATCGAGGCTCTCCTCGCCCGCCGACGCGACGCGGACGTGACGCGCGGTGGCGAAGAGCGACAGGGCGGCCGCCTCGTCGGCAAGCCGCGAGGGATCGGATCTGAGCTGTGCGCCATCCAGATCGACGCGCTCGGCGTCCGGCCCCATCGCTTTGGCGAGTGTGCGGGCGAGGTCGCTTGCGCCGGCCTCGTCAGGGCCGTGGAGGAGATAGAGACGGATATCGGGGCCGGGCCGGGCCAACGCGGCGCGGATCTGGTTGGCGCTGGCCTTCACGGGGCCGGCGTGGGGGCCGGCGGGGTCCGCTGCGCATAGAGCGCGATCCGCGCGACGATCTGATCCGCGACGATGCCCGACAGACGTTCGAGCGCGGTATTCTCGGCTGCGATCGTCGCATATTCGGACCGGACGACATCGATGCCGGCGTCGGATCCCGCCGTCGCGTCGAGCAGGACGGTACCGTCGCCGATCCGGACGAGCTGATAGCGCGCGCGCAGGATTCGGCGTTCGCGCGAGACGCTGTCGTCGCGCCGCACGCCGAGGCCGTTGATCTGGTCCTCGAGCCGGATGTCGATCCGATACAGCGGTGCCGCGCCGTTCGACGGCAACCGGTCGCGCAGCGCTGTCGCCATCAGCCACCCGGACTTGCCCTCGATCGGCGTGATCTCGACCTCGCCGAGCGTGCCGGCAACCGCGCCGCTGCTGCCGCCCGAGTAGAGCGGATGCAGCCCGCAACCCGCCAGGCTGGTCGAGAGCAGCAGGGCTCCGGCAAGAAGCGCGTACCGCGTCATGCGACGATGTTCACGAGGCGGTCGGGCACGACGATCACTTTCCGGGGCGGCTTGCCCTCGAGCAGGCGGACGATCTTGTCGGAGGCCAGCGCGGCCGCCTCGACCTCGTCCTTCGGCGCGCCCTTGGGGAAGACGAGCGTATCACGCAGCTTGCCGTTGACCTGCACCGCGATGGTGACCTCGTCATCGACCAGCAGCGCCGGATCGACCGCAGGCCACACAGCGTCGGCGATCAGGCCATCGTTACCGGCGGTCGCCCAGGCTTCCTCGGCAACGTGCGGCACCATCGGGCTGACGAGCAGCAGCAACGTACGGATCGCCTGTTCGCGGTCGGCGGACTGCGGTGCCTTCTCGATTGCGCTGCACAGGCTGTAGAGCCGTGCGACCGCCTTGTTGAACTGCAAGCCATTGATATCGCTCTCGATACCCACTGTCGTCCGGTGGCAGAGCTTGCGCAACGCGATGTCGTCACCCTCGGCCTTGGCGGCACCATCGGCCTCGATCAGGCGCCAGAGACGCTGGACGAACCGCCACGCGCCTTCGATACCCGATTCACTCCAGGGAAGGTCGCGCTCGGGCGGCGAGTCGGAGAGCACGAACCAGCGCACCGCGTCGGCGCCATACTGGTCGACGATCGGCTCGGGATCGACGGTGTTCTTCTTCGACTTCGACATCTTCTCGACACGACCGACGGTGATCGCGTCACCCGTCGCGATTTCGATGCCGTCGCGCACGTCGTCGGGGCCGAGCCAACGGCCGTCCGCGGACTTGTACGTTTCGTGCGTGACCATGCCCTGCGTGAACAGCCCGGCAAACGGCTCGGCGATGTCGAGCATGCCGATATGCTTCAGCGCGCGCGTCCAGAAGCGGGCGTAGAGCAGATGCAGGATCGCATGCTCGACGCCGCCAATATACTGGTTGACCGGCAGCCACTTCTCCGCGCCCGTCCGGTCGAACGGCTTGGCGTCCGGCTGGCTGGCGAAGCGGATGAAATACCACGATGAATCGACAAACGTGTCGAGCGTGTCGGTCTCGCGTCGCGCATTCCCGCCGCAGCTAGGGCAGGGGACATGCTTCCAGGTTGGATGACGATCGAGCGGGTTGCCGGGAATATCGAAGCTGACGTCCTCGGGCAGCACGATAGGCAACTGGTCCTTGGGTACCGGCACCGCACCGCACGCATCGCAGTGGATGATCGGGATCGGCGTGCCCCAGTAACGCTGGCGGCTGACGCCCCAGTCGCGCAGGCGGAACACGGTCGTGCCCTTGCCCCAGCCTTCGCCCTCGGCGCGCTCGATCACGGTCCGCTTGGCGTCCTCTATGTCCATCCCGTCGAGGAAGTGCGAGTTCACGAGATTGCCGGCGCCCGTCCAGGCGGTGTCGCCGACGAACACGGGGGCCTCGTCATCGCCTTCGGAGACGACGCGCTTGACGGGCAGATCGTATTTGCGCGCGAAATCTAGGTCGCGCTGGTCGTGCGCGGGCACGCCGAACACCGCGCCCGTACCATATTCCATCAGCACGAAGTTCGCGATGTAGACGGGTAGTTCCCACGTCTTATCGAGCGGATGCGTCGCGCGGATCCCGGTGTCGAAGCCCAGCTTCTCCTGCGTGTCGAGTTCGGCCGCGGTGGTGCCGCCACGCTTGCAGAGTTCGATGAACGCAGCCGCATCGGGGTCTGTCTCGGCGATCGCGCGCGCGATCGGATGATCCGCAGCGACCGCGACGAAGCTCGACCCGAACATCGTGTCGGGACGAGTCGTGAACACCTCGACGGAGTCGATGCCGGTCGCATTGCCCGCCAGCGCGAACTTGAACTGCAGGCCCTGGCTGCGGCCGATCCAGTTCTCCTGCATCAGCTTGACCTTGTCAGGCCAATGTTCGAGCGCGCCGAGGCCGTCGACCAGCTCGTCGGCGAAGTCGGTAATCTTCAGGAACCACTGCGACAGCTTGCGCCGCTCGACCAGCGCGCCCGAGCGCCAGCCGCGCCCGTCGATCACCTGCTCGTTGGCGAGCACGGTCATGTCGACCGGATCCCAGTTGACCGCGGATTCCTTGCGGTAGACCAGCCCTGCCGCGAACAGGTCGAGGAACAGCGCCTGCTCGTGCCCGTAATAGTCAGGCTCGCACGTCGCCAGCTCGCGCGTCCAATCGAGCGCGAAGCCGAGGCGCTTCAGCTGCGCCTTCATCGTCGCGATGTTGGCGCGCGTCCAGTTGCCCGGATGCACGCCCTTTTCCATCGCCGCGTTCTCGGCGGGCATGCCGAACGCGTCCCAGCCCATCGGATGTAGCACTTCCATGCCCTTCATCCGACGGAAGCGCGCGAGCACGTCCCCCATCGTATAGTTGCGGACATGCCCCATGTGGATGCGCCCCGACGGATAGGGGAACATCTCGAGCACGTACGAGCGCGGCTTGGTCGAAGAGTCGTCGGCGGCGAACGTGTTGCGTTCGTCCCAGACCTTCTGCCACGCCGCGTCCGCCTTCAACGCATTGAAACGCGACGCCATGATGTCGTCCTCAGCCCGCGATCGAGGCGCGACGCAGGTCGCGGGCCTTGGTCAGGATGATATCCTCGAGCTTCTGCGTGGTCGCGGCCTGGACGGGTGCGGACACCCACTGGCCGTTGCGGTTGATCTCGCGCAGCGCCGCGACGCGGACGGCATCGGCACGCAGATCCTGGTCGAGGATCGATACCGTTACCTTCATCCGCTCGGCCGGGGTCTGCGGGTTGACGTACCAGTCGGTGACGATGACGCCGCCATTGGAGTCGGTCTGAAGCAGCGGCATGAAGCTCAGCGTGTCGAGCGTCGCGCGCCAGAGATAGCTGTTGACGCCGATCGTGGTGATCTTCGACGCGGCCAGATCGGCCTTGGGACGGGCGCTGCCGCCGCCGCACGCAACCAGCGGCAGAGCGGCGAGAACCACGAGGGCGGTACGCGGGCGGAACATCGGCATCATCCTGGCAATAGATCGTCGTCAGCCTCTACAGGGCGGGCCTGCTACCCGCAAGGATGGGGTGGGCGACTGCAATTCGTCCGGCAACCGAGACGTTCGACCTGTTCTGTGTGTCTGATGCAACACCTTTGGATAATCATTAGGTGCGGATAGCTGACGGGGATCGATCTGTGTTAGCTGCCGTTCAGCGAAGGAATCGTAACAAGATTCGTCTATAAAAGATTCGCAGGGAGTTGTTGTTTTGGTCGCCAAGCGCGTGATGGTCGGGATGTTCGCCGGAGTGGCTGCTGCCGCTGCGGTCTTCGTCGCGCCCGCGTTCGGCGCCTCCGAACAGCAGGTCCGCATCGCCAAGCGCCCGGCGCTGTCGGTGCGGGGCACGGGCGGCTTCACCCCATCGGCGGCGGATCCCCGGCTTGCGGCGCTGTTCGCGCGCGGCGGCTTCGATGCCGGCAGCTTCCGCTTCACCCCGGCCGAAACGCGTCGCGACAATCGTGCCGTCACCGTCGCTGTCCGCGCGCAGACTAACCGTGGTATCGATACCACGCGTCTCGCGACCAGCACCGCGCCGACCGTCGGATTGGCGCCGATCGCGTATAATCTGGGCATGTCGGTCGGCTGGAAGCGGTTTGCGGTGTCGGGCGATCTGGCACGCGTCGATCTGGCCGGGATGCCGGGCAGTCGCAGCTCCGCCGATGTCGCGGTCAGCTATGCGGGCAAGCGGTTCACGGGCAGCGTCAAGGCTGCGGCGGATCGTCCGCTCGCCAATACGCCGCGTCTCGTCGAGGATGCGCCGAGCTATTCTGTCGATCTCGGCGGATCCTATTCGCTTACGCGCAACATCGATGTGACCGCGGGCGTCCGCTATCGGTCGGACCGTGAGCGGTTCGTTCGGCTCGAGGACGATCGTCGCGACAGCCAAGCTGTCTATCTCGGGACTGCCTTCCGCTTCTGATCCGGGCGCAGCATGACCGGCGGTGAGCCGCGAATTGCCCCCATCACGTCCACGCATCGATCGCGGCCCAGCCGTGAAAGCCCAGCATCCTGAGTCGCCGCCACCGTGCGGCGGTCATGCCGCCCAGCGCGATGATCGGCAGGCCGAGCCCGCGCGCAACCCGCATAGCAGCCGCGGGACCGATCGCTGGCGCCCCCGGATGCGACCGCGTCGGATAGATCGGCGACACGAACAGCGCGTCGGCACCGGCCCGCGCGCCGAGCATCGCCTCGCGCCGATCATGCGCGGGCCAGGTCCGCAAGCTCCCACCGCGGCCGGCGCCATGCACGCCGTCGATCCCGGCAAATCCGGGCCGCGCGACCACCACCAGCCGTCGTGCCTGCGCGATGCGGCGGATGCGCAGCGCCAGCGCCCGACGCTGCGCCGGGGGCGTCTGATAATGGCGGATCACGACCCCCGATCCGGGCGGAATACGCTGCAGCGCATGCCATAGTGCATCGCCCATCCGCTCGTCGGTCATCAGCCAGAGGCGCGGGACGGGGTTTCGGTGCGGCATCTTGCTGCCTATAGCGCCCCGCATGACAGACACGAACGGCATGACCGACGAAACCGACCGCGCGCAGCGCCTGGCCGAGATCCGCGCGCGGATTGCCAAGGCTGCCGAGATTGCCGGTCGCAAGCCCGAGGACGTCGCCTTGATCGCGGTGTCGAAGACGCATCCGGCGGCGGCGATCGAACCCCTGCTCGAACAGGGTCAGCGGATATTCGGCGAGAATCGCGTCCAGGAAGCGGCGGACAAATGGCCATCGCTCAAGGCGCGATACCCCGACGTCGTCCTGCACCTGATCGGGCAGTTGCAGTCGAACAAGGCGGCGGATGCCGTCGCGTTGTTCGACTGCATCCATGTCGTCGATCGTCCGTCGCTGGTCACGGCGCTCGGCAAGGCGATGCGCGAGAGCGGGCGGCGCCCCGACTGCTATCTCCAGGTGAATATCGGTGATGAGCCGCAAAAGGGCGGCTGTGCGATCGCCGACCTGCCCGCGCTGCTCGACGCGGCCCGCGCGGCCGACCTCCCGGTTGCGGGGCTGATGTGCCTGCCTCCCGCCGACGTCGAGCCTGCGCCCTATTTCGCGCTGCTGGCAAAGCTTGCGCGCGATTGCGGGCTGTCGGGGCTGAGCATGGGCATGTCCGACGACTTCGAGACCGCGGTGACGATCGGCGCGACGCATGTCCGGATCGGCAGCGCGCTGTTCGGCGCGCGGGGGCATCGCGCATGACCGGCGCGGTCCGGTTCGACGCGCTGCTGTTCGATTTCGACGGGGTGCTGATCGACAGCGAGGCGCTCGGCAACCGCCATATCGCCGAATGGCTGACCGCGGCAGGGCATCCGATCACCGCGGAGGAGTCGATGGCGAACTTCATGGGGCTTGCCGGGCCGCAGTTCGTCGACGCGATCGAGCGCTGGATCGACCGGCCGCTGCCCGAGGCGTTCTACGCGGCGCGCAAGGCGGAGGACGACCGCGTGATGGCCGCCGGTATCGATGCGATCGCGGGTGCGGTCGCCTTCGTGCGCGCCTTGCCGGCCGATCTGCCCAAGGCGATCGTCTCGTCGAGCCCGACCCGCTGGATCGCGCGGCACCTCGACCATATCGGCCTGCGCGACGCGTTCGGCGATCATCTCTACAGCGGCCGCGAGCATGTCACGAACGGCAAACCTGCGCCTGATCTCTATCTGTATGGTGCCGAACGGCTGGGCGTCGATATCGGCCGGACCGCGATCCTCGAGGATTCGCCGGTCGGCGCGACCGGCGCGGTGGCCTCGGGCGGCTATGTCATCGGACTGTCCGCGGGGTCGCATTGCGGGCCGGACCACGGCGCGCGGCTGAAGGCGATCGGCGTCGATGCGCTGGCCGACGATTTCGAGGCGGTGGCGCGCGTCCTGCGAGAGGGGGCCTAGGCCCGCCGCCTGCGCAGGATCGCGCCGACGCCCGCCACCAGGTCATAGGGGATCGCCGCAGCCTCGCGTGCGCGCATCTTGATCTGGTAGCGGCGGCTGCCGCCATGCGGGACGTGGATCGCGCTGGCGGGCATCCCCAGCATCGCGAACAACATGCGGATGCGCGGCTGGTGATAGCCGTCGGTGCAGATCATGCACTGGGCATACTGCCCCGCGCGGGCGAACCGGGTCGCTGCGACCACGCTCTGCAGTGTATCGAGACTGGCTTCGTCGAGGTGGATCCGCGACCGATCGACCGTTTCGGCCAGCCGGTCGGCCATCACCGACGCCTCCGACGGACCATGACGGCCGATCGCGCCCGAACAGAACAGGTCCGCCTCGGTATAGCGCGCTGCCGCCGCTGCCGCGAACGCGATCCGTCGCTCGAGCGTCGGGCTCGGGCTGCCATCCGCACGCACCGCGGCGCCGAACACGACGATCAGCCGCCGCGAGGGAGGTATATCGATCAAAGCTGATGTCCGGTGCGGTCGCGCTTGGTCGCGAGATAGCGGGCATTGTGCGGATTGGCGGGCAGCGCATGGGGGACGCGCTCCGCCACCGTCACACCAGTCGCCTCGAGCCCGGCGACCTTGGCCGGATTGTTGGTGAGCAGCCGGACCCGGTTCTGGCCGAGCAGGCTCAGCATCCGCGCGGCAACGCCGAAATCGCGTGCATCGATCGCGAAGCCCAGCCGGGTATTGGCGTCGACCGTGTCGAACCCCTGATCCTGCAGCGCATAGGCGCGCAGC
The DNA here is from genome assembly GCF_014841445.1 of Sphingomonas sp. CFBP 8765. Taxonomy (NCBI): domain Bacteria; kingdom Pseudomonadati; phylum Pseudomonadota; class Alphaproteobacteria; order Sphingomonadales; family Sphingomonadaceae; genus Sphingomonas; species Sphingomonas sp. CFBP 8765. Next base: position 246,265 of record NZ_JACYTY010000002.1, on the reverse strand, counting down.
TTGTTGACCAGGCCGATGCCGCGCCCCTCCTGACGCAGATAGAGCAATATGCCCCAGCCGCTGTGCCGGATCGCGTGGATCGCGGCGTGGAGCTGCGGCCCGCAGTCGCATTTGAGGCTGCCGAGCACGTCACCGGTCAGGCACTCGCTGTGCAGCCGGACGAGCGGGGCATCGCCGTTCGGCTGCCCGATCAGGAGGGCGATGTGTTCATCGGCGCTTTCCGGCGAGCGGAAGGCGACGATCTCGGCATCCTCCGCGCCCTCGACCGGCAAGCGTGCGCGGGTCGCGATGACGAGCCGGGTCGCATCCTCATGCGCATCGATATCGGCGGCGGTCGCGATCGCCTCGGGCGCGCCGCTGCCCAGGAAGAAGGCGGGCAACAGCCCGGCGATCCGTGCGAGCCGCAACGCCGCCGCGGCTGCGTCGGGATGCGGGACGGGCAGGGTGCGGAACGGACCCTTGAGCGGCGTCGCGAGGTCGAACTGCGGGTCGGCAAGCGCGGTCGCGGCAGGAAAATCGATCCAGGGCGCGCGATCGACCAGGACGGGGGCGGTCGGGTCGGCCGCCTCGAGCTGATTGGCGAGCTTCAGCGTCACCGCCCGTCCAGACGAGATCAGCACGCCGCCGGTCGCCGGTGGATCGAATGCCGCGAGCCGGTCCGCGTCCGCCGTCTCGACCGCGAGCAACGTCAGTCCGTCGATCGCGATCGGCCAGCCGCGGCGCAGGGCATCGACCGCGCGGGCCGCGGCGCGCGGATTGGGGCGATCGCTCAAAAGGCGAACTCGGTCAGGATCGGGATATGGTCGGAGGGCTTGAGCCAGCTGCGGCACGGCTCGAAGACGTGATGCGCGATCGCGGCCTCCGCGGCCGCGCCCGTCGCCCACATGTGATCGAGCCGCCGCCCGCGATCGGACGTCGCCCAGTCCTTCGCGCGGTAGCTCCACCAGGTGAACAGCCGCGCAGGGGCGGGATGGAAGCGGCGGCCGAGATCGACCCAGTTTCCCGCTGCCTGGAGCCGGGCCAGCGCCTCGACCTCGACCGGCGTATGGCTGACGACGTCGAGCAGCTGCTTGTGGCTCCAGACGTCCGCCTCAAGCGGCGCGATGTTGAAATCGCCGACCAGGATCGTCGGGCCGCTTAGCGTTTCCGACCAGCGCGTCATCCGCTCCAGAAAGTCGAGCTTCTGGCCGAATTTCGGATTGGCGTCGCGGTCGGGCACGTCGCCGCCAGCGGGAATATAGACATTCTCCAGCCGCACGCCGTTTTCCAGGCGCACGCCGACGTGGCGGGCTTCGCTGTTCGCCTGCCAGTCAAACCGGTCGTCGGCGACGATCGGCACCTTGCTCAGGATCGCGACGCCGTGATGCATGCGCTGGCCGTGAAGCACGATATGCTCATAGCCGAGCGCGCGGAACGTATCGAAGGGGAAGTCGTCGTCGACGACCTTGGTTTCCTGGAGGCACAGGATGTCGGGCGCGGCTTCCTTCAGAAACTGCTCGACGATGGCGATCCGGAAGCGGACCGAGTTGATGTTCCAGGAGACGATTTTCACGCGTGCGATGTAGCGCCGCGTGGGGGTGGCGACAAGGATCGCGCGGCGGCGTGCCGATCAACGAAAAGACCCCCGCTCCGGGGGCGTGGAGCGAGGGCCGACTCAGCGTTCGTCACGCAGGCAGACAATGGGGACACCATCCGGGCAACAGGGGGAAAAATCCCGAATGCCCCACATCCGCGACTCAGCCCCTAGCGCCAGGAACCTGTCGCCGGGATGAATGAAACGACAATGCCGTTCATTTTCAGGAGGTGACCAGACTTACCGGGTCCGGCGCGGGTCGTTCCACCGGAAGGTGTTGTCGCTGACCGGTCCGCCGAACTTCTGCTTGGACAGGCGGATGGTGGTCCGGTTGTTCTGGCTGTCGAGTGCGACCCAGCCCTGCAGCATCAGCCCGCCGGGGGCGGCGGCATCGCGTGCGAACACCAAAGTGATGCGGCCATATTCAGGATGCTTGGGGTCGTTCGCCTCGACCGAGACGACGCGGTTGTCATAGCCGGGGACCAGCTTGGCATAGCGCGTGATGTCGCGACTGGGGTCGAGCAGCACGCCGAGCGGCGAATTCTTGATCGGCCAGCGCTGCACCTGCTTCACCGAATAGTCGATGAAGGTCAGTGCGCCGCCCTCGGCGACGATCAGGATCGGCACGCCCTTCTCATATTGAAACCGCAGCTTGCCCGGCTTCTTGAGCGTCAGCACGCCGGTCAGCACCTTGCCGTTGCGATCCGCCTGCGAAAAGTCGGCGGTCATCGTCGTGACCGATTGCAGGTGCTTCTGGACGGCGGCGAGGTCGCCGGTCGCCTGTGCGGCGATCGGCGACGGCACGGCGGCGACCGAGAGGGCGGCGATCGTCGCGATCACCGCGGGGCGGGTGTTGAACATCGAAATCTCCTTGGACGCCGGGCAATGCCGGGCCCGGCTTGAACGGGTTGTGAACTGGGATGCGTGAGGATCGGGTCATCGCCGCCAGAGCCTCCGTCATCCTGGGCCTGACCCGGGATCCAGCGCCGCATAGGCCGGGTCTTGGGGCTCTGGATCGCAGCCTTCGCTGGGATGACGGGCAGGGGTGTGCTGGACGCCCCCCCTCAACCCCTCAGATCGCATGCCCTTCGGTATCGCGCAGGACCTCGCGGCGTCCGACATGATCGGGCCGGCCGACGATGCCGTCCTTTTCCATCCGCTCGATCAACCGGGCGGCCGAGTTGTAGCCGATCCGCAACTGCCGCTGCAGCCACGAGGTCGACGCCTTTTGCGATTCGCAGACCAGCTGGATGGCGTTGCGATATTGCTGGTCCTCCGCCGAATCCTCGCCGGTCGGGGAGCCTTCGAGCGTGAAGCCGTCCTCGGGCTCCTCGGTTACCGACGAGATGTAATCGGGCAGGCCCTGCGACCGCCAGTGATCCGCCACCAGCCGGACCTCGTCATCGCTGACGAACGGCCCGTGGACGCGGACGATGCCCTTGCCGCCGGGCATGTAGAGCATGTCGCCCTTGCCCAGCAGCTGTTCGGCGCCCTGTTCGCCGAGAATGGTGCGCGAATCGATCTTCGACGTGACATGGAAGCTGATGCGCGTCGGCAGGTTTGCCTTGATGACGCCGGTGATCACGTCGACCGACGGCCGCTGCGTCGCCATGATCAGGTGGATGCCCGCCGCGCGCGCCTTCTGCGCCAATCGCTGGATGAGGAATTCGACCTCCTTGCCCGCGGTCATCATCAGATCGGCCAGCTCGTCGACGATCACCACGATCTGCGGCAACACGTCATATTCGAGCTTCTCCTCCTCGTACATCGGCGCGCCGGTGTCGGGGTGATAGCCGGTCTGCACCTTCCGACCCAGGGGTTGCCCCTTGGCCTTGGCACCGCGCACCTTGTCGTTGAAGCCCGCGAGGCTGCGCACGCCGACGGAGGACATCTGGCGATAGCGATCCTCCATCGTCTCAACCGCCCATTTCAGCGCGCGCACCGCCTTGGCGGGATCGGTCACGACCGGCGACAGCAGATGCGGGATGTCGTCATACATGCTCAGTTCGAGCATCTTCGGATCGATCATGATCATCCGGCACTGGTTCGGCGTCAGCTTGTACAGCAGCGACAGGATCATGCTGTTGAGCCCGACCGACTTGCCCGAGCCTGTCGTCCCGGCGACCAGCAGATGCGGCATCGGCGCGAGATCGGCGATCACCGAATCGCCCGCGATGTTCTTGCCCAGGATGATCGGCAGCTGCGCGGCCTGATCCTCGAACGTCTGGCTGCCGACGAGCTCGTGGAGCGAGACCGCCTCGCGCCGCGCATTGGGCAGTTCGATGCCGATCACATTGCGTCCCGGGATCACCGCGACGCGTGCGGAGATCGCCGACATGTTGCGCGCGATGTCGTCGGCCAGCGCGATCACGCGGCTCGCCTTGATGCCGGGCGCGGGTTCGAGCTCGTACATCGTCACGACCGGCCCCGGCCGCACCTCGATGATCGATCCCTTGACGTGGAAATCGTCGAGCACGTTCTCCAGCAGCCGCGCGTTGCGTTCGAGCCCGGCCTTGTCGACGACATTGCCCTGGCTCGGCGGCGACGGCGTCAGCAGGTCGACGCTCGGCAGCGTGTAATTGTCGCGCAGGTCGAGCTGGCGTTCCTTGGGTTTCGCCTGCGACGGCGCGTTCTGGCGGTCGGCGATGACGGGCGCGGGGCGTGGATCGGGTTCGGCGATCGCGCGCGGCTCGACGGGCTTGCGCGTCAGCGTCAGCGGCTCGTCCTCGTCGTCAGGCCCACCGACATAGCCGTCGGCCCCGTCATCATAGCCGAGCGCCGGGATCCGGTTGCGCCGGAAGCGCCACTTGCGCTCGCCCAGATCGATCTCGATGCTCTTGCCCCAGACGATCGCCCCCGCGATCGCGGCGACGAGCCCGACGGCGCGCGCCGACCAGAGTTCGGCGACCGGCTGGCCCAGGAAACCAAGACCCCAATGCACCGCATTGGCGACCGACAGGCCGATGATGCCACCCCAGCCTGCGGGAAGTGCGAGCACCGACGCGTCGGACACGAAGGCGAGCGCGCTGGCCATCAGCGCAACGCCGAGAGTCGCACCGCGCAGCATCCGCGCCCAGCGTCCGACCGGCAGGTCGCGCCACAGCCGCATCGCAAGGATCGGCCCGACCGGCAGCAGCAGCGCGACGGCGGGGCCGAACAGCGACAGCGCGATATCGGCGAACCACGCGCCCGGCGGGCCGATCAGGTTGGCCGGATAGCCGCCCGACGCGGTGTTCAGCGCCGGATCGCTGGCATGATAGCTGGCCAGCGCCAGCGCCATCAGCAACGTCGCGACGAACAGCGCGATCGCGGCGATCAGCGCGCCGCTGCGCACCGCCCCCGCCTTTACCGTCTCACGCCATAAGGCTGGCTGCGCGCGGCTGGCCATGACCTCAAATCCTTCAATGTGCGAAAATCCGACTTTTCATCGCGCCGGGCGGGTCCGACGTCAAGGCGAGCACGCGACAACACGGGTTAAAGCGACCCCGGATCGACGTTGGCAGCGGCGGGCGGGCGGGATAGAGCGGCATCATGGACACAGATGTACTCATCCTCGGTGGCGGGCTGGTCGGTGCGACGCTCGCCGTGGCGCTCGACGTGCACGGCATCTCGACGATCGTGATCGATCCGGCGGACCCCGCGGTCACGCTGGCGCCGGGCTTCGATGGCCGGGCTTCGGCCGTCGCGAGCGCGAGCCAGCGGATGCTCGATGCGATCGGCGTCGGCGCGACGCTGGCGGGGCAGGGCTGCGCGATCCGCCAGATTCGCGTCAGCGACGGGCTGGAACCGGGCAAGCTCGATTTCGTCCCCGCCGCGGACGACGGCGCGCTGGGCACGATGTACGAGAACAAGCTGCTCCGTCACACGCTGTTCGATGCCGCGAGCGCGGCGGCGCATGTCGACCTGCGGATGATGACGCGCGCGACCGATCTCGACCGCAGCGCCGCGGGGGTGACCGCGACGCTCGATTCGGGCGCGGTGGTCCGCGCGCCGCTGGTCGTTGTCGCCGAGGGGCGCAAGTCGCCGACGCGCGAGGCGGCCGGGATCACGATGGCGCACTGGTCCTATGATCACACCGCGATCATCGCCGCCTTTCATCACGAACGCTCGCATGAGGATGTCGCCTACGAGATCTTCTACGCCAGCGGCCCGTTTGCGCTGCTGCCGCTGCCCGACGATGCGGAGGGGCATCGCTCCGCTATCGTGTGGACGGTCGACACGAAAAACGCCGCAGGGATGCTCAAGATGGGTGACCGCGCGTTCCTCGCCGAGGCGAGCAAGCGCATGGGCGGCTTTCTCGGCGAGCTGTCGAAGCTGACGCCGCGCTCCTCCTATCCGCTCGGCTTTCAGCACGCGGCGCGCATTACCGACACGCGGCTCGCGCTGGTCGGCGATGCGGCGCACGGCATCCACCCGATCGCTGGACAAGGGCTCAATCTCGGCTTTCGCGACGTGGCGACGCTGGCCGAAGTCCTGGTCGAGGGCAAACGCCTCGGCCTCGACCTCGGCGATGCGGCGCTGCTCGCGCGCTATCAGCGCTGGCGCGGGCTCGACACGTTCATGACCGCGGCCGCGACCGACACGCTGACCCGGCTGTTCGGCATGCCCGGCAAGACCGCGAGTGCGGTGCGCCGCTTCGGCATCAGCGCGGTCAACGCGCTACCGCCGCTCAAGGATCGCTTCATGGCAGAGGCGCGGGGTGAGAGCGGCGACCTGCCCAAGCTGCTTCAGGGTCTGACGATCTGACCATCGCCCGTCCGCGCGATCTGGCGATCGTGCGGGCGGGACAGCAGCATGACGGCGAGCGCGGCGCCGACCAGGCACATCAGCATGTCCCACTGCGTATCCCAGGGGTCGCCCTGCGTCCCGAGAAACGCGTCTGCGCCCTCGCCGAGCGAAACCGCCGCACCGAATTCGATCAGTTCGTACAGCGCGCTGATGGCGAGGCAATAGGCGAGGACGGTGATGGTCAGCAGCCGTGGCGAGGCGATATGCCGACCCCGGATCAACAGTTCGCGCAGCACGATCGCGGGGACGAATCCCTGGATCAGGTGACCGAACCGGTCATAGGGATTGCGCGCGAGATGCAGCCAGTCCTGCACCATGAAACCGGCCGGGACGCGGGCATAGCTATAGGCGCCACCCAGCATCAGCACGAAGCCATGAAACGCGATCAGGGACAGCGCCAGAGGGGTGAAGGCGAACCGGTGACGCAGCGCCACCAGGATCGGAAAGGCGATCAGGACGGGCGCCACCTCCATCCACCAGGTGGCGCGATCAAAGGGCGACCATCCCGATGCCGCGAGCCCGACGCTCCAGGCCGCCCCCAGGATGACGAGGCGGCGGTCTGGTTTCGCCATCAGGCGGTTGCAGCACCATCGATTGGCCGCGCCTCTTCGACCAGCATCACCGGCACGCCGTCGCGGACCGGATAGGCGAGCCCGGCGGCATCGGAGATCAGCTCCTGCGCGGCTTCGTCGTAGCGCAGGGGCGTGCGCGACACCGGACAGACGAGGCGTTCGAGCAGCCAGGGATCGAGCCCGCTCATTGCAGCGTCACCTGTTCGTCGCCGTCGTGTCGCCCGAAAAACTGCATCAGCTGGATGATCAGCTCGGCGCGCGTTTCGATGTCGGGGGCCTCGAGCAGCGCCTGCTTGGCGGCGGAATCGAACGGGGCGATCTGCGCGATGCCGTTGACCAGACTCTCGTCGTCGAGCCGCGCGACCGCGTCCCAGTCGACCGCATAGCCCTGCACGTCGGCAAAGCGACGCGATTCGAGTTCGAGCGACGAGCGCCGGCCGAGCGACAGCGTGTCGTCCTCGATCACCGGCAGCAGTTCGGCCTCGACCTGGCGGAAGGGTGTGGTGACATCAAGTTCGCGGACGATGCGGAACATCGCGACGCCCTCGAGGACGACATTGTACCGTCCGTCCTCGAGCGCCTCGACCTCGGCGATCTTGCCGACGCAGCCCAGTGCGTAGAGCTCTCCATCATCACCGCGCGGCTGGATCATGCCGATCCGCCGGTCGCGCGCCATCGCGTCGCTGATCATTGCCCGATAGCGCGGCTCGAACAGGTGCAGCGGCAACTGCATGCCCGGGAACAGCAGCGCGCCGGGCAGGGGGAAGATGGAGAGCCGGGTCGTCATCCGAACAGGATCGCAGACAGGCGCCGCCGCTGTCCAGAGACCCAGGGATCCTCGAGGCCCACCACCTCGAACAATTTCAGCAGCTGCGTCCGCGCGGCGCTCTCGTTCCAGTCGCGATCCGCGGCGATGATGGCGAGGAAGCTGTCTGCCGCGGCATCGCGGTCGTTCGCCGCCATCTGGCCGTTGGCGAGCGCGAAGCGTGCGGCCAAGTCGTCTGGTGCTGCCTCGACCGCGGCGATCAGTGGCGACAGGTCGGCGACCGGCGGCGCGGACTGGGCCAGCGCCAGCGCGGCCTGCGCGCGGTGGATCGCCGGATCCTTGGCGATCGCAGGGTCCAGGTTCGCAAGCCAGTCCGACGCCTCGTCAAGCTGCCCGGTCAGGACGAGCGCGCGGACGAAGCCGGCATGGACCGCGGGGTGCTCGGGCGCCATGTCGGCGATCTGGCGGAAGATGCCAAGCGCGCGTTCCCCGTCTCCCTCGGCAAGGACCGCCTCACCCATCGCGATCAGTGGTTCGATGTCGGGGGCGGCGGTATTGGCCTCCGCTTCGATCGGCAGCTGCTTGAGCAACTGATCGAGGATTACGCGCAGCTGTGAATCGGTGCGTGCGCTGGTCATGTCGGCGACCAGCTGTCCCTGGTACATCGCATAGACGGTCGGGATCGACTTGATCTGGAATTGCGCGGCAATGAACTGGTTCTTGTCGGTATCGACCTTCGCCAGCACGACGCCCTTGTCCGCATAATCGGCGGCGACCTTTTCGAGCGTCGGCCCGAGCGCCTTGCACGGCCCGCACCATTCCGCCCAGAAGTCGATGATCACGAGTTTCGTCATCGACGGTTCGACGACATCGCGACGGAACGCCTCGACGGCGTCCTTCTCGGCAGGCGACATTCCAAGCGTGGCCAACATACACTCCCGTATTGAACTGTGCGCTATCTGGGGCGGCGGCGCGGTGATTGCCACCATCTTACCGACACTCTCAATGGAAGTCGCGCGACTTGGGCAGGACACGCACGTCGCGGGGATGCTGCGCGCGCGAGGGTTGCGACAGCGACGTCCGTGGATCCGGACTGCGCGTCGGGACGGAGCGGACCACTTCATCCGCGCGGCACAATGGCGCATCGAGTGCGTGGTCCTCGGACAGGAACCGGAGCATCGCGCTACGATCCTGGACGCGCGATGCGATCAGATGCGTGACACCCTCCTCGCTGCGCTGGATCACCCCTTCGAGAACCATCAGCCGCGAGGCCATCACCGCGCGGCGGTTCGCCTCGAAATCGCGCGCCCAGATCAGCCCGTTGGTGACGCCGGTCTCGTCCTCGATCGTCACGAAGATCGCATTGCCCTTACCCGGGCGCTGGCGGACGAGGACGATGCCCGCGACCCTGGCGCGCCGGCTGTCCCTGGTGGCACAGGCCTGCGCGCTCGACAGGATCCCCTCGGCGGCGAAGCGATCGCGCAGGAACGCCATCGGATGCGCCTTCAGCGACAGGCCGGTCGTCTGGTAATCGGCGGCGACCTGTTCGGACAAGGGCATCGCGGGAAGCTGCGCATCGGGTTCGACGCCCAGCTCGGGCACATCGGCGGCGGCGAACAGCGCGAGCTGCCTGGGCGGGGTGCGGCGGACGTCCCACAGCGCCTCGCGGCGGTCCTTGGCGAGCGAGCGGAACGCATCCGCATCAGCGAGCAGGTTCATCGCGCGCTGCGGCAGGTCGGCGCGGCGGGCAAGGTCCTCGATCCCGGTGAACCGCGCGAGCGTGCGCGCCGCGACGAGATTGTGCGCCCATTCCGCGCGGAACCCGTCGACCTGCCGAAAGCCGAGGCGCAACGCCTCCTGCCCGGCCGTGGTACCGGCTTCGAGGCCATTGTCCCACAGGCTCGCATTCACGTCGACGGGCAGCACGGTCACCCCGTGTTCGACCGCGTCGCGCACCAGCTGTGCCGGGGCGTAGAACCCCATGGGCTGCGAATTGAGCAGCGCGCAGGTGAACACGGCGGGGTGGAAGCATTTGATCCAAGACGAAACATAGACCAGCCGCGCGAACGACAGCGCATGGCTTTCGGGAAAGCCGTAGGATCCGAACCCCTCGATCTGTTTGAAACAGCGTTCGGCGAACTCCGCCTCATAGCCACGGCGAACCATGCCGCCGATCAGCTTGGCCTGGAAGTTATCCATGCCGCCGACCTTTCGGAACGTCGCCATCGACTTGCGCAACTGGTTCGCCTCGCCCGGCGTGAACCCGGCCGCGACGATCGCCAGCTTCATCGCCTGTTCCTGGAACAGCGGCACGCCATAGGTGAAGCGGAGCAGCTGCTGGAGTTCGTCGGGCGGGCCGAAACGCGGGTGGGGCGAGGGGAAGTCGACCTTCTCCTTGCCGCTGCGGCGGCGGAGATAGGGATGGACCATGTCGCCCTCGATCGGTCCGGGGCGGACGATCGCGACCTGTACGACCAGATCATAGAGTTTGCGCGGACGCAGGCGCGGCAGCATGTTGATCTGCGCGCGGCTTTCGACCTGGAACACGCCGATGCTGTCGCCCCTGCACAGCATGTCATAGACACGATCGTCCTCGGCGACGGCGATCGTGTCGAGCAGGTGATCGCCGTGGCCATGCTCGCGCATCAGGTCGAAGCTCTTGCGGATGCAGGTCAGCATGCCGAGCGCAAGGATATCGACCTTCATCAGCCCCAGCGCGTCGATATCGTCCTTGTCCCATTCGATAAAGGTGCGGTCGGCCATCGCGCCGTTGTGGATCGGCACCATTTCGTCGAGCCGTCCCTGCGTCAGCACGAACCCGCCGACATGCTGTGACAGATGCCGCGGGAATTCGAGCAGCCGGTCGACCATCTCGCGAAGCCGCGCGATCTCCGGATTGTCGGGATCGAACCCGGTTTCGGTGAAGCGGCGTTCGTCGAACCGGCTCGAAAAACTGCCCCAGACCGTGCTCGTCAGTTTCTGTGTCACGTCTTCGGTCAGGCCCAGCGCCTTGCCGACCTCGCGCACCGTGCTCTTGGGGCGATAATGGATGACCGTCGCGGCGATCGCCGCGCGGTCGCGACCATAGCGGCGATAGATATACTGCATCACCTCCTCGCGCCGTTCGTGCTCGAAATCGACGTCGATATCGGGGGGCTCGTCGCGTTCGCTGGACACGAAGCGCGAGAAGAGCAGGTCGTATTTCATCGGATCGACCGAGGTGACGCCGAGCAGATAGCAGACCACGGAATTGGCCGCCGAACCGCGGCCCTGACACAGGATTGGCGGGTCGCAGCTGCGCGCAAACCGGACGATGTCGGAGACGGTCAGGAAGTAATAGGCATAGTTCTTCTCGCGGATCAGCGTGAACTCCTCATGGAGCAGCGCCAGCATCCTGTCGGGTACGCGGTCGTCATAGCGCTCGAGCGCGGTCTGCCAGACGAGATGTTCGAGCCAGTCCTGCGCCTCCCATCCCGGCGGGACAGGCTCATGCGGATATTCGTAGCGCAGGTCGTCGAGCGAGAACGCGATCCGCGCCATCAGGCGGGTGCTTTGCCCCACCGCATCGGGACGATCGCGGAACAGCCGCGCCATCTCGTCTGTGTCCTTCAGATGGCGTTCGCCATTGGCGGCGAGCAGGCGACCGGCCTTGTGGATGCTGGTCCCTTCGCGGATGCAGGTGACGATGTCGTGCAGGTCGCGGTCGTCGGGATAGGCATAAAGCGCGTCGGTGGTCGCGAGCACGGGTATGCCCGCGGCGTCGGCGAGCCGCGCCAGCCGTGCCAGCCGCCGCCGATCGCGTCCGCCGCGCGGCATCGTCACGCCGAGCCAGACACAGTCCGCCCCCAGCCGCTTCACCGCGTGGAGGACGCTCGACAGGTCGCGGTCGCGGCGTTCGGGCAGCGTGTCACCGTCGGGCAGCGGCGAGACGGCCGTTGCGCCACGCGAGCTGCTCTCGGGCATCACCACGAGCATCATGTCGGCATGATGCGCGATCAGGTCGCCGAGCCCGAGGATGCAGCCGCCTTTTTCGGCACGTCGGTTGCCGACGGTGAGCAAGCGGGTCAGTCGCCCCCAGCCACGCCGGGTCGAGGGATAGGCGACGATGTCGGGGGTCCCGTCCTCGAACACCAGCCGCGCCCCGACGATCAGCCGGAAGTCGATCGGCGGCAGCATCATCCCCAGCAGTCCGTCTTTGGCCTTCTTCAGCGCCTGGTGCGCGCGGACCACGCCGGCGACGGTATTGCGATCGGCGATGCCGATGCCGCCAAGGCCCAGCTCGACCGCGCGACCGACCATGGTTCCGGCATCGCTCGCGCCGTCGAGGAACGAGAAATTGGTCGCCGCAACGAGTTCGGCAAAGGCGGGATCGGCAAAGGCGGTCACGGCGCGGTCATGCGAAGACGCCGTGGAGATACCAGCGCGGTGTCTCGACCTCCGAATACAGGCCGTGCCGGAAGATCCAGAAGCGCCTGCCGCGGCGATCCTCGACCCGGTAGTAATCGCGCGTCGGAATGTCCTGACGCCGCCACCACTCGCCCGCGATCCGTTCGGGCCCCTCGCTATGCGCGACGTCGTGGACGGTGCGGCGCCAGCGGAACCGGTGCGGCGGACCGTCCGGAACCTCGGCCATCATCGATTCGATCGGGTGCGGCGGATCGAACAGATAGATCGGGCGCAGCGGCGGTTCGCCCGATTCGGGGGCGGCCCACGGTGCCGGGCGCGCACTGACCGCGGCGGCGTCCGCCGCCGGCAGCATCAGTTCGGCCTGTTCGGGGATATGGCTGTCGCGCGCCGCGAACCGCCTTACCCGTGCCCGACCGAGCCGCGTGCCGAGCTGGTCGACGAGTTGCGCCACGTTCCGGTTCTGGCCGTCCCGGTCCTGACCGTCTCCCTTCTGCCCGCCCTCCAGCTTCAGCTGAGTCGCATCCAGCCGTTCAGCGAGCGCGATGTCGAGGCGGATCAGATCATAGCCGAAGCCGGGGTCGAGCGGATCAGCGAGACTGTCGATCCGCTCGCGGAACAGCCGCATCAGCACGGCGACGTCGCGGGTCGGCTGACCCGTCTCGATCCGCAACCGCTGGACTAGCCCATCGGCGCGAAACAGCCGCGCCTCCCAGCGCCTGCCACCCTCATGGCGTTCGGCGAGCTGGATCCCGGCCTCGGTCGCAAGCTCGGACAGGATCTCGAGCGCATAGTCGGTGCGCGCGATCGGCTCGGCAAAGCGGCGTTCGACGCCGATCCGTGCGATCGTCTGCCGCGGCACGATCGGCCCTTTCACTGTTCCGTCGAGCCTGCGGATCATCATCGCGGCGTCTTCGCCGAATCGCGCCGCGATCACGCTGAGCGGGCGTGCCATCACGTCGCCCACCGTCTTCAACCCGGCGCGCGACAAGGCGGTCGTCGCATCGTCGTCGAGGCCGAGTGCTGCGACCGGCAGGCGCTTCACCGCGCGGCGTTCGTCGGGGGCAGGCGCCCCTGCGAACCGCGCGAGCGCCCGCGCGGTATCCGGCGTGTCGCCAAAGGCATGTCGCACCAGCAGGCCGCGGCGGGCCAGCCGTTCCTCAAGATCGGCGGCAAGCCGGCGCTCACCCTCGAATTCATGGACGCAGCCGGCGATGTCGAGGATCAACCCGTCCGGGGCATCGAGCGCGACCGACGGGGTATAGCGCTGACATCCGTCCGCCAGCCGCTCGAGCCATTCGTGATCGGCATGCGGATCATGCTGATAGGTTTCGAGTCCGGGTACGCGTGCCCGCGCATCGGCAAGCGTCAGCCCGGGTTCGAGCCCGGCGCGAAGCGCTTCGCGGTCGAGCGACTTGAGCCGTACCCCGCCCGCAACCGACTCGACGAACGCGATCGGTGCCTCAGCCCGTCCGACGAACAGATGGGGGCGCATCGTCCGCAGCCGCTCGATCGGCAACCATGGGAATACCAGCGCCAGATAGCGGCGCGGTATCGATGCTGGTTTCAATGTCGGGTTGGGGGAGGGCTTGTTCGAAGTCATACGCGTCACGATTCCACTCCACGCGCCAGCGCAGGCCGGCCTGGCCTCCGCGTCGACGCAGCAATTCGATATCGAAGGCCGGCTTGCCCGGGGCGTCCGCGTCCAGCGGTTGCGACCGGCACGATGTCACCTGCCAGCGCGTCGCAGCGGCGCTGGGCACGGGGGCCGCATCGATCCTGAGGCTGAGTATGGTCACGCCCGAGGTTTCGGCGGCCAGCATCAGCCGACGCGTCGCCGTCAGATCGATGCTCGCCGCCCGACCCCAGGATTCGATGACCAGCGTTCCCAGCCCCTGGCATCGTGCGGCATCCGCGGCGGTGCGCAACAGGCTGGCCTCGTCATCGACCAGCGCGAGGACCAGCGACGAGACGTCGAGACCCATTTCCACCAGACCGTTTGCGTGGAGTCGCCCGCCCTGGCGTTCGCTCGCCTCGGTGCGCAGCCACAATAACGGCACCGCTCGCGCGGCCAGAGTTGTCGCGACCGCGAAACCCGCGGCGCTTGCCGAATCGTCGACTGACGCGAAGATCTCGTGCAGCTGCGCCTTGGCCATGCCCTCGGTCATCCAGGCCTCGACCGCCCGGCCATCGCGCTGCGATGGCAGGCCGGTCGTCGCGATCCGCTTGAGGCGGGCGATCAGGGCGGTCGAGTCGTTCACAATTGTTCTTGTAATGTTCTATTGGGGGAGTCGCCAAGGACATTCTTCGCGATGGTCGCTGCAAATTTTGCAAAGAAGGCGCTTGCCGGATCCGAAACCCCGGGCTAATAGCGCGCCTCACCCCGCCACCGTGTCGTTACAGACCGGCGGCACAGGCGCCAGAGCGGGCGTAGCTCAGGGGTAGAGCACAACCTTGCCAAGGTTGGGGTCGAGGGTTCGAATCCCTTCGCCCGCTCCAGTCGCTGCCTTGAACGGCAGCGGCTTTCGCCGATCGGGTGATTCCAAACCTCCACGGTAAACTCCCAGATGGCATCACGCCATACGTACGGCATGCTTGATCTATGTATGCTCGACGATGACGATTTGTTGAGGCGGACCTGACCGATAGCGGCGCCGCGTTGCTATAAATTGGTCATCTACCGCTATATTCGGAGCCGTCCGTGTCCGTTGACCAAGTTTCGTCGCGTCTCGCATTCATGGAAATGGGAGCCGATCAGCAGGCGACCGTCGCCGCCGTCCGGCCCTTGATCGAATCCCTGATCGGCGGCGCGCTCGACAAATTCTACGACCGGGTCCGCAATCAGCCCGAAACCTCGCCCTTCTTTCGCGATGCCGGCCACATGACTTCGGCCAAGTCGGCTCAGGCCAAGCACTGGATGAACATCGCACGAGGCCAGTTCGACGCGAGCTTCTATGACAGCGTACGGCGGATCGGGACCGTTCACGCGCGGATCGGGCTCGAGCCGCGATGGTATGTCGGCGCCTATGCGCTCGTTCTCGAAAATCTGCTTGCGGGGATCGGCCGCCACTACAGCCCTTGGCGGCGGCTGGTGAAGGGGCTCCGCACGCCGAGCGCGACCGATGCCGGCATCGCGATCGTCAAGGCGGCGCTGCTTGACATGGAATTGTCGCTGTCGATGTATTTCGAGGAAGCCCAGGTCGAACGCAACGCTGCGATCACGACCATGGGCAAGGCGCTGAACGCGCTTGCCGCCGGGGATCTGTCGACGACGCTGACGGGGCTCCCGGCCAGCTTCGCGCCGCTCGAGGACAGCTATAACGACGCGCTCAACCAGTTGCGCACGCTGATCGGCGCGGTGTCCGAAAGCGCCACCGCGATCCGCACCGGATCCAATGAGATCGCGCAGGCATCGGAGGATCTTGCCCGCCGGACCGAGAGCAATGCCGCGTCGCTTGAGGAGACTGCCGCGTCCGTGACCCAGATGGATGGCCGGCTTCGCGCCTCCGTGACCGCGGCCGGCCAGACGGTCGAACGCGCCGATCAGGCGATCGCGACGGTCGGGGGCGGTCGCACGGTGGCGGATCTGGCGGTACAGGCGATGGGCCGCGTATCGGACAGCGCCAAGGGCATCGACAGCGTGATCGAGGGGCTGGACAAGATCGCCTTCCAAACACGCGTCCTGGCGATGAACGCCGCGGTCGAGGCGGGAAGGGCCGGCGACGCGGGTCGCGGATTCGCGGTCGTGGCCGATCTGGTATCCGCGCTCGCGATGCGTGCGGAGGAAGAGGCCAAGCGCGCGCGCGACCAGCTGACGGTGACGCAGACCGACATCGTCACCGCGGTCGATGCGGTGACGAAGGTCGATGGTGCGCTCGCGGCGATATCGGACGACGTGGCACAGGTTCACGCCCTGCTCGCCACCATGGCGCGGGACAATCAGGCCCAGTCGGTCGCGATCACCGAGATTTCCGCGACGATCGGGACGATGGACCAGACGACGCAGCAAAATGCCGCGATGGTGGAGGAAACGTCGGCGGCAGCGCGCAACCTAGCCGCCGAGGTGGGCACGCTGGCCGACCAGGCCCGACGGTTCCGCACCGGCGACTCCCGCGCTGGCAGACCGCCGGTCGCACCTGCGAAACAGGATTATGGCCAGCCCGAAAGCTATACGTCGCCGGTCAAGCCGCTGCCGCCAGCCGCAATCCCGGCGATGGTTCGCCACGAGGACGACTGGAACTCCTTCTGACGCCCTGACAAGTCCTAGGCGACAGGCCTCGGCCGGTCGCCCGGGCGGGGCGTCAGGGGGCGGGTACGGCGACCGGCGCCTCGCTCTGCGTCGATGTCGCGACCGGTGGCAGCACCGGGGTGGTGACCACGATCGGGGTGGGCTGGGGCTGGCCCGCCTGGCCCATCAGCGCGGTGTTCTCGAGGATATCCAGCGCCTTGCGCGCGACGATGTAGCGGCGGGCAGCGTCCATCCAGTTGCTCGCCTGCGTCGCGCCGGGCAGGCGCTCGACCTCGGCGCGGGCCGCCTCGACCTGGCCGGCCTCGAGCAGTCGACGCGCCCGTGCAAGACGGTCGGCGGGCATGGGCGAGGCCATGCTCTCTTCGCGCAGCACGATCAGGTTGCTGAATTCGCGCCGCACGGTCTGCAGCCAGCTGTCATTGGTCGTCCCGTTGGTGCTCGTGATCTGCGGCGCGATCGTATCGAGCCCCTGGCGCAGATCCTCGATCGTGACCGGCTGGTGCGCGGCCTGGATCACCGCGGCCGTGGCGCGCGGCTGGGCGCGCCCGAAGCGCAGCCGCAGCTGCTCCTCGATATAGCCCAGCCCGACACCGCGCTCGATCGCCCGACGCGCGGCGAACGCGACCATAAGGCCTTCCGCGCGGGTCGCCTGACCACCGGCTGCCATCGCGTCGCTCGACACGGCTGCGGTCCGGGCCTCGAGCGCGGTGAGCTGGCCCGCCAGCGTCGCCTCGCGCGTTGCCAGCATTGCGGTGTCGACCCGCGGCTGTTCGCCATTGGCGTTGAGCGGTTGCGCGGGGGTGAAATCGGGGTTGCCCGATGCCGCAGCGGCCGTGGTCGATCCAGCGGCCGTCAGACCGGTGCGCTGACCAAACCATGGCATCGTTTTCAGCGCATAGCCCATCGCCACCGATCCGGCGATAAAAGCCAGTCCGATCACTATGATGATAACACCCAGGCGGGGGCCGCGTGCCCGGGGACGCTCGATCGGCACGTGGTCGCTCATGACGCGCTTATCCCCGCGACGCGCGTCAGGGTCAATCGCGCGCTTTGCGGCGATCGTGACAAGCGCATCGTCGGTGGGAGTCTCCGCCACGACCAGCGCGGCCCAGCCGCTGCCCGCCGCGTCTGCCGCGGCTTGGCTGATCACCGCGATCGTGATGCGCGACCGGTCGACGCCGGCCTGTGCGACATGCTCAGCGAACGCATGCGCGGCGCGGGGCGAATGGATCAGCACGAGCAGGTCTTCGTGCCGAGGCAACACGCTATCGCCGATCCGCAGCGCGTCACTCGCATAGACGGTGCACGCGACGACGCCCGGGCCGGTCGGTCTGCGATCGCGGCCCGCCGGGTGGAACAGGCGGTCGAACCCGGACGCCCGCGCTGTGTCGATCGCGGCATCGACGTTGCTGGTGCCGGTCACCGCGACACTGAAGCCGGCGCGTCGGGCGGCGGCGGCCGTGGCGTCGCCGACCGCAATCACAGGCAGCGCCTTGAGTGTGTCGGGCAGGGCGCCATGGCGAATCGCGTTCGCGCTGGTCAGCAGAACGGCATCGAACCCGCCGAGGTCGGGCGGCGTCCAGGCGACGGGCACGACCGTGAACACCGGCATCGCCAGGGGCTCGAGCCCCAGTCCGCGAAGCTTGGCGCATGTGTCGGCATTGCCCGGTTCCGGGCGCAGCACGACGATGCGGGTCATGCGGCGAACAGGCGCCGGACGCTGGCGGGGGCGCGGGTCAGCAGATCGAGCGCGAGCGCGGTACCGAGATCTTCGTCGATCCCGCCTTCGATCGCGCCGGCGACGTCGCACGACCCATCCTCGGCGATCAGTTCGCCGCGCAGCGTCAGCGTCTCGCCGGCGAGCGAGGCGAGCGCCGCGACCGGCGAATGGCAATCCGCCCCCAACCGCGCGAGCAGCGCGCGTTCGGTCCGGACGCACAGACTGGTCTCGGCGTGATCGATCGCCGCGACGATCGCATGGGCCGGCTTGCCGACCAAGGTCTCGATCCCGACCGCGCCCTGCGCCGGCGCGGGCAGCATGATGTCGGTCGGGATGGCATGACCGATCGCCGTCCGCCCGAGACGATCGAGCCCGGCGGCGGCAAGCAGCGTCGCGTCCATGTCGCCGGCCGCGACCCGCGCGAGCCGCGTATCGACGTTCCCGCGGATTAGGACGATGTCGAGATCGGGGCGCGATCGCAGCATCTGCGCGCGTCGCCGCGGCGAGCTGGTGCCGACGACAGCACCCTGGCGCAAATCGGCAAGCGTTTCCGCGCCGATCAGCCGGTCGCGCACGTCCGCGCGTGGCAGCATCGCGGCGATCTGCAGGGTCTGCGGGCGGATCGTCTCGACATCCTTCATCGAATGCACGGCGCAATCGATCTCACCGTCGTGCAGCGCACGATCGAGTTCTTTCGTCCACAGCGCCTTGCCGCCGATCTCGGCGAGCGCGCGATCCTGCACACGGTCGCCCGTGGTACGGATCACGACCGTCTCGATCCGATCCGGGGACCAGCCATGCGCGGCGCACAAGGCGTCGCGCACCATGCCTGCCTGCGCGAGGGCGAGGGGCGAGCCGCGTGTGCCGAGCCGAAAACTAGTCATGACGCCTGCATGCAGAAACGCGGCGCGTTCGACAAGCGTGAGGACAAGCCTTGTCCGGCGCGATAGGGATATGGGATGATCATTCTGGGTATCGAATCTTCCTGCGACGAAACCGCCGCCGCGCTCGTCACCGCCGATCGACAGGTGCTGGCGCACCGGTTGCTCGGGCAGGAGGCGGCGCATGCGCCGTTCGGCGGGGTCGTGCCGGAGATCGCGGCACGCGCGCATGTCGAGGCGCTCGAGCCGCTGATCGTCGCGGCGCTGGCCGATGCGGGGCTCAAGCTGGCCGATGTCGATGCGATCGCCGCGACCGCGGGCCCAGGGCTGATCGGCGGGGTCATGGTCGGGCTCGTCACCGGCAAGGCGCTCGCGCACGCCGCGGGCAAGCCGTTGATCGCGGTCAACCATCTGGAAGGCCATGCGCTGTCGCCGCGGCTGTCCGATCCCGATCTCGCCTTCCCCTATCTCCTGCTGCTCGTGTCGGGCGGGCATTGCCAGTTGTTGCTGGTCGAAGGGGTCGGCGCCTATCGCCGACTCGCGACGACGATCGACGATGCGGCCGGTGAGGCGTTCGACAAGACTGCGAAGATCCTCGGCCTCGGCTTCCCGGGAGGCCCCGCGGTCGAGCGGGCCGCCGCGCTGGGTAATCCAAAGGCCGTGCCGCTGCCGCGCCCGCTCAAGGGTTCGGCCGAACCGCATTTCTCCTTTGCCGGTCTCAAGAGCGCGGTCGCGCGGGTCGTCGGGGACTATCCGCCGGAGGATATCGCCGCGTCGTTCCAGGCCGCGGTGGTCGATTGCCTGATCGACCGCACGACCAGGGCGCTGAACGGTCTGACGGTCACACCCACCGCGCTCGTCGTCGCGGGCGGGGTCGCCGCGAACGGCGCGGTCCGCGGCGCGCTGCAGACGCTTGCCGCGACCCGCGGCCTGCGGTTTGTCGCGCCGCCGCTCTGGCTGTGCACGGACAATGCAGCGATGATCGCCTGGGCCGGGGCGGAGCGATTCGCCGCCGGACTGACCGATCCGCTCGATACCGCGGCCCGCCCGCGCTGGCCGCTCGATCCGGATGCCGAGGCGGTGCGCGGCGCAGGGGTGAAGGCATGAAGATCGGCGTCATTGGTGGCGGCGCCTGGGGCACCGCGCTGGCGCAGGTCGCGGCGCATGAAGGCCGCGACGTCATCCTGTGGGCGCGCGAGCCGGCCGTCGTCGACTCGATCAACGCCACTCATGCGAACGCGCTGTTCCTCGCCGGCGTCGCGCTGTCGCCGACGATCCGCGCCACCGGCGATCTCGGCGCCTTGGCCAACATGGACGCGATCCTCGTCGTCGCACCCGCGCAGCATGTCGGCAGCGTGCTCGCCGCCGCGCCGATCGGCGGCATCCCGCTGGTGCTGTGCGCCAAGGGGATCGAGGCGGGGAGCAAGCGGCTGGTCGGCGAGGTCGCGCGTGCGGTACATCCCGACGCGCCGATCGCGGTGCTGTCGGGGCCGACCTTCGCGCATGAGGTGGCGGCGGGGCTGCCCACCGCGGTGACGCTCGCCTGCGAGGACGAGGCGCTTGGCGAAGCGCTCGCGACCCGGCTCGCGGCGCGGCATTTCCGGACCTATGCGTCGACCGACGTCGCGGGCGCGGAGATTGGCGGGGCGGTGAAGAACGTGCTCGCGATCGGCTGCGGTGTGGTCGAGGGGGCCGGGCTCGGCCAGAACGCCCGTGCGGCGCTGATCGCGCGCGGCTTTGCCGAGATGACGCGGTTCGGGCTTGCGCGCGGCGCCCGCGCGGAGACGCTCGCCGGGCTGTCGGGGCTCGGCGACCTGGTGCTTACCTGTTCGTCGACGAGTTCGCGGAATTTCTCGCTTGGCGTCGGTCTCGGGCGCGGCGAGGCCGCCGCCGCGTTGCTGGCTGATCGCCGCACGGTCGCGGAAGGCGCATTCACCGCCCCCGTGCTGCGCGAGGCCGCGCGTGACGCGGGCGTCGACATGCCGATCACTGAGGCGGTGTGCCGCCTGCTCGAAGGCGCCCCGGTCCGCGACGTGATCGGCGACCTGCTCGCGCGCCCGCTGAAGGACGAGGCGGGCTGAGAGGAGGCGATTGCTTCATCTTCGCCCCTGGCGGGGGAGGATCAGTCTAGCGCAGCACGCGCGCCGCGAGCCCCGAGCAATCCGCATCGCGCGCGGTTGGGCCCTGTTTCCCCGTGATCGCGCGGCCGATCGCCTTGAAGATGTTGCCGACGGACTTCACCTCGGGCGGGATCGTCACCGCCGGCCGCTCGATCGTGCCGGTCATATAGGCCGAGCCCGGCACGCGCAGCAGCGCATGCTGTTTCGGCGTGCCCGTCAGCCGGATGTTCAGCGTCTCGCTGGGAAACACCACGCTCCCCTGACCGCGCAACAGGCTGGCGGTCGTGTCGACGATCATCGGATCGATCCGACCATGGCCGCGCGTCACGTCGAGTTTCAGCACGACGCAACGCAGCCCCGCGCGCTCGCCATCCTTCGCCAGCAGCGCGCGCGCGGCATCGAACCCCAAAGCCGCCGCGATCCCCTGCGGCAATTGCCCGTCACGCGCGACGAACCCGATCGTGCCGTTCGCATTGCCGACCGCCGCGCGGATCGTCGTGCCCGGCCCCCTCAGCCGGGCGCGCGCGCTGACATTGCCGCTGAAATCGCCGCCGCCGCCCGCGAGATCCTGCACGCTGCTGCCGCGCAGCCGCAGGTTGATATCGACCATCGGCACCTTGCGGTCGCCGCGCTGGTCGACCGTCAGCTTCCCCTCGACCCGACCATGCGGCAATCGCGCGTCGAGGTCGCTGAGCGTCAGCAGCTGGTGGTCGATCGCCAGCACGCCCTTGGCGGACAGGATCGGCGACGCGCCCTTGGCGCTCACGATCCGCTTGATCCGGAACGCCATCCGCGCGTCGGTCGTGTCGATCTTGCCGATATCGATCCGCGTGTTGGGCACGAGCCGCGGGCCGATCGCGCGTTCGAGCGCGGCCCCCTTCGCCTTCCCCTCGTCCGACGCCAGATCGCCAAAATCAAACCGTCGCGACACGATCGCGCCGTCGACCTTGGTCCGGCCATCCTGCTTGTCGACGCTGACATGCCCGGTGAAATCGGACCGTCCGACCACGCCCTTCAGCTGGGTGACGTTCCATTTCGGCTGGTCGTGACGGACATGCGCGGAGAACGACACCGGCTGCGTGCGGAACAGCCCCGCCTCGATCACCGCGTCGATCAGCTTGAGGTCGGTCGCGCGCGCGGTGACGTCGAGCTCCATCGCGTCGGTGTCGAGCGGGTGGTCCATCCGGCCCTTCGCGGTGATCGAGAGCGCGTCGCCGTCGATCGACGCGGTGAACGGCCAGGGCTTGCCCCGGAACCGCTCGACCGAAGGCCCCGCCACGGCAATCCGCACCGCCGCACCGCGGATCGTGCCGTTGCCGGCCGCGCGGATGCCGCGCACCGGATCGGCGGTAAAGCGTGCGGTGACGAACCGGTCCTGCTTGTCGTCGCGATAGGCGATCACGCTGTCGCTGATCGTCAGTCCGTCAAGGTCGGTGGAGCTCCCGCCGCCCTTCGGCTTGCCCGGTCGTTCCCAGTTGGTCCGGCCGTTCCTGTCGCGGACCAGCACGAGCCGCAGCCCGCGCGCCTTCACGTCGCGCGGCCCGAACGCACCTTTCAGCAGTGCGAGCCCGGAAAAGGTGGCTTCGGCCTCGCGCAGCCGGACGAAATCGCCCGTTCCGGCCCATTCCGCCTGCGGAATACGGACGTCGGTGATGCGGATCGTAGGGTTGAACCCGAATGTATCGACGCGCTCGATCCCGCCGATCGTCACCGGCCGGCCGAACCGCGCGGTGAGCTGTCGCTGGATCACCCCCTTGAGCGAGCCCCAGGGGAAGGCGGCGAGCACGATCAACCCCAGCACGAGCACGCCAGCGACGACGATGCCGGTGATTTTCACCCAGCGTTTTGCGAAGAATCCCCTCATCCTACCGCGACGCGCCGCCGTGAAATACGTTCCGCCTGCGTCAGGACCGCTGCCGCAGATTTACCGACACAACCTCTGTCATTCCCGCGTAGGCGGGAATCCATAGGGGCGAAGCGTGCGGCCTCACCGCCGCCAACCGGGAATATGGATCCCCGCCTGCGCGGGGATGACGGATGTGGAGCAGCGCTGGATCAGGCCTCGAAACGACGAAGCGATCAGAAGTCGATCGCCATGCCCTTCAGTTCCCAGTCGCCATAGCGCGTCGGGTCGCGCGGTTCGGGGTCCTTGTCGGGCACGATCGGCTCGGGCTGTGGCACCGGTGTATCCTTCGACAGATAGGCGGGTGGCTTCACATGGTCGGGGCGCTGGCCCATCATGGCTCTCCGGATTGCGTGTTGGCGTCGTAACCGCCACATGGGGCGCGCCGTGCGACTTGCCAATGCAGCGCGCGGCACCCGAACGCGAAGGACCTTCTCATGCCCGACTATACCCACGCCCCCGAGCCGCTTGGCGTCCCCACCCGCCGCGCCGCGCTGCGCCTGCTCGACGCGGTGCTGCGTCGCGGGGAATCGCTCGAATCCGCGCTGCCCGCCGCGACCCGCGCGATCCACGGACCCGATCGCGGGCTTGCGCATGCGATCGCCGCCGAGACGCTGCGCCGGCTCCCCGATCTCGACGCGATGATCGATTCGGTCACCAAGACCAATCTGCCCGACGATGCGAAGGCGCGGATGGCGCTGCGGATCGCGCTCGTCCAGGTGCTGATCCTGGGCACGCCGTCGCACGCCGCGATCTCGACCGTGCTGCCGCTGGTCGATGGCGGTCCGCGCAAGCTTGTCCACGGCGTGTTCGGGACGCTGTTCCGCGCCAACATGCTGCTGCCCGAGGTGCCGACGCTGCCCGCTCCGGTCGAGCTGCGCTGGGAAGCGGCATGGGGCGAGGAGATGGTCGACGATGCGGGCCGTGCGATCGCCGCACCGCCGCCGCTCGACCTGACGATCGCCGACCCCGCCGAGACCGAAGGCTGGCGCGAGAAGCTTGGCGGCGAGAGCTTCATGCCCGGGCATCTGCGGCTGGGCGATCACGCCTCGGTCCCCGACATGGAGGGCTTTGGCGACGGCGCCTGGTGGGTGCAGGACATCGCCGCCTCGCTGCCCGCGCGCTTGCTGGGCAAGGGGGAGGGCCATGTCCTCGATCTGTGCGCGGCACCCGGCGGCAAGACGCTGCAGCTCGCCTCGGCGGGCTGGACCGTCACCTCGGTCGACAATTCGCAGAGCCGGATCAAGCGCCTGCGGGAGAATCTCTACCGGACGCATCTGAAGGCCGAGGTGGTGAACGCCGACCTTCTCGAATGGGCGCCCGCCGAGCCCGCCGACGCGATCCTGATCGACGCGCCGTGCAGCGCGACCGGCATCTTCCGTCGCCACCCCGACGTGCTCCACCGCGTCCGCCCCTCGATCATCGCCGAGACCGCGGCGCTGCAGGCGCGGATCTTCGCGCGCGCGGCCGACTGGGTGAAGCCCGGCGGCACGCTCGTCTACGCCACCTGTTCGCTCGAACCGTCGGAGGGCGAAGCGCAGCTCGACGCGTTCCTGTCTGCGCGCAGCGACTATTCGATCGTGCCGGTCGACCAGGCCGAGCTCCCCGCCGGGATCACGCCGACCGACACCGGTACCGTCCGCACGCTGCCGGGCATGCTCGCCGAACAAGGCGGTTGCGACGGCTTCTTCATCACCCGTCTGAAGCGCGCCTGATCAATCCTTCCCCGCTTTGGGGGAGGATTGAAGGCCTTCGCACCACGTGAATCCCCCGCTAGGACACATTCATGCAACCCGTCCGCATCGCTCCCTCGATCCTGTCCGCCGACTTCGCCAAACTGGGTGAGGAGGTCCGCGCCATCGATGCGGCCGGCGCCGACTGGATCCATATCGACGTCATGGACGGGCATTTCGTCCCCAACATCTCGTTCGGCCCCGCGGTCATGAAGTCGGTGCGCGGCGTCACCGCCAAGCCGTTCGACGTCCATCTGATGATCGCCCCTGTCGACGCGTATCTCGATGCGTTCGCGGAGGCCGGCGCGGACTGCATCACCGTGCATTACGAGGCCAGCCCGCACATCCACCGCTCGCTCCAGCACATCAAGTCGCTCGGCAAGCGCGCGGGTGTCGTGATCTGCCCCGGTACGCCGGCGAAGATGCTCGATTACCTGCTCGACATGGTCGACCTCGTGCTCGTGATGAGCGTCAATCCCGGGTTTGGCGGGCAGAGCTTCATCCCCAGCCAGCTCAAGAAGATCACCGCGATCCGGACGATGATCGAGAAGAGCGGTCGCATGATCGATCTCGAGGTCGATGGCGGTGTCGACGCCGAATGGGCGAAGCGCTGCATCGATGCGGGTGCGGACGCGCTGGTCGCGGGGACGTCGGTGTTTCGCGGGGGGCCGGCACAGTATGCCGCCAACATCGCGGCATTGAGGGGCGATTGACCGACCAGCCCGATCCCGTGACCGATCCAATGCTCGACGGAATCGACGAAGGTCGTCGCCTGATCCGGCTTGGCGGCGACAACGGGCTGTCGCTCGCCGATCGGCTGGCGGAGCGGTTTCACCGCCTGACCTGGCGTACGCCGCTCCATGCCTTGCGGCTCAAGGGGCGCTATCCGCTCAAGCTGATCGCAGTCCCCGAGGATCCGGTGCTCGGCGACATCCCGCGGGGCACGATGCTGCTCGAGGGCCTGCTGTCGTTCCGCGGCGAGGTGCGCGATATCGAGACGCTCGATCTGGCAAAGCCGCTGCCCGGTCCCTTTGCCGACTATTTCCACAGCTTTGCCTGGCTGCGCGACCTGTCGACTGTCGCAACCCGTGCGCGCGGGGCAGCGATCGCCGAATATCTCATGGGGCTGTGGCTGACCGCCTATGCCGACACGCCGGGCGGGATCGCGTGGCGGCCGGACCTCTGGGGCAGGCGGATCCTGTTCTGGACCGCGCATGCGCCGCTGATCCTGTCGTCGGCTGACCTAGTCTACCGCTCGAAGGTGCTGAACGCGCTCGCGCGGGGCGCGCTGCACCTCGATCGAAGCGCGGACAAGGTGCCCGCGGGCGCACCGCGGATCGCGGCATGGTGCGGCGTCGTCGCCGCCGGGCTGCTGATCCCGGGCGGTGACCCGCGCCGTGCGTTCGGCGAGGCCGGGCTGCTGCGCGCGCTCGGCACCGGGTTGTTCGACGATGGCGGTTCGGTCTCGCGCAGCCCGGCGATGCTGCTCGACTCGATCCAGCTCCTGACGCTGCTCCAGGACAGTTACCTGGCGCGCAACCTGGCCTTGCCCGAACCCGTCGCGACGACGCTCACCAGGATGGTCGCGGCACTGCTCGGCGTGACGCATGGCGATCTTGGACTATCGAGCTGGCAGGGCGGCGGCCCCGCAAGCGAGACCCAGGTCGCCGCAGTGATCGAGGCGAGCGGCGTCCGGACCCGGCCGCTCCGCCAGGCGCGCGACTGGGGCTATCAGCGGCTGGCGGCGGCCTCCTCGGTGCTGATCGTCGACGCCGCGCCGCCACCCGTCGCACGCCTGGTCGAAGGCGGGTGCGCCTCGACGCTCGCGTTCGAATTCTCCGATGGCCCGGCGCGGCTTGTCGTCAATTGCGGCGGCGCACGGGCAGGGATCGCGCAACTGCCGCCGGCAATGGTCGAAGGTCTGCGGTCGACCGCCGCGCATTCGACGCTGACGATCGCCGACAGCAACTCGACCGCGATCCACGCCGACGGAACGCTCGGCCGCGGCGTTGCCGAAGTCGAGCTGAGCCGGCAAGAATCGGAGGCAGCGAGCCGGATCGAAGCGAGCCATGACGGCTATGTCCGGCGCTGGGGCTTTGTGCACCGCCGGCAGCTGATGCTGACCGGCGACGGCCGTGAATTACGGGGCGAAGACGCGCTGTTGCCCAAGGGCAGCAAGCGGCGCCTGGGCCTTTCGCTGTTCGCGATCCGCTTCCATCTGGGTGCGGGGGTGCAGGTGTCGCCGACCGCGGACGGTCTGGGCGCGATCCTCCGCCTGCCGGGCGGCGCGATCTGGCAGTTCCGCTGCCGCGGCGGCGCGCTGGTGGTCGAGGACAGCGTCTGGATCGACGCGGACGGCCGCCCGGTCGCGACGCAGCAACTGATGATCACCGGCGAGGCCGCGGCGGGCGGCGCGAGCGTGAGCTGGGCACTGAAAAAGGCCTGAGCGCCAAACCGAGAGCGTTTACAATCACCCTCCCCGGCGGAGGCCGGGGTCCAGTTGGAAAGGTGGCGATGACGAAGCGCCGTCTTAGGTTGGCGACGTTCCCCAACTGGACCCCGGCCTCCGCCGGGGAGGTGCTATATTCGTGGCGTGGCGCGAGACGGCGACATCTGCGCGCGACCCGCCCCCTGTTCCCCAACCCCAACCGGCGCTAAGGCCCGCCGCACGGCGAAACCCGGATCACGAAAGACCTGTCATGACCAGCATCCCGATAAAGCGCGCACTCCTGTCCGTCTCCGACAAGACCGGGATCGTCGATCTCGGCACCGCGCTTGCGAGCCACGGTGTGGAACTGGTGTCGACCGGCGGTACCGCCACCGCGCTGCGGGCGGCAGGCCTCACGGTGCGCGACGTGTCGGAGCTGACCGGCTTTCCCGAGATGATGGATGGCCGCGTCAAGACGCTGCACCCGATGGTGCATGGTGGCCTCCTCGCGGTGCGCGACGATGTGGGGCATGCCGCGTCGATGGAGGAGCACCAGATCGGCGCGATCGACCTCGTGATCGTCAATCTCTACCCGTTCGAGGCGACCGTCGCGAAGGGTGCGGACCGCGACACGGTGATCGAGAATATCGACATCGGCGGCCCCAGCATGGTGCGCTCGGCCGCCAAGAACCACGCCTATGTCGCGATCGTCACCGATCCCGCAGACTATGCGCTGGTTGCGGGCGGCAGCACGACGCTCGACGACCGCAAGCGCCTCGCCGCCAAGGCATTCGCGACCACGGCCGCCTATGACTCGGCGATCGCGACCTGGTTCGGCACGGTCGACCAGGGCGAGCAGTTTCCGGCCACGCTGCCGATCACGCTCAAGCGCGGCGATGCGCTCCGCTATGGTGAGAACCCGCACCAGTCGGCGGCCTTCTACACCGCGACCGATGGTGTCCGCGGCATCGGCCAGGCGCGTCAGGTGCAGGGCAAGGCGCTGAGCTACAACAATCTTAACGACGCGGACGCTGCGCTCGAGCTCGTCGCCGAGTTCCGCGATGCCGCCCCCTCGGTCGTCATCGTCAAGCACGCCAATCCGTGCGGCGTCGCGACCGCCGCGACGCTCGAGGAGGCCTATGCCGCGGCGTTCGCCTGCGACACCGTGTCGGCGTTCGGCGGGATCATCGCAGTCAACCGCCGCCTCGATGTCGAGACCGCGCGCGCGATCACCGGCATCTTCACCGAAGTCGTCGTCGCACCCGATGCCGACGAGGAGGCGATCGCGCTGTTCGCCGCGAAGAAGAACCTGCGTCTGCTTTTGACCGGCGACCTGCCCGATGCGGCGCGCGCCGGGCTCACCGCCAAGTCGATCGCGGGCGGCTGGCTCGTACAGGGGCGCGACAACGGCACGCCCGGCGAGTTGCAGGTGGTGACGAGGCGCCAGCCCACGCCGCAGGAACTCGCCGACTGCCGCTTCGCCTGGACCGTCGCCAAGCACACCAAGTCGAACGCGATCGTCTATGCCAAGGACGGCAGCACGGCAGGCATCGGTGCGGGGCAGATGAATCGCCTCGAATCCGCGCGCATCGCCGCGTGGAAGGCCAAGGATGCGGCGGACAAGGCGGGCTGGGCGACGCCGCGGACGATCGGCTCGGCGGTTGCCTCCGACGCGTTCTTCCCGTTTGCCGACGGGCTGCTCGCGGCGGTCGAGGCGGGCGCGACCGCGGTGATCCAGCCGGGCGGGTCGATCCGCGACGCCGACGTGATCGCGGCGGCGGACGAGGCGGGGCTGGCGATGGTGTTCACCGGGATGCGCCACTTCCGGCATTGATCGCCGGCGGCCCCCCGGCTTCGGGGGGCCGGATCAGCGGACCGGCGACCCGCTCCGCGGCAGCGTCGCTTCGCTGGGCTCGGGGGTCTTGGCGAACAGGGCGCGGTCGGCGGGCCCGAACGCCCATTTCCACAGGATGAAGAGATAGGTCGCGGCGATCGCCGGCTCGCCGACCGCAAGTTCGACCCATTCGAGCCGCTTGGGTAGCGCGGTAAAGCCCGTGCCCACGACGATCGCGGCAAGCGCCGCCCAGACCAGCGGCCAGCGCCACGGCGAGACGCTCGCGCCGAGCAGGCTTCCGAGCAGCCGCGACTTGATCATCGAGGTCAGCGCGACCGAGATCATGAGCGCGATCGCGGGCCCTGCGGCCTGATAGTTGACCGGATAGCCAAGCCGGCGGATCGCGAAGATCAGCGCGAAGCTGAGGCCGATCTGGAAGGCGAGCATCACCGCTGAGATCATCAGATTGCGGTGCCGCGCGATATAGACGAGCGCGGATTCGCTGACCGCGCCGCTCGAGGCGAGGAATTCGGCGGTCAGCAGGAAGGCGAGCGCGGCGGTGCCAGCGACGAATTGCGGCCCGACCACGCCCATCACCGCCTCGCCGGGGATCGATCCCATCAGCGCGAGGCCACCCTGTGCCGCCATGATCCAGAACGCGACCTGGCGGACCTGGTTGGCGATCGCCGCGCGGTCGTTGACCGCAAGACTCTGCGTGATGACGGGGCCGAGGATCGGGTCGAAGCTTGTCTTAAGCTTCTGCGGCAGGCTCGCGACCTGTTGCGCCATATAATAGATGCCGACGACCTTGGGCTCGAACATCACGCCGAGGATGAAGCGGTCGACGTTGCGGCTGCCCCATTCGAGGATGTCCGCGCCCGCCAGCGGCACATTGGCGCGGGCGAGCGCGTAGAGCGGGCGCAGATGCGGCGACCAGCCGCGCGGCAGCCCGTAGCTGCGCACGAACGGCACGAGGCTGGCGATCAGCGCCGCAGTCATCGACGCGACATAGCTCAGCACGAGCCCGTCGCGGATCGTGAAATAGGAAAAGGCCCAGGCGGCGATCGAGATCGTCCACGGCTCGACCACCGCGCGCGCGGTGACCGCGGCCTTGACGTTCAGCCGATAGGCGAGTGCTGCCAGGCTGACGTCGGACCAGGCGACCGCGACGATGATGAGCGGCAGGAACCGGTCGAGCCCAGTGATCGCCGTATTGGGATACATGATCTCGGGGAAGGTGAAGAGCACCGCGCTCGCGATCAGCGACGCGACGAACGCCACCGCCATCGCATCCCACACGACATAGGCGTGCGGCCGCTCGGTGCTGCTCAGCGCCTGCGCGAGACCGCGCTTGAGCCCGAGCGTCGCCAGCAGCGCGGCGAGTTCGACCACCACGACCGCGATCGCGAACCGGCCGACCAGGTCCGGGCCGTAAATGCGGCCCGCGATGAACAGGAACGGGATGCGCGCGGCGAGGCGGAGGACAAAGCCCGCAATGTTGGTCCGACCGCCCTTGGCGAGCGTGTCGATATCCTTGGTCGATTCGGTCACGGGCGGGCGCCGCTGGTGCGCCGCGCCGCGGCACGGCCGCGTCGTCGGTCGGAGCGAAGGCTCCGCCGGCCGCGCTTGTGCGAGTCAGCCGGGCGTGGCCGGCTGCCGCCCCGCGCGATCAATGCGCTGCGCCCCAGCTCAGGCCGGTGCCGATCTCGATCCCCAGCGGCACGTCGAGCGTCACCGCCGGCTCGGCCGCGGTCGCCATCACGCGTTCGATGACGGGCTTGGCCGCCTCGACATCGCCCTCGGGCAGTTCGAACACGAGTTCGTCGTGGACCTGGAGCAGCATGCGCACGTTCGGCAGCCCGGCTTCGAGCAGTGCAGGGCCCATGCGGACCATCGCGCGCTTGATGATATCCGCGCTCGTCCCCTGGATCGGCGCGTTGATCGCGGCGCGCTCGGCGCCCTGGCGTTCGTGCTGGATCTTCGAGCGGATCCGCGGGAAATGCGTCTTGCGGCCGAACAGCGTCGTCGTGAACCCGGTCGCGCGGACGCTTTCGGTGGTGTCGACGATGTAGCTGGAGATGCCGGGGAAGCGATCGAAATAGCGGTCGATCATCGCCTGTGCTTCGTCCGCGGACACGTCAAGCCGGCCGGCGAGCCCCCAGCGCGAGATGCCGTAGAGGATCGCGAAGTTGATCGTCTTGGCGCGACCGCGCGTGTCGCGGTTGACCTCGCCGAACAGCTCTTGCGCGGTGAGGCTGTGAATGTCGTCGCCATTCGCGAACGCCTGTTTCAGCGCGGGGACGTTGGCCATGTGCGCGGCCAGTCGCAGCTCGATCTGCGAGTAGTCGGCGGCGAGGATCACGTTGCCGGGCTCCGCCACGAACGCGTCACGGATCTGGCGGCCGATCTCCGTGCGGATCGGGATGTTCTGCAGGTTGGGATCGGTCGACGACAGCCGGCCGGTCTGCGCGCCGGTCAGCGAGTAGGACGTGTGGACGCGACCCGTCGCCGGGTTGATCTGCGCCTGCAACGCATCGGTATAGGTCGATTTCAGCTTCGAGAGCTGGCGCCAGTCGAGCACCTTGCGCGCGATCACCGCGCCGGGCGAATCCTTGTCGGCGGCGATGCGCTCGAGTTCGGTGACGTCGGTCGAATAGACCCCGGACTTGCCCTTGCGGCCGCCCTTGATGCCCATCTTCTCGAACAGCACGTCGCCCAATTGCTTGGGGCTGCCGATCGTGAACGGCGCGCCGGCGAGCGCGTGAATCTCAGTCTCCAGGCTCGCCATCTGCGCGGCGAACTCGGTCGACAGCTTCGACAGCTTCGCGGCGTCGACCTTGATCCCGTGCATCTCCATCTGCGCGATGACGGGGACGAGCGGGCGGTCGACCATCTCGTAGACCCGCGTCGAACCCTCGGCGGGCAGGCGGCGCTTGAACCGGCGCCACAGGCGCAGCGTCACGTCCGCGTCCTCCGCGGCATAATGGGTCGCGGCCTTGAGGTCGATTTCGTTGAAGCTGCGCTGCGACTTGCCGGTGCCGACCACGTCCTTGAACGCGATGCAGGTGTGCGAAAGGTGCGTCGCGGCAAGCTCGTCCATGCCGTGGCCGTGAAGCCCCGCGTCGAGATCGAAGCTCATCAGGATCGTGTCGTCGAACGGCGCGATCGTCACGCCTCCGGTGGCGGCATAGGCGCGGGCGAGGACGATCATGTCGTATTTCAGGTTATGGCCGATCTTGAGGATGCTCGGATCCTCCAGCAGTGGCTTCATCTTCGCCAGCACGACCGCGCGGTCGATCTGGGCCGGGTTTTCCGCGAGCAAATCGGTGCCGCCATGCGCGATAGGTACGTAGCAGGCGAGGTTCGGATGCAGCGCCAGGCTGATCCCGACCAGGTCGGCGCGCGTCGCGTCGATCCCGGTCGTCTCGGTGTCGATCGCGATCCAGCCCTGATGCTTTGCCAGCGTGATCCAGCGGTCGAGCGCCGCCTCGTCGACGACGGTCTCGTAATCGTCATGCTTGCACGGCTCGTCCGCGTCCATGTCCGCGACGACGGTCGACTCGGCGACCGGTGCTTCGGCGACGGCCGACAATTTGGCGATCAGCGACTTGAAGCCGTGATGATCGAGGAACGCGCGCAACCGTGCGTCGGGAATGCCCTTGAGCTCGAGATCCTCGAGCGGCTCGGGCAGCGCGACGTCGCATCTGAGCGTGACCAGCACCTTCGACAGCCGCGCCATCTCGGCATGCTCGATCAGATTGTCGCGCAGCTTGCCCTTCTTCATCCCCTCGGCGGCGGCGAGCACCGATTCGAGATCGCCATGTTCGAGGATCAGCTTGGCGGCGGTCTTCGGGCCGACGCCGGGGACGCCGGGGACGTTGTCGACGCTGTCGCCCATCAGCGCGAGCACGTCGCCGAGCTGCGCCGGGGTGACGCCGTGGAATTTTTCCGCGACATGCTCCGCGCCCAGCCGGCGGTTGTTCATCGTGTCGTACATGTCGAGCCCGGGCTCGATCAGCTGCATCAGGTCCTTGTCCGACGAGACGATCGTGACCGACCAGCCCTGCGCCAGCGCGGCCTTCGAATAACAGGCGATGATGTCGTCGGCCTCAAGCCCCTCGGTCTCGATGCACGGCAGCGAGAAGGCGCGCGTCGCGTCGCGGATCATCGGGAACTGCGGGACGAGATCCTCGGGTGGGGGCGGACGCTGCGCCTTGTACTTGTCGTAGAGATCGTTGCGGAACGTCTTCGACGACTTGTCGAGGATGACCGCCATGTGGGTGGGGCCATCCGCGGCATGGACCTCGTCCGCGAGCTTCCACAGCATCGTGGTATAGCCGTACACCGCGCCGACCGGCTCGCCATGCTTGTTGGTAAGCGGCGGCAGCCGGTGATAGGCGCGGAAGATATAGCCGGAGCCGTCGACGAGATAGATATGGGGCATCGCGCGCGGTCTAGCGGATGCGCGCGCGCGGACCAATGGGCGAAGCGTGGTTGTTGGGTATCAGGTGTGAGGAAAATCTCAGACCGACGGGCGGGCGCCACCGGCATGCGCGGCGACCGCGGCGGCGACCGCCTGGATCAGCATCTGGCGTTCGCGGATCGGCCGCAGCGTGTCGCCGATCATCACCGCGATCGCATAGCGCTTGCCGTCGGGCGCCGTCAGGAGCCCGACATCGTTGAAGCCGGCGTTGCGGGGACCGAGATCCTGGCCGGTGCCGGTCTTGTGCGCGATCCGCCACCCCGCGGGCAGCGCGGCGCGCAGCCGGGCGCGGCCGGTGACCGACGCGCCCATCGTGTCGAGCAGGACCTGCGTCGAGCTGGCGCTGAGCAATTCGCCCCGCGCGAGCCGGGCCAGCGCGTCCGCGATCGCGATCGGCGCGGCGCCATCGGGCGGATTGGCGACATAGGCGTCGAGTGCGGCGGCGCGGATCTGCGGATCGAGCCGTGCGCGGGCGACCGCAAACGCGTTGCCGAGCGCATAGGCGGGTTGCCAGACGAGCCCCGCCGTCCCGCTTTGCAACAGCCGCTCGCCCGGACCGAAGCGGATCTCGCCCAGCTGTTTGCGCAGGATCATGCCGCGCACCGCCCGCGGGCCGCCGACATAGCTCAGCAGCCGGTCGTTCGCGGTATTGTCGCTATGCGTCAGCGCGCGCCTGAGCAATTCGCCGACGGTGGTGTGATAGCCGTCGCCGGTGACGAGCATCGCGATCGGCTGATGGAACAGCGTCAGGTCCTCCGCGCGGACGACGACCGGATCCTCGAGCTTCGCCTTGCCCTGGTCGCGCAGGTCAAGCAGCGTGATCGCGACCCAAAGCTTGCTGACCGATTGCTGCGGCAGGCGCTGGCGCCCGCCGGCCTCGACCGTCCAGCCCTCGTCCACCGCGCGGATCGCGATCCCCGCCTTGCCCGCAAAATCATGGTGCAAGGCGTCGATCGCGGTGACCAGCGGAGCGGGCGCGGCACGGGTGGCGCGTGCGGTGGGCAATGGGACCGGGATCGATACGCTGGCGGTTCCATCGCCCTGCGGCGCGGCGCCGGTCGCCCCGGGGCGCGACGTCGAGCCACAGCCGGTCAGCGCGAGCGCGATGCCGCCGGTCACGAAAAGACGCGCGAACCTGCCAATTGCCATGGGTGTCGGATATCCTGCGATAGCGCTACGATCCTGATACGGTCCCGATCGCCGCGATACGCCCCGCGTGCCTCGCTGCGACGAACTGCACGCACGGCGCGCCGGGACGTGGAACGTCAGGGCGTCAGGACCGTGTCGACCGCCTCCGGCAGCATCTGCGGATAATCGAGCGTGTAGTGCAGGCCGCGGCTTTCGTGACGGTGCAGCGCCGAGCGGACGATCAGTTCGGCGGTCTGGAGCAGGTTGCGCAGTTCGATCAGGTCGGGCGTGACGCGGAAATGCTGGTAATATTCGGCGACCTCCTCGTTCAGCATCGCGATCCGGTGCTGTGCGCGTTCGAGCCTTTTGGTGGTGCGGACGATGCCGACATAATTCCACATGAAGCGGCGGATCTCGGTCCAGGTCTGCTTGATGACCACTTCCTCGTCGGAATCGGTGACGCGGCTTTCGTCCCAGGGGCGGATCGGCGGCGGCGGGGGCAGGCTGTCCCAATCGGCGGCGATGCTGTCCGCCGCGGCCTCGCCGAACACGAAGCATTCGAGCAATGAGTTTGACGCCAGCCGGTTCGCACCGTGCAGCCCCGATTCGGTGCATTCGCCCGCCGCATAGAGCCCGGGAAGGTCGGTCTTGCCATGCTCGTCGACGACGATCCCGCCACAGGTGTAATGCTGGGCAGGGACGACGGGGATCGGCTGCGTCGTCATGTCTATCCCGACGGTCAGCAGCTTTTCGTGAATGTTCGGAAAATGATGCCGGATGAAGTCGGCGGGCATGTGGCTGATGTCGAGATGGACGTAATCGAGCCCGTAGCGCTTGATCTCGGCATCGATCGCGCGCGCGACGATATCGCGCGGCGCCAGCTCCATCCGGACGGGATCATAATAGGTCATGAAACGCTTGCCGGTGGTCGGGTTGATCAACCGTCCGCCTTCGCCGCGCACCGCCTCGGTGATCAGGAAGTTCTTGACCTCCAGATTGTAGAGGCAGGTCGGGTGGAACTGCATCATCTCCATGTTCGACACGCGCGCGCCCGCGCGCCAAGCCATCGCGATGCCGTCGCCCGTCGCGCCGCGTGGCGCGGTCGAGAACAGGTAAGTGCGGCCCGCACCCCCGGTCGCGAGGATCGTCGCGCGCGCCGTGTAGAGCGCGACGCGTCCGGTGCCGCGGTCGACCGCATAGACGCCCCAGACCCGGCCTGCGCCCGAATAGCGCATCTCGTGCCGCCCGGTGGCGAGGTCGATCGCGACCTGGTCGGGGACCAGCGTGATGTTGGGGTGCGCTTCGGCGGCTCTCTGCAGCGCCTCCTGCACCGCCCAGCCGGTCGCGTCGGCGACATGGACGATCCGGCGATGACTGTGGCCGCCCTCGCGCGTCAGGTGCAGCGCGTTCCCTTCGGTCTCGAACGGCACGCCGAGATGCGTGAGTCGTTCGATCGCGGCCGGCGCGCCCTCGACCACCATCTCGACGATCCCGCGATCGTTCAGTCCGGCGCCGGCGACCATCGTGTCCTCGACATGATTCTCGAACGTGTCGCCGGGTTCGAGTACCGCGGCGATCCCGCCCTGTGCCCAAGCGGTCGACCCTTCGTTCAGCGCCCCCTTGGCGAGCACGGTGACGGTGAAACGGTCGGCGAGGGTGAGCGCGGCGGTCAGCCCGGCCGCGCCGGAACCGATGATGAGAATGTCGCTGGTCATGCGGCTCGGGATCCGGGGCAGGGGACAGGGTGATGCGGGGTCCTGCTGTTGCACGAAAGTGAGACCACAGGACAGGGGGGTGTTCGGATCGATCGCCCGGACTTATCCGCGCGCGCGCTTTTTCGTCTCGGGCATCGTGACCAGATAGAGCAGGAACCCGGCCCCCGCGATCGCCGCGAGCGTCAGGAAGTTCGCGCTATAGCCTGCCCAGACGATGATCGATCCCGCCAGCGTCGCCGACAGCGCCGCGCCGAGCCCCTGCGTCGTCGCGACCGCGCCCTGGCTGACGTTGAACCGGCCGCTGCCCTCGGTCAGGTCGGCGATCACGACGGGGAACAGCGCGCCGAAAATGCCCGCGCCGACGCCGTCCAGCGCCTGCACGCCGACCAGCCAATAAGGGTCGTCGGACAGCGTGTAGAGCGCGCCGCGCGCGGCGAGGAATCCGAAGGCGACGAGGAACAGCGGCTTGGTGCCGAGCCGTTCGGCATGCCGGCCGACGAAGATCGCGACGGGCACCATCACGAGCTGTGCCGCGACGATGCACGCGGCGGTCAGCGACGTCGCCTGATCCTTGCCGACGGTGCGCGCGAGCAGTTGGCTGACCGAGGTCAGCATCGCGGCATTCGCCAGATGGAAGAGGAACGCGATCACCGCAAAGGTCATTAGCGGGCGGTTCTCGATCAGCGTCTTCCAGCCGCTCGGCTCGTCGCAGTCCGCATCGGGCTCGCAGTCGAGGCCACGCGCGACGGCATTGTCGATATCGTCGTTGTGGAGCCGCGTCGCGGTGACGATGCTTGCAACGGTCAGCGCGCCCATCAGCCAGAAGACCACGACCGGTCCGAACGTCCAGGCGAGCACGCCCGCGAGCCCGGCGGACACCGCATTGCCGGCATGGTTGAACGCCTCGTTACGGCCGACCCGCTTGGCGAACATCTTCGGCCCGACCAGACCGAGCGTGATCGCCGAGATCGCGGGGGCGAAGATCGCGCCCGCGACGGCGGCGACCGACTGGGTGATGGTCACCACGGTGAAGCCCGTGACGAACGGCAGCGATACGCTGGCCAACGTCACCAGCAACGCTGCCACCATGACGATCCGCGGCTTGTTGCGGCTCTTGTCGATCAGGCTGCCGGCGGGCGTCTGCGCGATCAGGCCGACGATCCCGGCGATCGTCAGGACCAGCCCGACCGTCGCCTCGTTCCAGCCATGCGCGGGGCCGCGGACCGCGACCAGATAGATGGCGAGATAGGGCCCGAGCCCGTCGCGCACGTCGGCAAGGAAGAAGTTGAGCGCATCGAGCGTGCGTCCCGCCGGCGCATGACGGTGCGGAGCTTTGCCGCCGGGGGGGTGGCGGGAGGGCAGGGAAGCGGAGAGGGTCGCCATGGTCGGTCCTTGGTCCTGGGAAAGAGGGGGCGGGCAGAGGGGAGCGTCGAGGGTCAGCCGATCAGCAGGCGCGTGCCGAGCGCGGCGGCGAGCGCGGGAATCATCGTCACCGCGCCGACCTTCAGGAAGCGCAGGAACCCGACATCGAGGCCTTCGCGGCGGATCGCCTGGAGCCACAGGATCGTCGCGAGCGACCCGGTGATCGACAGGTTGGGGCCAAGATCGACGCCGATCAGCAGCGCATCGACGACGACGCGCGGCGGCTGCGCCTGCGCGACCGCGGTGCTCGCGATCAGCCCGGCGGGAAGATTGTTGACCAGGTTCGACCCGAAAGCGAGCAGGGTCCCCGCGGTCATCGCCGCGCGCGCCGGATCGGCGGCCTCTGCACGCAACCACGCCGCGACGTGGCCGATGACGCCGCTATGATCGAGCGCCTCGACCAGCACGAACAGCCCGGCGACGAGCGGCAGCACGCTCCACGACACGTCGCGCACGACCATGAGGGGTGACATGCGGACCAGCAGGCAGATGGCGAGCGTCGTCGCGACCCCGGCGATGCAGGTCGGCAACCCGAGTTGCACGTCGAACGCCGAGGCCAGCAACAACACGACCGCCGTGACGACGATCCCTGCCAGCGCCGCCTTGCCGCCGAGGGTCAGCGGCGTACGTGCGATCTCCGTCTCGCACTGTCCGACGAGCCGCGCACGCTCGGTCCAGCGGAGCGCGCCGTAGGTCACGACGATCGCCGCGACCGATGGCAGCGCGAATGACGCGAACCACTGGCCGAGCGGGGGCATCGTGCCGCCATAGAGCACGAGGTTCGCCGGATTGGAGATGGGCAGCACGAAGCTTGCCGCGTTGGCGATGAGCGCGCAGGCGAACAGCAGCGGCAGCGGATCCGCCTTCGCCTTGCGCGCGGCGGCATAGACGGCGGGCGTGAGCACGACCGCGGTGGCGTCGTTCGACAGGAAGGTCGTGGTGACGATCCCGGTGACGTAGACGAGCGCGAACAGGCGGACGGGCGACCCCCGCGCGCCGCGCGCGGCGGTCGCGGCGATCCAGTCGAACAGGCCCTGCTGACGCGCGGTCTCGCTGAGCAGCATCATGCCGATCAGGAAGAGATAGACGTCCATGCCCTTGCCGACCGCGGCCAGCCCGGCAGCGAGCGGCAACAGACCCAGCGTGAGCAGCGCGACCGCGCCGGCGACCGCCCACACCGCCTCGGGCAGGCGGAACGGGCGCGCGATCACCCCGGCCGTCGCCGCCGCGCAGATTGCCCAGGTCAGGCTAGTCTCGGGGGGCACGCGCAGTGTCCGTCGCATTTTCCGATGCGGCACCGATCCGGCGCGACACGGCAGTTATTATCGCCACAATGACTAGCATAGCCGGTCATCACCCTGGTCCTCGCCATGGTCCTTTCAGACTAGGCGGCGTGATCGGGAAGTGTCGTTGCCCTAATGATTGTGTTACGCATCGATCCGGCCCCTGACATGACTTGTGGACAACTGGTGTCAGGCGCGACAACACAGCAGCAGGGGCAAAGGGCCCCGCCGCGATCGTGACAAATCGTTCATGTGGCAATCGGACCCGGATTGACGGGTTTATCGCCTGTTCCCAGCGGCTTGATCGCAGCGGCTGGGCGGCGAGCGGCGGCAAGGCCGGGGCCCGTCCGTCAGGACGTGGCCCCGGCGTCGCGGGTTGATCAGAGGAAGCGGTTGATCAGGTTTTCAAGGCGTTCCTGCTGGCCCGAAACCGGCTTCGGATCGATGTCGCGCTCGACCGCAAGATCGGCAATACCGGCCAGATCCAGCCCGCCGATCGTGCTGCCGAAGTCACCGTCCCAGCCGGCATAGCGCTTGGCCTTGATCGCATCGACCCGACCATCCTCGATGATCGCGGCAGCGGCGAGCAGGCCCTTCGCGACGACGTCGATGCCGCCGACATGGCCGTAGAACAGGTCGGCCGCGTCCATGCTCTGGCGCCGGACCTTGGCGTCGAAGTTGAAGCCGCCCGTGGTGAAGCCGCCGCCGCGCAGGATCTCGACCATCGCCAGCGTCAGTTCCTCGACCGAATTGGGGAACTGGTCGGTATCCCAGCCATTCTGCGGATCGCCGCGATTGGCGTCGATCGACCCGAAGATGCCGAGCGCGTTGGCGGTCGCGATCTCGTGTTCGAAGGTATGCCCCGACAGCGTGGCGTGGTTCGCCTCGATGTTGACGCGCACCTCGTTCTCGAGCCCGTAGCGCTTGAGGAAGCCGTACACCGTCGCGGTGTCGAAGTCGTACTGATGCTTGGTCGGCTCGTGCGGCTTGGGTTCGATCAGGATCGTGCCGGTGAAGCCGATCTTGTGCTTGTGCTCGACGACCAGGCTCAGGAAGCGGCCGAAATTGTCGAGTTCGCGCTTCATGTCGGTGTTGAGCAGCGTCTCATAGCCTTCGCGACCGCCCCACAGCACGTAGTTCTGGCCGCCGAGGCGATGCGTCGCCTCGAGCGCGTCGCGGACCTGCAGCGCGGCAAAGGCATAGACTTCGGGATCGGGGTTGGTCGACGCGCCGGCGGCATAGCGCGGATGGCTGAACGCGTTGGCGGTGCCCCAGAGGAGCTTGCGGCCCGACGCGGCCTGGAGCTGTTCGAGGTGGTCGACGGCTTCGGCGAAGAACCGGCGATGCTCGGTCACATTGGCGGCATCCGCCATGACGTCGACGTCGTGGAAGCAGTAATAGGGCACGTCGAGCTTCTTGAAGAAGTCGAACGCGACCTCGCGCTTGTGCGCTGCGGCAGCCGAGTCGTTGGCGCCGGCATGCCAGGGGCGGTTGAACGTGCCCCCGCCGAACACGTCCGACCCCGGCCAGCAGAAGGTGTGCCAGAAGCACGCGGCGAAGCGCAGATGCTCCTCCATCGTCTTGCCGAGCACGACCTTGGTCTTGTCGTAATAGCGATAGGCCAGCTCGTTGCTGCTGTCGGGGCCCTCATATTTGATCTGGGGGATATCGGCGAAGAAGTCGGACATCGGGGATTCCTATGACTTGGGGGTGATACGGGGATAGGCCTGGCGGAACGCCGCCTTTTTCTCGGCGAGCGCGGCGACGAGTGCGGGGTCGGGGGCGATGCGGTGCGACACGGGCGGTGCGACGCAGACCGTCGCAGGATCGCCGCCATCGACACCGAGCTGCGCGAGCCGCGCGGCGCCGAGCGCGGGGCCGACCTCGCCGCCCTGGAGATAGACGAGTTCGACCTCCATCGCCGCGGCGAGCACCGCGCCCCAGTAGCGCGAGCGCGCGCCGCCGCCGATGACCGCGAGGCGTTCGACCGTCGTCCCCGCCGCGCGCAGCACGTCGAGCCCGTCGGCGAGCGCGAAGGCGACGCCCTCGAGCACCGCCTGCGACAGACGGCCGGCATCGGTGTCGTTGTCGAGCCGGAGAAACGCGCCGCGGACCTCGGCATCATTGTGCGGCGTGCGCTCGCCCGAGAGATAGGGGAGGAAGATCTCGGGGCCGCTGGCAGGACCGGCGGCTTCGGCGCGTGCGAACAGGTCGGCCGGGCCGGTCGCGCCGGTGATCCTCGCGACCCAGTCGATGCACGACGCGGCCGACAGATGGACCGACATCTGGTGCCACATGCCCGGCAGCGCGTGGCAGAAGGCATGGACCGCGCTATCGGCGTTGGGGCGGAAGTCGCTGGTCGCAACGAAGATCACGCCCGAGGTGCCGAGCGAGAGCAATGCATCGCCGTCCGCGACCACGCCGACGCCGACCGCACCCGCGGCATTGTCGCCACCCCCCGCCGCGACGGGGACCGGCGGCATGCCCCAGAGTTCGGCGACCTCGGCGGTCAGCGTGCCGGTGATCTCGGAGCCTTCGTACAGCCGTGGCATCTGCGCCTGCGTCAGCCCGCACGCGGCCAGCAGCGCGTCGCTCCAGCTCCGCGCGGCGACGTCGAGCCACAGGGTCCCTGCGCTGTCCGACAGGTCGGACGCCTTGTCGCCGGTCATCAGCAGGCGGACATAGTCCTTGGGCAGCAGCACGGTCGCGATCTTTGCGAAGATCTCGGGCTCATGCTCGCGCACCCAGAGCAGCTTGGGCGCGGTGAAGCCCGGCATCGCGATGTTGCCCGCGATTGCGCGCAGATCGGGCACCGCACGCTCCATCGCTTCGCACTCAGCAAAGCTGCGGCCGTCGTTCCACAGGATCGCGGGGCGTAAAGGGCGGTCGTCGGCGTCGAGCAGGGTCGCGCCGTGCATCTGCCCGGCAAGCCCGACGCCGCGGACCGAACGGCGGACGGCCGGGTCGATGGCCTGGACCGCCGCGGTGGTCGCATGCCACCACGCATCGGGATCCTGTTCGGACCAGAGCGGATGCGGCCGCTGGACGCTCAGCGCGGCGACGCCCTGGCCGACGACGCTGCCGGCCTCGTCGAGCACCACGGCTTTCACGCCGGAGGTGCCGATGTCGATTCCGAGGAACATCAGTTGACGAACGGATCGATGGTGGGGATCGAGCCGTCGGGCGCGAACTTCAGCTCGGTCACCTTGACGTTGCGCAGGTGGTTCTTGTTGCTCAGCTGCGTGTCCGCATAGAACAGCCACCATTTCTTGTTCCACTCGATGATCGAATGGTGGCTCGTCCAGCCCTGCACCGGCTTCAGGATATGCCCCTTGTAGGTGAACGGCCCGTACGGGTTGTCGCCGGTCGCATAGTTCAGGAAGTGCGTGTCGCCGGTCGAGTAGGTGTAATAATATTTGCCACCGCGCTTGAAGACCCAGGACGCCTCGAAGAAGCGCCGCTCATGATCGCCGCCGAGCACGGGCTTGCCGGCCTCGTCGAGGATCTGGACGTCGCGCGGCGTCTCGGCAAAGCTCTTCATGTCGGGGTTCAACCGCGCGATCTTGCCCGACAGCGCGGGCTGGTCGTCCTGGCCGAGATCGGTGTCGGAGCCGTTGGGATCGAACTTGCCGTCCTTCCAGCGCTGCAGCTGGCCGCCCCAGATGCCGCCGAAATACATGTAGCTGGCGCCGTTCGCGTCGGTGAACACCGCGGGATCCATCGAGAAGCTGCCCGCGATCGGCTTGGGGTCCGCCTTGAACGGGCCGACCGGGCTCTTCGACGTCGCGACGCCGATGCGGAAGGTGCCGAGCCCGTTCTTGTCGAGCTGTTTGTCGCGCACCGGGAAATACAGATAATAGGTGCCGTTCTGATAGGCCGCGTCGGGCGCCCACATCTGCTGCGACGCCCAGGGCACGTCCTTCACGTCGAGCGCGACGGGGTTCACCTTCACCGGCCCGCCGATCCGGTCCATCGACAGCACGCGGTAGTCGCGCATCGCATATTGGTTGCCCAGATCGTCGTCGGCGGTCGTCACGTCGATGTCGTGGCTCGGATAGACATAGATCTTGCCGTTGAAGACATGCGCGGACGGGTCGGCGGTGTAGATGCTGGTGACCAGCGGCTGCGACAGATAGCGCTTGCCCTCGGGGCTGCGCGGTTCGCCCTGCGGTTTGGCGGCGGACTGCGCCGTCGCGGTCCCGCCCGTGAACAATGTGGGTGCGAGACCCGCCAGCACGGGAACGACCAGAGCGGAGGCGGCCAGCAACGGGACCGCGCGCGCACGGCGGGCAGGCATGGGGAAACGGAGGCGCATGACCTTATGATCCTTCCTAAAAACCGGTCTTCTACGAGACCTGTCCTCCGCCGTGGCGGGAGATAGCGCTATCATATCCCTCCCGTGCGCCGGAGCAAGGGGGTTCCGCATCATCGCGCACGAAAAATACCCCGTGAAAAGAACGGCCGGGGTCCCGCAACGGGGCGAGCCGTCCATCGGGGTCCGACGACGTTGACCGACTCGGGATCGGATCGCGTGGGGCTTTGCCGCGTCAAGGGGGTGCGCTAACGGTTGGTACATGAACACTTCCTCGATCGGCCGCGTCAAGACTTCGCGGCGCACCGGCGGCGCGCCGACCATCAGCGACGTCGCGCGACTCGCCGGGGTCTCGCCGATGACCGTGTCGCGCGTGATCAACGGCACGAGCAATGTGCGCGCCGCGACGCGCGATGCGGTGACTCACGCGATCGCGACGCTGAACTATGCGCCCAACCCGGCCGCGCGCAGCCTGGCCGGGGCGGGGCAGGTCCGCATCGGCCTGCTCTACAGCAACCCGAGCGCGGGCTTTCTCAGCGAGTTCCTGCTCGGCAGCCTCGACCAGGCGGCGCGCAGCGACGTGCAGATCATCATCGAGAAATGCGACCTGGGCGAGCACGAGATCGCGGTGACGCGTCACCTGATCGAGGGCGGGATCGACGGCATCATCCTGCCGCCGCCGTTGTGCGAGGCGGATGCGGTGCTCGACCTGCTAGCGGCGGCACACGTCCCGACCGTGTCGCTGGCGAGCGGGCTGCCCGTGCCCGACATGCTGGCGATCCGCATCGACGACCGCGAGGCGGCGCTGACGATGACCCGGCACATCATCGCGCTGGGCCATCGCCGGATCGGCTTCATCACCGGCAACCCCAATTTGTCGTCGAGTGCGCGCCGGCTCGAAGGCTATGCGGCGGCGCTGGACGAGGCCGGGATCGCGCGCGACGAGTCGCTGATCGCGCACGGGCTGTTCACCTACCGATCGGGGCTCGATGCGGCCGAGACGCTG
This sequence comes from Sphingomonas sp. CFBP 8765, assembly GCF_014841445.1. NCBI lineage: Bacteria > Pseudomonadati > Pseudomonadota > Alphaproteobacteria > Sphingomonadales > Sphingomonadaceae > Sphingomonas > Sphingomonas sp. CFBP 8765. Next base: position 201,945 of record NZ_JACYTY010000002.1, on the reverse strand, counting down.
CTGGGGCTCGCCGAGCAGCCATCGGCGATCTTCTCGTCGAACGACGACATGGCGGCTGCGACGGTCGCGGTCGCGCATCGGCGCGGGCTCGACGTGCCGGGCGACCTGACGGTGTGCGGGTTCGACGACACGACTTTGTCGACCGCGATCTGGCCCGAATTGACGACGATCCACCAGCCGATCGCGGACATGGCGCGGTCTGCGGTAGAAATGCTCGCCTCGACCATCCGCCGGTCGCAGGCGATCGATCCGCAGGACCGGCACAAGACGTTCGATTTTACGCTGATCCGGCGCCAGTCCGACTCGGCACCGCGGCGCAGGCCCAAGGTCTCCGTCGACTGATCCGTCACCCGCCACCCATCGATGATAGCGATATCATCGATGGGTGGCGGGGGCCGATCAGGCGCGGGTGCGCTGCTTCACCGCGTGGTCGGCGGCGCGCGCGGTCAGTGCCATGAAGGTGAGCGACGGATTGACGCAGGAGGCCGAAGCCATCTGCGCGCCGTCGGTGACGTAGAGGTTGGTGGCCTCGTGCGCGCGGCTCCACGCGTCCAGCACCGAAGTACGCGGATCGCGACCCATGCGCGCGCCGCCCATCTCGTGGATCGCGTCACCGGGAACGTGCTCCTGTTCCGAACTCTTGACGTTGGTCAGCCCGGCCCCGCGAAGCATCGCCTCGCCCTGCGCCCGCGCATCGGCCATCATCTTGAGTTCGTTGTCGTGGAAGCGCACGTCGAACCGGAGCAGCGGCACCCCGAACCGGTCGACCTTCGACGCATGCAGCGACACATGATTGTCGGCATAGGGCAGGCATTCGCCGAACGCGCCCATGCTGAAGTGCCACGGCGCATAGTTGCGCATCCCGTGCTTCATCGAAGCGCCGAACCCGACGGGTGCCGCAGGCGTGCGATAGGCGCCGCCCTGATAGCCATAGCCGCGTTTGAAGCCGACGCCGTCGTCGCCGCCGATGTTGCGGAAGCGCGGGATATAGACGCCCCCCGGGCGGCGGCCATATTCGATGAACTCCTGCATCCCGCCGATCTCGCCGTCGACCCCGACGCGGAAGATATGGTCCATCACATAGCGGCCGAGCGTGCCGCTCGTGTCGAAATGGCTGCGATCGCTGCCCGCCGGACGCGAATTGAGCAGGATCTGCGTCGATGCCATCGCCGAGGCGCAGAGGAAGACGAGGTCCGCCTGGACCGACTGCGCCTGGCCGGTCTTGGTATCGATGTAGCGGACGCCGGTCACGCGCTTGGCCTTGGGATCATAATCAAGGCTGGTGACGACCGCGTCCGACTGCAGCGTCAATCGGCCGGTCGCGCGCGCCGCGGGCAGCGTCACCGCCTGGGTCGAGAAATAGGCGCCGAACGAGCAGCCATTGCTGCACTGGTTGCGGAACTGGCATTTGGTCCGGTTCTGCTCGGGCTTGTCCTCGGTCATGTTGGACAGGCGCGTGTTGATCAGCTTGCGACCGGGGAAGCGGCTTTCCAGATTCTGCTTCAGCCACTTTTCCGCGACGTTCATCGGGATGGGGGGCTGGAATTCGCTGTCCGGCAGATAGGGTAGATTCTCGCGCGAGCCGGACACGCCGATATATTTCTCGACATAGCTGTACCAGGGCGCGACGTCGCCATAGCGGATCGGCCAGTCGCCATCGATTCCGTCACGCTTGTTCGCCTCGAAATCCTCCTCGCTCCACCGGAAGCACCAGCGTCCCCAGATCAGCGACTTGCCGCCGACCGCCGCGGGCCGGATCCAGTAGAATTTGCTGCCCTCGTCATAGGCATAGGGGTTCAGCCGGTCGTCATTGTAGAAGGCGCGGTTGCTGGGTGCGACATAGCCGTGCTTGGCGATGAAATAATCGCTTTTGACGAGCGCCGGGGGCATGATGTTCCGCGCAGGCACCTCGTAGGCGGGCTTGCCATCATAGGCATAGCCTTCGCCGTGCTCGACCATCACGCCGCGGTCGAGCATCAGGACGCGCAGGCCCTTTTCGGTGAGTTCCTTCGCAGCGAACCCGCCGCTCACGCCCGATCCTATGACGATCGCGTCGAACCTGTTGGTTGCGGCCATGGTCTTGGTCTCCTGTCTCGATCAGAAGCGCAGTGCGCGCAGCGTCCGGAAGCTGGTGGTGATGTCGGGCAGATAGGGCGCGGGCGCCTGGTCGTTCTCGACGTAGAAATGCTGCACGCCGGCGCCCGACTTGCGCTTGAACAGCGCGGCAAAGTCGAGCGTGCCCTGGCCGACCGCGGTCATGCTGCGATCGGGGCGCATGTCCTTGACGTGATAGGCGTAGAGGCGGGTGGACAGCCGGTCGATCAGCGCCGCGGGATCCTCGCCCGCATGCGCCGCCCAGTAGATATCGAGCTCGAGCTTGACGAGCGCGGGATCGGTTTCCCTGAGCAGGCGGTCGTACAGGCTGACCCCGCCGGGCCGGATCGTGAATTCGAAATCATGGTTGTGATAGGCAAAGCCGAACCCCGCCGACTTCAGCTGCGTCGCGAAGCGGTTGAAATTGGGCAGCGCGGCGTTCCAGCCCTGTTCGTTGCGATGCTCGTCAGTCATGTACGGCAGCACGACCGTCTTCGCGCCGAGCGTCCTCGCCATCGCCACCGACGGTTCGAACCGCTGAAGCAGCGCGTCATAGCCGATATGCACCGAGGGTGCGGTCAGGCCGAGCCGGTCCATGGTCTTGCGCAGCGGCGCATGATCCATCGTCTCGTACCCGCCGCCGCCGAATTCGACCTCGCGGTAGCCGATCCGCGCAACCGCCTCGAGCGTGGCGACGGGGTCCTTCGCGAACAGCTCGCGCACGGTATAAAGCTGCAGGCCGATCGCCTTGAGCTGTGCGGCGGAGGCGGGGGAGATCGAGCGATCGACCAGCGCGAGCGCCGCCACCGCACCGGTGCCCGTAAGCAGGGTTCTACGGCTGAGGATCATGAGGAATACACCTTGTTGACCTGGGAATAGGGGAAGGCACCGTTATATTCGCCCGGCACCGGCAGATATTCGCGTTCCTGCGTGATGCCGATTTCGGACGTGTAATAGCCGGTGATGACGAGCTGTCGGAATGCGGTGAAGAACGCGCCGCCCGACGGCAGGCCGTCGTTCATCGCCAGGGTGAGCAGCGCGTCGTGCTGTGCCGCGGTCGCCCGGGCGCCGGCGACCTTGTAGTCCTGCAGACAGCGCGCCTCGATCGCGTCGAGCCCGGCGATGATCGGCACGCGGTCCTCGGGTCGGGCCCAGTCGGCCAGCAGCTTTTCGATAAAGGCAGGGACGTCCGCCGCGATCGCCCCGGGGGTATCGGTGGTCGGCAGGACGCGCTCGCTGAGCGCGGTCATCAGTGCACGTTGTGCAGGCGTGAAGACCGGCGCGCTCGGTGGCCCTTCGCTGATCGGCGGGATACCGCCCGCCGGCTGCTGCGCGAGCCCGGCCGCGCGCGCGATCGGGGCATAGAGCGCTGCGCCGAACATGCCGGCGACACCGGCCAGCGCGGTTCTGCGATCGATCATTTACCGTCCTTTCCAAGGTCCTGCGCGATTGCCGCATCGGTCAGCGGGCGGATCCAGATGTTGCGGAACGCCACGGGGGAATCATGGTCCTGCAGCTGGATCGGCGCCGCATCGGGATGCGCGGTATAGCGTGCGACATGGCGCCAGTTGGTCGTGCCGAGCATCGCCTGGTGGTTCTGGACGAGCACGCCGTTGAGCAAAGCGGTCACGTAAGCTGGCCGAACCAGACTGCCGTCGGCGGCAAAGCGCGGCCGCTCGAACACGATGTCGTAGGTCTGCCATTCGCCGGGTTTGCGCGCCGGGTTCACCAGCGGCGGCTTCCAGCCATAGACCCCGCCCACCGTCCCATCGGCATAGGTCGGGTTCCGATAGCCGTCGAGGATCTGCAGCTCGTAGCGCTGCATGAACCAGATGCCGCTGTTGCCGCGGTCCTGCGAGCTCTTGGTCGGCGGATTGGGCGAGCGGAATTCGAGATGCATCTGCACGTCGCCGAAGCTCTGTTTCGAGACGAGATTGTTCTCGCCGCCGCTTTTTGCGCGCGACGGAATTATGAGCGCACCGTTCTCGATCGGCCAGGCGATGCGATCGGGCTTCCACGCATCGAGCGAACGGCCGTCGAACAGCACGATCGCGTCGGCGGGCGGACCGCCGGGGGTGGCGGCCGGCGCGACGGCGACGGGCGCAGGGCGGTCGGCGTCGTGGACACGCCATTGGCCGCCGGGCAGCATCGGCGTGTCCTTGAAGCCCGGCTTGTCCTGCGCGGCAACGGACCCCGTTGTCATCAGCGCCATCGCCGCGACGACCCCCGCCATCACATAGCTCGTCATGCTCTTCCCCCTCATGCCGCGTCGATCGCGCGGTAGGCGGCGATCAGGCGATCCTCGCCCGCACGTCCCGCCACCGAATTGCCGTGTTCCATGCCGATTACCCCCGCATAGCGCCGGCCGCGCAGCCAGCGGACGATCGCGGCATAGTTGATCTCGCCCGTCATCGGCTCGTTGCGGCCGGGATTGTCGCCGAACTGGAGATAGCCGATCTCGCTCCAGCAGCTGTCCAGCGTGGGGATCAGATTCCCCGACTGGATCTGCTCATGGTAGAGGTCGGCCAGGATCTTGACCGCAGGGCTGTTCGCGCCGCGGGCGACCGCATAGCCCTGCGCGATCGTCTGCATATAGACGCCGGGATGGTTGGTGCGCGTGTTGAGCGGCTCCATCACCATCGCGATGCCGTGCGGCGCGACGATATCGCCGGCCCGTCGCATGACGTCGATCACGCGCGCCGTCTGAATCTCGACGGGCAGTTTCGGGTCCATGAAGCCGGTGACGACGGTCATCCGGGTCGCGTTCAGCCGCTTGGCGACCGCGATCGACGCGCGGATATCGGTCAGGAACCCTTCGCGATCGGCGTCGTCATTGGCGCCGAGCAGGGGCCGCGACTTCGCCCATTTTGGCATGCTCGCGACGAAGACGCCCATCGTCATGCCGCGCTGCGCCAGTGCCTTGGCCATCCGCTCCTGGTCGGCGACGGGGCGGGCCGCGGCCTCATTGTCCTCCCAAGCGGTGAAGCCCTGGTCGGCGGCGAAGGCGATCTGCTCGATCAACCCGCCGCGGCTCGCAAAGCTGCCCTCATGCGGCGCATAGCCAAGCGAGAAGCGGGCGGCGGTCGTGCCGCGGCGCTGCGCGGCGATCCCCGCGGGGAGCAGCGACACTGCGGCGCCGGCCGCGATCAGCGTGCGGCGTGAGAGCGTCATCGCCGGATCCGTCTCATTTCGAGCCCGCCGCCTTTAGATAGGCGATGATCGCGGCGCGCTTCGCGGGATCCGGGGTCGCGATCGGCATGCGCGATCCAGGGACCTTCTTCGACGGCGAGGCGAGATATTCGCTCAGCGTCGCGTCGTCCCAGCGCAGCTTCGACGCCTTCAGCGCGGGCGAATAATTGAACCCCGGCGCCGCGGCGGCGGCACGGCCGACCACGCCGTGAAGATTGGGGCCGATGCCGTTGCGCCCGCCCTTGTCGACCGTATGGCAGGCCCGGCACGCGGCAAAGGCCGGGGGCGCCGCGGCGGGCGTCGTCTGGGCGCTGGTCGGCGCGCAGACGGCGATGAGGGCCGCCGCGCCGATGCCGGCCGCGCCAAGCCCGATGAAGAATTTCATTCCGTCTCTCCAGGATAGAGCGGCGACCATTTGCGGTCCGATGCCGCGTTGGCGATCACCGCCTCGATAAACCGCATCGTGCGAAGCCCGTCGACGACGCCGGGGAACCAGCGCCCGCCCTCGCCGCGGACGGTTGCCGCAAAGGCGCGATACAGATTGGCGAACGCCTCGATATAGCCTTCGGGATGGCCCGACGGGGTCCGCGTCAGCGCGGCGACACCGGGCTGCAACGCGGGGCCGCCGGTGCGGACGATCTCGGCGGGGCGGTCGAGCCAGCGCATGACGAGCGTGTTCGGCTCCATTTGCGCCCATTCGAGCCCGCCACGCTCGCCATAGACTCGCAGCGTGAGCGCATTTTCCTCGCCGGCGGCGACCTGGCTCGCCTTCAGCATGCCGCGCGCACCGCCCTCAAACCGCAGCATCGCGCTGACATCGTCGTCGAGCCGGCGGCCCGGCACGTGCGTCGTCAGATCCGCCGAGACCGCCTCGACCCGCAGCGCGCAGACATGTTCGGCGAGGTGGAAGGCATGCGTGCCGATATCGCCGAGACAGCCGCCCAGCCCGGCACGGGCCGGGTCGGTCCGCCACTCGGCCTGGCGGTTGCCGTCACCATCGATCGGCAAACTGAGCCAGCCCTGCAGATATTCGACCTGGACGAGGCGGATCGCGCCAAGATCGCCGCGTGCGACGCGTGCGCGCGCCTCCTCGATCATCGGATAGCCGCTATAGGTAAAGGCGAGCGCGAAATGCCGGCCGCTGGTCTTGGCGGCGGCAGCGATCGCCTCCGATTCGGCGACGCTCATCGCCATCGGCTTTTCGCACAACACGTCGAAGCCCGCGTCGAGCGCGGCGATCGCCATCGGCGCGTGGAGATGGTTGGGCGTGACGACCGCGACCGCCTGCGCGCGGATGTCCGCGGGCAGCGCGCTTTCGCCGGCGATCATCGCCTCGAACGACGCATAGACGCGTGCCGGGGCGAGCCCGAGCTGTGTGCCGGTACGCGTGTTGCGGCCGGCATCGGTACTGAACGCACCCGCGACGAGGTCCCAGTCGCCGTCGAGCGCGGCGGCCATCCGGTGGACCGCGCCGATGAACGCGCCCTCGCCGCCGCCGACCATCGCGAGCCGCAGCCGGGTCATGCGCGGTCCTCCGCCAGTCCCAGGATCGCACGGATCGATGCGCGATCGATCCCGCTGGCGGCGAAATCGTCGAACGGGCGCTCGGTCAGGCGGATGATGTGATCACGGATGAACGGTGCGCCCTCGCGCGCGCCGTCCTCGGCCCGCTTGAGCGCGCACTCCCATTCAAGCACCGCCCAGCCGGCAAAGCCATATTGCGCCATCTTGCTGAAGATTGAGGAGAAATCGACCTGTCCGTCGCCGAGCGAACGGAACCGGCCGGCGCGGTCAACCCAGCTTTCATACCCGCCATAGACGCCCGATCGGCCGGTCGGGTTGAACTCGGCATCCTTGACGTGAAAGCAGGATATCCGGTCGTGATAGCGGTCGATGAAGTCGAGATAGTCGAGCTGTTGCAGCACGAAATGCGACGGGTCGAACAGGAGGCGCGCGCGCGGATGGTTGTCGACCGCGGCAAGGAAGCGTTCCCAGGACGCGCCGTCATGGAGGTCCTCGCCCGGATGCACCTCGAACGCGCAGTCGACGCCGGCCTCCGCGAACACGTCGAGGATCGGGGTCCAGCGGCGCGCGAGCTCGGCGAACGCCTCCTCGATCAGCCCGGCCGGGCGTTGCGGCCAGGGATAGACATAGGGCCAGGCAAGCGCGCCCGAAAAGGTCGCATGCGCGGACAGGCCGAGATTGGCGCTCGCACGCGCGGCCAGCTTGACCTGTTCGACCGCCCATTGCTGGCGCTCGGCGGGCTTGCCGTGCAGCTCGGGCGGGGCGAACCCGTCGAACAGCGCATCATATGCAGGGTGGACCGCGACGAGCTGGCCCTGGAGATGCGTCGACAGCTCGGTGATCGCGATGCCATGCGCGGCGAGCCGGCCGCTAAGATCGTCGCAATAGGTCTTGCTCTCGGCAGCCAGCGACAGGTCGATCAGCTGCGACGTGCAGGGGATCTGCACCCCGACATAGCCAAGTCCGGCAGCCCATTCGGCAAGTCCGTCGAGCGTGTCGAACGGCGGCTCGGTGCCGAGAAACTGGGCGAGAAAGATGGCTGGTCCGCGCAGTCCGGTCATGCTGCAATCTCCCGTCGGGTATCGTCGCGAAACAGGATCTGGAACAGCAGCGCGATCACGGCGGCGGCAATCGCGGGATACCACCACATATGCTGCCAGTCGGCGATGGTCGGGGCGGCGGGCAGCTGCGCATAGAGCATCGCGCCGATCTGCGACCCGAGCAGCATGCCGACGCCATAGGTGAACAGCGTCAGCATCCCCTGCGCCTGTGCGTTCACCCCCTTGGGCGTCGCGATCGTGCCGGTGTAGATCGCGCCCGCGACGAAGAAGAAGTCGTAGCAGACGCCGTGCAGCGCGACGCCGAGATAGACCGCCCAGAGGCTCGACCCGCCGTCACCGATCGCGAACAGCGCGTAGCGGGCCGCCCAGGCGATCATCCCGACCAGCAGCAGCGGCTTCACGCCGAACCGGCGGTAGAGCCACGGCATCGAGAACATGAAGACCAGTTCGGACATCTGCCCGATCGCGAGCGTGCCGCCGACATTGGTGATGCCGGTCGCGCCGACATAGGGCGAGGCATAGGCGTAATACATGGCGAGCGGGATCGAGATCAGCGTCGCGCAGGTCATGAAAATCAGGAATGACCGCTGGCGGAGCAGACCGAAGGCCTCGACGCACAGGACCTGGCGCAGCACGCTTTCGTCACGCGGCGCGTCGGAGGCGACATTGGGCAACGTGAAGCTGTAGAGCCCGAGCGCGATCGAGACGACCGCCGCGACGCGGAAGATCTGCGGGCTGGCGGACAGTCCCGCCCAGCCGATGATCAGCCCCGCGGTGATCCAGCCGAGCGTTCCGAACGCGCGCACGAACGGGAAATTGTCGGTCCGATCGCCAAAGCTCTTGAGTGCGATCGTGTTCGCGAGCCCCACGGTCGGCATGTAGAGGATCATGTAGCCGAGCAGCAGCCAGACGAAGCTCGCACCGCGTTCGGGCGTCACGAACGACGGCAGCACGAACAGGATTACGCCGCCGACGAGATGGAGGATGACCATCAGCATCTTCGGGCTGACATAGCGCGCCGCCGCCATGCCGAGCAGGAAAGAGCCGACGATCGAGGCGATCGGACCGACCGAAAAGGCATTGCCGATCAGGTTGCCGATCCCGACGGTCTGCATCGCCAGCCCGAGCGTGACGTTCCACGCGCCCCAGACGAAAAACTGCATGAACATCAGCGCACTGAGGCGCGCGGTGAGCATGCCGCCCGCCGCGGTGTCGACACCGCGCAAGGGGGCCGTTCCCAGATCGTCCGCTACCGCCATTCGCCACCTCTCAACCGCAGTTTTGCTGCTTGTCTGACATAAGGCTAGGTCGGCGAAGCATCGATGTAAAGGATTACATCGGTTATCGGTCGACAGCGGCAGCGGCCGGATCCATGACCCGGCGATGCCGACGATCATCGAAGTGGCCGCGATGGCTGGCGTCTCTACCGCAACCGTGTCGCGCGTGCTCAGCCGACCGGATCAGGTGTCCGAGAAGACTCGGCTGCGCGTGCTCGCGATCGTCCGGTCGTCGGGCTACGCCCCCAATGTCGCCGCGCGCAGCCTGCGCACGCTGCGCGCCGCCAAGATCCTGCTGACGGTCCCCGACATCTCGAATCCGTTCTTCGCCAGCGTCATCCGCGGCGCGGAGGAGGCGGCGCGCGACGCGGGCTATTCGGTCGTCGTCGGCGACACGCGGCATGATTCCGCGGTCGAGGATCAATATGCCGACATGCTGTCGCGTCGCGAGGTCGACGGACTGATCTTCCTCGGCCATCGCCTCCCCGACAGCCTGGCGTCGCTGCTCGCGCGGGAGGGGGGTGCCGCACCGATCGTCAATGGCTGCGAATATAGCGCGGATCTCGGCGTCCCCAGCGTCCATATCGACAATGCGGCGGCGAGCGCGGAGGCGATCACGCATCTCGCCGATCTCGGCCACCGGGCGATCGGCGTCGTCACCGGCCCCGAGATCAGTCCGATCAGCCGCGACCGTCTGGCGGGTGCGCTGCGGGCGGCCGAACTGCGCGGTCTGCGCGACGCGCTGCACGTCGAGATCGGCGATTATTCCGCGGGATCGGCGTTCGTGGCGACGCGCGCGCTGCTCGCCGCTGGGGTGACGGCAATCTTCTGCTTCAGCGACGAGATGGCGCTGGGGGCGCTGAGCGCGATCGGCGAGGCCGGACTGTCCTGTCCGCGTGACGTGTCGGTCATGGGGTTCGACGATCTTCCGCTCGCGCGCTATTTTCAGCCCGCGCTGACCACCATCGCGCAACCCAAGGGGATGATCGGCCGGCGCACCGTCGAGCTGCTCGTCGACATACTGCGCGGCGTCGAATGCCCGCGGCGGCAGACGACGCTCGCGCATACGCTCGTGGTGCGCGGCAGCACAGCCGGGCCGCTCACCGACCGCTAAGGCGCGCGCGCGGCACCGTCCGACGGGCCTCCCGCATCGTCCCTGAGGCCGCGTCCCGCCAAGCGCGCGCGCCGGATGTCGTCGACCGTGCCTCGGCCCCGGCGGACCGCCGCGCCTGCCCGTCCCTCGACCATTCTAAGAAAATATGAAGTTTCAGCAGGCGCTTAATGGTGCGGCCGGTCAAAACTATCATGAAGGTAGCGGGACTCATCTATTAGATGCTTACAATATGTTCGGCCTTATGTTTGTTGATGAAGTCTATAGAATGATTGTAGATATTCAGAAAACAAGATTGTATTATTAGATTGAGACTCAAGAAGCGCGATATTTATACAATTACATTGCCTTATTGAATGCAACATAGAGGGAAGGTTTGTGTTGCATCGCAGAACAACAAATGCGCTTTGCTATCACCGTGGGGGGTTTTGTGGCGACACGCGGGGAAATTCTTCAATATGGCGCTGAGCGCAGCCCGGCACCGCCAGCCATTTCTGTCGAACGACGCCTCATGCGGCTTTTCGACATTCTGCTCGCGCTCGTTGCCCTGCTTTTCTTTGCGCCGCTGCTCCTCGTCATCGCCGCGGCCGTCTATGTCAGTGACCCCGGGGCGATCCTGTTTGCGCAGCGCCGCATCGGCTATGGCGGCGCCTATTTCCGGTGCTTCAAGTTCCGCTCGATGGCGGTCAACGCCGAGGCGCTGCTGGCCGATCTGCTGGCGTCCGACCCCCAGGCCCGGCTCGAATGGGAACTGAGCCACAAGCTCAAGGAGGATCCGCGCGTCACTCGCGTCGGCAGCTTCCTGCGCAAGAGCAGCCTGGATGAATTGCCCCAGCTGTTCAACGTGTTGCTTGGAGAGATGAGCATTGTCGGGCCAAGGCCGATCGTCGAGGCGGAAAAGCGGCGCTACGGCCGGTATTTCGAGCATTACTGCATGTCGCGTCCGGGGATTACGGGGCTGTGGCAGATCAGCGGCCGCAGCGATGTCTCCTATCAGCGCCGGGTCGCCTTCGACGTCGCCTATTGCCGGTCGCAGTCGCTGTCGCTCTATCTCAGGATCATTCTGATGACCGCGCCCGCGGTCCTGATGGCGAAGGGGTCCTACTGACCCGGTTGCACGGTCTGGAGATCGAAGATCGCGGAAAGGATGATCCTCGCCTGTTCGCGCCAGGAATATCGGCTCGCCTGCGCCAGCCCGCGACCCGCGAGCGTCCGCGCATAATCGGGATCGTCGAGCACCGAGACCACCGCACGGTGGATCGAGTCGTGATCATAGGGATCGCAATAGGCCGCTGCATCGCCGCACCGCTCGCGCATCGACGGGATGTCGGAGGCCACCACCGGGCAGGCGAAATGCATCGCCTCGAGCGGGGGGAGGGGGGAGGCTTCGTAGAAGGACGGGAATAACAGGCACCGCGCGTTGCGGTACAGATCCCCGAGCCGGCCGAGATCCTCGACCTGACCCTCGAGGCGGATTAGATGTTTGACGTCGTCGGGGATGCTGACGGGGAGCGGCGACAGGAACGCGCCGGACGATCCGACCAGCACGAGCGGGATGCCGCGTTCGCGCGCCATCGCGATGCCGACCGCCAGCACCCCCGCGATGTTCTTGCGATGCGACAGCGAGCCGACATAGAGGATATAATTGCCCCGTGACGCGTCGATATCGGGCGGCGGGGCCGCACGCGCGTCGCAGCCGGCCCGCCAGCCACCATTCTGCGCGACGATCAGGCGGTGACGTGCGCCCGGCACCAGGCTGGTGAACATTGCCTTTTCTGTTTCGGACACCGTCACGATCGGATCCGCGCGGCGCAACAGGAACGGCAGCATGAACGCATGGCCGAGCTTGTAATGACGGCGATAGGCATCGGGAAACAGCCGATAGGACAGATCGTGGATCATCAACGCGACCGGCTTGCGGCCGAGCAACGTCACAATCGGTGCGGTATTGCCGAGGCACAGCAGGCGTCCGCCCTTCACATGGCGGGGCAGCACGAACTGTTCCCAGACATGGCCATGCGCGTGACGCGTCCGTTCCACCTGCATCGCGCGCAGATTGAGATCGCCGATATCGGCATCGGCTTCGCAGACCAGGCGGACGCGCAGCGGCACGTCGCCGTTCGCAACGAGGTGATCGATCTCGCGTGTGATTTCACGTGCAACGCGTTGAACGCCGGTCGTGGGCTGCATCAAGAAGCGCCCGTTGATGACCAATTCCTGCAGCTGGTCCGTCATTATTATCCCCGAACCAAAAGACATGTCGTCCGCGACTAACATCATCATTATGAAAATAAAGTATTTCTATTTTATCAAATTGTACAAAAGATTTTACAAGCCGTAATAGTAAGCGACATGCTTGCCTTGAATAGAAGGTACGTTACAAGACAAGTCGTCAAGCAGCTATGCTGGATATTGCTTGGGGGCGAATAGTGGCTTTGATGTATGTCGTCGTGGCCACGGTCGGTCGGGCGTCACTGACGCGTCGAACGATCGATCTGCTGGAACGACAGACGCGACGGCCCGATCGGGTGATCGTCGTGTCGGTCTCGCCGCAGGACGTCGAGGGTGTCGCGGAAAGCCCGGTGCAGCCCGAGATCGTGTTCGCCGGACGTGGCCTGTGCCGGCAGCGCAACGCGGCGCTCGACATGATCGGCGACGCGGCGGCGTTCGTCACCTTCTTCGATGACGATTTCGTCCCCGCGCCCGACTATCTCGAAATGGTCGAGCGCGTGTTCGAAAGCGATCCCGCGATTGTCGGGATCACCGGCGACCTGCTCGCCGACGGCATCAACTCGAGCGGGCTGAGCGTCGAGGCCGCGTTGGCGATCGTCGCGGCGCGTGCCGCCAGCCCCGATCCCAGCCCCGATCCCGTGTTGCGCGACCGTCAGGCGCTCTATGGCTGCAACATGGCGATCCGCCTGAGTGCCGCGACCGGACTGCGTTTCGACGAGGCGCTGCCGCTTTATGGCTGGCAGGAGGATATCGATTTCACGACGCAGATCGGACGACGCGGCCGACTGGTTTCGTCCGCGTCGATCACCGGTGTACACATGGGCGTGAAGTCCGGCCGCACGCCGGGCAAGAAGCTCGGCTATTCGCAGATCGCGAACATCGTCTATCTGAAGCGGAAGGGTACGATGCAGCCGCGGCTGGGCGAACGGCTGATGACCGCGAACGTCATCGCGAATCTGGTGCGCAGCCTGTGGCCCGAGGCGCATGTCGATCGGCGCGGGCGTTTGTGGGGCAATGTCCTGGCCTTTGCCGACCTGACCCGTGGCAAGCTCGATCCCCGCAAGATCGAGCGGATGTGAGCAGCACCGCGACGCCGATCTATTTCAACGGCAAATTCTATGCGGGCGGGATGAACGGGGTGCACCGCGTGTCCGATCGCCTCATCCGCGAAGTCGACGCGTTGCTCGCCGCGATGCCGCCCGAACGTCGCCCGCCGGCCCGCCTGCTGATACCCGCGCGGCGGCAATGGCAGCCCGTGCTGCGCGCGATCGAACTCGTCGAGCAGGCGGACGGCGATACGCAGCGATGGGAGCAGCTCGTCCTGCCCGCGCGCGCGGCCGACGGCGTGCTGGTCAACCTCGCCAACCTCGCGCCGATCCGGCATCGTCGCAAGATCCTGCTGATCCACGACGCGCAGTTCCTCTTTCCCGACAGCTCCTATCCATGGCGGCAGCGCGTCGGATACCGGCTGCTCGTGCCGCGCATGGCGCGCAGCAGCGCGGCCGTCCTCACCGTGTCGGCCTATTCCCGGCAGATGCTCGACCTGCTCGGCGTGGTCGATCGGCGGATGACCGAAGTCCTCCACAACGGCGTCGACCATATTCTCGACGGCGAGTCCGACCGCGACGCGCTGGCGCGACTGGGGCTCACCGCGGGGCGCTATGTGCTCCTGTTCGGCAGCCCCAAGGCTTATAAGAACAACCACGTCGTGTTCGAGGCCTTTGCCGATGGCGCGCTGGCGCCGTTGCAGCTCGTCGTGGTCGGCGCGGATCGCGCAGCGCTCGACGCGGCTGGCCTGACGCCGCCGCCCGACGCGCTGTTCGTCGGCCGCTGCGACGATGCGACGCTGCGCGCGCTCTATATGGACGCGCATGCGCAGGTCTTTCCGTCGCGCACCGAAGGCTTCGGGCTCCCGCCGCTCGAGGCGATGCTGTGCGGTTGCCCGGCGATCGTCGCGCCGGCGGGCGCGATTCCGGAAATGTGCCGCGATGCGGTCCTCTATGCCGATGTCGACGATCCGGCGGGGTGGCGGCAGGCCATCACCGCGCTGGCCGATCCGGTCGTCCGGTCGGCGAAGCGCGCCGCCGGCCATGATCGGGCCGCGGCGTTCCGCTGGGATTCGGCGGGACGGCAGCTGCTGGACGTTATCGAGCGTGTCGCGCGTGACTGAGGGGATCGATGCGCGTGCGTATGCACCGGCGGGGCCGGTCGCTGGCCGAAACGATCGCGGCATGGCCCGCCAGCGCCCGCATTATGCCGCGCTCGACGGGCTGCGCGGGCTGGCGGCGATATCGGTCCTGCTCTTCCATCTCGGCCATTGGCAGGGCCATCCCTGGCTGGCGGCGAATGCGGGACTCGCGGTCGATTTCTTCTTCTGTCTGAGTGGCTATGTGCTGTCGGTGGCGTATCGCGACACGCTCGATCAGGGGATGGCGACGCGGACGTTCGCCGTCCTGCGGCTCGTCCGGCTGATGCCGCTCGTCATTCTCGGCACGCTGATCTCCGCCGCCTATCTCGCCGCGCGCATCGTAATGCTGCACGATTCCACCATCAGCGTCGCCGAACTCGCCCGCGCGACCGCGTTCGGAGTGCTGTGCCTGCCGATACTCGACGCGAGCCGGGCGATCGGCGGACCGCAGGTTTTTCCGCTGAACGGGCCGCAATATACGTTGTTTCTCGAAATCGTCGTCAACATCGCCTGGGCGGCGCTGCGCCGGATCGACGGGATGGGGAGCGCGCTGGCGATCGTCGCGGCGGGATATGCGCTGATGGCGCTGGTCGGGATAGGCGGGGACGAGGCCGCAAGCTTCTGGACCGGCCTGCCGCGCGTGTTCGGGGCCTTTTACGCCGGGGTTGGGCTCTATCATGCGCAATCGCGGTTCGCGCCGATCCGCGATGCGCGGTGGCGGTTTCTGTTCTGGCCGTTGCTCGGGCTCAGCGTGCTGCTCTTCTACTGGCCGCAGGGCCTGTCCTTCTGGGTCGGATGGAGCTGGTCGCTGATCGTCTCGCCGCTGCTGGTGCTCAGCGGGGCGCATGTCGTGCTGCGCGGCCGGGTGGCGCGGGCATCGGCGGTGCTGGGGGCGCTCTCGTTCCCCGTCTATGCGCTGCATTATCCGATCTTCGTCTGGATCAACGCGGCCTATCAGGCGATCCTCGGCAGCAGGAGCTTTGCGGTCGGCACCGGGCTGGCGCTGCCCGGCGTGCTGATCGCGAGCTGGCTGATCCTGCGGTGGTGGGACGAACCGTTGCGCCGTGCCATGACGACGTGGTTGCGCACCCGCGCGCCGCAGCGCGTCGCGAACGGCGTCTGAGATGACGCAGGCGGCCCCCATTGCCGGACGCACCACCGCGGGTGCCGCGTGGCTCATAGCCTCGCGGTTCCTGGCGCGGCTGATCGACTTTGCCAGCCTCCTGCTGCTCGCCAACTATCTGGTGCCGCAGGACTTCGGGCTCGTCGCGATCGCGATGACGCTGGTCCGGATCGTCGAGGCGGTCTTCGAACTGCCCGTGGGTCAGGTGCTCGTCCGCGCCGAGGCTATCAGCCGGCCGATGCTGGAGACCGCGTTCACGCTCAGCGTGATGCGCAGTGCCGTGCTCGCGGTGGGTCTGGCCTTGCTCGCGATACCCTTTGGCTATTTCTACGGCGACCCGCGGCTCGTCCCGCTGATCTGCTTCATCGCGCTCGCCCCCGCGCTGCGCGGCCTCGTCAGTCCGAAGATGGCGCAATATGCCAAGGATATCAGTTTCCACCGCGATCTGATCATCGAGGTCGGCGGTCGTGGCTGCGCCTTTGTCGCGGCCGCCGCGTGCGCGATCCTGACGCGCAGCTACTGGGCGATCGCCGCGGGAACGGTCATCGCCCCCGCCTTCATGGTGCTGGCCTCCTACTGGTTCGCGCCCTTCCGCCCGCGCTTCGGGCTCGGGCGCTGGCGCGAATTCGCCGACCTGCTCGGATGGACGACCGCCGCACAGGCAGTAACCGCGATCAACTGGCAGATCGACCGGCTGGTGCTCGGCTTCACCGTCTCGCGCGCGCAACTCGGGACGTTCTCGCTCGCCAGCGACCTTGCCAGCCTGCCCGACCAGGCGGTGCTCAAGCCCACGATCCGGCCGCTGCTGGCGGCCTTCTCGATGGTGCGACACGATCCCGAACGCCTGCGCGAAGCCTATCTGCGGACGACCAGCACGATCGTCAGCGCCGTCCTTCCCGTCCTCGTCGCGATCAGCATCCTCGCACAGCCGCTCGTCGCCTTCGCGCTCGGGCCGAAATGGCAACCGGCATCGCCGCTGCTGCAATGGCTGGTGCTGGCAATGATCCCGACGCTGTTCGCTGCCGCGCTCGCGCCGCTCGCCATGGCGCTGGGCCAGGCCGCGATCTTCTTCCGGCAGAGCCTGTGCGAATTGTGCATCAAGGTGCCTGCGACGATCCTCGGCGCGCTGTATTTCGGCGTCGCCGGCGCGATCGCCGCGCGGGCGGGATCGTCCCTGGTCATGGGCATCGTGTCCGCGGCCTATGTCCGGAGCCTGATCGGCGTGCCGCTCGGCGTGCAGCTTGTCCGGCCGTGGCGGGCCTTTGCCGCATCCGCGGTGATGGCTGCGCTGTTGCTCGCTCTGCGCCCCTGGCTGCAGACGCTGACCGGGTTCGACCGCGGGCTCGGGCTCGTCGGTGCCGGGGCGGGGGGGATGATGCTGTACCTCGTCGTGCTGATGCTGGTCTGGCAGGCCAGCGGCCGCCCGCGAGGGATCGAGACGGTCGCCGCGGACCGGTTTCACCGGCTGGTGTCACGGCGTACGCGCGGGGTCGCCTGACCCCCGCGGCCCGCCCCCTCGCGCGGGGCGGGTCACAGCAGGCCGTATTTACCAGGAATGACTCCAATAGGTGACAACCGCGGCGTCCGGAAAGAGCGTGCGGCCGACCTCGATCGGCAGGATGCGGCGGTCGGTGCGCAACCGGTTGCACAGCCGCTTGTGGAACATATTGGTCCAGTCGAGCGGATACCAGTTCCGCCCGTCGAGCAGCGTCGGCCGTGCATAGCGCAGCCGGGTGCGCTGTCGCTCGGTAAGCTTGGCGAGGAGGGGGGCGAGCAGCGCCATGACCGCGGTTTGGTCGAGCGCGACGAACGCGTCATAGGCCTGTTTCAGCAGCACCGGGCCGGTCATCGTCTCCGGCCCGGCGGCGATCCGTGCGGCGGCATCCGGGATGCGCTCCGCCGCCTCGATCATGCAGTGGATCGCGAACAGCCAGAAGATCTGTGACGGCCGGGATGCCATGATCGCGTTGGGGATGGCGTGCGCGAAATCGGGATTGCCCCCCATGCGACACAGCACGACCGCGCCGGTCGACGCGCTGGGCCGGATCGGGCGCAGGCATTCGGTATCCATGTCGGCGTACAGGCCGCCGAATTCGAGCAGGAAGAAGAACCGCACGGCATCGGCGCGAAAGATCTCCTGCGGATAGCTGTCATAGACCGGCAGCGCCCAGGCGAACCGATCGGCGATGAAGGCGCGGTTGTCCGCGTCATCCCAGAGCAGCACGCGACAGTCGGGGTTGGTGTCGACGAAGGTCTGCCGCCAGTGCCGGTAATTGCCGGGAATCACCGACCGGCTTTTCCACGTCTGGAAGATCACGGGGGGAAAGTCGTCCGGATCCGCGTCGTCGAGCGTGACCACGTCATTGCGATAGCTGCCCGCAACGGGATCGTCGGACACCACAGGCGTAACGGCCGCGCGATCGCGTGCGTCGTCGCGCAGAAACCGCGCGATGCGCCAGGCGGAATCATCACGCAGCGAATGCACGACGCGTTTCACTCGCAGACTTAAAGGCTCCGCCATTGCCGTAAATCCCTCATTATTGGTCATAAGTCTGAACATAGAAGAAAGTCGAGTTGTAGCCCGTGATGAAGGATATTGAGCCAAGTAATGGAATCAAAGGCAAAACATACTAGTGTCTAAGAAATAAAGTTCGCCGCACGAAACATACACAAAATACATGCGGAAAGAATGTGGAGAGGGTCAGATTTGATGTTCTGGACGGCCTGCGGGGCGTTGCCGCCTTCGCTGTTCTTGTCATGCACGTCACGCCGTATAATGCGATCCTGATAACCCCGCACGCCGCGCTGGCGGTCGACTTCTTCTTCGGCCTGAGCGGTTTCGTGATCGCGGCCGTCTATGAGGAGCGGATCAAGGCGGGGATGTCGTTGAAGGCCTTCATGTGGGTGCGCGTGGTTCGCCTGTATCCGTTGATCGTTCTCGGCGCCGTGATCGGTGCGGCAGGGTTTGTCCGTCTTTACGATGGCGGGATGCTGGCGCTGCTCTTCGTGACCGGGGTGCTGATGATCCCGACCCCCTATGGTGCGCTGTCCGAAGACCAGTGCATGTATGCGCTCAATGCACCCAGCTGGTCGCTGCTGTGGGAATTGCTCGTCAATCTTCTTTATGGCGCGATCGCACCGCTCCTGCATAACCGGATGCTTGCGGTCATCGTCGGCGTATCGGCCATCGCGCTGGCAGCGACCGGCCTTCATTTCGAGACGCTCGCAGTCGGCCCTTATTGGCCGGAAGGCTGGGCGGGGCTCCCCCGCGTGATGTTCTCGTTCTTTGCCGGAGTCGGGGTGTACAGGCTGCGCCGGGCGGGCCTGCTCGACCGACTGCGCGCGCCCGTCTGGGCGATAATCGCGACGCTGTGCGGGATTATGGCGATGCCCCGGCTGGGTGCGTGGAACGGCGTGTATGAGGTCGCTGCGGCGATCCTCCTCTTTCCGCTTCTGGTCGCGGCCGGCGCCAATGCGACGGTCACGCGCACCGTCCCGCTGTGCCGCACGCTGGGCGCTCTCTCCTATCCGGTTTATATCCTGCAGGGCGGTATCGCTCCGCATATCCGCGGGCTGGCCGGTCATCTGCACATCCAGGGGCTGGCAGCAACGCTGCTGGCGATCCTGATGTCGGTCATATTCACGGTGTTCGCATGGGTTGCGGTGAAGACGTTCGACGAGCCTGTGCGCAAGTGGTTGCTCCACCGCACCCGCCTGGCACATCCCGCCAAGGCGGCAGGCTAGGCCCAGGGTCAGGCCATCGCGGTATCGTGCATCGCCGCCTGGCCGGACGGCGGTCCGGCCTGGATCCGCTGCGGTTTGCGCGATACCGCCGGGCGCAAGGCCAGCGCGGCGCCGGCAAATACCGCGAAGAGCACGCCCGGGTCGGGCGTCGGACTGCCGACCGCGGCGGGCACCATCGAGGCGAAGCAGACCCAGGACGCCGCGGCGCCGACTGCGGCGCGAGGATCGGCGGGTGAGACATAGGTGCTCAGGCGCAGGGGTTTGAAGACCTGCAGCAGATAGCTCACGAAGCAGACGATCCCGATCACGCCCATCGATCCCATGATCGCGGTGATCAGCGACGACGACCGGAAGCTGCCCGCGCCGATACCGAGGCCATAGCTTTCAAGAAACGCCCGGTAACCGATCAACGACCAGAATTGCCGTTGTTCGCTCGATTGCGACTGGGATTTTTCGAGCGTGAAATGGGTGATCATATCGCCGAATTCGGCGACGAGCTGCGGGTACCAGACGCTGGCCGCGGCGACCATCATGAGGAAGAGCATCGTCGTCGCGCCGAGCACGAGCAGGCGATCCACCCGCATCGTCTTGGGAAAGACGACCGACCGGAGAAAGACCAGGACGGCATAGGAGACGAGGCCGAGATAGGCCAGGCTCGACGTGCTGGCGCCCAGCGCGAGCCCCAGCGCGAGCGCACACGGGCCCGTCAAACGCGGCATCACGTCGCGGATCCAGCATTCGAACAGGAACACGAACAGCATGAACCCGAATCCGCCATAGGCGGACGCCTCGGGCGCGATGCCGTTCATCCTGACGAAACCGCGATAGCTATTGTCGATCTGCGCATAGGCGCCGTTGCGAAAGAAGGTCAGGACCGCGTTGCCCGGCACCGCCACGCTGGCGATGCCGATGACGACGTGGATCAGCGCGACCACGGCGACCGTCTTGACCAGCAGACGCCATGCATCCTTGTGCGTGAGCGCCACATAGGCACAGATCGCGACCATCACCGTCCCGAGAAGGTAGATGGCGGTGGTCAGATTCTGCGACGTCGGCAGCAGGCGCTGGGTCGCATAGGTGAAGCGTTCCATCGATTCGTAGCGGTTGAGCGCACGGACGCGCATCGGCACGACGTCGATCTGCCCGGCATAGAGCCGCGGCAACAGGATCGCGCCGACGATGCCATAGGCGACGAAGATGATCATCAGGATGTTGGCGCGCAACGCGGCCGCCAGCGCGGGCACGTTGATCGATCCGGGCAGCAGCACGCGGATCGTGAGGAACACGGCGGCGAACTCGATCGGCGGGATCGACGACGCGCCGATCGCGGGAAGATCGATCGCCGACGACCCCATCATCAGCGCGGAGACGATCACGAAGGCGAGCATGCCCGGCACGGTACCGAACATGAGCAGGAGGAAGCCGATGACGAGCTGAGCGGCGCCGATGAGCGTCAGATGCATCCTGCAGGTCCCTTGGTGGCGTCGGGCGAAATGGTGCTGCCCGCTTCGGTGAGCCGGATCCGATAGGTGAAGGCGTCGTGTCCCGGGATCTGGTTGGGGCCGACCGACAGATCGACCGTCTCGCCGGTGCGCAGCGTCACGGTCTGATCGGTGGCCGTCCAGCGATCGACGACGACCGCGCCTGCGACCCGCTTGCCCCTGACCAGAAGCGCGACGTCGAGCCCGTCGCCACCGGGTGATTTCGCGATACAGGCGGCGACGCGCGCGGTCATCGCGGCGGGGGCGGTGTAGCGGATCACGGCGCGGGCGGCATGCGCCGCATCGCCCGCGACCGCGCCGCCGGTGTCGCTGATCGCCAGGGGCCGCGTGAAGCGGCTGCCAAAGGCGCTCGTCCACATCCCGTCGAGGATGCCGAGCGCGTGGCGCTGTCCGTCGGCGCCTTCGACCCAATAGGACCAGGGGGCGCTGCCATAGCCGCTGAGGCTGTCGGCGAGCACCGTGCCGCGCGTGAAGGCGAAGCGTCCAGCGCCGATCACCACGACCGGATCCGGACCGATCGCGACGCTGGTGCCGGGCAGGGGCCGGTTGCGCGCCGATAGGATGCGCCCCGCATCGAACCGCAGCGTCCCGGATGGACCCCAGACCACCCAGCGATCCCCACCGAAGCGGTAGAGCCGGACATCGCGATCGCCCGTATCGATACGCTGCGCGCGCCCGGCGGGCAGCATGTGCGTCGTCAGCAGCGTGAAGGCCTCCGCCGCGGGCTTGGTCGCCTGCGACTGTGTGAAGAGGCCCATGTTCCGAAAGAACCGCTGGTCGATCAGCGCGTACCAATAGGCGCGCCGGACCCCGCTCGCGCTCATCAGCGTGACGAACTTGATCAGTTCGGGCGCGGCGAGATCGGGCGTCGGGTAATTGTCGCTGAATTCGGTCGCCCAGATTGGGATCGGCGTGCCGTAGCGGCGCATCGTCGCGTCGAGATGCGTGATCTCCCAGTCGATATTGTCCGCCAGGTGGCGATAGGGATGCACCGCGACGCCGTCGGCGACTCCGAGCATCCCGGCCTTGAACAGCGTTTCGAGGAATCCGGTGCCGATCATGTTGGTCGATCCGCCGAGTATCGCGACGGACGGGTGGCGCGGCTTGATGCGGTCGCGGACGACCGTCAGCAGCGCGACATAGGCGGCGGCGGGGTCGACGCCCTTCGGATAGGCCAGGTTGCCGCTATTGATCTCGTTGCCGACCTCGATCGCGGTGACGCAGCCGGGGAGGCGATCGAGGACCGTGCCGACATAGGCGGCATAGGCGGCCATCGCCGCCGGCGTGCTGACGGTATGGCCGCCGTCATAGAGCGGGTGGCGCGGGTCGAGCGTCAGCAGGACGTCACCGCCGCTGCGGTGGCAATAGCGGGACAGCGTGCCAGCGACGCTACCCTCGATCGCATATTTGCCCGGACGCGGTTCGCCCGAGGCCCAGGGGATCGAATCGCGCAACGACCCGGCGGTGACGTCGATCGCCCGATCGCCCCATGCGGCAGGCCAGTTCTGGCTGAAATGGGTCTGGACGCCGAGCAGCATCGGCGGAGTCGCGGGCTGCTGCTGCGCGCTGCCGGCGACCGCGAACGCCGCGCTGATCGCCGCGATCAGGGCCCTGCGGCGCATCATGCCTCCAGCGCCGCCAGGATCCCGGCATCGAAATGCTCGGGGGCGAACCGTTCCGCCTGCGCGACCGCATCGGCGGGGTCGAATTCCGGCAGCCATGCCTCCATCGCGCGAACGCCGTCGATCAGCGATTCGACCGTCTGGTGTTCGAAGAACAGTCCGGTCTTGCGCTCGACCAGGCTGTCGCGGATCCCGCCGCGCGCATAGGCTAGGACCGGGCGGCCCGATGCCATCATCTCGACCGGCACGATCCCGAAATCCTCCTCGGGTGTGAAGATGAGCGCCTTCGACGTTGCATAGGCGTGGCGCAACTCGTCGAAGCGCATCCGCGGGATGATCCGGATCGTCGGGCCGGCGCGCTTGCGCAGCTCGGCCGCCATCTCGCCGTCGCCGACCATCAGCAGGGGCAATTGCAGCGCGTTGAACGCATCCACCGCCAGGTCGGCGCGCTTGTAGGGCGTCATCTGGCCGACCCACAGATATTCGTCGCCGACCGTGTCGACCGGGGTGAAGAGACTTGTGTCGACCGGCGGATGGACGACGACCGCATCGCGGCGCCACGCCTTGGCGATCCGTTTCTTGATGAACTGCGAATTCGCGACGACGATGTCGATCCGCGCCGCGCTCGTCATGTCCCAGTGGCGGAGCCGGCCGAAGAGCAAGGTCATCATCAGCCGGGTCAGGCGTCCCGCGCTGCCACGATACTGATGGTAATGATCCCACAGATACCGCATCGGCGAATGCGCATAGCAGAGGTGCACCGTATCGGGATCGGTGATCACGCCCTTTGCCGGGCCCGATTCGCTGCTGATGACGAGGTCGAAGCCGCGCAGGTCGAGCTGTTCGAGCGCCATCGGCATCAGCGGCAGATATTTCTGATAGTGACGCCGGGCCCCCGGTAGCCGGTTGATGAAGCTGGTATGGACCGGGCGCTCGCGGATCGTTTCAGACACCGCGCTGGCGTCATAGACATGCGTAAAGATCTCGGCGTGCGGAAACAGGTGCAGCAGCCGCTCGACCACCCGTTCGCCGCCGCGCATCGTGACGAGCCAATAATGCACGATCGCCACCCGCTGCGGCCACCCTTCGGGGCGGCTGCGATTCAGGACGGACGGGGCGCGACACGGGTCGCGACACGGGGCACCGGGCATCATCGTTTCAGCCTGGCGGGCCAGACTGCCGATGCCGGCATCGACGGCCAGCTCAGGCATAATAGCCCTTGTAGTCGTGGTAGTAGTAGGTCGAGTCGCCATAGCCGAACCGCGCCTGTTTGCGAATGTCGACCTTGGTCAGCGCGATTCCGGCAAGGTGGATGCGGTCGAGTGGCAGGAGCCGCAGTGCCGAGCGGATCGCATGATCGGGTGTCTTGCGCCACCGCGCGACAAACACCGCGACATCCGCCTTGCCGAGCATCAGCCGCGCATCCGCGATCGGCAGGACCGGCGCTGTATCGAGCACGATGACGTCGAACCGGTCACGCAGCGCGTCGAGCAGTCCGTCCATCTTGTCGCCGATCATGAGGTCGCCGTCGAAATCGTCATCCGCGGCGATCGGCAGGACCATCATCCCGGTCGCGGTGTCCTCGACCAGCGCGGCTTCGAGTGTCGCCTCGCCGCGAAGCACCTGCATGAGGCCCGGGCGATCGGCTTCGGTGCGCAGGAACCGGCTGACGCCGTGGCGGCGAAGATCGCAATCGACGAGCACGACCTTTTCCCCGGCCAGACCCATCGACCTGGCCAGGCAGATCGAGGTCGTCGTCTTGCCTTCCTGCGCGAGCGCGGACGTGATCGCGATCACCTTGGCGGGGGCGTGGGCGGCAAAGGTGATCGACGCGCGCAGGCTGCGGATCGATTCGGCGAACGCCGAGCGCGGCTCGGCCGCGATCGCCGAGGGCGGGGACTTCGCCGATTTGGTCACCGACGCGAGCAGCGGCACCGCGCCGAGATAGCGGACGCCCAGACGCTGTTCGATATCGTCGCCCGTGGTCAGCCCCGTGAACGCCATCTCGGTGAGGAAGGCGGCGACCAGGCCAAAGCCGAACCCGAGCACGGTCGTCAGGATCAGGTTGAGCAGGATATTGGGGCTGGTCGGGGTGTCGGGGATCGCCGCCAGCTTCAGGACGGAGGCATCGGCCTGCTCGGTGCCGAGCCGGGCCAGCTCCTCCTGATAGCGCGTCAGATAGGATTCATAGGTCGACCGTGCGGTCTTGTTGTTCTGCGCCAGGTTGTTGAGCTCGACAGTGGCGGCGTTGTTGCCGGCCAGTGCGGCCTGCGCGCCGCTCAGCGTTCCGGACAGCGACGCGAGACGGCCCTCCGACACCCGCGTCTTCGCCGCGAGGTTCGAGATGACGCGCGCGATTTCGTTGCTGATCTGCTTGTCGATCGCGGCGAGCTGGCTGTTCGCGCGCAGCACGTCGGGATGACGCGCGCCATAGCGGGTCGTGAGCTCGGCGACCTGAGCACTCAGCGCGGACTGGTTCGCGCGCAGACCCGACACGACGGACGACCCCAGCGCTTCCCCGACATCATCGCCGCGCGAGCCGGAACGAAGCTGCGCCCGCGCGGTCGACAGGCGGGCTTGGTCTTCGGCCAGCGCGGCGCGGGCCGCGGCGACGGCTTGGTTGTACGTCGAGATCTCCTGCTCGGTGAGCGACAGGCCCTGCGTGCTCGTCAGGTTGTGCTGGATGCGATAGCGTTGTTCGGCCGCATCGGCGGCCTGCCAGCGCGCGCGCAGATCCTCCGCGCGGCGGGCGATCATCGCGGTCGAATCGCGGTTCTCGACCTGCTTCTTCGCCAGCGACCCCTCGGTATATTGCCGCGCGAATTCGTTGACGATCCGCGCCGCCATCGCCGGATCGGTGTCGCTGAACGAGATGTGGAGCGCATAGGTCGAGTTCAGCCGCGTCGCGGTGACGCCGTCCTGAACATAGGTGATCGCCGCGGCTTCCGCCTCCGCCGCGGTCGGTCGCGCGACTTTCGGCGGCGCCGTGAACCAGCTTGTGATCCAGGTGCGGATGCCACGGGGCTCCTGCAACGATGTGAAGCGCGGATCCGTCGGCAACGCCAGGGCCGAGGCGACGCGCCGGGCAAAGGCCTCGGAGCGGATGATCTCGACCTGGGTATCGACGAAATTCGCGCTGGGTTCGGCGCGGTCGAGATCCGGCCGCTCGCCGACCCCCGCTGGCGTGAGCGCCGATTGTTTGACGTTCAGCGACACCTGCGCGACGGCGGTATAGGACGGCGTCTGCCGGAACGTCAGCGCCAGGCCGATTATCAGGATGCTGAGGAAGACCAGGAGGAAGATGCCGAGCCGCCGACGGAACATCGCGACAAGCGCGCGCGCATCGATCCGATCCTGCGCGACCTCGCTAGCCTGCGGGGTATAGGGGCTGATCGGCATGGCATTGCCGCCGCCATAGACTTGGATCGCGGTTGTCACTTGCTCATTCTCCATATCCCGGGAATGTCGTTTGCTGGTCGGATCATCGGCGCGCGGCTCATAGTTGAAGCCGCATGCCGAGAAATATTCGGGTCTTGTCGAAGCGTCGGCCAATGCCCAGGCTGTCGACGCCGCTCGACTGATCGGGGCGGGTTCGAAGATAGTCGAGCCGAAGCGTCGACGAGATCAGTCGGCTGAACAGATAGGTCGCACGCGCCGAGCCGGTCATCTGCGTCTGCGTGCGGTCGATCAGGCCGTATAGATTGCGCGAATAGCCCGCGGTCGCGCCGACGATCAGGTTCCGGCGGAGTTCGTAGTCGGCGATCAGCGTCCCGGTGGTCGTCGTGATCGCGCCCAGCGTCGGGCTGGGTGCGCGCTGCAGCGCGCGATTGAGCGTGAACGACGCGGTGGCGAGCGGGGTCGGGTTCCACGTTATCGCCGCGGAATAGTTCAGGCCATTGGTGCCGTCGAGCGAGGGCTCGCGGTAGGTCTGGGCGAAATATCCGATGCCGATGCTGCCGTAGAGCAGCGGGGTCACGCCGAACGCGATGCCGGTCAACGCGCTATAGCTTGTCGAATCGCCGCTCGGCCCGACAGGTTCGTTGATGTAATCGGCAGTATTGACGGTGCCGCGAACGAACACGCCGGCGGCAGGCGCGACAGGCATCGTCAGCTGGATGTCGCCGAGGATCGAGCGGTAATTGCGCTGGCTGTTGTCGATCTTGCGTCCGCCCGCGGCGTTGCGATCGCCATAGCGGAATTCGTCGAACGTGAAGCTGGCGCGGGTCAGAAGCGGGCCGAAATCATGGTCCGCGCCCGTGCCGAAATGATAGTCCATGAAATTGACCGGTTCGCCGTCCAGCGCCGTGTCGCCGGTGCTGCCGCGTGCTTCGATGAGCCGGCCGACGCGCGCGTCCGCGACCAGATGCGTCCTGCTGCCGATATCGAAGCGACCATCGGCGCCGATTTGATATTGTTCGGCATTTTCGACGGGACGGTCGACAAAGCGTTGGATGTCGCTGCTCGCCCGCACCGTGACCGCATTGCGCGACCAGTTGGATCGCGCGACCACCGCGGGGCGCAGCGTGAAGATGAGGTCGTCGAGCACCGGGCTTTGCAGCGCGCGGACATTGCTGTCGTAGCCCGTGTTCGCGTCGAGCGAGGGCAGGATCGTGAACGTCCCGAGGCGAAGCCCGATCGGATCATAGTCCGGCCGCGTGCGCTCGAGCACCGACTGCGCGCCGAACCGGCCCGCCGACATCTGCGCCGACGCACTGCCGGCCCTGCCGCCGCCGCCGATGAGCAACGTTGCGCACACTGCCCGCGCGATCAGCGCGACACTCTTCTTACGCTCAACCAATACGCCGCCCCCCAAGAGCTCTGCCCGGCCCCGCCGCCGTCTTTGTGTCGAACTTCGGCAGGATCGGAGAAGCCGTGGCCCATCACATCCGTATAACTACAATATTCTGTCGATGCGGCAAATGATCGTTATTGTATGCAAGTTACAGTTGGTGTGTCATTTGGTAAAAAAGTTGATCTTACAATCGGTGCTGTAACATGCGTCCTGTGGAGCAGGCTCCAATACATTTCATAATGTAGGCGGGGGTTGTATGGGGAGGCTCTGAAGGCGGGATAAGGCCAAAGGACATATGATCAGACGTCCTGCCTTCGGGCTCGATCGGAACATGATATCAGACGATCACGGCAGTCGAGGCTAGGTCTTGCTGATCCGCAGTGAGCAGGTGTTTCACCGATAAGAACCTGAACTGTATAGGAAGACTTTGAGTCGCTCGCGCCGAACCCCTTGGGGTTTTTGCGAGCCGGGCGCTCTTCGGCCTGGCCGCGTCGGCATCATGCGCCAGCGGTGCGACGTGTCCGCGGACCGGGCGCCGGTCGGCATCGGCGGTCCCGATGCTATCGCCATTCGGCCCTGGCCGAAACGCCTCGCTCCAATGAAAGCGGCGATTATTTACAATGGTCATGAATAGCGATGTCTTGCCCGAAGAAAACGTAGATACCGTCGTCAAAGCACATGATGTCGGGCAGGCCGGGTCTGGTTGTGTCTGGAACTTTGGCAGTAAAGTTTCTGTTCTCAACGCCGTACGGATCCCTGATCCTGTCGCCGTCTCATTGTCGAACCGAAGGGCGAAGCGAATCATGACGGCGATCATCACGCGTTCGATTGCGGGTACGCGGCGGCGCGGCACGCGTGTCGGCCGCCACGTCGATCGTCAGCCCTGCGCCGCGTTGCGCGGCAATCGATTCCCCTTTGCGGCGCAGCGGGCGGTGCGACGATGACGGCCCTTACCCCGGCCGCGCGCACCGGGGCCGATCATGACCGCAAGTTGCTGCTCGATCTTCTGCGGGGGCTCGCGGCGATCGCTGTGATCGCGCTGCACGTCGGCGATATCGTCTTCGTGCCGCTGATGCCCGGCGGGTATCTGGCGGTCGATTTCTTCTTCGTGCTCAGCGGCTATGTCATCGCCACGGCGTATGACCGTCGTCTGTCGACGACGATGCGGTTCGGGCCGTTCGTGGGAATGCGGCTCATCCGGCTCTATCCGCTGTTCCTGGTCGGGGCAGGCCTGGGGTTGGTCAAGGTTCTGGCGCAGTCGCATCTGCACGCGCGGTTCGCGCTCGACGGCGGGCAGCTGGTGCTCGCCACGGTCAGCAACCTCCTGATGCTACCCTATCTCCTTCCCTATCCCAGTGTGTTTCCGCTGAACGCACCAGCCTGGTCGCTGTCGTTCGAGCTGTTCGTCAACCTGCTCTACGCATGGATCCTGTTCCGCGCCCGAACCCTGTGGATCGTCGCGCTGGCGGTCGCTGCGGCGGTGGTGATCGTCGCGGGGCCCATGCTCTACGGGACCGACCGGCTGATCGCCGGATCGACCGCGGATCGACTGCCGTTCGGGCTGGCGCGGGTGTTGTACGGCTTTCCGATCGGGATGCTGCTGGCCCGATTGCCGGCGATCACCGCGCGCCCATCGGCCAAAGCGAGCATGGCGCTGGCAGCGGTGCTGCTGTTCTGCGTCGCGCTGCCGCTCACCGGCGCGGCGTCGCTGGCGAGGGATCTCGCGTTCGTTCTGGCGGGCGGGCCGCTGCTCGTCTGGGCGGGGAGCCGGTTCGAGGTGCCGCCCCGATGGCGGCGGGTGGCCGCGTTCCTGGGCGACCTCTCCTATCCGCTGTACATCCTTCACTATCCGATAGTGTTGTCAGTCGCGTTTATCGGGTTGCGGCAGGGTTTCGCGCCCGCGACCATTATCGTGGCATCCCTGGCGTTCGTAATTGCCGCCTCGATTGTCGCCATGCGCTATTATGATGGACCGGTTCGGGTATGGCTATCAAGACGATACCGTCGCCGGGAATCGGCCATGCCATTGTCGGCGACGGTTATCCCAAGCTGACATCTCTGTATTTCTCTTTGTCGGCAATTCCGATACAGTCATGACAATCATAGTTTGGGGAAAACCATGCGTCCTATAGTCTATTTTCGGGTCGTCATCATTGCATCCCTGGCGGTGGCGACCGGATGCACGCAGGCGGAGCCGCCGGTTCTTTCCGCGTCCGACATGGCGATCGTTGAGGGATACAGGCTGGGTGCCGGCGACAAGTTGCGGATCACGGTGTATAACGAGCCCAATCTGACCGGCGAATATAGCATCACGCCGTCGGGGACCGTGGCGTTCCCGCTGATCGGCGCGATCAAGGCGGGTGGCCAGACGATCGAGCAGGTGTCGCAATCGGTGACGGCAAGCCTTGCCCAGGGCTATGTCAACAATCCGCACGTCAGCGTCGAGGTCCTCAACTATCGCCCTTATTATATCCTGGGCGAAGTCGCGCGGCCGGGCGAGTTTCCGTTCGTGAACGGCATGACGATCGAGCAGGCGGTCGCGGCCGCGGGCGGGTTCTCCTATCGGGCCAATCGCAACCATATCTATATCCGTCGCGCGCGGGCGACCGAGGAGCGCACCGTCGTCATTCACGAGCAGCCGATCGAGGTCCAGCCCGGCGATACGATCCGCGTCGGCGAACGCTATTTCTGATCGCGGTCCCCGGCCGGTTTAATACGAAATTGAGGTGTCCCGGTTATGGCTGTGGCCATGATTCGAGGACCCTCCCACTGGATCACCGGCGCAGACGTGGTCATGGCCGCGCGGGGCGGCCTAGTGCTGCTCGTCGTCGCGGCGGGTCTGCTGTCCGCCGCGGATCTGATCGCGGCTCCGTTGGGCGCAATCATCGCCTATGCGCTGGCGCTGTTGCTGCTGCTCGGCCTGCCGATGGTGCGCAGCGCGGATATCGCCGGGCTTGGCGCGATCGGCCTGACGCTCGGCGAATTCGCGGGATCGGCGTTTTTCCATCATTCGATCGACGCGATGCGGTTGCTCTATGGCATGGCGGCCTTGGGTGCGGCGATCCTGCCGATGCGTGCGCAACGGCTACGCGCGACGGCGCTCGCCAATCCCTATCGGGTCCTTGCCGGCAGCGAGCGCCGTGGCGCCGGCCGCGCACGCGCCGGAAAAGCTACGATGGCCGACGACAGTAGGGGCGTCGTCAAGACCGGCTATGCGACGACAACCGCGGCCAGGACCGCCCGGGCGGACCGCCGGGGTGCACGCGGGGGCGCATTGCCGCTGCCGCTGCTGCTTCCCGCGCCGGCGTCAGTCACGCTGCCATAGCCAGGCGACGCGCATAGGCGTCGAGCAGGCGGTCGATCCACGCGTCGGGCGTCAGCGCGAGCCCGCGGGTGTGGCCATAGGCCGCCTCGCTCATTCGGCGTGCCAGCG
Source organism: Sphingomonas sp. CFBP 8765 (assembly GCF_014841445.1). NCBI lineage: Bacteria > Pseudomonadati > Pseudomonadota > Alphaproteobacteria > Sphingomonadales > Sphingomonadaceae > Sphingomonas > Sphingomonas sp. CFBP 8765. The sequence continues at coordinate 171,053 of NZ_JACYTY010000002.1, read as the reverse complement.
CATCATCTTCGGCAATCAGCCGGATCGCGGCGGCAAACGCTAGCGTGTCGCGCGGTTCGATCGCCAGCCCGGCGCCCGCCGCGACGATATCGTCTGCGAGGAAGGCGGTATCGGTGATGATGACGGGCAGGCCGCTCCACAGCGCCTCCGCCGCGACCAACCCATAGGGCTCGGGATAACGGCTCGGCATGACGAGCATCCGCGCGCGTTCCGCATAGCCGCGGATCGCCGCCGGCGGTTGCTGGCCCATGAACGACATTTCGGGATAGCTGGCCTGTAGCGACTCGCGCAGGACGCCGTCACCGATCACACGCAAGGTGCACCCCGCCGCCCGCGCCGCCGCTGCAGCAAGATCGGGACCCTTGGTCGCTTCGAGGCGGCCGATGAACAGGATTTCGGCATTGCGTTCGGCCTCGACCCGGGTGTTGCACCAGGGCACGACCGGATTGGGCAGCGCTTCGATGGCCGCGTCCGGAATGCCCGCGCGCATCAAATACGGGCGCATCGATTCGTGGATCGCCAGAACCGGCGGCGAGTGGCGCGGATCATAAAGATGGCGTTGCACCGCCTGCCGACTGACCCGCCAGAGCTTGTGCGCGTAACTGCGACGATCGCAGTTCGCGCCGATGCAGCCGGGCGACATCGGCGTCAGCGTGCAGACCGCACCGCTCTTCAGAAACGCGAACGCGCCGTTTGGACAGGCCAGGAAGAAATCATGCGCCGAATAGACGAGCCGCGCCCGCACCGGCGCGATCGCGGCGAACAGCGACGGCGACAGGATCTGTGCCCAGCCATGCACATGATACACCGTCGACGGGCGATCATTGGCGGCGATCCAGCGCGCGACCATGTCGGCGGCCGCGCGATTATAGACGCCGCGGGTCAGCGCGGTCAGCGCGCCGCCCGAGAGCAGCCGCTTGCTTCCCAGTGCGACGATCTCGACACCCTGGTCGCGGAGCGCCGGGTTGTCGCCATCATCGCCGGTGACGAAGGTGACGCGGTAGCCGCGTGCGCGAAACGCCGATGCGGATGCCAGCGCGAGTGCGGTCGCCCCGCCCTTGGGTACCGACAGGTCGTTGATGACGACGATATGATCGATCATGAACGCGCCGCGACCGCCGCCCTGAGTGCGCGGGCAAGCGCCGCAACGTCGCCGGCCGCCGCATCGATCAACGCCGTGCACGCGGCCCGATCGACCCCGGCCTGCTCGGCCCGTGCGGCCAGCTCGGCCAGCGCGGTCGGCGTGATCGTCGCGGGGTCGACGAAATAGTCCGATCGGCCCGCAATCTCGGCAAAGCTTTCCAGCTTCGGGTCCCATTTGAGCAGGATCGTTGGAACCGCGAAGGAATGCGCGGCGATGCAGGCGTGCATGCGGTGCGCAACCATCAGGTCGCAGCTCGAGATGAACGTGGCGAGGTCGCCGGGCGTGGCGAAATCGGCGATGCGGGTGATGCGCGTCGGCACGGCTGCCGCGATCCAGTCTGCCGCGTTGCGATTGAGATACGCCCGGTCCTCGGGGCTGCCGTTGGTGAACAGCCCGACGGTCCATCCCGCCTGGGCAAGCGCCGTCGCCACGCCACCATACCAGTGCGCCATGTCTCCGGCATCCGTGTCATGGCCGTGATAGCGCAGCGCGAGCGGATCGGTGATGCATAACCCGACGCTGCGGTGGTCGGCGGAGGCGGGGCCTCGCGGATAGTGCCGGCTGGCCAGTAGACCCGGGTCGCGAACCAGCCCCGCGCGGGGGATCGGTGCGGGGAGGAGGTCGTCCCAGATCTCCCGCGATCGTTCGTCGCGCACCGTCGCATAGACCATCGTGGCATTCCGCAATCCGTCGGCGAACAATCGCCTACCGGTCGCGGACCAGTTCCGCGCCACGCCGACCGCAAAGACCGCGGCCGGCAGGTTCACCGCTTCAGACAGTGCGGCGTGGATCTTGACGGGAAAATTGAGATCGCTGTCGCTGAACAGATTGCCGCCGCCGACGACGACCGCATCGCAATCGACGAGCTGGCGGCGAAACGCCGGGCGCAGCCGGATCGCCGCCAGCGCCGAGAGGATCGTGCGGGTCGCGACGCGGCGCAGCGGTGCGGGCATTCCCTCAAGCACGGCGAGCATCCTGCCCCGGCTGGCATTACCGGGCGCGTAGCCCGTCCTGCCGGCAAGATCGATCGAGACCGCATCGATCCCGGCGCGGTGCAATTCGAGCTCAGTGCATTCGGACAGCAGCCCATCGCCCAGATTCGGGCTGTATTTCACATTGAAAAGCGCGACCTTCAAAGCAGCGCCTCCTAGGCTGACAGCAGATTATGACGGGGACCCGACGGGTGGCGCAAATGAGTAATCAGACTTTATCGCGCCGATCGGATCAAACCTACCGACGAAATATCCTACGTGCAACATCAGAGCAGCGTTGCGAGTAAATATAATCTAAAAATGATCAATCAAATCGCTATATGGTGATAAAGTCTGGTAATTGCACAATATACTGACAGACATTAGAGATCTAAAACATCCCAGACATATGAACTGCAATACCAGAATCAGGGGTACATTAATCATCGTGGCTTGAGATCATCGTGAAAGCCGTCGAGCCCTAGCCATTTTGGGCATGGCGTCGGCCGCCGGACAGTGCCCAAAGCCGTCGCGACACTCGGCCTAGCCGCGAGCCCCCCTTCAGCCCCTCCGCACTGCGGTCGAGCAGATCGTAGCGCAGTTCGTGGACCACGAAACGCGGATCGCGCGAGATCAGATAGTGGCTGAGGTTCTTGCGCGTCGTCGCATGCGCGACCTGCTCGAGTTCGCGGCCATCCTCGTCGCCGATCAGGCTCGCATAAGCGGTGCGCACCAGCGATCGCAGCCGCCAGTCGCGTGCCAGGTCGTCCCGGATCGCGCCGGGCAGCGCGGTCTCATACAGGGCATGGCTGAGAATGAGTCCCGCCGCCACCAGTCGTGCCGCCCCCCGCTTCTGTGCACGCGCATAGAATTGATCGAGGTCGGCGGGCGTCTCGGCGGCAAGGATCGCGCCGATATCGGCGAGCCATTTCAACCGCGCCCAGCCATGTTCTGTACCATGCGCGAACAGGTACAGGATCGCGGGAGCGCGCGGGAGAACCGCCACGCTGGCGCCCGGCACGAGCTGCATCGGCTCGCGCGCATCGAGGTCATCGCCGCGCAACAGATAGGGATTCTGGAACAGGCGCCAGTGCAGCTCGACCATCAGCCCCGAATCCGGATGCTCGAATGCGAGATCCTTGTAGCGCGCCATCCGCGCCCGCATCGTCGCCGCGCTCGCATCGGCCGCCGGCGCGATCCGCACATAGCCCCGCGCGTCGAGCAGGCTGGCGGCGTGCGCGACCTGGTCCTTGGCGACGATCAGATCGATGTCCATGCTGTAGCGGACACCATAGCGGCCAAAGGCGAGCATCGCCGCAGTCGCGCCCTTCAGCACCCGGACGGGAATGCCGGCCCCCTCCAGCGCGCGTACCAAGTGTAGCGTTTCGAAGACGGATTGCAGTTCCTGTACCGCGCTGTCCCGCGCGAGTGCCCCGATCGCGGCGCGCGCTTCGGTCCCGGCATCGATGTCCGGCAGGCCCGCATGGTTCAGGCCTGCCGCAAACAGGCCGGCAACGCGGTGGCGCTCGACGATCGCCGCGACGCGCGGCCAATCGGTGACCTGTAACGCCAGATCGCGAAGCCGTGCTGCCCAGCGCGGATCATGCGGCCACCGCGTTGCCGCGACGACGAGCGCGAATTCCGGGGAGGCGATCTGGGCATCGCCGTCGATCAGCGCATCGAGGTTCAACACGGCTGAAATCCGCTCGCCTCACGACCCGGCGGGAACGACGCCAGGATCGCATAGCCTCCATCGGGCGGCGTGCCCGTCACGTCGAATCCCTGATCGAGAACCCAGACATGCGCGTCGAGCGGCATCTTCGAACCGGGGCGGATCCCATAGAACAGCGTCGAATCGACTCCGCGCCGCCGCAGCATGACCTGTGCGGTGAGCCCGCGCTCGAAACACAGCGCACGCAGGCGGCTGCGCTTGGCCGCGCGATCGACGGCCCAGGCGATGATCTCGGCCAGGTCGCGCCGGCGTGGCCCGGGCGGGAGCGGGCGGGGCAGCGGGCGTGAGGCGATCCGGCCGAGCCGGGGCAGCGCCGCGTGGCGGATCAGCGGTGCGGAGACCGTCAGCAGGATGGTCGCCTCGGCGAGGGCGAACCGCTCCTCCCACGAAAAGCGGCCGAACTTGGTCCAGAATCCATCCTGGCGGCGTGGCACGATCATGCCTCCAGCCAGAACCATGGCACGTCGCGGTCGTGCCGGCCGCATATCACCACCGCCTGCCCGTCCGTGACGTCGAACGGCTCGACCGGCGTCACCTCGGTTTCGAACGCCCGCACGCCGGGATCGATCGTGTCGTAGACGATCCCCTCGGTCAGATGGAAGCGGATCCACTGGACGATCCCGTGCACCCGACCTGCGGTCGCGTGGACCGTGACGGCGTTGCGCGCCGCGGGGATCGGCGGGCCGGTAAAGTCCATGTCGAAGATCGCGACGCCATTCGAGCGAAGGTCGATCGCCCCCCGGTCCGGCGTATCATGGCTGACCGCGAGCTGGTTGAACGGGGTCATGTCGAAGCCGTCGACGATGCCCATCGCATAATCGGCGGGGCGGCGATGGGTGGCGAGCCCGACCATGATCTCGGCCCGGTACGGCATGATCACCGCGTCCGGCGTAAGCAGGCGCGCGCGCGCATCCTCGACCGTCCTCAGTCCACCCGCACCGATCAGGTTGTTCGCGAGATTATCCCACAGCAGTACATTGGCGGGCGCGGCCAGATCGACCCCGATCTGCAGATCGCGCGCGTCCTTCGGGACGATCGTCACGCGGTCCGCATAGCCGTTTTTGGCGACGACCGCGGATGCGGCCGCTGCAACCACGGAATCCCGCTCGCAGGCGATGACGCGCGCGGCACCGGCCCGGGCCGCGATCATCGCGAAGAGGCCGGTCCCGGCGCCGATATCGAGCAGCGTCGCGTCGGCCGGCATCACGCTGCGCAGCGCCTCGGCATAGAGCGCGTGGCGATCATCGTCCTGCACCATCGTGAAATACCATTTGCCGACCCCGGCCGATCGAATCCGGCGCGCCTGTGCTGCGATCTCGCGATCATCGGGGGCGAGCGCCACCGCAGCGTCGCACAACCGTCGCGCGGTTTGCGTCAGGCCGCGGGGCAGCAGGAGAGTCAGGGCCAGCGCGACCATCGCATCGGGCCGGCCGTCGACAGCCGCGATCAGCCGCTGAATACCCGGATCGAGACGATCGTCCGCGGTCATCAATAATTGCTCCCGGCGGTCCGACGCATGTGGCTGGCCAGTGCGACGGCGTGCAGCAGATTCTCGCGATAGGCGATCTCATAGGCGATATCCGTCCAAAGCGGTGAATCGGCGGGCGGCATGTCGTCGACCAGCTTCTGGAGCCGGTCGACATCCATCGTCCCGGCGGTCTGATCGAACATCTTCATCCGGTCGATCTCGTCGCGCAGCCGGTCGCGCGAGGCGACGAGCGCGACGGGCCAGTCGGCGCCCTGATAGCCGCGCAGCCGGGTATCGAGCACGCTCGGCGGTGCCTTGCCCCGCATGGCCCCGCGCAGGATCGCGCGGGGCTCGCCGCCCCAGGCCCAGCGTTCGACCGGCACGCGCAGCGCCCATTCGACGAGGCGTCGGTCGGCAAGCGGATCGCGGACGTCGATCCTGAACTCCGCCAGCATTGCCTTGAAAAAACTGCCGTCCTCATTGCCGGCCACCATGCGCAGATTGGCGCCGACAGGATCGGTGCCGTACCGCATCGCGTCGGACAGGTCCGCCGCATGCGCCGGGTCGATCGTCGGGTTCTCCGCGGCGATGCGCGCCTCGACCCGGGCGAGCGTCTCAGGGAGCAGCGGGATGGCGGTGGCGACCGACGGCATCACGATGCCCCGGGCGCGCATCACCCGTTTCCACAGCGATACGGGCAACAACGGGCCGATCGTGTTCCAGCCGACGCCCGGCCAGCGCATCCACCCCGACCGGACCAGCCCCCGGCCGAGCCGCGCCCAGGCGAGCAACCGTCCGCGTCGCGCCAGCGACGGCAGCGCCGCGACGCCCGATGCGCTGATCGAAAGATTGCCCATCGTGCCCTCGAGCAGGACCCGGATGCCGCGGCGCTGCACCGCTGCGTTGATCGCGTCGACCCACACCATGTTGCACAGATTGGGGATCGGCTCGGGATAGAGATCGACGGTGCGGTCGAGCGCCGCGAGCGTCGGAGCATCGCTGCGGATCACGACATGTTCGACATTGGGATACATCGCCGCGGTTTCGGCAGCGAGCGCGCTTTCGTCGGAGAAATGATGCGTCTGGTAGGTCTGCGGCGTGTGATGCGGGGCCGCGGTATAGGCGACAATCCGCTTCGGCGTATCCGCGAGAAGCCGCGCCGCCGTCACGACGACCGTCGTCGAATCGAACCCGCCCGAGAGATGCGCGGCGATCTCGTCGCCCGCGCCGCGCAGCGTCGCCGTGACCGCGGCGTCGAGCCGGGTGAGCATCTGGGTCTCATAGTCGCGCTGCGTCTGGCGTCGCAACGGCGTCAGATCAGGTTTCCAATAGGCGTGCGTCGTCGCCCCTTGTGCGGTGAATACGCCATAATATCCCGGCATGATGCGCGAGATACCGGCCATCGGCGTGCGATCCGGCGAAAGCGGCGCGCGGCGGAACAGGCGTAGATATTGGTCCTCGTCCGCCGCGCGTGGGACGATGCCGAGCGCGTGCAGCGCGTCGGGCATCGAGGCAAAGGCGAGCGTGCCGTCCTCGGCGCGCAGATAATAAAGCGGGCGTTTGCCGATGAAGTCGCGCGCGAGCAGCAGCCGCTGGTCCTGCGTGTCCCAGGCGGCGATCGCGAACCAGCCATAGAGGCGGTCGAACGCGCCCTCGCCCCAATGTTCGAGCGCATCGGCGACCAGCATCGCATCGGACAGTGCCGCTGCCGACCCGCCCGAATGGCCGAGTTCGCGTTCCAGCTCCGCACGCTCGGTAAGATGCACGTCCGCGACCACTGCATAGCGGCGGTCGCGGGCATGGATCGGGGCGACGAACCGGTCCTCGTCGAGCAGGAAGGTGTGACGCGCGCCCAGCGCGATCGTCCCCCCCCGCCAGATTTCGTGCGCGTCGCGGCCATAGCGGGCCAGCACCGTACCCATGCGGTCGGCATCGGCATCGACGTCCCGGTCGGACCAGTGCGTCAGGCCATAGATCGCTGTCACGCCATGCGCTCCCGATCGATGCGCGTGCCTCCGCGGATCAGGCGGATATCGCCAACTCCGCCGCGAGCAGTTCGAGGATCAGATCGAGCGTCTGCTCCTCGGCGGTCGCCTGGTCGACGTCATATTCGTCCACGAGAATCGCGCTGATCGCTCGCGCGGACATGGGGGCATCGATCAGGCCCCAGATGCGCGTACCGACCTCGTTGAGGCCGTAGCAAACGCCCTTATTGATATCGAGCGCGACCAGTTGCCCGTCAATCTCCGCCGTTGCCGCCGATGTGCTGCGGCGGACCGGCGTATCCAAATCTGCACGAGCCAAACAGAATTCCCATGCTTCTTGAAGCGTTTCGCAGGCCGTCCGCGGAGGCGGCGCGCCTGGCGGGCCGATCGATGCCCAACAAAAAATCGCGCGGCATTACCGCCGCGCGATTTCCCGTGCCTGTTCAGGACTGAAGATCAGGATGGGCCCATCTGACGACGAAACTGGTCGCGGTTATAGGGCTGTCCAGCATTCTCGGCATCTGCTGCGTCCATGCGAACAAGTGCAGGGCGCTGCCATGTCTTGCGAGTCTTGACCATATCGATACCCCTTGTAGCATTTGCTGTATCGGCGGCATGTCGATCAGCTTCCGGCTTTCGCAATAATTGCATAAACGGCCCAAAAGGCGTGAATAGTTTTCCTTACCATTTATGAATTCGCGGCTCGTATGAATGATCGTGGCGACTTGTTACCCGTCAACCAACCGGATTTGCTTGAAGAATCACGGTGACGTGATCGAGCGGCGGTGAAAGACGGCGAAATCATGCATCGTCATGATCGAACCGGAGCGCGAGTTCAGCGTGGTTCGGAGCCGGGGGACCGCACATTCAAGGGCGCGGCACCGCTATGATCGTGACTGGGTTCCCGAGGTCAACGCGCCCCGGTGCGCTTCGTCGACCCACCGGGACTGTGGAATCAAGACGGGCCCATCTGGCGGTGATAATAGTCCCGATTATACATCAGTGATGCGCTCTCGGCATCGGCGGCATCCATGCGAACAAGTACTGGACGCTGCCATGTCTTGCGATGCTGTGTCATGACTAATTCCCAAAGATCGTGTTTCAATGCGGTTTAAGCTAATACTTCTTGTTGCCCGGTCGTCGCACAGATCATCGGAATCATCGCAACCGTTTTGCTTACAATGGCAGCATTGCGTCCCTTATTGGGTCATCTTCACGCCGAGTAGATGGGCTTCGGCAAGGGCGGCATCTTCGATGACGTTCTGCAGCCCCCATCGTCGATTGAATCGGAAAAGGGGAACGCTACGGATCAGCGCCATCGATTCGGCCAGATAGCCCGGCGCGCGGCCAAGGAGGTCGGCGATGCGGCGGCGATAGATGTTTGCCGTCACCGCATTGGCAGCCTCGAGCCCCTGCAGACGGTGGATGCCCGGCGGCGCATCCTCGTCGGCCTGACGCAGATGATAGATGGCGGCGACGGGATAGCGGCGATCCTCGGCGGCGCGCGACATCGCGACCTCGAACTTGTCCTCATACCAGGGAATGCGGGTGACCTCCGCGCCTTCGCGGCCGAGTGCCGTGAGCGATTCGATCCAGAGCTTGAGCCGTGGGATTCCCGGGGTGGCCGAAAACCGGCCCTCCGCATCCGCTGCGATCGCACACAGATCGTCGGTGAGGAGGGGATAGCCGCGCGCTTCGAACACCGCGGCCAGCGTCGACTTGCCTGCGCCGGAATCCCCGCAGAACAGATAGGCCCTGCCGTCATGGACGATCGCGTTGCAATGCAGCGGCAGCAGCGCGCGCTGATGGAGCAGCGCCCCCAGCGCGGTCCCCAGGAGATAGGGTGGCATGTGTTCCGCCGGGATGCCGGCCCGCGCCTCGTAGATGATGCGCGCACCCCCCGTCACGTCGAACCAGCCGCACTCGGGCACGGACAAGCGCAACGAGTCGGCGTTGATCTCGACCCGCATATCGTCGACGGCGACCCCCGGATCGGGGCGTGCCGGGGTGCCGCGTCGGATATCGACATCGGGCTGCTGTGCCGCGATGCGGTTCGCGGCAAGCGACCCGAGCGGGATGTCCGAGCGAAACACCAGTCCGAACGCGCGATAGAAATTCACGATGCCCCCTGCGTCTGTCCGGCGTGCGGCGCCGCGGCGGTCGCATCGTCGCGCTCGACCGCGACCAGCCGCGATCGCATCGTTTCGAACGATCCCTGTGCAACGACGCGCCCGGCATCGAACAGGAGGATCCGGTCACACCGGCGTAGGCTTTCGAGCCGGTGCGCGATCATCAGGATGGTCGTGTCGGGACACGCCTCGCGCAGCCGGTGAAGAATGATCTGTTCACCATCGATGTCGATCGCGTTGGTGGCCTCGTCGAGGATCAGCAATTGCGGATCGCGCAACACCGCGCGGGCGAGTGCTAGCCGCTGGCGTTCGCCCCCGGAGATCAGGCTGCCGCGTTCGCCGACCCAGGTGGCGAGCCCCTCGGGCAGTCGTGCGAGCAGGTCGTCCGCGTCGGCGATCCATAGCGCCCGTGCGATCGCCGCATCGCTCGCGCCCGGGTTGGACCAGAGCAGGTTCTCGCGAATGCTCGCATGGCGCATGAACGGATCCTGCGCGACATAGGCGAGCCGGTCGCGCCAGGCGCTGTGGTTCGCCAGCGTGACGGGGGTGCCGTTGAGCAGGATGCGCCCAGCCTGCGGGTGGTAGAGGCCGACGAGCAGGTCCGCGAAACTGGTCTTGCCCGCGCCCGATCGCCCCGCCACGCCCAGAAACTCGCCGCGCCGGAGTTCCAGATCGAGCGCGTCGACGCCGGAACCCGCGCCGTCGGCCCCGCGCGGGTGACGATAGCCGACCCGGTCGAACGACAGGACCTCCAGCGCCGGCAGGATCGCGTCGGTCGCAAGACCGCGATCGCTGGCGAGTTCGGCCTCCAGCTCGCGAATCTGCGCATAGGCCGGCAGCGCGCGAACGACCTCGAGCGCCTGGGTCTGCAGCGCCTGCGCTGGTCCGGCCATCCGCGACAGGATCAGCAGCAGCGCGACCAGCGTCGGGACGGGGACTGCGACCACGCCCAGTCCGATCCCGGCGATCCCGCCCGCCATCACGATGCCCGCCACCGTCATGCGGAGCCGCGATCGGTTTTCCCGCGCGACGAAGGTCAGCTCGGCCTGGACCGAGTCGGTCATGGCGTTCGAAAAATCGGCGACGAACCGGGGGGCCAGGTTCTGGCTCATCGCGAGCTTGAGGGCCCCGAGAAACTGGCCGACTTCGTTCACCATCATCAGATTGGCATCGGTCACGCTGTCGCCGACCTGTCTGGCGGCGCGGAACAAGGGGGCACTGAGCAGCGCGCCCGTCGCGACGAACAGGACCGCGAGCAGCGTGAGCAGCGGGCTGAGCAGCATCGAGATGGTCAGCTGCACCGTCAATGTGATCGCCGCCACGATGGACTGGACGAGCCCGATCGCAGCTTGGCCGAGCCGCTGGATGTCGCTTCCGAGGATACGATTGACCCGGGCATGCCGCAGCCCGACGATCGCACTCCAGGGTGCTGCCCCCAGGCGTTCGATCAGCCTGATCTGCAGCGAGGACAGGAATTCCAGCTCCAGCCGGATGACCGCGCTCTGCCGGATCGAGATCAGCGCGGCGCGCACGAGCATGAGCACGGCAAAGGCCGAGAGCACGAGCGTGATCTGCTCCGGGCGGCTGTCGAGATGCAGCCGGGCGAGCAGTGTGGACCAGTGTCCGCGAGCGCCCGTCCCCCCGGCAATCTGGAGAAGTGGAATGATGAGGACGAGGCCAAGCGCCTCGACCAGGCCGGCAATCGCGACGAGCAGGCCCGTCGCGAGCGACGCGCGCGGCTTGAACAGGCAGAATGCGATGACGAAGGCCCGTGCTTCCTGCCAATTCACAAGGTCATGCCCGTACCGTCGTGATGCGCAGCGCGATCCCAGAAGCGGCGTTACAGGCCGTCGGATCGATCCTGGCGATGTCATGCCGATGCGCGTCGATCGGGGAGCTTGGGGTATCTGTCATCGGCACACCATATAGTCTTTCCGCCTAAGGCAGTGTGCAATGATCAGCAATGACGCGGGTCATTATTGGACGTTTCAGCGTTAATATCTGAGGTTATTGTTTAAGAAAACAAATGTTGATTTGCTAAGCATCTGTATAATGGCATTTGTTAGGGGGTTAACTGCAAAAATGATGATGCCGGACTGCGCTGATAATCTTGTGTTAAGAGCCGCGACTTATACGGCCCTTAACCTGGAGGACCGATGTCACTCACCGCAACCATGCAGATCATGCCCATCGATGCGCTGACGATGCGCGAAAGCCGTGCCACACGGCGCGTCGTCTCCGCCGACAGCACATTACGGCTCATGCCTGGTGTCGCGCATGACGTGATCGTCGAGGATTTCTCGACGACAGGGTGCCGTCTGCGGTCCTCGATCCCGATGACTGTGGGGACGCGTCTGCGTCTCGCACTGAGCGGCGGCGGCGCTACCGTCGAGGCAGACGTCGTCCGTCTCGCACCTGGCGGCTATGGATGTGTCTTCGCGGTGCCCATTCCAGAAGAGACGTTCGCAAAGGCCTTTTCCGGCCAGACGATCGTCCACGCGATGTTCGAAAAGGACCCGGCGGCGCACGATGCACCCGTGTCTGAGTCCGTGCCCGACATCACACCCTGGCCGCGACCCGTGCGCGCCGTCGTCATGGTCGGGTGCGGGGTCGGTGCCTGGGTGCTGCTCGGACTGGTCGTTGGCTGGCTCTGACCACCAATTCCGAGATATCAGTACTTAGATCAGCAAAACTGCTGTTTGCCAGTAGTTTGGCAGTCTTATTATTCAGCAGTACTGCAAGAATACGATATTCAAGCCAAAAAATGCCGACTTCATCCATTTTAGACTCATCTGTTCTACAAGTGGGGTAGGAAAAGTGCGGCGACTCGTCGTGAGGGCGACGGGCATGTTTGGCGCGGGGGGCGTTCGAATGCAGGCGAAACTAGCGGTCGGTCTGGCAGCGGCGACGTTGTTGTACGGGGTCACGGCATTTGCGATCGGCGCGAGCGGCGCATCTGTGTCCGACCCGGCGATCACGGTCGTCTCGACATCCGCGACGGCGTCTCAACCGGCAAGTGGCCAGCAGGCCCCAGGCGTGACGACCGGCACTGCGGCGACGAGCGCTCTGCCGAGCGAGACCGGGTTCGCGTTCGGCGTGCAGACCCATTTCAGCCAGGGATGGAGCCCCGCGTGGCTCGATCTAACGACGCCGCTCGCGACCAAATCCGTGCGCGATACGGTCAACTGGGCCAGTGTCGAGCGGACGGCGGGCGTGTACGACTTTTCCGGTACCCCGGTTCAGACGCTCGCCACATTTTGCGGACGCGGCGGTGCGCTGACGCTCACGATCACGCCGAAGAACGCGCTCTACGACGGCGGGCGGATGGTGTCGTCGGCGGCGGGCCGCACCGCCTATGCGAATTATATCGCCGCGCTGCTGACGCGGTTCGGATCCTGTGTCGTGGCGATCGAGGTCGGCAACGAAGTCAACAGTGCCGGCGCGCTCGATTATCCGGCCGGCGTCGACAAGTTCCGCGCCTATGTCGACATGCTGCGGGTCCTCTATGCCCGGGTGAAGCCCGCCAACCCGCAGGTCGCGATCCTCGGCGGATCGACCAACGTGATCGGGACGGGGTTCCTGACCTCGCTGTTCGCGATCGGCATGCTCGACGTGATCGACGGCGTCGCGGTCCATCCCTATCGCCCCGATGCGGAGGGGATTGATTTCGAGATCGCCAATCTCAACGCCGCCATGAGCCGCTACGGGACGCCAAAGCCGATCTGGGCAACCGAATTCAGCTTCGGATATGCCGATACGCGGCGCGCCTCGGCCGGTTTGGTGAAATCGGTCGTCGAGCTCTATGCCGCCGGCGTCCGGCATGCGTCCTGGTACGCGCTCGTCGAACAGACTCATTTTCCGTATATGGGGCTGTTTACCGGATCGCTGATCAAGCCGCAGGGCAGGGCCTATCGCAACGTCATCGATTCGCTGTTGCCATACGGTCAGCCGGTGCGGGTCGATACCGGGGACCAGCCGTTCAACCTCTACCGGATCGGTGCCGATCGCTGGGTCGTATGGGGGCTGCGCGGCACGATCAGCTTCACCGGCGGTGTTGTTCGCGACATGTACGGGGTGGCCTTGCCTGCTGGCCCGGTCAAGATCGGATCCGAGCCGCTGATCGTCAGCGGGGCCACCGGCTATACGATCACCGCGTCGCAGGTCGTTGCCGACACGATGCTGCAATATGGCAGCGGATCCTGGAGCTACTGGCGTCGCGACAAGGCGAATGTCGATACCCGGCTCGGCGTGTTCGACACCGATTTCGCGAGCCATTTCGGCGATCGCTGGTCCAAGCCGCTGCGCATCAACAATACCACCGCCGCACCGGCAGGCGATGGCGCGAACCCGATCCGCGCGGTGATCCGCTATACCGCGCCGCGCGCGATGCAGGTCGAACTGTCCGCCTGTTTCAGCAAGGCAAATACGGGCGACGGCGTCGATTACCGCATCACCCGCAATGGCGTGACCGTCGCCTCGGGAATCGTCGTCGACACCGCCACGGTCAACGGGGTCAAGTTCGGCCTCGAAATCGGCGATAAGGTCGATCTCGTGTTCGGCCCCAACCAGACCTATGGCAGCGACTCCTTCTTCTACCGCGCCACGCTGAGCAACCGTGGCCAGGGCACGACGGTGGTCTGCCCCACGGCGTGAACCGAACCGGCCCCGGCACTGCGCCCGGTGCCGTGCGCGCTCAGGCGTTGGCGGCGCGGGTGAGGCTGAGGAACACGTCCTCGAGATCGGGTTCCTTGGTCGAGACGTCGACGATCCCGAAACCGCCCGACTGGACCGCGGCGAGGACTTCGCCGGCGTTCACGCGGTCCTTGGCATAAGTGATTTCGAGCGTGCGCGTGCCCTTGAGCGCGATCTTCTGGAAGCAGGCGTTCGCCGGGACCATGCCGACGTCGCGGTCGACGGTGACGGCGACGATCTTTTCCTGCGCCTTGCCGACAAGTTCGCGGGTCGGCTCGTTGGCGATCAGGCGGCCGTTGTTGATGATCGCGATCCGGTCGCAGAGCTCTTCGGCTTCCTCAAGATAATGCGTCGTCAGAATCACCGTGACGCCCGCTGCATTCAGGCTGCGGACATAGGTCCAGAGCTGCTGGCGCAGTTCGATGTCGACGCCCGCGGTCGGCTCGTCGAGGACGAGGACGGGGGGCGAATGGACCATCGCCTTGGCCACCATCAACCGGCGTTTCATGCCGCCCGACAGCGTGCGGGCATAGGCGTGCGCCTTGTCCTCCAGATGCACCGCGCGGAGCAGTTCCATCGTCCGGCGCTTCGCCTTGGGCACGCCGTAGAGCCCGGCCTGGATCTCGAGCGTCTCGAACGGCGAGAAGAAGGGATCGAACAGGATCTCCTGGTTGACGATGCCGATCGACGCCTTGGCGTTGCGCGGGTGGCCGTCAATGTCGAAGCCCCAGATCGCGGCGCTGCCGTCGGTCTTGTTGACGAGCCCCGCCAGGATGTTGATCAGCGTCGACTTGCCCGCACCGTTCGGGCCGAGCAGCCCGAAGATCTGGCCGCGCGGGACGTCGAACGTCACCCCGTCCAGCGCGCGCTTGGGTTCCGCCGTGCCAACGGGGGCGTAGGTCTTGCAGAGATTGGTGATGGCGATCGCGGCTTCGGTCATCGCTGCGGCATAGCGGGACGGGAAGGGCGGGTCATCCCCTCGGGGGTCGCAAAGAAGATTTGTTCGCGCGGAGGCGCGGAGGCGCGGAGATGTCGCATCCAGCCTGTCGGTCGGGAGACCCACTTTCTGTTCCGCCGCATCTGATGTGAAGGTCGCTTCGCGACAAGCGCAACACCTCCGCGCCTCCGCGCCTCCGCGTGAACAAATCCTTCCTTCCTATCACCACCGAAGAACCAATTGCCCGCCCCGCCCGCGCTTGCTATCGCGCCGCCATGCATCCGCCGCTCGAAACCACCCGCGTCACCCACGCCCGCGTCGCCTGCGATGGCGCCACCGACATTCCCGGCGGTGCAGCGCTCGGCCATCCGCGCGTGTGGCTGCAGATCGACGAGACCGGCTATGTCGATTGCGGCTATTGCGATCGGCGCTTTATCCTGGTCGGCGGGGCCGCCGATGGCGCGGACCAGTCGACATTGCGTGACCATGGGGATGGCGCAGGGCGCTAAGCCGCTTATATCTATCGGATGACGATAGCTGCAGACCCCCGCTCGTTCCTCTACCGCGACACGCTCGACCCCGAGCAGGCGCAGGCGCTGACCGCCAAGGCGCTCGCCAAGGCCGATGACGGCGAACTCTATCTCCAGTACCGCAAGGCGGAGGCGTTCGGCTTCGACGACGGCCGGCTGAAGACCGCCTCCTATGACACGAGCTCGGGCTTCGGCCTGCGCGCGGTGTCGGGCGAGATGACCGCGTTCGCGCATTCGAACGAGATGACCCCCGCCGCGATCCGCCGCGCCGCGGAGACGATGGCGCTGATCGAGCCGGGCGTCGCCGCCAAGGCCGGCCCGCCCCAGGGCACCAACCGCCACCGCTACACCGCCGCAGATCCGCTCGACCTCGTGCCGTTCGCGGACAAGGTGAACCTCTGCCAGACGATCGACGCCGCCGCGCGAGCACGCGATCCGCGCGTGGCGCAGGTGTCGGTCAGCCTGTCGGGGACATGGTCGGTCGTCGAGATCGTCCGCGCCGATGGCTTCATCGCGACCGACGTGCGGCCGCTGGTGCGGCTTAACGTCTCGATCGTCGCCGAGCAGAATGGCCGCCGCGAGACGGGCAGCTACGGTATCGGCGGTCGCTATCTCTATACCGACCTCTTCCAGCCCGAGACGTACAACCGTGCGATCGACGAGGCGCTGTCGCAGGCGCTGGTCAATCTCGAGTCGATCGCGGCGCCCGCCGGCGAGATGACCGTGCTGCTCGGCAATGGCTGGCCCGGCATCCTGCTGCACGAGGCGATCGGCCACGGGCTCGAGGGCGATTTCAACCGCAAGGGCACGTCGGCGTTTTCGGGCCGCATCGGCGAGCGCGTCGCGGCCGAGGGCGTGACCGTGGTCGACGACGGATCGCTCCAGGATCGCCGCGGCTCGCTGACGATCGACGACGAGGGTACGCCGACGCGTGAGACCGTGCTGATCGAGGACGGGATCCTCAAGGGCTATATGCAGGACAGGCTCAACGCGCGGCTGATGGGGGTCGAGGCGACCGGCAATGGCCGCCGCGAAAGCTATGCGCACGCGCCGATGCCGCGGATGACCAACACCTTCATGAAGGCGGGCAACGACGATCCCGCCGAGCTGCTGAGCCGCGTCAAGAAGGGCATCTTCGCCAAGGCGTTCGGCGGCGGGCAGGTCGACATCGTGTCGGGCAAATTTGTGTTCAGTTGCACCGAGGCGTATCTGGTCGAGGACGGCAAGCTCGGCGCGCCGATCAAGGGCGCGACGCTGATCGGCGACGGCCCCAGCTCGCTGACCAAGGTGCGCGGGATCGGCAACGACTTCGCGCTCGACGAGGGCATCGGCATGTGCGGCAAGGGCGGGCAGTCGGTGCCGGCGGGCGTCGGGCAGCCGACGCTGCTGGTCGACGGCCTGACGGTCGGTGGTACGGCGGCGCAGTAACGGGCGCCGCCGTTCAGCGGCGTCCTAGTCCTCGATCCCGAAGTTCAATCCGCGCGAGACATTGGGGTCCACGACCGCGACCACGAAATAGGCGCCGAACTGCTTCACGCGCTGCAGCCAACCGGTCTTTGCCTTGTAGAGCGCCGGCGTGATCTCGGTCGAGGCGGCGATTTCGGCGTCGACATAGCGGCGAACATTCGCAGCGAAGTCGACATCCTCGATCCGGATCATCAGCTCCATGTTGATGAACAGGCTGCGCATGTCGAAATTGGCGGAGCCGATATGGACCGCGTCGTCGATGACATACAATTTGGTGTGCAGCTTGGTCGGCTGATATTCGAAGACGTGCACGCCCTTGCGCAACAGTCCGGCATAAGTGAACCGCGCGGCGGCGATCGTCGCGTTGTTGTCCGATTTCGCGGCGGTGACGATGCGCACGCGGTCGGTGCGACGCCCGGCACGATCCAGCCTGCGCAACATCGTCGGGCTCGGGGTGAAATAGCCGGCGATGATGTCGATCCGCGTCGCGCGGCGCATGTCGTCGCGGACCGCCCGCGCCCAGGGTGACAGCCGCCGCGTCGGTCCGCCGATCAGCCAGCGTGTCGGCCCCTGCGTCTCGCTATAGCGGCGCAGCGCATGGTTCAGTTTGCGCAGTTTGCCCTTGGGCTGGTGGATCCAGCTGCTCAACGCATCGAAATAGCCCGTCAGCCGCCCCGCGGCTGGGCCTTCGATCAGCAGGCCGAGATCGCGCCAGGCATTGTCGGCAACGGTGCCGAAATAGTCATCCTCGACGTTGAAGCCGCCGACGATGATCCGCGCGTCGTCCCGTTCGCCGTCCGCCAGCGCGAGCTTCTGGTGATTGCGCAGCAGATATCGCCGGCCGAATCGCGCGGAGAACCGGCACACCGCGATTCCCGCCGCTTCGAGCGGGTCGAAGAAATCGGCGCTCGCTGCATCGTCGCTGCCGAAGCCGTCGACGATCAGCGCGACCGTCACGCCGCGTTTCGCCGCCGCGATCATTGCCGCGTTCACGCGCTGGCCGGCATCGTCGTCGGCATAGATGTAATAGAGGATGCGCAGCGACTGCCGCGCGCCGTCGATCAGCCCGATCAGTGCCGTCAGGCGTTCGGGGCCCGCCTCGAGCAGGGTCAGCCGGTTGCCATCGACGGTGAAGACCGACTCCGCCGCCTGCGGGGTCGTGGTGCGGTCGAGCTCGGGGGCGGGCATGGTCATGGCCGGGGGTAGTGGACATAGCATCGGGCCGATGCAACCTTGCGGCGGGGCGACTCGGGGTAGCGCCGGACACCCAACCGGCAAAATCTTGACTTTGTGGCGCGGTGTGGGTAGGCGCCTGTGTTCTCCCTATCGGTGTTTGTTGCGAAGGAAGCGTCATGGCGCGCGTTACCGTCGAAGATTGTGTCGACAAGATCCCCAACCGGTTCGACCTGGTGCTGTTCGCAGCGCAGCGTGCGCGGCAGATCTCGGGCGGCGCCGAACTGACGCTCGACCGCGATCGCGACAAGAACCCGGTGGTCGCGCTGCGCGAGATCGCCGACGAGAACGTCAAGCCGGCGCATCTCAAGGAATCGGTCATTCAGGGCCTGCAGAAGGTTCGTGTCGACGATGACGACGAGGTCGATGCCGTCGGCAGCCTCGCGGCATCGGCCGAGGCGCTGCGCCTCACCGCCGCCGCCCCGCCGCGCAACCAGAATCTGGGTGCCGATTACGAGGGTTGATCGCACGGACGTGGTGCGGCGCTAGCCGGGCCATGTCGTGATCTGACCCTGATCGGTTTCCGGCGAACGATGCTTCGGCATCGCTTGGTTGGTGTGATTGAAAGGCTCGTGGACCTGAAGGTCCGCGGGCCTTTTCTTTGCGGGTGTCGTTGGGGGTGAGGCGGGGGGTAACGGGGGCGGTTCGCATTCGCCGTCCCGATGGCCACCGGTCGCAACCCTCATACCGGTCGCCACCCCGACACCGGTCGCCATCCCACACCGTGCGTCACCGCCCGCACCGTGCGTCACCGCCCGCACCGTTCGCCACCCCCCACACCGTTCGCCCTGAGCGTAGTCGAAGGGCATGGGACTCAAGGTGCTTCGACTACGCTCAGCACGAACGGGGTAGGCCGGGTCGATCGGTGGATCAGCGCTCCCGATCGACCGATCGCCCCTTGAACCCCTGCGCCACTACGAACCACTCGACCGAGCCCTTGCGGCTCGCCGGCGGCTTGGCGTGCTTCACGCTGGTGAAGTTGCGCTTCATCTCGGCGACCAGCGCGGAATCTGCGCCGCCCGCGAACACCTTCGACACGAAGGTCCCGCCCTTTTCCAGCACGTCACAGGCGAAATCGAGTGCCGCCTCGACCAGCGCCATCGTCCGAAGCGCATCGGTCTGCGGATGGCCGACGGTGTTCGCCGCCATGTCCGACAGCACCAGGTCGGGCGCGCCGCCGAGCGCGTCGATCAGCATCGCGGGCGCCGCGTCGTCCATGAAATCCATCTGGAAGATCGTCACACCGTCGATCGGATCGACCGGCAGCAGGTCGATGCCGACCACCGCCGCCTTGGGCAGACGGCGCTTGATCACCTGGGCCCAGCCACCCGGCGCGATGCCGAGATCGATGACGCGCTTCGACCCCTTGATGACCTCGAACCGTTCGTCGAGCTCGGTCAGCTTGTACGCCGCGCGGCTGCGATAGCCCTCCGCCTTGGCGCGCTTGACGTACGGGTCGTTCAGCTGGCGTTCGAGCCAGCGCGTCGACTGCGCGGTCCGCTTGCGTGCGGTGAGGACGCGGGTGTGCCCGCCCGAGCCGCCGCGACTCATGGCCTGGGGCTCCCCATCAGGCGGCGCAATATGCCCTCGCGAATGCCGCGGTCGGCGATGCCGAGCCGTTCGGCGGGCCAGATGTCCATGATCGTCTCCAATATCGCGCAGCCCGCGACCACCAGGTCGGCACGCTCGTTTCCGATGCAGGCGAGCTTTGCCCGCTCCTCGATCGCCATGTGCGACAGGTCCGCGCTGATCCGCCGCATCGCGCTGGCGGGCACGATCAGCCCGTCGACTTCCGACCGGTCGTAATGGCTGAGCCCCAGATGCACACTGCCCAGCGTCGTCACGGTGCCGCTGGTACCAAGCAGCCGGGGGCGCTCGACGTTGAGCGGCAGCCGCGCGGCGAACGGCGCGATGCTGTCCGCGACGACTTGGCGCATCCGTGCATAGGCCGCGCGTCGGCCCGCCTCGCCCTTGCCGCCGCCCGCATGTTCGGTCAGCGACACGACGCCCCAGGGGGCGGAATGCCAGTCGAGCACGGTCGGGATCGGCGTCGACGTATCGACCAGCACAAGCTCGGTCGAACCGCCGCCGATGTCGAAGATCAGTGCGGGGTCGTTGCCGGGTTCGATCAGCGCATGGCAGCCGAGCACGGCCAGCCGCGCCTCTTCCTCCGCGGTGATGATGTCGAGATGGATACCCGTCTCGGCAAGCGCGCGGGCGATGAAGGCGGGGCCGTTGCGCGCCTGGCGACAGGCTTCGGTCGCGACCGAGCGCGCCAGCGTGACGTTGCGACGCTTCAGCTTGTCCGAACACACGCGCAGTGCGGCGATCGTGCGCTCGATCGCGGCGTCGCTCAGCTGCCCGGTGGACGCGAGCCCTTCGCCGAGCCGGACGATCCGCGAGAACGCGTCGATCACCGCGAATCCACCGGCCTGCGGGCGCGCGATCAGCAATCTGCAATTGTTGGTGCCGAGATCCAGCGCGGCAAACGCCTGCGCATCGGCCCACCGCCCTCGACCGGGCCGGGTCGCCGCCGGACGGGCAGGACCAGCCTGCCGGGACGGCATTCGGGCGGAAACATCCCCCATCGCCGTAAAACTCACTATCTATATCTGCCGCCGCGGGAAAATACCCGCCCGGTGCTTGGCGACGAATGTAGCGCAGCGCGGCGATTACGCAAGCGACGTGGCGAATTGGCACCATCAGGGCGTTGACACGGCGCAAACCCCCGCTTAGATCGCGCCCTCGCTGATGCCCCGTCGTCTAATGGTAAGACTGCGGTTTCTGATACCGCCTATTGAGGTTCGAATCCTCACGGGGCATCCAGCGCTTTCTCCTTTGACACCGAAACCTGACCTCCGTGACAGGAGCACGCTTCTGGCGAGCTTTTCGTCGGTGCCGACCCAGCGCGGTCGTGACGTTAGAATTGTGTTCCGAACTGCCTGGGTGAGGCTCAAGGCTGCTGGAGGGCGCGTCGTCCGCAAAGAGGTCGGGAAAAAGTTCTATTTACCCTAACGGTGAAGTAGGACGCGTGTGGCCTGTATGCCGGCAAGGATGGTAGTGACGATCGGCCATCTGGCGATTTCGACCCAGACCCGGACGCTCAGGCGGACAATTTGTGTTCCCGCAAGCAGCCATTCGGTCAGCACGATCATTCCCGTTTCTCCATCTCCCAAGGGTATGCGTCCGGCCGGAACCGTCCTGTTTTCAAAGCAGCCCTTTGCAGTCGCGCACAAGTGAACACTGCTTCGGCGTGAGAATAGCCGACCGATGGCCGATGTTATCCATTTGGCTCCCGGTGAATAAGTGCCGATGCTGTCTGACCAAGAGACTCGGATCGTCGTTGAGGCAAGCGATGGCGTCCATTTCTTTGGCACCGGCTATGGCAAGAAGGCGGGTGAAGAGGACGTGTTATATATCTCCAGCGGGAGACGACGGGAGCTTGGGGGTGGCAATAGCCGCCACGACGACGTGGGCAGAGCAGCGGGGTGTGTCACGCATTTGAGCCCATACGACGGGGCTGGTAGGCTCGCTTGCTCCACCGGTGTAGGGTAGCGATCACCAGTCCCCAAGCGTCAGTCTTGCCAGAACAAATCCGTAGGGCGATGAACTGTCGATGCAGTGAGAGGGTGAGTCTTGGCTACTGTCGACGTAATGCGAAGTATGCGGGCACGGATGCCCTGGGCGGTGGCGCGGCGGCTCCTCAAATCGGAGGGGCTGGATCGGGCGCGCGGCTGGAACCGCACCCTTGCGCGTGCCGCAGACGGTGACGACCAATACGACAACAAAAAAGATGAGCTTCAGAACGCCCTTGAAGAGCACATCATGTGCGGCGAAAAGCTGGTTCAGCTATTTGAGCTTGAGGAAGAGGAGATCGCGGCTCTGCGGGCCACTGCCCTGGCCCTTGATGTGCCTGAGAACCCGTTCAGTGGCGCATACCCCATCTTGCTCACCGAGGATGAGTTGGCTGGGCACCAAGGCGCAGCACCGGTGCTCGCGGCAGTGGTCAATTACAATGAGGGCGTAGCGGTCGTGCTCGCCTCCACGCGCTACCTACAAACCCGCGAGACGGTCGTAGTCGCAGAACTCACCGACGAAGCAGCCGGCGAACTTGCCGGCTTCAACGAGCTGATCGGTGTTCGCCACCAGCGCCTCGAAGCCCTAGACGTGCTGTGGATTCCCGAGGACGGCCGCTATGTCGAAGTCCGCGTGGATTACCCGTTTGGGATGCACCAGCGGCACGGGATGATCGCCCTTAACCAAGCTCGTGGGCGATTCGATGACCTTCTTGGGAGCAACCTGGAACTCAGTCATGTTAACTTGTTCCCCGTCATACAGTCGCTCTACGAAGAGCAGGGCGATGGCGCGATGGTCGAACTAGGCTTCATGGTGGCTGGCGCATCTCAAAAGCTGGAGAAGACCCGGCGGGGCGAGCAATGCTGTCGCGAGGAGGCTTACCACCTCGGCGGCATTGGCGCGCTTAATGCTCCGATCCAGGTGTATCGGACTAGCGTGCTCTGGCATGTCGACCTAGGCGAGGACGCTTCCTCGGCACCCGAGGTTTCGATCCGGGGTAACTCGTCACATACCGCTGAACAGAACCCGTTCATCGGCGAGATGGTCGTGCGTAATTGCGCGCGGTTCCTGGACTATGACCATGTCCGTGATCGCATCCTCGATCATCTGACGTCCGACGACGAAGACGACGACGACGAACTGTGATAGCGACCTGATGGCTCTCCAGGACATCAAAGAAAACATAGCTCGCGACATTCGCGAACCGGTTCTGCATATCTGCCAAAGTCTGGTGGATCGGTTAGCAGCTATGCGGCCGGACCAACTTCAGCGCCTTACATACATTCTCTTGGCTGACTTCGCGCAGACCAGACCCGACGACGACGTTTTTCAATCTGCACTTACTGCCCTCACCACAATCAAACACAATCCGTTGACGCTCTATTTCGTGTTCTACGACGAGGGCGAGGATCGAGAGATTGCTATCTCAGCATCGGAGGTGATGCAGTCCGTTGACGAGGCGGTGTTCATCCATCCTCGCACGGGTGAAGAGATTGAAAATTTCACAGGTCAGCTGAAGCCTGTCTACAAGGCTTCCCAGGAGTTCGTGAACGCGCTTGTGCCTGCCAATGGACGGTGAGACCACGCTGCGTGACATGCTCAATCGCGCCTACAACAACACAGCCTACGACGTTCAGCTGCGGATGCAGAGCGCCGACACGCATGAGGAAATCCTCAAGCAACTGGAACGCGCGCTCGCATTAGCCATCGGCCATCTGGTCAAGAACCGGAAGTATAAGCAGGACCAGAGTGAGGACGCCCTTACCACAGACATCGTGTCCATGTTGAACATGAACGGCATTCCCGCCAACCACGATGTAAAGATCGGTGGGCACACCGACATTTCCGTCGAGATGCGTGATGGCTTCTTGTGGATCGGTGAAGCTAAAAACTGGACCGGCAAAGCCTGGATCTTCAAGGGCTTCCGTCAGCTGATGACGCGATACGCCACCGGCCTACCAGGGCAGGACAATGGCGCGATCATCATCTACTTTGATCAAGAAAAACCGTCCGATCTGATGAGCAAGTGGCGGACGTCCCTAGGCAAGCTAACTGAATTCACGGGCGACATTGTCGAGGTAAATGAGCTACAGTTCAATTCAGCTCATCCGCACAAGGGCACGGGTCGAACGTTCGCTGTGAAGCACTATGGCGTTCCCCTCTACTGGAACCCAGAGGACAACTAAGTGCCCAAGAAGACCGTGATGCCACACCTGTCCGGTGCAGTAGCCTTCGAGGGTAACGGCTTCGGAACCTGCTTCTATCGCGCGGCCGCATTCGTGCTGGACGCACCAGGTGCCGACCTCTGCCTCGGCACGTTCGCCGGAGGAACAGAGGAAGAGTTGCGCGCCAACCCGAGCGGCTCGCGCCATGACTTCATCCATGCCTGGGTGGAAGCGAGGGGCGACGTTTATGCGCCATCGATGCTGAGCAAGTCGAACGGCTTCATGGGTCCCATCCCTCGCGACCAGTATTACGAGGCCAACGGAGCCCGCGATGTGAAGAGGCTCACTAGGTCAGAGGTGTTGCGTCTTTCTGGTGAAATTGGGTTGTCAGCGCACCTGCGTCGGCACAAGCCGCTGAAGGGCGGCAAGCGAGTCGCTGAGGTCCTGCTTGAAGCGGCCGGCGTAAACTACATGGTCAGGGACGGCGGCGTGCTCCCGGCCCCTCGTGATTCAGACATGGGTGGGACGCAGCCAACGGGTTAGTAGTTGCACCCTGCGATCCAGATGCAATCAGAATGGTGGACGACCTCACCTGCTTGGCAGGCTCACTTGCGCGCCTTCTCCTTGGCGAACCGGGCAAGCACGTCAGTAAGCGACCCCTCCTTTCCAACCCACGCGCGGTATTCCTTCAGTCGCTTCTCATCGTCATTGTTGTACCACCAGCGATAGAACCCACCGTGCGCCTCATACTTGACCTTCTCCCACTCGGCTTTGAGCAGCCATTGTGAGTGCGCGATGAGCAGCTTGTCTGCCTCGTCCACCAGGTTGTGGTCGGTTCCATCGCGGATCACGATGCTCTCGATCAGGCTCAGGATGTTCTTGTCGATCTCATTCCATGGGTTCAGCTGCAACTGGATGATCGCCGCGCTGTTGTTGATCTTGGTGAGCACGTTGACGACGAGCGATGCCATCCCGCTGCCCTCGTTCTTGACCACCTTCTGACCATGGAGGGTGAAGCTCAGCTCAGCCAGCAAACCAGAATGAGCCGCGATGTTAGTCCGCAGCTTTTCGATCCACTTGGAACGCTCAGCCGTGATGCTGTTGATGTAGACGGTTCGGCCCGCCACCAAGTAGGAGGTGAGGACGCCAGCCAGCGCGCCGACGAGGGCAATCAGAGCTACGATTACCGCGAGCGCGGCAGCGCCGCCACCAAGCGCGTGATAGATTCGGGTTACCAGGTCCATCGCATCCCCATGCAGACCAGGTTGGCGCAGATGAGAGCGCAACGCAATCGAAGGGTTGATAGGTAAGCCTTCCTGGGACCCAGACGCAACAATCGGGCTATCAGGGTAAAGGGGCGGTCAGGCGCTAAGGATTGCCCTATAGCAGCGTCACCTACTCTCTAGAAAAACGCCTAGGTAAATAGAAATACCTAAGGCCGGTGCCCCACTGGAGCAGTGTGCGCTAGAAATATTTATTCGCTTTCCACCCAGTTACACACGAGCCTCCCAGCGGACACCTGAATGGACGGCAGCTAGGCTCTGAAGGCTACCGAGAACGGCCGTTCCGCTTTCCATATGTGGACGGCCCCCTCTTGCAAGAGGTTTGAGCGGGTATTTGATCGGATCGCTTGCCATCATATGTCCGACCTGTTGATGCGGCGCATATGGTCCGCTGGCCAAGATGGTTTTCGCGATGCGACTTCCAAACACCAAGACGACCTCTGAGGGCCAGTGGAAAGCTCGGAGTGTCCCGCATCCCGGATCGATTGATCAGTACACCTACTCGTTTCCTGCAAGATCCCGCATCAGCTCAGCACGGTAGCATTCTGTATCTGCTCACCGTGACAAGCCAATCTGTTAAGCTGCTTTTGCCAAAACTGGCTGAGCCGGCGTTGCGCGATAGCTTTCACCGCTCACCATCATCTTCCAGGCGATGCGGGCGGTTCGGTTTGCCAGCGCAACAGCCACAAGCTTGGGTTTTTTGTGCTCCAGAAGGTTGTGAAGCCATGGCGATGCATTCCTGCCGCGCCCGGCACGAACCTGTTTCAGAACAACGGTGGCACCATTGACCAGTACGCTTCGCAGGAGCTCATCTCCGGCGCGCGTTATCCCGCCGGGGCGAGCTCGGCCGGCAGTGGAATGATCCTTGGGCGTGAGGCCCATCCAGGCGGCGAAATCGCGCCTTGACTTGAATAGCCTGGGGTCAGCGTCCACGCCGTGCAGCTGGAAGACGTTCTTTGACGTATCGACGCCAATACGTGTAACCTGCTTCATGGACGGTCTCCCTCGTTGAGTCCTTCGACAAACTCAGCCTGGCACATTGCGATGCCGTTGGGAGCCGTCCACCCCAACACCAATATTACGTACTCGAACCTCCCGCCTTCGACTTGAATGGACGCCGGCCTGCGGAACAGTAGTAAGAATGGTACGAACGACTGCCTTATAGCCGTGTTGGAGCTGCATGTAAGCGCGTGGCTGATCGTGATGATCTTACGAATGATTCACGTCTCCATGCGCCTGACACCAACTAAATAGGAAAGCACCGACCAAACGTGTGCGTGTCCGAAACTCTAAAAGTCTTTTTGACTTTCGGGCAAATCAAAATTCTCGTGCTTGCAAGGCCGCGACGCCTGTCAATAGCTGTCAATAGATTGATGGAGCTTGACGAAACTCTTCAATTATGATTCGAATCGCATGTAAGTCGTGAGGGCAAAAAGGCTTGGCGACTTAGCGCAAATGACTCCCCGGTGAGGCAGGTAATGGGTGGCGAAGATTGGCACGGGCACATCAAATGGGTGTTGGAACGCCGTGGCACGTCGCTCTCACAGATCGCTCGTGATCTAAGCGTCAGTCCCAGCACCGTTACCAGAGTTTCCAAAGGCCTCGTGCGCTCGCGCCGGGTCGAAGAGGCCATAGCGGCGGCGGCAGCCTTTACGCCTGCCCAGCTCTGGCCCGCGCATTATCCGCAACCAGCGGGAGGAGATAGATGATGTCGTAGCAAATGGTCGCGCTGACGCGCGGAAACATTCCTAAGCTACGGAAGTGAAAAGGCCCCGCCGGTTGCAGCCAGCGAGGCCCATAGAAGATCAGAGACCTTACGACCCCTGATCTCCTTCATTCCGTGAAACCTGTCAAGGTTCGGGGCCGTCCCGGGTCATGTCCCCTCACGTCCATCGCATCCGATTGCGAAATGGAAGGAACGATCGATGAAATTCGATGCCGCAGATGACGATCAGGTGCCCGAGCCAGTGCTCAGCCACAATGGCAGCCCACCTCCCAAGTTCACTCGCGACAAACACAGCGATGCGCATTACGTGCAGATGATCCGCGCCGAAGACGGCGGCGCACTGCGCACCTTCAACGGCGGGCTTGCCCACGAGAATGGCTGGTACACTAGCCGCAAGGCACGGCGCGTCCTTCACTGGCAAGGCGCGGCACAATACGATTTCTTGACACGTGCCGAGGTCGAGTTCCCCGTGGTACGGGTGGCATCGGAGTCGGTACGGTTCGAATTCACGCGGCACGGTAAAAAGCAGATCTACACCGTCGATGTCGAACTGCTTGCATCCGATGGCACGGTCACACTCGTCGAAATCAAACGCGACGAGCGAGACCTTACCGACCCGGAATACCGCGCAAAATTAGCGGCTGTCCGCGAAGTCTGCGAAGAGCATGGCATCCGGTTCAGGATCGTCTTCCGTCATCAAATCTGGAACAGCCTCGTCCACCGTCGCAACGTCACGCTGTTTTGCTCGCGTAGGTTCGTGACGGTCCTCCCGGAGCATGTTGAGCGCCTGGAGGCTCACGCAAGGCAGGTAGGCATGGATGCGACGTTCGGCAGCACAGCCAACGCGATTGCCCCCCAGTGCCTTCGCACCGGCGAAGCAGTGCTGCAGGCGCTTACAGTGGCCCGTCGGATTGAACTCGACCTCACCCGTCCGCTGATGGATTCGACGCCGGTGACCATTCACTGAGTCGTAGCGGTTGCTCAGGACCGGCTGTCCTTAGCAGGCCCGGCAACAATCCATTTTTGATCCCACCCGCGCTTGTTGCCGGCATCATCTCGATGCCGGCCACCCTCCGGCGCGGCCAGAACGGATAGAATCTCATGGCGTATATCCGCTTTTCCCCCGGCGCGGTCGTCGATGTCCGCGGAGCCGAGTATCATCCTGCCTATGCCCATGGCCGGGTCCAGCTCACCCACCTGATCACGGGCGAGATCTTCAAGTACGAGCAACGAGACGGATCGCTCGAATTACCGACCGTCGAACAATTCCAGCTTATGCAGCACTGTGGCGACGCCCTTACCAGAGCGCCACGATCAGCCGACACGATCCGCAACTACAATGATCGCTCCGAATGGACGCGCGATCAGGCGGGTGCCATTTCTCCGCGTGCGTTGCGGATGGCGACCGCCTGCCAGATGCTTGACGAACGCGGTGTCCAGCAAGGAGCCGGCGCCATCGAGGCTGCCCTCGACCAGTGCTGGACGCCCGAGTTGGCCAAAACGTTTGGACCCAGGCCTTCTGCATCGTCAGTCAAGAACTGGCGCAGGCATCGCGGCAGCATTGGTAACCGCCATCCGCGCCACATGGTCCCCCTGACGGGTAGACAGGTTGTGCGTCCGTCGGAAGGCAGCATCGATCAGCAACTCCTTTGGGCCTGCGTGCTCGAGGGCCGCAAGGCGGGGCACAAGGTCTCCGACATCCATGCCGACTATGCCGCCAAGCTCAGTCAGGTGAACGAGGGACGCCATCCGTTCATCGACAAGCCATCCGCTCCATTCGCAATTTGCTCAGAACGCACGGTGCGACGTCGTTTCAACAATCTCGAGTCCGATAAAACCTTGGCCACCTCCATAGAAGTAGAAGCGGTAAAACAGGACTGGTCAGGAGCCGGCAAGCCGCTCGTGGCCGACTTCGTGATGCAACATGTGATCGTCGATCACACATGGCTCGACGTACATGTCGTATGCCCGAACCTGCAGATGGTGCTGGGCCGACCGTGGCTGACACTTGCCATCGACGTGAAAAGCCGCGCCATCGTTGGCCATCTGATCACCTTCCATGATCCATCCAGATGGTCCGTCAGCGAGATCCTACGCCGCATCGTGCTGCCTAAACGTCCCCCGCCGGCCATGGTGAGCCGGTACCCGGTTCTCGCCATGCTTTGCGGCAAACCAGGTTGCCTGATCCTCGACAATGCCGTCGAGTTCCGGAGTCATACGCTGGAAGCGGCGGCGCGGGACGCTGGCTTCTCCGTGCGCTTCTGCCCGATTAAGCAGCCGACCTACCGGGCGATCGGCGAACGTGCGATTAAAACCTTGAACGATCAGACCACCCGTCTGCTGCCAGGTCGAGCGGTGACGCTGAATGACGCTAGGCGGTGGGGTTACGACGCCGAGGCTCAAGCCATCGTCATGCTTGATGAGCTGGAGGCGATCGTGAATCAAATTGTCGCTTCGTACAACGTCGAGCCGCATGACGGGTTGAGAAACCAGCAGCCCGCGCTCGTGTTCGAAAGGGATATAAATCGGTTCGGCATCAACGATTTTGCCGACTTCGCATCCTTCACGCGCGACGTGATGGAGGTACGTTCCGGCGCGCAGCTTTCCCCGACCGGCATCCGTGCCTTCAACTTACGCTACCATGACATCCAGGCTGTACCGGAGCTGTTGCGCGACCTCGTTCCGATCGAGCCACGCCGCCAGCGGCGGAGCGATGCTACGGCAACGGTCGAGTTCCGCTACGACAGTATGGATATCAGCCGGATTCACGTCTGGAACCGCAAGACCCGCAAGTATGTCGAGCTGATGTGCGCCGACGAGCAATATAGCAGCGGCATGCCTCTGTGGCTCCACGAACAGATCGAACGCGAGGCGAATAAGCAGGGGTTGGGGTTCAACACACAGGAGGAACGGATCAATGCCCGCGGCCATCTGATCGAGGCCATCCGCAACATCAGCCCCGGCGACCTTGCCGCCTCCCGCAAACGCTTGGCCACCCTCATAGAAGTGCCACGCATAAGACAAGCCACGGGGAACATCGTCGATCTGGTTCGGGCAACGCCCTCGTCGGTCACGTCGGGTGATTTCATTGCCAATGACCGGGCAAGATTGACCTCGCTCGACCAGGAGATCCTCTCATCACGCCCCGATCCGCGCGCCAAACCGGCCAAATCGGCGCTTGAGCGCCGCCGTGAGCACGCCGCGCGCGGGCAAAGCGAACCCGACACACCGGCTCGCGAGCGCCGGCTGCCCTTGAACAAGGGAGGCTACCAATGACTGATCGATCCAGTCCGGTGCTGAGGCAGGAGACCCCTGCTAGCGCGGCCACCCGCGTCGGCAAGGCCAAAGCGAGCTTCGACGCGATCCGCGTAGATTATCCGCCTCAAACGGCTGTCATGGCAGCACTCGACGAGATGCGCATCGCGGCGTTGGACCGCTCGGAGCATTCTTCTTGCGGCGGGGCTATGCTCGTCGCGCCGCACGGTTGCGGCAAGACCGAATCCATCGTCGCACTCCGCCGCGTCCTCGAAGCAGCGGCGGACGAGGGCTGCAAACCGCTTCTCCATGTCGAAACCGCAGGAGCCGGCACGACAGATTCCTTGCCGACCTCAATCCTACAGGCGCTCGGAGCTGCCCGACCTGATGTCGGCACTGAGAAGGCACGCTGGCCAAGAGCAATTGCTGAGATGCGGCGCAGCGGTGTGCAGATCGTTGTGTTTGATGAGTTTAATCGCGCTGCACGCCGCCCCCTGATGAGCCGTCCTATGGCCACGGCAATCCGAGAAAAGATCATGGACGCGGGCGTTGCGCCGGTGGCCTTCGTTGGTTCCGAAGATGCCGGATCGGTCCTGGCCCAGGTGCCGGAGTTGATGGAACGGCTCGACGATGACATCGATCTTTCGCCACTACGCTGGGACACGAGGGGCGATCGCGCACTTTTTCTGAGCTTCCTCGCGGATCTCGACCAAGCAATGGTGGATGCAGGCATTCTGGCCTGCCTGTCAGGCCTCGCAGACGAGGGTATCGCGCGACCGATCTGGGAGGCGTCGGCAGGCCGAGTGCGGCGTATCTGCAAGATAGTGCGCGCCGCCATGGCTGTTGCCCTGCACGATGGGAGAGCCTCGATCGATCACGGTGATCTGGCCGAAGCCGTCGATAGCTACTGTATTCCTCGCGATTTCTGTTCAAGCAATCCATTCGCCAGGCAACGCGTGCAATGAGCGCGAACCTTTCACCATGGCGCGTGACGCGCGTCCTCCCGCTGATCGCGGGAGAGTCATTGGACGGCTACGTCGCGCGCGTCGCAGCAGCGCATCACATGCCGCGGATGGCGCAAATCACCGAAGTCACGGGTGAGATCCAGTTGCACCGCCCTCATGCCTCCTTTTGCGACGATACGGGTCTGGAGATCCTCGCGGACTGTCTAGGGATTGGTCGTGCAAGCACCCGGCTGCACTCGCCTCTATGGTCGCCCGATACGAGAACGCTCAATTTTTTCGGGACGGTCGTATCTCGGGAGTTTCTGCAATTTTCCTACAGGCGCTTCTCACCCAAAGCATTGTCGATGTCAGCGCATCATCGTGGCCTATGGCAAGTCCGCCAGCTCCCGATCTGCACCGAAACATGGGAATATCTCGAAGAGCGTTGTCCAAACCCAAACTGCCGTCGCCGTCAGGTCTGGCGACGTACGGCGGGCATCGACTTGTGTGACTATTGCGCAGAGCCACTCACGCGGGCGCAAGCGGTCC
Source organism: Sphingomonas sp. CFBP 8765 (assembly GCF_014841445.1). Classification (NCBI taxonomy): domain Bacteria; kingdom Pseudomonadati; phylum Pseudomonadota; class Alphaproteobacteria; order Sphingomonadales; family Sphingomonadaceae; genus Sphingomonas; species Sphingomonas sp. CFBP 8765. The sequence continues at coordinate 139,267 of NZ_JACYTY010000002.1, read as the reverse complement.
CAGTTCCCGAAAACATGCGTGACAGCCTCGCGATGCTCGTCGGCTTGATACACCATGATTCAGACAAGCGAAGGATCGCACGCCGTCATCTGTCGCCGGAGCTCAGCGACATAGGCGGCGGGCATCTGCTGGAACTCGCTTGTGCGCTCGCCCCGGTTGTAGACCGGCGAGTGGCTACGTTGCTCCAGAGCAGATCTCTTTGCCTCGATAGCAATTGCAACCTACTCGTTCCGGCGTTGGCGGCGACATGGCCCTTCCTGGCGGGCTGGCCCGGCGCGATCGAGCAGCATGTTGCTGACAAGCTCAACCTTGGCGGCATCGAAAAAGGTGGGAGCACCCGCAAGGCATTTTACAAAGTGCTTTGCGATCGCAGCAATCCAAAGCTGTCACCTGCCGTCCAGAAGGTGCTTTCCCAGCTTTTTGAGCGATGCCGCACAGCACGCTCACGCGGTGTCACCATCGCAGAAATGACGAAATTGACCGGCGCGGACCGGCCGACTCTTTTCAGGATGCGCAAGGCGGGCAGGCTGCCTTCATTCCTCGCGCTCGACGGCATCAGGTTGAAGGTTCTCGTGAACAAAGACGCTGTAGTGCCGATGGTCGCGCAGAGAACGCCGCGCTTGCGACTGATCCATGCGGCAGAAATGCTTGGTGTGCCGACCTACGCAATCCGCGAAATCGCTCATCTTGGCCTTGTGGAAGTTGTACCCGTACCGCCCGGACGCGGAGATTATTTGCAGCTCGCCGTGTCTCGGGACGGCATGCAAGCCTTGTGCGACAAGCTGTATTGTCGTCTGGCTCAGCCAAACGATGCGCATCCGGTCAGCCTTGCTCAGGCCATGCGGAAGATCGGCGGCCGTCCGAAGCCTTGGGCACAGGTGTTCAAAGCGATCGTGGACGGCGAGCTAACCGCCAGCCTTGCTGAGGGGGAAGCGCCGTTCGCGCAGCGTATCACGATCGGATCGAAGGGCGCTCTTTCGCTGCCGAGGTTTCAGCCCACAAAGAGTATGGATTGGAGCGGCTGCATGGTGACAAAAACAGACCTTGCCGAGATCATGAACATTCGGCCGCCGCATTTTAGCCGGCATTCGGAGTTCCTGCTGGGACCCGGCCCCGCCTTTCGCGAGATAACCATGGATGCCGCCCTGCATTTAGCTCGTACCTATATCAGCACAGGTGAGATGAGCCTTAAGCTTCATGTATATCGGCGCGCCGTCGGCAACCTTGCACGGTCTCACGGGGTGAAGCCCGCCGCGCGCGGCTTGTTCAGGCGTGCTCAAGCAGAGCAGCTTATCCCGGGTCTGTCTGGCAACTGATGAGAGGCTAAGCCCAGCGAAGGATGCTGGCGACCGGGCGCAAATCAATTCATTGCCGTTCGCCTTCACGGGCGGCGGCAGGGAAGTGTCGATAGAAGGTAGAGCGGCCGACTTGCAGCAGCTTCGCGACATTCGCTGGTTTGTCGCCAGCCTTGAGCAGCTTGCGGGCGGTGTCGAGCATGTCGGGCGTCATTACCGACTTGCGGCCTCCGCCTGTGCCGCCCTTTGCCCGTGCCGCTGCCAACCCGGCAATCGTCCGTTCCTTTATCAACTCGCGCTTCATCTCCGCAACGGAAGCCAGGATATGGAATAGCAGACGACCCGATGGCGTTGACGTGTCGAACCCATCCGTCAGCGAACGGAATTCTATTTTGCGCGCCGACAGGTCGGCCGCCAATTCGATCAGGCCCCCAATCGAACGGCCGAGGCGATCGAGCTTCCAGATGACCAGCGTGTCATCGGCCCTCACAAAATTTAGGGCTTCAGTAAGACCCGGCCGGTTCAGCTTCGCGCCGCTCACCTTGTCGGTGAACAGCTTCTCGCACCCTGCCTTGGTCAGCGCATCGGTTTGTAGCGTCAGGTCCTGGTCGGAGGTCGAGACACGCGCATAACCAACCAGCATAAGTCCCGTTATCCCATCTCAAACAGCGAATTTTGGGACTTATATTTTGGGAATGCCCCGGTGGGGATACAACGGATTTTTGCGTCGGTGATCCTCGTCCCGTTGGAGGTTCCCTTTTGGGATGGCAGGTGTCGACCAACTTAAGATATTCCGGTGCGGGCGCCGGAATGACGGTTTTCACTGAAACCAGCTCCCTCGCGAGTTTGACAGCTGCCGGTCGATGACGCGCCCATGCCGGTAGTTCCTCTGAACAAATCCCCTTCCCAAGAACTGCCATTCCCTGAACTCTGCACTTACTGACCTGAAATCCGCCATTCGCAGCGCACAACAGTCGATGGCTCTTCTAAGCGATCTCTATATAGAGAAATCCTCCGCGAAGAAATCCTCGTCGATCCTCTTGAACTCGATCCTACGGCTTACGCGGACGCCCACACCATACTCGATCATCAGGCCAGTCAGACGGTTTCCATCGATCAGGATCACCCGCTGAGCGAGGTGCTCGACATAATTCCGCGCTTGGCTGCTGAATGTGGAGGTGGTGACGAACACGCCCTTGGTTGCGCCATGGCCTACCAAGCTGCCGACGAAGGCCTGCACATCGGGGCGCCCGACCGTCGCGTCGCCATAGCCTTTGGCCTGCACATAGACTCGGTCAAGCCCCAGCCTGTCCTCGTTGATGACGCCATCGACGCCTCCATCGCTAGAACGGGCAAGCTGAGTGGCTGCGTTCTTGTGCGATCCGCCATATCCCATGGCAATCAGCAGATCGACGATCAGTTGCTCGAGAAAGGCCGGCGTGTTCTGGACGATCAGTTCTAGCAGTTCCGCGCGTAGGGCCGATTGCAACGCCTAATAGGCCGCCTCAATCTGCTCTTCCGGTGTGCCGGTTTCGGCCGATGGAGCGATGGCTGCGGGCGCAGCATCATCGTCAGCGGACTTCTGTCCGCTGTAAAACTCGCGGAAGCCTTCATAGTCCTTCAGCTCATTCACGCCGATGCGCGCGGGATTGGATGCTAGCAGCGCCCACCCCGCTTCGGTCGCAATGAAACGTCCCCGCTTCGGCGAGGCGACAAGGCCTGCCTTGGACATATAGAAATTTGCCCAATGAATGCGGTTTTGGGGTAGGCGTTGCCGTCCGCTGGGCAACATCTCTTCGCGCTCGTCGGAACTGAGGCCAAGATCATCGGCGATGCGTTCGGCGGAATCGGCCACGCGCTGTTCGCCAGCGGCGAGGCGCAGGACCGGCAGCATCAATGTCTGATAATCGGGAATTGCCATGGGATCAGGCAGCCTTTTTACGACCGCGCTTGGCCTTTGGCGCGGCAGCCCGTTCTGCCCGGATGCGTTCGATCAAGGCGGCTGCGGGTTCGTCGGACGGGTCTTGTGGCACAATTTCGCCCTTGAAGGCCTTGGCTAACACTGATTGGTCTAAGTGATCGATCAATCTGCGGGCAATATTTGAATCGGCAGCGAGGCGATCAATCCAAGTGAAAGCGGCTTCGATGCGTTCTGCTACCGCTATTTGTTCATTCAATGAACAATCGGGTGTCGGAAGTTCCTTCAAGTCTCGCAAGTTTATGCCTTGTTGCGCCACGCCCTTAGTGTTGCCCAAGATGAAACGCTTTGCTTCGGATGTAGCAAGAAAATACATGATAAATTTAGGCGAGATGTCTGATTTTGGCGGTATCATTGCTACTTCGCGGCTGATGTTACAACCTGCGAACTGCGCCGGTGCAACACACGTTTCTCCAACGCTACCGCGTATTGCTATAAGGACCTCGCCGCCATTGAGACGGGTCCGTTGATATCCTTGCTCAATTTCAGGATCGACCCGCTTAAGCTGGTCCAACCCAACGCGGAAATCTTTAATATCCCCACAGCGTACAGTCGGAATGCCGCCTTTGTATGGCGTGCCGGTCTGTACGATTCCGTATGGGATACCGCGTTCGCTTGCGACCATATCAAGCAAGCGTGTCCGTTCGGCGAGATGTGAGAAGGCCAGGTTCAGCACAGCCTGTTTGTATCTCTCGACGAGGCGGGGGATGTGGTCGAGATGGTCGCGAGCGCGTCTGGATTTGCCGGTGAGGCTGTCGATCTTCGCCACGATCCGCCGCTGTTCCGGGAGCGGCGGGAGAGAAAGCTGAAATGCGGCGATTTCATCATAACTAACACGCGGCCGATCTCCCTTGTCGAGCATAGCCGTGAAATCGAGAAATCTTCTAGTCATGATATTGCGACGCACGAATTCCGCTTCAGCGGCATCACTCGGCTTCAGCGCAAGAATTTCAGCAGAAGCCACGCCCGGAAAGTCAGGGCGAGCCACCTTGTTCAGGTAAGGGCGTAGGCGACTGTAAAGAACGTCACCGGCTTCGAAGCAGGCTACAGAACTCTTGACTTCAGATGCCTGCCCAACTCGCAAAATCGCAGATGTGTGAGGCTCGATATCCTCAAGGCCGATAAACGATTTTTCGGGGACGCTGGCTGGATCGACCTTGTCTCCTCGCAAAGTCACAATCTCGCCCAAAGCCGTTGCCACCCACCCCCGCGGTAACCCACTCATTCCGCTGCCTCCGCAACGGCAATAGCTTCCTCAACGCTGTCCGGCTCCAACTCTTCCGATAGCGTTTCAATTTCCTCCAAAGCCGCTTTCAGATGGCCAATGATGGCGGCGGCAATGTCCTCCGGTTCGATCAGCGCCTCTTCGGTTTCCGCTTCGGTGTCGCGAAGCCAGCTTATGTCGAGATTGTCGTTGCGGTCTGTGACGACTGCGCGATCAAACCTGCGCCAGCGGCTGTCCTCTCCCTGATCCTGCCTCGCAGCGCCGCCATTGGCGTCCGCACCATAAGCGGCCTCAAACTCCGCAAAGTCGGCAACGGACAGCGGACGTGTCTTGCCATAGGCAGGAGCATTCGCCCGCATGTCATAGACCCAGACGGCTTTGGTGTTGCCCTTGTCGCTCTTGCCGCGCCGGAAGAACAGCACATTAGTCTTGACGCCCTGTGCATAGAAAATGCCGGTGGGTAGGCGCAGGATGGTGTGCAGGTCGCACAGGTTCATTAGCCAGGTTCGCAGGCGGCGACCGGTATTATCCTCGAACAGCACGTTATCGGGGAGAACCACGGCAGCGCGGCCACCGGGGGCCAATGCGCGCACGATATGTTCGACGAAGGCAAGCTGCTTGTTCGACGTATCCGCCGTGATCGAGAAATCGGATCGGGTCGGACGCCCCCCGCCCTTTTTGGTGCCGAAGGGCGGATTGGTCAGGATCAAGTTGGCCGTAGGCAGTGCCTCGCCATCGGGGGAGAGCGTATCGATATTCTCCATGCCGCCTTCGATGCCGTGCAGCAGCAGATTCATCATGCTCAGCCGGTGGGTATCCGGCACCAACTCCGCGCCGGAAAAGGCGTTATGTCGCTGGAAGAATGCCTGCTGTTCGGTCAGCGTGTAGAGATCGTCGGTGTGATCCTTGATGTAGCGGTCGGCGGCGACGAGGAAACCGGCCGTTCCGCCTGCCGGGTCTTGAATCACTTCCCCCGGTTGCGGCTGCATCAGGCGCACGATGCAGTCGATCAGCGGACGCGGTGTGAAATATTGCCCGGCGCCGGATTTCTTGTCGGCCGCGTTCTTTTCCAACAGACCTTCGTAGAGATTGCCTAATCCCTCTTCGCGGGCGGAGAACCAATCGAGCTGATCGATGTTGGAGGTCAGCGCCTTGAGGTTGGTCGGCTTGCGCAGGCGGGTCTGCGCGTCGATGAAGATCGCGCCGACCAGCGCGTCCCTCGCTTTGCCGAGTTCGAGCAGCATCGCCTTGTAATAATCGAGCTGTTCTATACCCTCGCGTTTGGCAAGCAGGCCCCAGCGCCACCCTTCCGGCAACCGCTCTTCCTTGCCGGTTTCCTCCAGCATCTTGAGGAACAGCAGGTAGGTCAGCTCCGTCACATATTCGTTATAAGTGACGCCATCGTCGCGCAGGACGTTGCACAGGCCCCAAAGCTTGGCCACAATATCGGTGGTGGTGCTCATTTACGCGGTCTTCTTCCACAATTCTTCATTGATCCCGGCGAGGATGCTTTCCAGCTCCCCGCCGAACACCTTGTTCAAGCGATTGAAGCCGCCATCGGCGATGAACGGCTCCTTGTCGATGGCAGCGCGGTCCACCACAATTTCTTTTTCGATCTGGTCGCCGATCCGCTTGAGCCAGCGTCTTTGCGGGTCGGTCCATGCGCGGCTTGCCATGATCGCCCGCATGGCGTCGCGTACACGGTCTTCATAGGGGATGAGGGCATCGCCCAGCGCCGCCTGACGGACGAAGCCGATGACCGATGCGGCGATTTCCTCATTGCGGGCGTCGGCCCAAGCGCGTCGCAGGTTGGCGTCGGAAAAGCCTTTGGAGTCCAAAGCTAGGCGGAGCTCCTTCAGATCAGCGCGGGTCAAGTCACGGGGACGCTGCACGACGAGTTTCAGCGCGGCGATAGTGTTGATATTGTTGCGTACGAAGGCGGCGAAGCTGACCAGGAAATCCTCTGGCTTTGCGCCACTGCCATAACCACGCGATACATCGACGACATGATCCGCGTGCTTGGAAATCGGAACATGGCCGGGATTATCACCATCGGCCTGCCAATCGAGAATGGGGCCGATCGCGGCACGGTCCTTCAGCCAGGCGGCAAGACCCGGCGCATCACCAGACATAACCCGTTGCAGCATCGCTTCCGGTGTTTCGCCCGCTGCGGCCTCGAACTGCTGCCTTGCCTCATCGGTTAGTTTCTTGATCCGGCGGCGCAGTTTCACAGCAAGCTGTTCGCGAATGGCCTCCCGCTGCTCATCGTTCTGCGCTTCCGTCATTTCGCGGACGAGCTGAGCAAAGCTGATCGACGGATTGACAACGACAGGCTTCATGTCGGTCATGTTCTGGAGGTGGGGATACAGATCGACGGCGTCGAAAATGCGGAAAACCTCCTTGCCTATTTCCGGACACTGGCGCGTCGCCCGGCCGATCATCTGTTCATACAGGATGCGGCTGTTCACCCGGCGCAGGAATACAAGGTTGGTGATCTTCGGCACGTCGATGCCGGTGGTGAGCAGATCGACCGTCACCACGATTTGCGGATTGGCGTCGTTACGAAACGAGCGGATCCAGTTCTTCACCTTGTCCACGCTGCCGGTAATCTTCTTCACGGCTGCGTCATCAATCTCGCCATATTGCTTGGCGAACGCGGCCTTGATGGCGCTGACCACCATGTCCGCATGGGCATCAGTGGCGGCGAAGATCAGCGTCTTGCCCGGTAGCGCCGGGTCAATGTGCCGTGCCAGTTCCTCCGCCACGACGCGGTTGAACTCCGGGGTAATGACCTGCCGGTTGAATGTCTCGACTTCGAAACGGATTTCGTCCGGGGCGTGAGCCAGATCGATTTCGCCGGTCCGGGTGTTGAGCAGTTCGAGCTCTTCGTCCTTCTCGAACTTGATGCCCGCCCGCGCCAGCGCAGTTTCAATGCGAATTGGCGGCTCATGGTCGATCAGGAAGCCATCGACTACAGCCTCGCGGTAGGAATAGGTGAAGACCGGATCACCGAAAATGTCGGTGGTGTGGAGCGCGGGCGTAGCCGTCAGGCCGATCTTCACCGCGTCGAAATAATCCAGCACGCGGCGATATTTCGAGATATAATCATCCTGCCCCCGGAAGCTCAGCTCGGCGTCGGACATTTCCCGATCAAGCAGATAGCCGCGGTGACATTCGTCGATGACCATCAGGTCGTATTGGTCAATGGGCGGCACGGATGTGCCATCGGCAGCGAACAGGACACGCTTCACCAAGCCCTGAATCGTGCAGATGTGGACTTTCGTTTCCACGTCCGGGGTCACGTCGCCCAAACCCTTGAGGCCAAAGACTTCGGCGAATGTCTTTCCTGACACGACCTTGGTGGTCGAGAATTCGCCCTCTGTCTGGTCGCCAAGGGCGCTGCGATCAACCACGAAGCAGATGCGCCGAAACCGTTTGGCCGACAGCAAACGGTACAGCATGGCGATTGCAAGCTTAGTCTTTCCTGTGCCGGTCGCCATCGCGACCAAGACGGCGCGTTGCTCAGCCGATAAGGCAGCCTCCACCAAGCGGATCGCGCTTTCCTGATAATGACGAAGCGGGAAACCGAACTCGAATGGCTGCGCCTTAAGCGCCGCATCCGCCGCGTCCTGATCGACCTCAAGCTGCCCGTTGAGGCCTTCCGGCGTAGGCCAGTCCACCAACGCGCGACGATGGTTTGCTGCGCGGCGGGTATCGCGGAACCAAATGCCGCTCTCTGTCTCAATCTGCTTGAGATAGGACCGGCCATTCGCGCTGAACACAAATGGCACCTTATGATCGCCCCATGGCCCACCGGCATAGCCAAAATCGGCGCTGTCTTTTATGCCGGTCGAATAGCGCTCAGCCTGGTCAATCGCGGCTGACACATTCTTCCGCCGTCGCTTCGCCTCCACGACGCCGATCAGACTCGTGCCAACAAACAGGGCATAATCGGCGGGGCCATTTGCGGTTGGCCATTCAGCTATTGCAAGACTGCGACCCTTGGCAGGGCGAACACCGTTGCTGTATCGAAGGTCGCGGGTATTAACCTCCCATCCACGATCGCGCAATTGCTGGTCGATAAGCGCACGGGTTTCCGCTTCGTCGAGGTCGATCTTGACCGCAGCCTTTTCACCGCGCTCGATCAATTGAGTAGCCTCAGCGCGAGGTACAGTTTCGGCTTCGGCTTGAAGGGCAGCGAGCTTGCTCGTGACTTCGGCCTTCTCGGCATCAATGTCTTGGGCGATCTTCTCCCATGCGGCTCGCTCCTCGGCCTCGCGCACCAATCTCTCTTCTATGGCCTCACGCGCGTGGGCCTGTTCTTCTGCTTCAAGGCGAGCGCGAGCCGCATCACCTTCAGTTTCCGCCACCTTCTGCCTGAGCTTTTCAATCTCTTCGCGCAGGGCAACCGTCGCATCAACGGGTTGGCGCGGCGGCACAAATGCACCGGACTGGAAATTGGCAGCGCGACCATAGGTGCGATGAAACCAGATGCCCAGCGACCAAGCGAATTTCAGCGCCGTCAGGGCAGTGGAATGATTACCCTTTGCTTCATGCACGGCGCTGTTGCCCGTTTTTCGCAGGGCATGAAAGATATCGGCGGCTTCTTTGGGGATTAGGCGATCATATGATAGGCGACGCAGCGTCTCTTCGAATGTCTCGCGCTCATCACGATACACGGCGTGATGCGCTGCGACCATCTTCACCATCAATTCAGCGAACTGTCGGAGCTTGACGATAGCGGTTGAAGGATCGCTTGAGAAATAGCGTTCCGCCAACCCTCCCAAAGTCACCAACTGCTTATCATGGGCCTCAAGGAAGCCGAAATTCAGCGAGTCCACCGTTCCCCCACTCCACCAAAAATCCAGTGGCTTAGTCTCCGTCGAGGATCGCAAAATGTGGTAGGCAGATCAAATTATATCTCAGACCGGCAGCATATTCAGCCTTAAGCGGCCATATCCAGACAGTCTAAAATTGGTCAGTCGCACGCAGTCTTCGACCGACGATCGGGGCTTCAGGAATGTCAGGTGTTGGATGGGAACCTGCCATTCCGGGCCCGGCTCACGAACGTCGGTTTTGTCCCACTAACGTCATTTGGGACGGCTGAGGCCGTCCCGTTATTCAATCCTAGTCGGGACAGGATCGCAAAGCCTTGGGGTGTCATTCCGCCCCCAAGCGTACCCGGCCACTAGCGGCGCATTTATCAACAGCCCCGAGCATCTACGTGACAGAGCGGGGGCAGTGCCACAAAGCGGCCCTTTCCTGTCATTTAACCAGTTGTTCCGGCTATGTCGTATCAACGTCATTGCAGAATGATTGTGTGGCAGCAGGAGGAACAGGATCAAGGTGGTTGCGCGATGACGATAGTCGCGTGCCGCAAGCACTAAAGGTGAGGGTACAACGTCGTAAGTTTGATCGCGGCGCCGGCCAGGCCGATCAGTATTATCGCGATCCGCTGACGCCGCAGGGTCCGGATCATGCGTGCGATCTGCTCATCCAACGCTTGCTGGGCCATAACGGTTAGATCTAAGAGCATTCTTTTACTCGAATGTTTTCAGCAGACCAAAGGCATGGATTGCAGCGGCTGCATGGTAACGACCTTGCTTAAATGATGAACATCAGCCCCCCGCATTTTAGTCGCCATTCAGAGTTCCCGCTTGGGCCCGGCTCCGCTTTTCGGGAGATAACTATGGATGCGGCCCATGAATTAGCTCGAAGGTAAATCAGCACGAGTGAGATGAGCCGAAAATTAGTTTTGTACCGGCGCGCAGTTGGCAATTTCGCTAGAACTCATGGAGTTAAACCTCAGGCTTCGGGTTTGTTTAGCCGTACTGAGGCCGAACAGCTCTTACCGGGTCTGCTCGTTAGCTGACACCGCCGTAGGAACCACAGCGGCATGATCGTTGCAGCCCTTTGTCGCTTAACCCGATTTTCGCGACATCTGTGAGAGGAACCGCGCTGTGAAACGTCAATGATGACTGGCGTATATTGCAGGCACTAGATGCTATCCGAGGTGATGACGGGAAACACATGATTTACGACATCTCCGGTCTCGGCCTTCGCTCAATAAGCGCCGCCTTCGGTCGTAACATTCGACAAACCCTGTCGCTTTGATTGAGTGTTCGAGAACGTGCTTTCGGGGGTTTGTCGTACATGCTGGTTGGATATATGCGGGTCTCGTCGACTGGTGACCGCCAAACGGTCGATCTTCAGCGGGACGCGCTAGTCGCAGCCGGCGTCGATCATCGTCATTTCCTTACCGACAAGGTATCCGGCGCGCGCGACGATCGGCCAGGACTGAAAGCCTGCCTCGACTATCTGAACCCGGGCGACACGCTGATCGTGTGGAAGCTCGACCGGCTTGGACGCTCTCTGCCGCAGCTTCTGGCGATTGTCACCGATCTGAAGACGCGCGGTATCGCATTCCGGTCGCTGACCGAGCAGATGGATACGACCACGCCACACGGCGAACTGCTGTTCTCCCTCTTCGGCGCACTCGCACAGTATGAGCGCGCGCTGACGCGCGAGCGCGTAATGGCTGGGCTTGCTGCGGCAAAGCGTCGCGGACTCCAGGGTGGTCGCCCGCCGATGATCGATACCGAAACGCTCGAACGCATTACAGCCGCGCTAGATGGTGGGGCCAGCAAGGTATCTGTCTGTCGGACCTTCAAGGTACCGCGCTCGACGCTGATCGGCACGCTGGCCTGGATCGGCTGGACCGCACCAAGCGCATAGGGATTCCTGTTCGGTTGGGTTAGTGGTCTCAATCAACAGGAGCTAATTTAATGCGTTACGTAATCCGTAAAGACGGCGAGATGTCCACGCTGGGTGTTCACCGAAACAGCTTCGACGAAGCGCTCGCTACCGCTGCTGAAATGATCGCAATGCGCGATGACGAAAAGTCGATTGCGGTGGAAGACACGTGGGAAAATCGGACGATAGACGAAGCTGAAATAGCGTCTTTGATTGCCGCGAGATCGCCGGACACGGCTGACAATGTGTAACGCAGTGCATTTAGGCGCGGTCGTTGGGGGATACGAGTGAACGGTTACGTGGAATTTTACAGTCTTGAGGGTGATCCGATCGTTATAAACGTCGATCGCGTAAACTTTGTGCGCCGTTTCAAGGGTGGCAATGATGCAAGTGCCGTAAACTTTGAGAAGGGCAATTATGCTGTTGTCAAGGGAAACCTAGCGTCAGTGATGAAAACCCTCCAAGAGGGATAGCCGTTTTCCTGTCAGGCTCTACCGTCACAGTTCAACTGCCTAATGGAGGCGAACCGGACCACAATAGGGATCAACCTTGTGGTTGATCATACTGGTACATCAAATGCGCGTATTTCTAATGGGCATGCTGCTCACGCTCGGTGCTTGCAACGATCACAAGCGGCCCAATTCTTTCGACGCCAAGCCTGACGAGAACAGCGCAACTCCCTACAACGGCGTGCCGCAAGGAGAGCAAAAGAAATAACCGCTTGGGGTGGCCGGCCTTTAATTCTAAAGGCCGGCCTGCAATCACTCTGCGCTGTCGTCGGCTTTGCGCTTACGCGGTGAAGGCTTTGCCGCCTCTGGCTTGGCCTCATTCGTCTGACCGGGCTTCCGACCCAGGCCGATGCTCTTGGCCATGGTGCGGCGCGCTTCCGAATAGGTAGGAGCGACCATGGGGTAATCAGCCTTCAGGCCATAACGCTCGCGATATTCCACTGGCGTCATGCCGTTAGTGGCGAGGTGACGGCGCAGCGTCTTGTACGGCTTGCCATCGATCATGCTGATGATGTGATCGGGGCTGGCGAGGGACTTACGGGCGGTTACCGCGCCAACGTATTCCTTGGGCTCCTCCGCATGGCTTTCTTCGGTCTGCGAACCGCCAACAAGCGACTGAACGCTGCTGTGCATCTGCGATAGAAATGCAGGAACGTCGTCGGCCGACGTACGGGTATTTGGATTGCTGAGCCAAGCGATTGTCAGCTCGGTAGCGAGTTCAACAGCGTTGGGCTGGTAGGTATCGTCGGGCATTGAATACTCCATTTAGCTGACAGGCAAGTAGGGTTCCCTGAATAATCGTACAACCTTCAAAAAGTTATTCTGTGATATCGCTTTGATGGATGAGACCGCTGCCTGACGATCATCAACGGCTGAGTGAACCCCCGATTGAGAAGTCACCGGAGATATAACGCCAGCAAAGTGGCACCCTTTTATATGTAAGTTGATCCGGTTTGGTCTTTTAAGCCTCAACTCAACACCGATAGTCCCGTGGACTCCCTCGTCCTTTGCAGATCGCTATTCGTGCCTAACACACGTCGGCAATTGTTATCGGTTCGGCAACTTGGGTTCGGTGTGAACGCCCGTCTAGACCGCTTTTTTCAGGGGCTCTGGCAGCTTGCCATCGGGCAGGGTCTCGCGGAGATGGCCATGGATCATCTGCGCATTGAACGGTTTGGACACGAATGTCGCCTTTTCGGGCAAATCATTCGCTTTCGGCCGCAGGTGGCCGCTGCCGATGACGATCTCGATCCAGGGGTAGTTCTCTGCCACGTGGTGGGCGAGCTCGAACCCGTTAGTATCGCCCGGCATATCGACGTCTGAGAAGAGCAGGGTGATTGTGTGCGCGTACTCGGGGAGCATCGCGATCGCAGCATCGCCGTGATCCGCTTCATAAGTGCGGAAACCCGCATCTTCGAGAATACCTGTGACATCCATGAGGATGAACGGGTCATCGTCAACGGCGAGTGCATAGGGGACTGTTGATAGGGACATGCCGCACCAACCCGTCACATGCCAAAACGGCTCCGACGGATCTCTGGCTTTGACATTTTCAAGCCATCTTTGCGAATGCAAACGCCTAATTGGCCCATTGTCCAAAAGGACCCAGACAATAAAATACCCCGCTGCGGGGGGGCAGCGGGGCGCTTTAGAACCAGCGGGCCAAGGGGGGAGGGTGCCCGGCCGGTTATGATATCAACAGTACAGGCCAGCGTCGGTTCCGTACATAGTTACGAAAATGCCCTGCCAATCTGAAGACCGACAGGGCATTGCGAGCTCTCACCGCCGTTCCCCCCGAAAGGGCAGGACGCTTCCAGCGTATTTAGAAACTGCCTAGCTTGTAGTGTGTTCCCCGGCGCTCGTCTGTGATGCTGGACCATGTGAACGGTCGCCCCGGCATCAGCGGCATAGTCGGTGATGACGCCCGCCCCTACAAGAAGCCCACCTTACCCTCTCAGCTTCCGCTCGAAGCGCTTCCATTGGCGTTCGTCCTGACCGTAACCGAGAAAGGACGGCGGTAGTGGCGTCGGTGCGATCCTGCTTGGCCTACTGTCGCAAGCCAAACATCGCAGATATCCGGGGAGGCATTTGACCGACATGTTCTTGCGTTTGAGGTAGCACCATCTTGCTAGAACCAGGCGGTGCACGCCCCCCTTACGCCCGCATTTGGAGCATACGCACCCCACATTAGCTTCGTGCTTCGTGAAATCCCCAGCGTCCTAAACCACGTGTTGCCCACAGGATCACCAGGGCAAAGCCATCTGCGCCGTTTCAGCGTCTACAGGCTGATATAGAGTGCCGTAGACATGCCTTGCCACTTCCAGGCGTGCGTCTGCTCTCAGTCCCTCGCGCGGGGCGGTAAGGCCGATCAAATCCCATGCAGGCGCGTTCTCGATAATGGCCGCAATCCGCTCCGGCGAAATCACGCTAGCCATCAGAAGCAATCGGTCGAGAACTTGCCGTACGGCACAGCCCACGCCGCGCGAACTCTGCTTCGATCGGTGCCAGGAGGGTCTCAGGACCGTCTTCGAAGCATTGGAAAAAGATGTTCTGCATCTCGTAAGGCCGAAGCTCTGGCAAGATCTCGGCAATCAGAGTGTGAGTCTAACTGAACGGCTGTGCGCCGTCGTGCATCGACTCGAGTGCGTGTTCCATACCCGGATTATAGCGGAACATAAAAAGAACGCTAGCGTGATCCTAGCTTTTCAACCCGGAGGTTTAATCAGCCTTTTTAACTGCTTTTTCAGCCTCGCGATTCGTTAGAAGGATATCTGCATCACGAATGCGGTCATTCTATCGCTGTAGAAACGATGCACTTTCTAAAATTTGTCCGAAAAAGGCGCTGGCGATTTTATCCAGTGAACCTGCGCCCAATCTGCGAATTAGACCGTTGCGTTCATAACGTCCCGGAGCAGTATTGGAGAAGTGAAATGGCACTAGAAAACATTGTTAACGCGGCCAAGTCTGCTTTGAAGGATGTCGTCTCGTCGCCATCCGCTGACCCAATTTCCGACCGCGACGAGGTTTTGCAGGATTTACATCTGGCCGAAAAGGCATGGGCGACTGACGGTGTTCATTCAGGAACATGGTTCGTCCGTGACGGCGAGCATGTTGCCTTCACGCCTACGACGCGAAATGGGGCGACACTGACGATCGGTGGTCAAACGACGAACTTCATTCCCGCTGACCGCTTTGCCGATTACCTGGTGAACATGCGGGCCGCTATCGAAGCAGGCGAATTTGATCGCGAGATAGCAGGTGCGCTCCATGGTTCGGCTAACGTCGGGGGAATTGCCGAGGTTGCGCTTCCGCCGGCTAGAGAAGGCAGCCCGCAAGATATCCGACAAGTGCAACAGGATGCTGTATTAATTCGTGAGGGGCGCAATCCGGACGGATCGTTATCTGCAGTTGTGAGCAGCGGTTCGTAGCAACTACTGGGAACAGAGTGGCTCGGCAGGTCTGGGGAGGAGCCCCTGCCTTACCTGTCAATTTTCTAAAAATTGTTCGCGATTGTACCGATAGTCGTATCGGCGCACGCGACTGTTACGCCACTACGTTCGTTGCAACCGCTTGGGCAAACTTTCATGACCCCACATTGAAGGAGCAACACGATGTCCGACCTCAGCCTACACAACCTGTCAAAAAAGATGGCAAAGTTGGACTTCACGATGATGGCCACTCGCTCACCCAATGGCACCCTAACAGCCCGCCCGATGAGCAACAACGGCGATGTCGAATACCGAGGCGACAGCTACTTCTTCGCCTACCAAAACTCGCGAAAGATTGCTGACCTGCGTGCCGATCCGCACGTCACGCTTAGCTATACCGGTGCCGTCGGTATGCTCGGCGGTCCCCCGTTGTTTGTAACTGTCGAAGGTGCCGCTGCGCTGATCGAGGACAAGGCTGCATTCGCCGATCACTGGACCAAGGATCTCGATCGGTACTTTCCCGAGGGCATCGACACACCTGGTGTCGTGATGATCCGTGTCGATGCAAAGGCGATCCGATACTGGGATGGTAGCGACGAGGGTGAGATCACCATCTGAGCAAGGCACCTAAAGCCCGTACCACACAGGACTTCCGCGGCATTGTCGCGGAAGTCCTGACTTTTGGGCGTCGCGTATGTCCCACTTTCTGCGACATACAAGCGGATTTAGGCGTGGGCTGATCGCCTAGCTAGCCTTTCCCGCAGATGACGGCCTTTCGGAAGACTTGATCAGTCTGTCTCCACGATCGCGAGATCGAGCCCGTGGCATCGAGAAAGTGAACGCTATGGCCGCTTGGGATGCGAAGGATACATGCGCACGGTCGCGAGGCGCTCTTCGACTAGCCAGGTTTCGACGTCTGCCGGTCTGACATCACTCCCGTCGGGCTAGCCTGCTACCGTGGCCTCCGTCTGAGTTCGCCGTCGTCGTCGGTCGAGCCTGACCGTCAGCTTGCGTGCCAACTCGCGCTGGTGCTCACCCATGTCGGGTTCATCTGCGGCACGGCGAAGCATCTCCGCTGCCGACCTGCAGGGGGCCTCACCATCCCGTATAGCCAACTCGGCTTTAGCGCGGGCGACTGCATACAGAATCGATCCGGCAGACTTGGGTTTGTCCGCTCCCACCGCGAAGTCCGCAAGCTCGTCGAGGACATGCGGGTCATTTCGTCGAAGGAGGCGGTGGTAGAGGATTCCTGCGCTCCTGCGCCGAGCCAATGCGTTCGCCACCGAACGGTAAGAGGGCGTTCCATCGGCTGGGAGCACGTTTACCTCTAGGTCGTTGGAGCGCAACCGGGTACCGTGTCTGTATTCGAAATCAACCCACAGCCGGTGAATGCCGGGAATGCGAAAGGTATAGCCGCCGGCCTCCCCGAAGATGCTCAGGTCGCGCCTGAACGGCCGGCCTGGCCGTATCTGACGCGACCGCGTTGCACCGCAATATCGGCGCGGCGACTGCAGTCTCCGCCTCGATCCCCCCGGCTCCTCAATCCAGACGGCGAAGGTGTCGTATCCGGCGTCCAGTGTGTCCGGCACCCTGAAACTGCGGTCGACGCCGTTCGCCACGCGGAGCGTGACGTCGAGTTCGATCGGCTCAAACGGCCAGAACTCCCGCTGCCCCATCCCGATCGCGAGTTCGAGCCCGAATTGAGGCGGCGACGACGCCCGCCGAACTTGCGAGTTGTGGTTCGCGAACATGCCAGTCGACTGGAAGGGGGAACCTCCGGGGCACACGAATGGTGAAGATGAGCAGTGCGCGAGCATGTTGCGGTGCGCCGGCAAGAATTGGTAGCTCTCCGGAGGATAGGGCTTTGACACGCTTTGCGCGAGGAAGTTGGCGGGGTGGTTGGCATGCTGCAGGTTGAACACGTGGCCGAGCTCGTGAATCGTGGTGAACAGCGCCTCCGCCTGACGGGCAGCGTCGGACTTCCGGTACTGCGTGATTGCGCCGAGGAAGACCGCGCAACCCTCTCGGGGCACCGCACGGAACGCCTTTGCGCTACTCGGATCATCGGGCGTCTCGAAGCCTCTATCAAACATAACGCCGAGCGCCTGAGGATATGGAGCGTAGAAGTCGGCGAACATAACGGCGATCTTGTTGGCGGGCTTGCCCGGCACGTTCTGCGTAAGATTTTGTAAGGCGAGGTGCAGGTCGAGCGAGTGGAAGCCTTTCGCGTTGCTCATCGGAGAATTGAGGGGCGCATTGTTGATGCTGAGCTGGATGTCGCCAGCCGAGCCTTGATCGAAAACGTCGCGCAGCACCTGCTCCTCGCCGTTCATTGCGAACGTCGGAATGCCGACCTGTGCAGTCAGGCGTGCCAGCAGACATTCGAACGCGATCACCGTTGCACCGTGAAGTCGATCGGATCGGTCATTCCCGGTTGATCGTCCGCCAGGATCAGCGAGGGGGATAGGCTATATCGTCCCGGCGGCGTAGCGCTGCTCAGGGTGAGCACGATCCTTCCAGAGGCCGAGCCCGTGCTTACCTCCGCCTTCGTGACAAGCGCGATGCGGTTCGTTGCGCCCGTGCCGATCGCGATAAGCTTGGACCTGGACAGATCGAAGGACTTCATCGCGCGATCGGTCGTGAGGGTGATACTCAGGGGAGCGCCCGTGCGACGGAGGACCGACGGACCTTCAAGTGCGATCGATAAGTCTCCCGAGCCCGCAGGCGCCGAGGCAGGCGCGGTGGGGGACGACGTCGCGAACGCCGCCGGGCCGTCGAACGCCACCAGCTTCACGTCGTCGGTGCCGATCGGAACCACGCGGAACAGCACTGGGCCGGCCGCTTGGGGAAAGGCCTCCCCATCGATTACGTTCATCGCACCCTGTGCCTTCGCGCTCGCCGCCTCTGTGAGGAACTGCTGCTTGGCCAAGGCTTCATCCGCCGCGATCCTAGCTTCCAGCTTCTGCTGGTCCGTTGCGCCGCTGCCTTCGAGAGTTTTTACCTTGGCCTCAGCAATCGCTAAGGCAAGGCCTGCGTCCTCGATCGCCTTCATCTGCTCCTTGGCCGTTGTCGCCTGCGCCTCGTCTTCCTTCGATGCCGCTTCAGCCCGCGCCTTGACGAGGTTGCCCGCGGACTCGACGGACGCGGCTGCGACGGCGTCCGACTTGGCGTCAAGCGACACGCTCTTGAGCATGCCGTTCTCGCGCTGGACGTCGAGCGCGTATGACGACAGGAAGGAGGATGTCTTCAAGGTGTAGGTGTTGTCGGGATCCGGCAGATACTCCACATCAACCGTCATCGTACCGTTCGCTTGGGGCGTAACCCGGATGATGGGAACCGGCAGCGAATACTCGATACCTTCCGCCCGGGGGGTGGCGATCTGGCTCCTGACAAAAGTCGAGCACCCGGACAGCGCGACCGTGCTGGCGAGCATGCCGGTCAACGCCAGCGTGCAGACTTTGCTCATCGCTTGTCCTCCTCTGGGGCAGGCAGAGATTCTGCTGCAGCCTTCGAATTCTCCCCCTCGCCGCCTTCCTTGTTCGGTGCCGAGACCGTTACGCCGATGGCTCGCGGCGTGCCGTCCGACCCCACGCTCTTGCCTCCCGCCAGCCTCGCGGATCCGTTCTTCAGTATGATCTTGAAGAGGAGCGGCGGAGGCAAGTTGCCGCTGGCACCCCCGCCTGCGACGTTGAAGGCTTTTAGCGCGACCCCTGCCGCTTTCTCCAGTGCGCCGACGACCGCCTTGGGTACGATGGTCTCGTCGACCACCGTCTTCCCTTGGGTCAGGACGCCGTTAGTGAAGGTCAGCGTCGTGTTGTTAGAGGCGAGCAGAGCATAGGGGTCGACCGTTCGTTTCTGGGTGAGATCCGGGAGGAACAGGAGCTTGCTGACGAGACCGCCCTTGCCGTCGCTGTAGACCAGCAGGAATGGAGCGCTCTCGTAATAGCGGATGCCCTGTGCCTTGGCGTCCGAAAAGCGCCCGTCTACTTGGTATGCCGGGTTCGAGATACGACCGACCTTCGTTCCGGCACAACTACTTAAGAGCGCTGCGCCCGCAATTATCGGACCAGACGCCAATAACTGCATAGATAGTCTACTTCGCAACAGCCGCTTTAATGCCCCCTGATAAAAGTAATCCATGTCACCCCCACTGCCGCACACAACGGCACAGTTTGAACGCTTCATAGCGAGTCTCTCCGCGAAGATTTGAACCGACTAGAACGTGCTCGATTTATAGGCGTGGAATACTAGAATTGCCCATACGATTAATCTGCGGCGTTCCGTTGCATCAGCTAATCGTCACAACTGTCCATATCAATTTCGTAAGCTGAGCCTACCTATGTATGGTCATCAATCAGAATTTCTTACTTGCTATATCTGGAGATTATGCCTGATGATTGTGACCAACACATGGTTGCCACATATTACAGCCAGTCTTCGTAAATTGAAATGTCGCAACTTACTTTAGCCACTGGCAGGGTTCTAGGCTTTACGAGAAATGTGAAGCGGCTATTGTTGTCGATGTAACGCCGAGCTTTGCGGCGACCTCGTTAGCGATCTGTCCACCAAGCCAGACCCCACCACGCTTACCTAAATCTGCGGGAGTCTTCGGTATCCCGAACTCGCCGTCCCCATCACTCCCTTTTGTTGTGATCCCGTCAAACTGCCAGTGCACACCAATGTAAACACGACTAAGCGAATTATCGGTAATGGCCTGCCATAGGCTCTTGTGTGATCGGGTCAGGTGTTCCCGCGGAAACGATGTACGCGGGTCGGTGTTACGGCCGTTGTACTCGTCGGACGTGAAGTCAAAGTGGATGTTATCCACACCTTTGCCGTCAAACTTCGCAACGCCCTTTTCGACTAGATATAGTCGTAACAGTTGGAAGGCGGACGCTCCAAAAGTAGCGTGACCAGAGGGATATGCCGGAAAGTCTGGCGTTAAGCCTTGACCGCTATTGTTTGTGTCGGGTCGTCCTAGTGGCAGCCATCCAGGAATGGGCGTTCCATTTCCATCTACGGCGTTCCGTATGCCGACGACCGGCCGCCACATCATATGTTCATCACTGTACTTGTAGTGCCAAGCCTCGACACCCGCATC
Organism: Sphingomonas sp. CFBP 8765; assembly: GCF_014841445.1. Classification (NCBI taxonomy): domain Bacteria; kingdom Pseudomonadati; phylum Pseudomonadota; class Alphaproteobacteria; order Sphingomonadales; family Sphingomonadaceae; genus Sphingomonas; species Sphingomonas sp. CFBP 8765. The sequence continues at coordinate 118,978 of NZ_JACYTY010000002.1, read as the reverse complement.
GGCCATGGCGATCGCGACTCCCGCGATGATCGCGAGCTCCTCACCGATGTCGAGCTTTCCCGGCTTACGTGCTTCAATGACATCTAGCACAGTCAACACGACCTGCATGTAAAGGCGCGGCGGCGTCCCAAGCTCCGGCGCCCCGTCGTAGCCCCAAAAGATGCCGACGACTTCCTCTTCGGCGGTACGGGTGCCAGTGTGGCGATCCGCGCCTTTGGCAGCAACCTTCGCAAAATCAGCTTGGAAGTGTGGTGTGGTGTTGACGGCGGTAGTCGATGCCCGACCAGGCGGTGAAGGGAAATAGGCGAGGCGGGTAGCGAGCAGACGCTTCGACTTGCCCCACTCACCGCCTGAGTAACCTTGAGTCGCCTCGTTTGGGGGGGCAATGTGCTTGTACGGTGTCCCAGGACTAGGTGCGAACATCCCCTGTTTTGCGTTTACTGGATCGTCCGCACCAAACTCGTGGACTGCGGTGCCAAAACGTCGCCCTGCGGCTTCGGCGTCTGCGTGACCGCCAAGACCATAAAGTTCGAACCACTGTCTCCATGCATAGTCGAGCAGGCGCGACTGCTTGGGGTAGCGGTGTAATAGAACCTGATGGCAAGCCGCGGCCGCGGTCATGATCGGCGGCAGCCCGCCCAAGCTACCTGTGTCCGGGATAGTGAGTAGAGGAGGTCGGCCGGCAGCCAAAGCATGGGCGTCGTGAAGTGCGCCCAGTGCCATGCCAAGCGCCCGGGCGGTTAGGAATGGGCCACGCTGATCGCCCTCGCTAATTGGTGCGCAGGGTACGCGGAACGTATGATCGCGTCGGATGCACTCTAGCGCCATGTTAATCCAAAAGCGAAGCTGACTAGAACCTACCGTCATGACTGCCCCCTCATGATAACGGTTACGGTGTCACCGACGCCGTAACCACGGATCTACTACCCCCGCACAGCAAAACTGCACGGCGGCAGGATCATAGCAGCGCCCCCATCGACAGCCCGGATCTTCGAACAATCTTAGATTCGCCCTCACCACGGGTCATACGTTATGGTAAATGGCAGCGCGTCACCCGTATGGGTGATATCATCCGCGCGGTTTCATCATGTTGGAGCGCACATGAGAGACGAGTCTGATGTATTGACCGATCTGATCTACGAAGCGGGATTTATGCCTTCTCTGTGGCCTAGAACCCTTGACCGACTGGCACATCACGTTGGGGCGCGTGGCGGACTCTTGATGATTAAGTCAGGTAGCGCGGAGAAATGGACGGCATCTTCTAGCCTCGATTCAGTGATGCGGGAGTTCGTTGACGAGGGATGGGTTGATCAGAACCTCCGCGCAGTTCGATGTAGAGCCGCATCTCGACACCCAGGATTTTTGACGGATCATGACTTAATGAGTCCGAATGAGCTGGAGACCCTGCCGATCTACACTGATTTTCTAAGACCACGAGGATTTGATGAGGGCGTTGGCACAGCTATCCAAGGCATCCAAACAGACGGCCTGATGATTACCTTCGAGGGCTTTTCTAGCTATCTTGGAGCAAGTAACTCTGTTTTAGCACTTAACCGGCTACGCCCTCACCTTGCACGAGCTTCGGCCATCTCGGCACAAATGCGACTCATTCAAGCACAAGCTGCAACTGATGCACTGGCAGCGATTGGAGCAGCAGCTGCTATCATAACTGCTGACGCTTATGTGGTAAGTTCGAATGCGCTTTTCAATCAAAACAAAGACGATGCGATCGATTTGAGGGATGGCCGTATGAGGCTACTAAACCCAAACGCAAATATTGGATTTTTATCCGCTCTCAAAGCCAAAGATATTTCAATAGGGACATCGATTGCCGTCAGAAGAATTGACCAATCCCCTTTTGTTCTCCACCTGCTACCAACCTCACGATCTGCTCAAGACGTATTTTCTTATGATACCATACTTGTTGTAATTGATAAACTACACAATACATCCTCGCTAAAACCAAGTTTCCTACAGATTTTATACGACCTAACGCCGGCCGAAGCTAATGTCGCCTTTTTAGTAGCTGAAGGTAATGGCTTGTCTATGGTTGCAAGCAAGCTTGGCGTCTCGTCAGAAACGGTGCGTACTCACTTGAAGCGCGCGTTCGCCAAGACAGGAACTGGAAAGCAAGCAGAGCTATCTCTGCAACTGCAATGCATGACACCGCCAAATCTCTGAACCTTATCATCGGACTGCGCCGCTGGAAGCTGAACGTCATGGCCGGTCGGTTATACGGGTGCCGGCACCCAACCCGGTAGACTAGGCTCCCCAACATTGGAGAGGCGCGATCGAACTCCTTAGCTCGTAAGTTGTCGCGAAAGTTCTGGATTTTGACTTATGCGACGCCGTGGTGTCCAAGATTGATAATTAGGTGCCAGAACGTTTTCCAGTATTATTTGCTTAAAGTCTGACTCGGACTTTATCCCGTTTTTTATAGGGGCCGGTCAGACGCTCGATCGCGCCGCCCCGTTCTCTTGGTAGCGTAGAGCGCAGCGTCGGCGCGGACGAACAGTTCTTCGGCGTCATAGCAATATGGATCGGTTGGGAGGGCAAAACCGCTTGTGGCGGCCACCTTAAAAATATGTTCCCGCCACAGGACGGGTGCGGCCAGCAGGGACTGGAGGCTGTCCAGACTTGCTTTTATCAAGGATAATGGTTCATCATTACTGACGATTACGGCAAATTCATCGCCGCCTATTCTCGCGGTCAGCAGCGCTTCGGGGAAACTCGTGGAAAGCCGCTCTGCGAAGGCCTTGAGGCAAGCATCTCCAGCCAGATGCCCCAATCGGTCGTTGATCCCCTTGAAGCCATCCAGATCGAACAGAATCAGGGCACCCAGCGGGCTGATTGGTGCGACGCCGGGTTGCCTGTTTAGGAAGCGGCTTTCATAGACAGTTCGGCTTGCCAGCCCGGTAAGGGCGTCATTCTCCGCAAGCCGTCGCAGCGTCTCGTAGCGCAACTTCTCTTCTGTGATGTCCTGCTTCAAGCCGTACAGGAGACGTTTGCCACATGCAGTGCGGCTCATCTCGCCGGTAATGCGCATCCACCGCATGTCGCCAGTCGCCTAGGTGATTTGCGCGTCTAGGGTGAAAGTGCCGCCGACGGCGATCGCCCGGGCGCGCAGCCTCTCTAGCGCGTCGCGGGAATGCTCCGCGTACATTTCGACAGTCTGCCGCCGGTCGAGGAGCATGTTCGGCGATAACCCGAACAGATCATAGACAGCGGAGGTCCAACTCAGGCTGCTATCTGCAAGGTTGCAGGACCAAGCGCCAACCTTTGCCAGCGCCATGGCACGCTGAAGCAGTGGCTTCACCAAACCATGCGATTGAGATTCGTACAGGCCCGGCGAAGGAATGCCCCACGAGTTAAACGGCACCTGGCCCTGCTGAATAAGCATTGACACAAATGTACGTATACACCCGCACTTCTTAATATGCCATGTAGTAGCAACCAGACTGCTCGGTATTTCTGGTGAGCGACCAAGGTAGTGACTGACTGACTTTGGGGATTAGCGAATTGCCTGCTTTCGGACTCTGCTCGACCATGTCGCGCGAGTCCTGAGTTTCGAACGTCTCGAATGTCGCTGCTTTTGCGACATTCGAAACCGATAACGGCTTGTGTCGCGTCGCAAAAGGGGTCCCTTTTGCAACGGTCGAAACCGCCCATTGTCGCCGTTCAGCACGGTTGTCGCGGTGCCTGAAAGCCGTCGCTTATTGAGGATGGAAGGCTATGCTGCCTGCAGCCTCGGTTGCCTGCAATCTGACGCAGGCATAGGATGAAGCGACTTATCAAGTGAGGACTGATCCCATGAACGCCTCCGATCAACGTCGCCGAACTGGAAGAAGGCACCTTTTGGTTGCCGCAGTTGTCGTCCTCGTGGCGATCACACAATATGCTGGCTTGAAGGACGCTGCTCACGACTTCGAACGCGGCTTCCGGGACGGCACTGGCGGGCGCTAAGCCGCCATTCCGCTTTCCACCCATCCGGCCATTCGTGATGCACAAATCAAAATTTTTGCATCAACGATAATGCCGTGAAAGCGCGTACCCTCAGCTATCCGCGACCATCTGACAGTGCACTATCGATGGCTGGGCGAGGTAGTAAGGGAGGCGTGCTATCAGCATAAGTCAGCCAGTTACGCCAGATCATATAAGTCCGTAAGCGCGTTAGGCGTATGCGGCACCCGGCCTCCATGCTCGTCCTGATTGTGCCATCCCGATACTTCTCAAAAATCGCACCGCATTCAGATTCTCTATACGATAGCCATGACCGTTGAGCTTGGATGAAACCTTTGGCTACAGGCTCCCCACCGTCTTTGCGAACTCGCTGAACTGCCACGTCGTAATAGCGGTTTAGATCAGCATCTGCCTCGCCGAAGCGAGCTGCGAGACAGTCGTTCACCTGTGTAGTTGTTGCACCAGAGCAAGGAGCAGGATCAGGGCTGGCACTGACGACCATCGCTAGCGCTAGAAGGGGCAGCACAGGCTCTCTCCTTAATCAGTAGATCCTAGTGATAGCTCGCTAAACCAAGAACGGAAGATCGTTTCCCAATGATGCAAAACTCACAAGTTTTGCATCATACGATGAAGGGCAGAACCGTGGTCTGAATTTTGATGCACATCTCCGATGCGTTGTAGCAGTCAAATCTGCCGTTAGGATCGACAGGGAACAGGGGGCAGTAAATTATGAACCTATCAAATCCACTGGCAGCGTTGCTCGTCGCTGCCGTCATTGTATCGCCGGCATTGGCTGAAACATTCAATTATAAGGCACCGGCTGGGGCTAACTTTCTGCTCCGCGATCAAGCCATTGGCTGTTATCGGGGGTACAGCTTCTCAACGTCGTCGACCCTAGCTAACGTTGCCGGTTATTATGACAGGCAAGCTCAGAAATCTGGCCTAAAGCGTTCTGTCGTTCAGCGCCGCCCTGGTTTTCACTTCGCTAACTATCACGATGCTACCGGTTTTTCGTTGAGCGTGGCCGTGAATGCTCGATCAAAGCCGACCACCGCTACCATCATGTATCGCGGGAGAAACAGGCCACCCCGCTGTTAGCGTCCCTGATTTCGATGCAGCCGCGATATTGTTGCCTGATCGACGTCGAACAGCGCTGCGACAGTGCGTTGCGTGTCGCCAGCTGCAAGCCGCTGTGGCGCTTCTGTCTGCTGGTGAGGGGAAGGGTAGCACGTCGGCCGAACTTGACGCCACGGGCCTTGGCCTGGCCCCTGCCGGCAGCGGTGCGCTCGGTAATACGATGGCGCTCATAGCTGGCGGCAACCCCCAGCACCGCAATGATGACATCGGCAAACTGCGAGGTGGTGTCCACCATTGGCTCCGCAATCGAGCGGAAGCCAGCACCGGCTTCCTTCACCGCATGGAGGATGTTCAACAGGTCACGGGTATTACGGCAAGGCGATCAGTGGACGTCACCATAAGCACGTCGCCGGTATCGAGCGAGCCGATCGCGCGCTTGAGCTGGGGCCGCTCGGCAGTCGCGCCGCTGACCTTCTCGCGATAGGCCTTCGTGCAGCCGGCCGCATCGAGCTGGGCGAGCTGCTGGGCTAGATCCTGCCCGTTGGATGAGACGCGTGCGTAGCCGTAAATCATGCCCCGATTGTGCATTGGATTTATGCATCATGGAAGCGCCTGCAATTCGGCTGTTTTCCGCATGATGCAAAATCCGTGATTTTTGCATCAGAAGCTTAAAAACGCGGGAGCTCTCACTGTCGCCAAAGAAGTTGAAATCGGAAAAGGTGATCGGTAGCATTCGATATGCGCTTACTTATTCCAGATATGAGTTCACGAAATTTCATCGCGGCAATTTTTGTTGCTTCGCTTAGCTCGTGTGCAACAGACCAACCCGGTGTCCTGGGGCAGCGCGTAATACTCTCACAGCCATTCGAGATCGTTCAGGTAAATAGTCTGCCTTCCATGATCTCTTGGAAATTGGAGAGCCTGTCGGAAATCGATCCAGACCATCCCATTGTATCGGATGGCGACACACAGACCCTCAGCCTGTTCGGGCGTGAGGATCTAATCGCAGCATCTAGCGACGATTATAAACCCACGAACTGCTCACCATCTGCACTGGCGACAGCGGCTCTAGATGAAATCGTGCGTAGAGCCGAGCAGACTTCCATAGTCATTATCAACGAAAGCCACGAACGATCGCGTCACCGCTGGTTTACTGCGGAAGTAGCACGACGCCTGCGCCCACTGGGTTACGATACGTTGGGGCTGGAAACGCTATCGAATCCGCCGGCTACTGTACCACAGCGGTATCTGCCCTCGCTTCTTGGCCATCCGGACCTGCCCTATCTTTCCGATGACGACGGCCACTACTCTTCAGAGGCGGGCTACGGGCGGCTCGGGCGGCAAGCCAAAGCTCTTGGCTATCGCCTGCTGCCTTATGAGGACAACACACACAACGAGCCGAGCAAAGGTGTCAGTCAGAGCCAGCAGATTGCTTTTCGAGAAGAAGCCCAGGCCAACAACCTAGCGGCATTCGTAAAGAGTTACCCGGCCGCCAAGCTGTTGATTCATGTCGGCTATTCGCATGCAACCGAAGTTCCTCGGGCCGATGGTCAGAAATGGATGGCAGCACGGCTGAAAGAAAAGACCGGTATTGATCCTCTTACTATCTCACAAACGACATGCCGGGGCGGTAGCGAAACCATGCGGCTCGCGACCTTACCTTCGGACCAACCCGCCGGAACGTTCGATCTAATCATCGACCATCCAACCGAGCGATTCACGCGCGGACGGCCGGATTGGCGTAAGATGGCAGGCGACAGGATCATTACCATTCCCCGCAAATTGCGACCGGCAAAGGGGTGGCGTGTGATCGAGGCCCGCCCCTTAGGTGAACCGGATACCTCGGTCCCGATCGATCGAGTAGCAATCCGCCCAGGTGAGGACATCGGCTTGCTGTTGCCGCCTGGACGCTACCATGTCCGCGCGATCGACGTGGTTTATTCCGCCCCCAAATGAGCATCAGTCGACAGGTAATTTATGGTGCCCTGTTGATGCAAAACTTTTGACTTTTGCATCAGGAATGTCCGGGATGGAGAGGTAAGCGGACATAAACCCACGGCGCTAACTGCGAATTACGCCGTGGATTTCAACGTGCGGCTTGCTTCCCATTGAGGGCGAAGGAGCGGCGCCACAGATGCGCTTTCCGTCTATAACAACTGTCACCGCGCCCTGTTCTTTGAGTTTAACCGAAACGTTGTGAAAGGCATTAGCCGCAATCTGCCAGCCGTCACGATCAGCTCCCGGTTGGAAGCATAATATAAAGGAAGACAAATTCGGTCCGGCCCAAGACGCGGTAGCATTAGCAATCACCCCCGGATCGTCGAGTTCGCCCTTCTCGCTTACTCTAGCCCAAAACGGACCGGATATAGGGTCGTATTCAGCCGGGGGCGCGGATGGCACTGACCTTTGGTCAAAACTTGGAAGTCGGGCGTCCAAGGCCACGCTTGATAGGATCAACCAAGCCGTTGTGATTGCGGTGACGCATCTTTGAGTTCGTACCATACGAGAGGTGATAGATTAGATCGGAATGTCGGAAAATGGGCGAAAGCCGTCATACCGGCCGGATTGTCCAGGCGGCTTAAAGGCTGATTTTGCGCCGGGCCATCTCAGCGAAGGCATACTGCGCGATAGCCGTCTTGGGCTTCCCCCTAAAAATGTCGGCAAGATCGAGTAGGTCCTCGTTTCCGAGTTCTATGATCGACATCTCGATCTGCGTGAGACGCTTCATCGCGCCCGCGTTCTGCTCCGCGTCCCGCTTCATCCGTATTTTCAGCATACGATCATCGTACCACCAATGGCATGCATGCGGCAGATCCCCAAAGCTCGGCGCCCTCGTGTCGCAAATATGCTAAGTTTCGCGACAGCGCTCCCAATGCACCTGTTCCCTAGTCCGTAAATGTCGCAAAAGTGTGTTGCATAACTCTTTCATTTCGATGCAGTTATGCGACATGCTGATTGGCTACGCCCGTGTGTCCACCGATGACCAAGACCTCCGGCAGCAACGCGCCGCGTTGGAGGAAGCTGGATGCAAGAGGACGTTCGAGGAGAAGATTTCGGGCGCGAAGCGTGACCGGCCCGAACTGGCCAAGATGATCGACCAGCTGCGCGACGAAGACACGGTCGTTGTAACGCGGCTTGATCGGCTGGCACGCTCCACCCGTGACCTGCTCGACATCGCCGAGACGTTGAAGGATGTGGGAGCCGGCCTGCGCTCGCTGGCCGAACCCTGGGCAGATACGACTTCGCCAGCTGGTCGCATGGTACTGACCGTGTTCGCCGGCATCGCCGAGTTCGAGCGCGAGCTAATCGGCCAACGTACTAGCAGTGGGCGGGTGGCGGCCAAGGCGAGGGGAGTCCGCTTCGGGCGCCCGCCCAAGCTCACACCTGATCAGGTCGCTCTAGGCGAGCGCTTGGTGAGTGAGGGCACCTCGGTGCGCGAAGCAGCCAAGCTGCTCAAGTGCCACCATGCCACGCTCTACCGGGCACTGACTGCTGCGGCATTGACAGCATAAAGCCGACCTTCCCGCAACCGACGCGCCGTAAGGGAGACCCGCGAGCGGGTAATGGCAGGACTGGCTGCAGCCAAACGTCGAGGACGCCAAGGTGGCCGACCGCCGATGATCGAGGCCAAAACGCTCGAACGGATTACTGCCGCACTGGAGGGAGGGGCCAGCAAGGCGTCTGTCTGCCGAACCTTCAAGGTGCCGCGCTCGACCTTGCTCGGCACGCTTGCGCGGATCGGCTGGATAGCGCCGGCCAAGATTTAACCGAACGCAGCGACCCGACCTTTACCGCTGCCAGAACCGGGGCAACCAGGTCTTACATCTTTAGCTTCGGCCCAACGGGGATCGTTTATCAGTGCAGATGTTGAAAACGGCTTAGGCGACGTCCGAGCAATGCCTTAGCTGGCATCCAGAGAGGTCGCGTCAACTATGGCTTGGAACTGGCTCATGATTTCAGGATGCCTTGACGTGATGTAGCTCGCGACTTTGTCGTTGCCGATCAACCGCTTCAGGTAGCGCGACGAAAGCACGAGTTCGAGGACGTCGTCGCCGAAATTGGAGTCCCGAGCGCGGAAATCGGCATTGAGCGTTTCGAGTTCACGTTCCATTCGCGCCATCTGTTCCGGCGTGACGCCGAGTATCTTCTTAGGCTGATCGGGTTTGGCGAGATCGCACTGACGGGTCGCGGCCAGGATCGCTCGAGCGTAGCTGGCGGTGAAGTTGTTCATCGCCGCCATCATCTCAGCCGCCGCAAACTGCTTCTCCGGCTTCAGCTTGCGGAGGATGTCGAAGACGACCGCGTTAACGTGCTTGTCCTTGAGTATCTCGACGGTATCGGAGGATATTCTGTCGAGCATGGTCCGTCGGCGGGCGACCAGCGTTTCGTCCATGCCCAGCGCCGCGGCAATCATGGCGGCCGGCACGCCACGATCGAGGGCACGCGTAATCATGTAGTGCTCCTGCACCGTAGCCAGACGGTTCACCCGCTTATTGTAGGTGAAGGCTTCGTCGTCGTCAGCGACGATGCACGGAGCCGACTCCACAGACGCTTCGCGCAGCGCATGCAGACGAAGATGGCCATCGAGCAGCATGTGCCGTCCGTTCCTATCGGCGACCGTGACGGCCAGTGGCTCGACGATGCCGATCTCACGCACCGAGGTCGCGATGCGGACATAGCGCTTTGATTCGACTATGCGGACCGTCATTGGGCGGACCGGCAGGATCGCGTCGAGACGAAGGTCCAACACCTCGCGAGCGAACGATATCCGGATCGGATCTTTCACGTCGGGTCTCCGGCGATGCCCAGGCGCTGAGCGACAGGATGAGGGAGACTGGCCAGCCCTTCGGCTCGAAGAAGCGTGACGAAATGCTCGTCCGCCAGCAGCTTGCCCATCGCGCCGACGATGAACGTGAGGCGTCCTTCCGTCAGCGTTGCCTTCTTCACCAGAAGTCGCTGGCGCTCGACCTCCTTTTGGTAGGCGCGGACGAGCGCAGCGGCGGTTGTGGGCTGGCTGCGTTTCGGTCCGGTTCGAACGGACTTGATGCCTTTGCCGATCAGGTTCCGCTGATCGACGATCCTCCGGATCGCGAGAACCTGAGCGCCCGGTAACGACCCCGCTTCGTACGCCTCCGTAAGGGACCGTTGCACCTGCGCGTCGTCGGCACGGGCGATCTCGGCCGCAATGGTGTGTGGAATGACACCACGTTCAACGGAGTCCAGCAGCCGTTCCTCGCCTTTCTCAAGCAGGAAGTTGATCGTCCAGACGTACTCGGGGCTGAAGCCGACCTTCCGCGCTATCTCCGTATGGCTGTAGCCGCGCTGCCGTAGCACGCCCACTTCGCGGATCAGCTCGAGCGGGGACAGGTTGCGGCGCGCCATGTTCTCGACGAGACTCATCACGTAGCATTCGTCGCGAGTGGCTTCGATGACGATGGCCGGGATCGCGGTCGCGCCTAACTTGACGAATGCCTCCATGCGACCTTGTCCGCAGATCAGTTCGAAGCCCTGGCCGTTTGGTGAACGCCTGACCATGATGGGGCGCTTGAGTCCGACCGCGCGTATGCTTTCGACGAGATCTTCGAAGACCTTCCGGTTGCGTACCCGGGGGTTCAGCACTTCGATGGAGGCGATGGGAATGTCGATGATGTCGGGCGTCACAGCGCGTACTCCACGGCGTGACGGCGCAGCAGGTGGTACAGCGGCGAGAGGTCTTCGGCGCGATAAGCATCGAGCATGATGCCGTTGTCCTCTCCCATGCCGAAACGGGGCTCGGCACCGAGATCGATCCACGGAAGGAGATAGTGGTCCCGCACCGTCCTGTTGTCCGGCGCGAGGCGAACGATGACTGTGATGTCGGGCCGCAGACCAGCGTCGAGGCGGACCCGCCAGCGTAGCGATCCGGCGGCGGTCGTCCGGCATCGAGCGATAACGAGCGCGATCGTTACCTCGTGGTTGACGACGAGCAGATCGGTCGTTCCGTCGACCGAGACATGGCCGCCGACCGCTTCGATGCCCAAGACGGTGCTCGCGACCACCTCGGGGTGCATCAGGCGAAGCTGGCGATTGGTCTCGACGTAGCGGAAGTCGCGGTCGGGGGTGTAGCCTATCAGCTGGTATGCCCTCAGCAGGCTGCCGAACCGATGTCGATAGGCGGCCGTTGATGGCATCGACTCGACCTCGTCGATGATCATGCCCGACAGGACGCCTTTGGTGGAGAGAAGGTCCGACAGCATGGTCAGGAGATCGGAATCCGAGAAGCGCCGGGCGCGCTCAGCGAGGATCGTCTGCGCGGCTTCGAAGAGCCCCGGATCGACGATCGCCTCGAACGCACCGGTCCGCCGGATCCACATGTCCGGTGGGTTCACCACGCGCTGTTTCTTCAGTTTAAAGGAGACGCGGTTGTAGACGTTGTTCCCGATGTACTTCTCGTTGCTCAGAATCTGCCTGACGACCGAGCGGGTCCATGGCTTGCTCAGATCGGTGACGAAGCCTTCGCCGTTGAGGGCGGTCGCGATCTCGCGCTCCGACCTATGCTCGAGTACAAACCATCGGTATATCCGGCGCACCGTTTCGATCTCGACGTCCGGTCCCGGCACAAGGATGACGCGGTCCGTCTGGAGGCTCTTCTGTTCGCCGGCCGCGAGGAGCGTCTTGGGTTCGTTGCGCTCGTTCACAAGATATCGACGCAGGCCGTATCCTGCTGGGCCGCCCTGCCGATAGCCCATAGCAATCAGGCGGCACTGCCCCGCGAAGACCTTCGTGGACAGTTCACGGCTGTATTCGCCGGCCATCATCCGTTTGACGGTCTTGATCACGTTCGCCTGGAAGCTGCCGTCGTTGTCGAACTGCTCCGCGCAGTAGTGGACGTGTATGCCGCGTTCCCGGCAGATGAATTCGTAGTAGGCGCTCTCGTCGGCGTCCTGGAAGCGCCCCCAGCGACTGATGTCGTAGACTAAAATTGCGTGGTAGTCGGCATTGCCGCTCTGCACGTCGTCGATCAGACGTCTGAGCGCATCGCGCCCGGCGATGTTCAGTCCGCTGCGACCTTCGTCCGCATAGGTGCGGACAATTTCGATGCCCCGCCTGGCGGCATATGCCGCGATCGCTTCGGCCTGGTTCTCGGTCGAGTACTTTTGAAGGTCGGTCGACATCCGCACGTACTGAGCGGCCCGCACCAGCTTCATGTCCGGAGGTTCTTCCCGCACCGCTTTTCCTGACGCTTGTCACGGGCGTGTCGCTCCCGTGTCCGACTGACGTCTTTCTATTCGCGGGAGGATGGAATGTCGTTGTCGGATAAGGACCGAAAACTTCGCGCGGGAGACGGAAACAAGTTTCCCATTGATCCGGCCGCAGACACGGTGGCGTCATTCGCCAGTGTCATCGCCGACGCGCTGCGTCGGGATTTCGGCACATCCCCGGCGAAGGTGAAGCATATCGCCCGTCTTACGGGAGCGAACGCGCGGACGGTGCAAAACTGGCTCTATGGGAGGAACGGTCCGAGCGGAGCGGGGCTGGTGGTGCTGATGCGCCATTCGGATGCGGTCATGCTAGCCGTTCTCGAACTCGCGGACCGGTATGAGATTCAGCACGCAGCGAAGAGCGAGAAGCTCCGGGGGGAGCTGCGTTCACTAATCACAATGCTGCTGGAGTATCTCGGTCCGGAATGACGCGGATCCCGCAACGAGCATCGACGCACAGTCCTTGCCAATAGCACGGCCTCAATTGCGGGACTGTCAGGTATGGATCGGTTGCAGCAAATTGTAGGTGGTGCTCGCTCGCAGGCGGACATCGAACCGCGCGGCGAGGCCATTGGTCAAAGCAACGATGGAATTTGCGTCATTCGGTATGTTGACGGCTGAGGCGAAGGGAGTCCGATTCGGACGGCCGCCCAAGCTCAAATCTCATCCGATCGCGTTGGGCGAGCGCCGGCAAGTCGGTGCACGAATAGCTAAGCTTTTCGAGGGCCACCGTGCCCCCCTCTACCGGGCCCTGACGGCTTGACGGTGGCGGCATAATGCCGACCTTCCCACAACCGACCTGTAAGATGGAATCCTAACTCAACCGCGCCGGACAAATCGGTGTCAAATTTCTCGCTGATCGGTCAAAAGCTTTGTCACTTGGTTTTGACAGATCACGATATGTTCTGACCTGAGAGGACAAGTTTTCGTGTCAAAGGACACGCTTCACCCTTCGACGCCGAGACCGAACCTCTATGACAGAGGTATGCGACGGCGTGCCGTCCTTTGGGATCGGCCGGGTGCAGTTCTGCCGCATAGTTGCTGATGCCCCATTTGTGGGTTTGGACCATCGCTGCGGACTCAGCGGTGGTCTGGCTTTGCAGTCTTGGGGCGTTCCGTGGCGGCTTTGTCGGTGTTCGGGCGGCACAGGCGGGTCAGAGGCTGGCACGCTATGCCCGGGTTCGAGCAACGCTGCTTCCCATCGGTCGTCGTGCAAGCGCGGCATTCGCGGCGTGTATCGATGCATCCTTGCGGTGATGCGAGCAAGAGCGCCAACATGAGAACCATCGTCGTGTCCTTACGTCTCGGGAAGTGTCGGCAGATTGCAGGCGCATGCGCTGCTGCGTCAAGCGACGGATCGGAGCCGCAAGAAAGCGGACTGCGGTCTATGTCTTCGGTGGCCACGCAACGGTATCATGGTCAGGATGCTGGAGAGACACAATTCCTGCCAGATGCGCCGCCGCTCGTGGCTCATCTAGCGGGTGTTCGGGGAGATTCGCCAATGCCTGAAAGTCGGCGATGCGCTCGGACGACGCGAGCTGTTCAGTCAGATGGACCAGGCGCGGTTCGTCCATGGCACCAAGCGTGAAACTGATGCTTCCCTCACCATATTCGAAGGTGAGCGGCGTGCCACAATCCCGGCAAAACCCACGACGAGCCTTGTTCGAACTCTGAAAATGACCCGGCTGACCGCGGGTCCAGGTCACGGCAGACAAGGGCGCGCCGACATAAGGCCCGAACAGTCCGCCCGTTGCCTTCTGGCACATTCGACAATGGCAGATGGAGGCGTCTTCCAGATCGGCGTCAATCCGGAACCGCACCGCGCCACACTGACATCCCCCAGTGCTGGTCATCATCGCTCGAGAATTTCATATCGGCCGACCATTCGCAATGGGGACGACGCGGAATATTCGAGGCGGTGCGGCAAGCGGAACGGCAGCATCTGAGGGGGCGTAGCTAGTCACACCGAATGCGGCGTCCTTGCCGACGATCAAGGCACTTTGGGAAGCGCGACGAACCCAGTCAAGCTTGCGGAGCGACGATTTTGCCGGGCATGATCTGATAAGACAACGAGCAGCAATCTGGTGGAGAGATCCGATGGCAGACGCTTCCAATTGGCTCCTTGATCATACCGGCATCGGTGTCACTGACATCGTTCGATCTGCGCGGTTCTACGAAGCAGCACTTCGCCCCCTCGGGGCTAAAATCGTCATGCGGATCAACGCGACTATGGGGCTGGCCAACGATGGGGACGCCGACCTGGCAGGCGTCGCTTTCGGTACCGAATATCCCGCGTTCTGGCTCGATGTTTTCCATCCAACCGGCGCGAGGCAACACACAGCGTTCCGCGCTACATCGCGCGAAGCTGTCGAAGACTTTTACAGCCATGGGCTGGCTGCGGGAGGGGTGGATAACGGCGCACCCGGTCTGCGTTCGGATGGCTATCCCGAGGGTTACTATGCAGCCTTCATGTATGATCCCGACGGAAACAATATTGAGGCTGTGTACCGGGAGTCGAGAGGGGTGACCTGAGGCGCTTACCCCGTCCCGATCGGAAGCCCCTAACAGGACAGCGGCTTCGCCCGAGAGCCGGCAGGCTTGTACGCTTCCCGATCTGCCATCCGCGAGATGGGACATGGGCAGTCGTCAGTCTCACCGATGTGGACACGATGCCCGATCATGCATGATTGATCGATAACTATCTTGTTTATGCACGGTGTGAGGGCTAGGAACAGCGGATGCCCAATGACATCCCGTCCAGCCGTCGCGATACGATCCTTGCCCGTCTATCCCTGGGCGAACCGGTTCATGCTGGTGCGCTTGCCAAGGAGTTCGGCGTTTCCGAGGATGCGATCCGGCGGGATCTGCGGGGTCTTGCCGCGGAGGGCCTGTGTCGCCGCGTCTATGGCGGCGCCTTGCCCGTCGTCGAAGGGGCGAGGCCGATGGCCGAGCGTGTCGGCGAGGATGTGCACAGCAAGCGGGCGCTGGCTGACGCCGCCGTTCGGGTCATCGAACCGAGCAGCCTTGTTTTCATGGACAATGGCAGTTCCAATCTCGCCCTTGTCCAGACGCTGCCGTCCTATCGCAATCTGACCATCGCAACGAGTTCGGTGACGATCGCCGCGGCACTCCAGCATCGCGACGACATCGATCTGCTGGTGGTGGGGGGCATGATCGACCGGATGGTCGGCGGCGCCGTCGATGGTACGGCGCTCGAGGCGATCGCGCGGCTCAATATCGACCTGTGTGTCCTCGGCGCGTGCGCGGTTTCCGCCGAGGGGGGCGTCAGTGCCTATGACCCGGCCGACGCCAATTTCAAACGTGCGCTGACCGCGCGCAGTCGCAGCACGATCGTCCTCGCGACGAACGACAAGCTCGGCCAGCACGCCCCGCACCGGGTCCTCGGCGTCGATGCCCTTACGCAGATCGTCGTCGAGCACGACGCCGATGCCGACCTTGTGCGCGATCTGACGAAGGCGGGCGCCACCATCGCGCGTGCCGACCCGCAAGACCCGCGCGGCCAGCGCTGATCCAAGGATACCCGCCAGTGACGATTCAAAATTCCAGGGCGCGCCTTGCGACGCGCCTGGCCTTCCTCGTGTCCGGCTTCGGGCTCGCCTGTTGGGCGCCGCTCGTTCCACTTGCCAAGCAGAGGCTGGCGATCGGGGACGGATCGCTCGGGCTGCTGCTGCTGTGTCTCGGTCTCGGCTCGGTGGGCGCGATGCAGCTTGCGGGGCCGCTGACCTCGAAGCTCGGCGCGCGACCGGCGATCCTCGTCGGCGGCATCGGGCAGGCGATCCTGCTGCCCTTCCTCGCCTTTGCGCCCACGGTGCCGACCATGGCGGTCGCGCTGCTGCTGTTCGGCGCGTTCCTCGGCGTGATCGAAGTCGGCATGAACGTGCATGCGGTCGAAGTGGAAAAGCAGGCCGGCACGCCGCTGATGTCCGGGTTTCACGGGTTGTTCAGCGTCGGCGGCTTCGTCGGATCGGCGCTGTTGACTGCCGTCCTGTCGTTGAAGATCAGTCCGGTCGCCGGGGTCGTCGCAGCATCGGTCCTGATGATCGCGACGCTCGCATTGGCCGCGCCCCGGCTGATCCCGACCCCCAGGACCGAGGAGGCCCCGCTGGTCGTGATCCCGCGCGGGATCGTGATCCTGCTCGCGGCGCTCGCGGCGATCACCT
Organism: Sphingomonas sp. CFBP 8765; assembly: GCF_014841445.1. NCBI lineage: Bacteria > Pseudomonadati > Pseudomonadota > Alphaproteobacteria > Sphingomonadales > Sphingomonadaceae > Sphingomonas > Sphingomonas sp. CFBP 8765. Next base: position 102,519 of record NZ_JACYTY010000002.1, on the reverse strand, counting down.
TCCTGACTGAAGGCGCGATGCTCGACTGGGGGGCGTTGCTCCTGAGCGGCAAGGGCCTGCTACCGGTCACGCAGGCGGGACTGGGCTACAGCGTCTTCGCGGTCGCGATGACCGCCGGCCGCCTGACCGGCGACGCGATCGTCGCGAGGCTCGGGGATCGGCGGACGATGCTGTGGGGCGGGCTGCTCTCGCTGCTCGGCTACGGCGTCATGCTGCTCGCGCCGGTCGCACCGGTCGCGCTCCTGGGGTTCCTGCTGATCGGTCTTGGCGCGTCGAACGTCGTGCCGATCCTGTTCCGCCAGGCCGGCACGCAGACCGTCATGCCCGCGGGTCTCGCGGTCGCCGCGGTCACGACGATCGGTTACGCGGGAATCCTCGCCGGTCCCGCCGTGATCGGCTTTGTCGCGCAGGGCATCGGCCTGCCCGCCGCCTTCTGGCTGCTCACAGCCCTTCTTTGTCTCGTGCCGCTGTGCGCGAAGGCCGCCACCGCCAACGGGCGTAGATCATGATCCTTCCCGACACCGCCTTCCTGCATCGCCTTGCCGACCTTGCCGATGCCGAGACGATGCCCCGCTACCGCACCGACATCGCGGTCGATACCAAGGTGAAGGAGGGGTACAGCTTCGACCCCGTGACCGAGGCGGACCGGGAGGCGGAAGTCGCGATCCGCGCCGAGATCGGTGCGCATTTCCCCGACCATGCCATCCTCGGCGAGGAATTCGGGCTGACGGGCAACGGGCGTGTTCGATGGGTGCTCGATCCGGTCGACGGCACCCGCCCGTTCATCTGTGGCCTGCCCGTCTGGGGGACGTTGATCGGGCTGACGGTCGACGGCCGGGCCGAGCTGGGGATGATGAGCCAGCCCTTCACGCGCGAACGCTTCTGGGCGGATCGCGACGGTGCCTGGACCGAGCGGGACGGTGTGCGCCGCCCGCTGGCGACGCGCGACGTCGGCAGCCTTGATCGCGCGATCCTGCACACCACCTCGCCCGAGCATTTCGGCGACGACCTCGCGCCCGGTTTCGCACGATTGAAGGCGGCGGTGCGGATGATCCGTTATGGTGGCGAATGCTATGCGATGGCGATGATCGCCGCGGGCCGGATCGACCTCGCGATCGAGCCCTCGCTCCAGCCCTATGACATCGTCGCGCTGATCCCGATCATCGAGCGCGCGGGCGGTGTCGTCACGCGCCTGGACGGCGGCAGGGCCGAGGAAGGCGGCGCGGTGCTGGTCGCCGCGACTCCGGCACTCCATGCCGAAGCGTTGCGGATCCTGGGATGACCGCTTCCTCGCCGCCCGTGGTGTCACGTCCTGCCCGTCATCGCGCGGATGTCGGCGTGCAGCGTCGGCCCGTCGGGGTTCCAGCCCAGCCGCTCGCGGGTCAGCGCGCTCGACGCCGACATGTCCTTCGACACGAAGGCAGCGAGCCAGCCGAAATGCGCGCCGGCTTCGTCTGCGCTTACCGACGTCACGGGCAGGCCGAAGGTTTCGCCGATCGTCTCGGCAATCGCGCGGTAGGGAATCGCTGTTCGAGGTCGGCCAGTTCGTCACCGAGCTGTGCGCGACCAGTCCCGAATTCGCGGCTTTATGGGCGGACAATGACGTGCGCTTCCACGGCGAGGGCACCAAGCGGCTGCACCACCCCGTTCTGGGCGCGATGGAGTTAGAATATTCGGGCTTTGCGGTCGATGGTCGTCCGGACCTGGGGAAGATCGTCTACAACCCGGTCGATCCCGATATGGCCGATCGCATCCGCGCGATACTCGGGCTAGTCAGCAAGCAGCCAGCAGGAGTTTTGTATCTGGCGTCGGATGTTCAGCAAGATCCCGATGGCGAGATGAGGCGCACGGACGAGATGCAGAACAAGGTACACGCGTGATACGGGGTACGCTTGCCCTGCATGCCGACGACGCGCCCGTCCAGCTTTCGCGGCAAAGCGGTGCGTCGTCGTGCGGGGCGTTCAGCGGGCTTCGGCGATCAGCTTTGCGGCGGCGGGGGTGTTCCATTCATAGCCGCCCAGCATTCGCCAGACTTCGCGCCCGTCCGAATCGTAGAGGATCGTGGTCGGCAGGTTCGCCTGATAGGCGATGCTGAGCGAGGCCTTGGAGTCGAGATAGGGTTTCAGCGTCGTGAACGCCTTTTGCGCGAAGAACGGCGTGACCTTCTCGGCACCCTGAAGGTCCTGGCTGACCGCGATGACCTGGACCTTGTCCTTCAGGCTGCCCGCGACCGCATCGAGCGTTGGCATCTCGGCGACGCAGGGCGCGCACCAGGTCGCCCACAGGTTGAGCAGCAGCGGCTTGCCCTCGAAGCTGGCGAGCGTGACGGACTTTCCATCGGGGGCGGTGAAGCTTGACGTCGGCCCCGTCTCGCCCTTGTGGCTGCGGTCGATCTTGTCGACCGGGGCGACGGGGGTGCCGGTCGCTTCGTCGGGCGAGGCCGCGACTTCGTCCGATGCGGCGCCATTGCCCATCGCGGCGCCTGCCGCGTTTGCTTGCTCCGGAGCCGGCGATTTCCTATCGCAGCCCGCAATCAGCATTGCGCTACCCAGGAGACAGACGATCGACGCCCTTGAGAGCAGAGAAGGGGAGGACATGGACGGCTCCAATGCGATGTGGGGTGGACGCTTCGCCGAGGGTCCGGCCGCGGTCATGCGGGAGATAAACGCCTCGATCCCCTTCGACAAGCGACTGTGGAAGCAGGACATCGCCGGCTCCAAGGCGCATGTCGCGATGCTCGGCGCGCAGGGTATCGTCTCGCCCGACGACGCCGCGACGATCGCCGCGGGTCTCGACCGGGTTGCGGCGCACTATGCCGCCAATGGCGTCGCCGAGGACCTCGTCCTCGAGGATATCCATATGCAGACCGAGGCGCGGCTGGCCGAGGCGATCGGTCCGGTCGCGGGGCGTCTGCACACCGCGCGGTCGCGCAACGACCAGGTCGCGACCGATTTCCGGCTCTGGGTCCGCGATGCGATCGACCAGGTGCTGGCGGCGCTCGGCGGATTCCAGGCGGCGCTGCTCGTGCGGGCCGAGGAGCATGCCGCGAGCGTCATGCCGGGGTTCACGCATCTGCAATCCGCGCAGCCGGTGACGCTCGGCCATCACCTGATGGCGTATCACGCGATGATCGCGCGCGACGTCAGCCGGTTCGCCGATGCACGCGTGCGGATGAACCGCTCGCCGCTTGGCTCGGCGGCGCTGGCGGGGACGGGGTTCCCGATCGACCGCGAAATGACCGCGCATGCGCTCGGCTTCGACGGGCCGATGACCAACTCGCTCGACGGGGTCAGCGACCGCGACTTCGCGCTCGATTACCTCGTCGCGGCCACGCAGTGCGCGTTGCATCTGTCGCGGCTGGCGGAGGAGTTCGTGCTCTGGGCGTCGCAGCCCTTCGGCTTCGTCGCGCTCAGTGACCAGTGGTCGACGGGCAGCTCGATCATGCCGCAGAAGCGCAATCCCGATGCCGCCGAGCTCGTGCGCGGGCATTCTGGGCGGATCATGGGCTGCATGACCGCGCTGATGGTGACGATGAAGGGCCTGCCGCTCGCCTATTCGAAGGACATGCAGGACGACAAGCCGCCCGTGTTCGAGGCGCATGACCTGCTCGCGCTGTCGATCGCGGCGATGACCGGGATGGTCGAGAGCGCGACGTTCCGGACCGAGCGGATGCGCGCGGTGGCCGAGGCGGGCTTTGCGACCGCGACGGACCTTGCCGACTGGCTGGTGCGCGAGGCGGGGCTGCCGTTCCGCGAGGCGCATCACGTGACCGGGCGTGCGGTGAAACGCGCGGAGGATCTGGGCATCACGCTCGACGCTTTGTCGATCGGGGATCTGAAAGCGATCGATGCGCGGATCGACGACCGGGTGTACGGCGTCTTGTCGGTCGATGCGTCGGTCGCCAGCCGGACCAGCTTCGGCGGCACCGCGCCCGACAATGTTCGCGCCGCGATCCGCGCCGCACGGGAGACGAGCGAATGACACGCCTGATCCTTCTCGCCGGGCTGACCCTGTCGGGTCTGTCGCTGACCGCCTGCGGGGCGGCTGACGGGCTCGAACCCGCGCCCGGCAAATCGCTGCCGGTCGCGCCTTACGGGGCGAAGACGACACCGACGCCGACCGCGCTGCTGACGCCGACGCCGCAGCAGCGCCCCGAACGCAGTGATGAATTGCTCACCAGCTCGCGCGAGCGGCGGAGCGACGAATTCAACCTGCCGCCTTCCAACTGATCACAGGCCAGCATGGACCATTTCCACTATCGCGACGGCGTCCTTCATGTCGAGGACGTCGCGCTTTCCGCGATCGCCGAGGCGGTCGGGACGCCCGTCTATGTCTATTCGACCGCGACGTTCCGCCGTCACGCGCAGGTGTTCCGCGACGCGCTGAAAGGCGCGGGGCGTGTGCATCTGGCCTATGCGATCAAGGCCAATCCGAACGTCGCGGTGCTGCGCGTCCTGGCCGATGAGGGCTACGGCGCGGACGTGGTGTCGGCGGGCGAGATGGCGCGCGCGCTGGCGGCGGGTATCCCCGCGTCGGACATCGTGTTTTCGGGCGTCGGCAAGACCCGCGACGAGCTCGCCCGCGCGCTTGATGCCGGGATCGGCCAGTTCAACCTCGAGCTCGAGGAGGAGGGCGAGGTGCTCGCCGCACTCGCCCGCGATCGCGGCATTCGTGCACCGGCGGTGCTGCGCGTGAACCCCGATGTCGATGCCGGCACACACGCCAAGATTTCGACCGGGCGTAAGGAGAACAAGTTCGGCGTGCCGATCGACCAGGCGCCGGCGATGTTCGACCGGTTGTCGGAGCATGAGGGGCTCGATCTGCGCGGGGTGGCGATCCATATCGGCAGCCAGCTCGCGGATCTCGCCCCGCTCGAGGCGGCCTATGCGCGGATCGGCGAACTCGTCGCCGAACTACGCGCGGCGGGGCACGTCATCAGCCGGGTCGATCTGGGCGGCGGTCTCGGCGTACCGTACAAGCCCGACGACGTGCTGCCGAGCCCGGCCGACTATGGCGCGATGGTCGCGCGTGCGACCGCGGGCTGGGACGTCGAGCTGATGTTCGAGCCGGGGCGCGTGATCGCAGGGAACGCCGGCGTTCTGCTGACCAAGGTCATCTGGGTGAAGCCCGGCGTGACCAACCCCTATGTGATCGTCGATGCGGCGATGAACGACCTCGCGCGTGTCGCGATGTACGACGCCTATCACGACTTCGTCGCGGTGGAGCCGGGCGGCGAGCGGATGACCGCGAACATCGCCGGGCCGGTCTGCGAGACCGGCGACACCTTCGCGATGGGGCGCGACATCGACGTCGTGAAGTCGGGCGATCTGGGCGTGTTCCGCACCGCAGGCGCGTACGGCGCGACGATGGCGTCGACCTATAACAGCCGCGCCCTAGTGCCCGAGGTGCTGGTCGATGGCGACCGGTTCGCGGTGGTCGCCGACCGGATCGAGCCCGAGACGATTCTGGCGGCCGAGCGCGTGCCCGAATGGCTCAAGCGGTGAGCCTGCACAGCCTGCCGCTGTTCGTGCGGCTGGCGGGCCGCCCGGTCATCCTGCTGGGCGAGGGCGAGGCGGCGGACGCGAAACGCCGGCTGCTCGACCGCGCCGGCGCTCACGTCGTCACCGATGAGGCCGCCATGGCCGCGCTGGCGATCGTCGCGATCGACGACGAGGCGGAGGCGCTCGCGGCGGTCGCGCGGCTGAAGGCGCGCGGTGTGCTCGTCAACGCGGTCGACCGGTCCGAGCATTGCGACTTCACGCTGCCCGCGATCGTCGACCGCGAGCCGGTGCTGATCGCGATCGGGACCGGCGGCGCGTCGGCCGGGCTGGCGGCGGCACTGCGGCAGCGGCTCGAGGCGCTGGTGCCGGCGGATCTGGGCGGGCTGGCAAGCGCACTGCAGCGCGCACGCGGGGCGATGCGCACGCGCTTCCCCAATAGCGGCGCCAGACGGCGTGCGCTGGCCGATGCGCTCGCGCCGGGGGGCGTGCTCGATCCGCTCGGATCGTCGCGCGACGTGGCCGGCTGGCTGGCAGGGGGATCGGTACAGGACGGGACGATCGTCCGGATGACACTCGCATCGCGTGATCCCGATGATCTGACATTGCGACAGGCGCGGGCGCTCGCCAGCGCGGACCGCGTCTATCACCGCAGCGACGTGCCGCCGGCGATCCTCGATCGCGCGCGCGCGGATGCCGCCCGGATCCCGTGCGATGCGCCGCCTGATGCGCAGGGTTCGGGGCTGGTCGTCGATGTGGCGATGCGCGCGTGAGCGGGTTCGGGTTCAAGGTCGCTGACGGAGTCGCGTCGCGGCTCGCGGTCGAGGCGGCGCCCGCCGCGAGCGGTGACCTGGTCTGGGTCCATCTGTCGACCACCGAGGACGAGGCGCAGGCCTGGCTTCGCAACGAGGCCGGGCTCGAATCCTATGTGATCGACGCACTGACCGCGACCGAGACGCGGCCGCGTTGCGAGGCGGTCGGCGAGGGGGCGTTCCTCAACCTGCGCGGGCGGACGAACGAGGAGATGGATTCGTCCGACCTGCTCGCGTCGCTGCGCATCTGGGTGGTCAAGGGACGCGTCTATTCGCTGACGCGCAAGCCGCTGGTCGCGATCCCGCTGGTTGAAAAAGAGGTTGAGGCGGGGCGGGTGCGCGATCCCGGCGACCTGATCACCGCGTTCGCGACCGCCATCACCACCGATCTCGACCCCGAGGTGGCGGCGCTGGGCGACGAGCTCGACGATTGCGAGGAGCGGCTCGACGCCAAGCATGTCTTCGCCCTGCGCCGCACCGTCAGTGAGGTCCGCGTGGCGGCGATCAGCTATCGCCGGTTTCTCAATCCGCAGCGTGCCGCGCTCGAGAAATTGGCTGCGTTGCCCGGCGACTGGCTGCGCGACGACGACCGGCTGCACCTGGCGGCGGCGGCGGACCGCGCGGCGCGGATGGCCGAGGAGCTCGAATCGATCCGCGAGCGATCCGCGCTGACGCACGAGGCGCTGACCGACCTGCGCGCGGAACAGATCGACAATCGCTCGCTGATCATCTCGGTCGCGGCGATGGTGTTCCTGCCGCTGACGTTCCTGACCGGGCTGTATGGGATGAACGTGAAGGGGCTGCCCTTTGCCGAAGAGCCCTGGGCGTTCGATGCGATCGCGGGCGGCTGCCTGGTGATCGCGCTGGGTATCGTGATCTACTTCGTCCAGCGGCACTGGTTCGAACGGTAGCGGCTCAGGCCGCGCTGGCGGTGCGCCAGGCCTGCGCGATCTCGTCGAGCGTGTCCGCGGTGGTGCGGAAGACCGAGCCGTCCTGGCCGACCGAGGCGTCGACGATCGTCCGGCGCGCGCCTGCATAGAGCCGCGCGAGCGTTTCCGACACCGCGCCGCCGCGGTCGAAATCGAGCCCCGCTTCGAGCGCGAACAGGATCGCGGTCGCGCGCGTCACGCGGTCGCTCTTGGTCGCATATTGGCGGTTGTCGGAGGCCCAGGCGGCGGCACGCAGCGCCGCGACGAGTTCCTTGTAGAGCAGCTGGACGAGGCCCGGGCCATCGGTCGTGGTGCGGCCGACCGCGTCGATCTGGCGATAGGTGGCGAACGGGTCGCGTGTGAGGGTGGTTGCGTACATCACGAGTCGCTCTTGTTCCAGGCGGCGATCTGGTTGGTGAGGAAGCTCTGGATCGACTTGTACGACGACACGCGCGAATTCATGCTCGAGAATTGCTGCGTCAGGCGGGTGGTCATCGCCGCGGATTGATCCGCGATCTTGGCCTCGGCATCGGCGATCGCGGACTGTGCCGCGGTGTAGCGCGTCTGCGAGGCGCCGAGCCCGATCGTCGTGTTGGTCGCGCTGGTCGTGATCGCGTTCAGCACCGCGCCAAGCCCGGCCTTGCCGTCCGCCGAGCCGTTCAGCATCGTCTCGATCGCGGTCGAATTGGTCAACATCGCGTTCGACAGCGCGGCGGCATCGACGCGCAACGTGCCGTCACGATTGGTCGCGACGCCGATCTGCGCGAGCGTCGTCGGGCTGCCGCCACCGGTGTCGCCCGACAGCGGCGCCAGCGTCAGCGCCTTGAGCGACGACAACAGCGTCTTCGCCGCCGGGTCCGCGCGCAGCACGCCGGTCACCGGGTCGGTCTGCTCGGTCAGCGTCGCCATGACCTGGTTATAGGTCTCGACGACGTCGGATACCGCCTGCGACAGCGCGCTGGTCGGCGTCGTGCTGCCTAGCGTGACGGGGCCGGTCGACACGGCGTTGAGCTGCAGTTTGACGCCCGTCACCAGGTTGTTGATCGTGTTGCTCGCGCGCTCGACCGCGATCCCGTCGACGGTCAGCTTGGCATTCTGTGCAGCCGCCGTGACGCTGGTGTTGGTCGCGCCGGGACCGACATTATAGGCGGCCAGCTTGCCGCTCGTATCCGTCGTCGCGTTCAGCGTGAACGCCTGCGACGCGCCTGTCGCGCCCTTCATCGACAGATAAGCGCTGCCGTTCGAATCGGTCACGACCGAGGCTGTGATCCCTGCGCCTTTCGCGTTGATCGCCGCGGCGATCCCGTCGAGGCTGGCGTCGGTGACGTCGATGGTCACCGCCGTGCCGCCGCCCGCGGTGAAGCCGGTCATCTTGGTGCCTGCCGCGTCATAGGTGGCGGTGCCGAAATTGAGCGTGAAGCTGCCCGAGCCGATCACCGCGGTGCGATCGGCGACCGCGGCGGTGGTGCGGATGGTCTGCGCGCCGGCGAGCTGGTTCACAGAGATGGTCGACGACAGCCCCGAGACCTTCGCGCCCGCCAGCGCGCTGACGCCGAGCGCGGCGGTATTGGAGCTGGTCGGCTGGCTGGTCAGCGTGCCGCCCTTCACCAGCGCGGCATAGGCGGTCGAGAAGCCCGAGATCGCGCTCTTGAGCGTTGCGAGCCCCGAGATCTGCGTGGTGATCGTCTTCGACTTGGCGGTCAGCTGCGCGGTCTTGGCCGCGAACTGCGCCTCGACCAGCGAGGGCACCAGGCTTGCGGTGTCGATCCCCGAGCCGGCATTGAGCGAGGTCAGCAGCGACTGCGCCGCGTTCTTCGTCACGCTCGCCGCGGTCGGCGTCGGCGTGGCCGCCGGGGTCGGCGTCGCGGTGCTGCTCGTCGTCGAAATTGCCATGCCGGAATCCTTGCGCGCTCGAATGGAATAACGACCGCGGCCGCCGGATCTTTAGGGAAGTTTCACGCCGTTTTCGTCGAACCGCGCATCGACCGGCACGGTGATCGCGGGCTGCGGCATCGGCGTGCCGCCCGCCGCCGCGTTCAGCCCGAAGACGAAGGCGAGGACGGTCGCGATCGCCATGTACAGGTCATCGCGAACCTCCTGGTTCTCCTTGCTCGTATAATAGACGGCGCGCGCGAGCAGCGGATATTCGAGCACGGGTACGCGGGTCTCCGCGGCGAGTTCGCGGATCGCCAGCGCGGTCGCGCCGCGGCCCTTGGCGACGACGACGGGCACCTGGTCCTTGCCGCGATCATAGCGCAGCGCGACCGCGAAATGCGTCGGGTTGGTCAGGATGACGTGCGCCTCGCCGACCGCCTTGCGCATATTTCCGCTGGCCATCGCGCGCATCTTGGCACGCTGCTGACCCTTGGCCTCGGCATTGCCCTCATTGTCCTTGTGCTCGTCCTTCACCTCCTGTTTCGACATGCGCATCTTGCCGAGGCGGCGGATGATCTGGATCGGCACGTCGATCCCGGCGATCGCGACGAGCCCGAATGCCATCGCGATCAGGATCGACGAGAAGGTCCCGCCGAGCGTCGTCAGCGCCTGGTTGAGATCGGCGGACGAGGCGAGCCCCATCGTCGTATGCGATGCCTGCCACAGCATCCAGCCGCCGATCGTGCCGAGCAGTGCGACCTTGAGCAGCGACTTGCCGAGCTCGATCCAGCCGGTCGGGCCGAAGATCCGCTTGAGCCCCGAGGCGGGGTTGATGCGCGTGAATTTGGGCGCGAGCAGCTTGCCGTTGAAGCCGAGCGAGCCGAGCCCTGCCTGGCTGAGCACCGCGGCGACTAGGCTGACCACGAACAGGGTGACGAGCGAGGGCGCGAGCTTCCACCCCGCCTCCTGGAGCGGGCGCCAGGGCGAGAAATCCTCGACGTCCGCGCGCCCGAACTGGAAGCTCGACGCCATCACCGCCTTGCACGCGGCGATCAGCGAGGGGCCGGCATATATCAGCCAGGCGACGCCCGCGAGCATGCTGAGCGCGGTGGCAAAGTCGCGCGAGCGGAGGATGTCGCCCTTCTCGACCGCATCCTTCTTGCGCTTGTCGGTCGGGGCTTCTGTCTTTTCGCCGAATTCGTCCGCCATCAGCCGAGCACCAGGCTCTGCGTGGCTTCGAGGCCTTCGCGGATGATCACGACCATATAGTCGCCCATCGCCGGGAAGCCGACCGCGAGCGCGACGACGCCGACCGCGAGGCTCGCGGGCAGGCCGACCGAGAACAGGTTGAGCGCGGGTGCGGCGCGGCTGATCATGCCGACGACGATGTTGAGGCACAGCAGCAGGAAGCCGACCGGCAGCGCGAGCAGCAGCCCGGCGAGAAACGCATAGCCGCCGAAGAACGCGATTCCCCGCAACCGGTCGACGCCCAGCCATGCGGCGCCGGGCGGCATCACGTCATAGCTTTTAACGAGCATCTCGACGAGCACGAGGTGGCCGTCCATCGACAGGAACAGCAAGGTCAGCATGATCGAGAAGAACTGGCCGAGCGCGGGGCTCGACCGGCCGTTCTGCGGATCGACCGACGAGGCGAAGCCGAGGCCCATCGACCCGCCGATGATTTCGGCGGCGATCACCGGCGCGGCGAACGCGATCTGCAGCACGAAGCCGAGCGCGAGCCCGACCAGCGCTTCGGCGGCGACCGCAAGTACGGTCGCCGTCGCGAAGATCTGCGCGGGTGGCTGGACCGGGTGCGCGGCGAGCACGAGGAAGCCGATCGCGCCCGACAGCGTGACGCGGACCGTGACGGGCACCGACACGTTGCCGAACACCGGCGCGGCGATGAACGTTGCGCCGATCCGCACCATCACGAAGATCAGCGCCCAGAGCTGCGGCTCGATCGAGAGGCCGAAGCCCAGCACCTGCCTATTTCACCAGATCGGGAATGCGTTCGAAGATGCTGACGGTGAAGTCGCTCAGCAGCCCGAGGATCAGGCTGCCGAAGATCATGATCGACACCGCGACGACGAGCAGCTTGGGCACGAACGACAAGGTCTGTTCGTTGATCGACGTCGCCGCCTGGATCATGCCGAGAATCAGCCCCGCCAGCAGCGCCGGGATCAGGATCGGCGCGCTGGCGAGCGCCAGCACCCACATCGTCTGGTTGGCGATGGTCAGGAAATATTGCGCGTCCATGGCTTATAATGCTTCCGTTCGCCCTGAGCAAAGTCGAAGGGCCTGGGACTCATGTGCTTCGACTGCGCTCAGCACGAACGGGAGTGTGGGGGCGCTCACCGGGTCAGGTCGCGAACGAGTTGGCGAGGCTGCCCATCGTCAGCGCCCAGCCGTCGACGAGCACGAACAGCAGCAGCTTGAACGGCATCGAGATGATCGTCGGCGACAGCATCGCCATGCCCAGCGACATCAGCACGGTCGCGACGACGAGGTCGATGACGATGAACGGCAGGAAGATCAGGAACCCGATCTGGAACGCGGTCTTGAGTTCCGAGGTGACGAACGCCGGGAGGAGCACCGAGAAGGGGATGTCGCGCGGCGACGCATAGGGGCCCGACTTCGCCATTTCGGCAAACATCGTGACGTCCTTGATCCGCGTCTGCTTGACCATGAACGCGTGGAGCGGGACGCCCGCGGTCGTGATCATCTGCGTGCCCGCGAGCTGGCCCGCGGCATAGGGCTGGATCGCGGTCGTGTTGATCTGGGTGATCGTCGGCGCCATGATGAAGAAGCTGAGGAACAGCGACAGGCCGAGCAGCACCTGGTTGGGCGGCGTCTGCTGCAGGCCGAGCGCCTGGCGCAGGATCGCCAGCACGATGATGATCCGCGTGAAGCTGGTCATCATCAGCAGGATGCCCGGCAGGACCGTGAGCAGCCCCATGATGATGAGGACCTGCAGCGACAGCGACAGCGAGCCGCTCTGCCCGCTATTGCCCGCCGCCTGGCCGCCGAGCTGGCCGAGCGCGCGGTCGACCGCATCGCCGACCGCGGGGCTGGCGGGGGCGGGGACGGCCTGCGCGAAGGCGGGCATGGCGAGGAACAGGGCGACCAGCAGCGCGAGGCCGACCCACAGCCACGCAGCGCCACGCGACTGCGTCCTGGCCTCTACAGCGGTAATCAGCGCCGGGCCCGACCCCTTGCGCGTAACGATCAGGCTCATGCGTCGACCTTGTCGATCAGGTGCACGCCGCCGCGACCGACCGAGACGAGCAGCCGGCGGCCCTCGAAATCGATCACCGCGAGGCGCAGGCCCGGCGAGATCATCATCGTTTCCTTGACGCCGATCAGCCGCGACGTGGGCTTGCCTGGCATGCGGCTCTCGAACTTGCGCCACAGCAGCAGACAGCCGACCATCAGCCCGCAGACGAGCGGCAGGAGGATGACGAGTTTCAGGATATAGGACCAGAGCATCGGATCAGCCGCGCGCCGCGAGCGACTTGTCGGGGCTGACCAGCTCGGTCATCCGCACCCCGAACCGCTCCCCGACGGTGACGACCTCGCCACGACCGATCAGCGTGCCGTTGACGAACACGTCGAGCAGCTCGTTGGCCTGGCGATCGAGCTCGATCACGCTGCTCTCGCTCAGCGCGAGCAGTTCGCGCAGCGTCAGGCTGGTCGAGCCGATCTCGACGGTCAGCTTGACGTCGACGTCCTGGAGCAGCCTGAAATTGGCGGCCACGGCGGCGTCGACCGGAAAAGTACCGGCCATGTCGGTCATGCTGCGAATCCTTCGTCGATACGGGTAATGGAGGTGAGCTGGATGGCCGCGAAGCCGTTGGACGTGCCGACCGTGCCGCAGCCAAGCCGGTCGTTGCCGACCATCACGGGGACGTCGCCCGAGATCGTGATCGGGATCACGTCGCCGGGTTTCAGGTCCATCAGCATCTGCAGCGACACGACGGGTTCGGCGAGCACCGAGCGGATCGGGAAGCGGATGTTCATCGCCGCGCGTGTCAGCTCGTTGCGCCAGGCCGGATCGGGCTCGGCGGTCTTGCCGAGCACCTTGGTGGTGAGCGACGGCGCGTGCGGCTTGAGCGCGGTGACCGGGTAGACGAGGTCGAGAAAGACCGGCTTGCCCGCCCCCGTCGCCAGCCCGAAGCGGGTGACGATCATCGCATCCTCGCCGTCGAGCTCGGCGATCATCGCCGGGTTCACCTCGACACGGGTCGGCTGGAACTCGAACCGTGCCATCGGCTCCCACGCGGTCTTGAGCGGGGTCGCGATCAGCTGGCCGATCCGCGCGATCATCGCCTCGCCCGCGGGCGAGAATTCGGCTGGCAGCACCGGTGGCACCGCGCCCGTCCCGCCGAAGAACAGGTCGAGCAGCTCGAGGATGAACCGCCCGTCCATCACGCACAGCGCCTGCGCGGCGCCCGGCGTCATCACCATCGGCAGCCAGGCGATCAGCCCGTCGCCGCGCTCCGCCCGATAATCGGCAAAGCGCTGGACGACGAGCGGCTCGGCCCAGCTGCGCACTTCCTGGCGCAGCATCGGCTCGAACACGCCGCGCAACGTCCGCGCGAACCGGGCGGACAGATGCTGCAGCGTGTGCAAATCACCGAAGGGATTGAGCTTGGCCGACCCCAGCATGCCCGAATGGGCCGCCTGGGGACGATCGCGCTCGCGCCGCTCGCGCATCGTCGTGTCTGGGGGGGCGTTAACCATGCCTCACTGAACGACGAAACTGGTAAAGTAAACGTTACCGATCCCCCCGAAACCTTCCTTCTGCTTGAGCGTGGCATTGATTGCCTTGGCCAGTTCACCCTGCAATTTGCGCTTGCCCTGCGCGGTGAAGACCTCGTCTTCGGTCGCCTCGCCGAGCGCCATCAGGATCGCGGAGCGGACCGCGATCTCGTTGGTCTTGAGATGGTCGATGACGCTGTTGTCATAGGGCGTCGAGACGGCGACGCCGACCTGGATGAAATGCGCGCTGTCCTGGAGGTTGGCGGTAAATTCCTTCTCCAGCGCATAATAGGTCGACGCATAGCGGTCGCCGCCCTCGCCCGCAGGCGGCGCCATGCCGTGATTCTCGGGTGCGGCATCCTCGCCGCCGCCATGTCCGCCGCCTTCGCCGTCCCCTTCGGCCCCGGCGGACTTCTGCTCGCTTTTCGGAATGAGCTTGGGCTTGCCGTCATCGGCCGCGGCATGGCCGCCGCCGATCAGCCCCGCGCTCGAGGCATAGACGCCCGCCCCGACGCCGCCGCCCACCAGGACGAGCAGCGCGACGCCGCCGATGATCATCTTGCCCATCTTCCCCTTCTTCTTGGGCACGGGGGCTTCGCTCTTGTCGCTCATCTACGCAGTCCTTCGGGTCAGGCGAGTCGGGTGTCGGTGGAATCGGTATCGGCAGCGGTCGCGATTCCGGCGCGGGCGCGCGAAGGCGCCGAAGGCTGGTGCGGCGTCGCAGCTCGCTGCTGCTGCTGGCCGGCGCCGGTATCGACGTTGCTCTGCGACAGCTTCAGCCCACGGGCATCGGCGAGTTCGGCGAGCCGGGGTTGCGCCTCCTGCAACAGGCTGCGCGTGGCGGCCTGTTCGGCGGCGAAATGCACATGCAGCGTATCGCCGTCCTTGCGGACCGAGACGTCGATCGTGCCGAGCGCATCGGGGATCAGGCGGATCCGCGTATCGGTCGCATTCGCCGCGTCGCGCAGGATATCGATCCGCTCGATCATCGCGCTCGGCCAGCGCTCCTGCCGCATGTCGAGCGGCGGCTGTGCGTTCGTGGTCGGGGCGAGCGCGTGAACGGTGCCGGCGGCGGTGAGCGGGGCGAGCAGCGTCGTGTCGTCCCGTAGGCGGGGCTCGTCACGGCGCTGCGCCGCCGCCTGGATCGCGGCGCCGAAGACCTGCGCGGCGGAGGCAACGGTGCCGGGTTGCGGCTGTGTGGCGGCGGCGGGCGGCTGCTGCACGACGAGGGTCACGGGTGGTGCGCCGTCGCGTGACGACCATCGCGGTGGCAGTGTGTCGATGCTCGCGGAGTCCGCGGTAACTAGGGGTGCGAGGCCTTGGGCGATTGCTTCTCCCTGTACTGGCGTTGCTGACGCCGGCGTTTGTGCGGGCACGGTGACGGCGGGCGGCAGTGCCGGAGCCTGAGCCGGCGCGCCTGGCGCCGGCGATGGCATGACCGTGCCATTGAAAGCGGCGGGCGGCGGCAAGGCTTCCCCTGCTGGCCGGCTGGGGGTGTCGGGAAGCGCGACCGGGCGGGTGCCCGACAGGATTGCGGCGGCGACCTGGAAATCGGAAGCCGCGGCAAACGTCGGGCGTGCGCCGGGAGGCGTCGGCGGGGAACTGCTGCTTGGCGTCTCATCGACGACGGTCGCATCCGCCGTCGCTGGCGCGGTGATCCCGGACTGAAGGGCAGGAGGCTTCATTGCGGCGTCGGGCGCAAACGCGGCGGGTAGCGGCTCTGACACAGTCGAGAAAAGGGGAGCCTGTCGCCCGCCGGGCATGTTCGACCTGGCGAACGCGTCTCCCGCCAACGTTGCCGTGCCGATCCCATCTTCGGGCAGCGTTGCCTGCGGTGCGGCGGGCGTTAGTGGTTGGGGGGCATCGATCACGACCGGCACGGCGATCGGGGTTGCCTCCGGGATGGTCGCGTGCTCTGTCGGTGTATCGTCGGTGGCGTCGAAATCGCGCGGACGTTTCGTCGTGGTCGGGCGTTCGGTGCCGCGCAGGCTGATCCGGATGACGCGCTCCGGCGGCGGCGGAAGCCGGTTTTCGACCGGGTCCGGGCCTTCGATCGGCACGTCGCCACCGCCGCCGACCAGCGACGACGCAAGCGGCGATTTCACCGGCGTGAGCGCGGACGTGCCCAATGCGGCCGGCGGGAGCGCGGCCGCCGCTACGGACGCCGGTACCTCGGCGGTAATTTCCACTGTTGCCGCGACTAGCGGCGGGGGCGCCGCGACCGGCACTTGAACAAAGGCGACGCCCGGCGACCAGAACGGCAGTGTTTCGGTCTCGGCGGCGGCATCCGGCAAGGGCTTGCCGCCGCTGACCGCCGGTTGCCGGGTGATGCTATCGGCCGGTGCGACGTCGGCCACCAGCCCGGTGTCGAGCAGCGCAGCCAGCGTGTCGCCGAAATCACCCGCGGACTCACCGCCCGCTACGCGTGGCGCGGCCGTAAGGGCGAGGCCAGGAGGGGAGGCAAGCGCGGGCAGAATCATGCAATCTCTCGAATAGGGCGGTGTCAGCCCGTACTCAGCAAGGATCGTGCCGGATCTTCCTGACGGCCGGTGCCTCCTCGAGCGCGCGCAGCTCCCGGATGACTGCATCGGCCTGTGCGCGCGCGATGAGCTTTTCGACCGCACTCTGGTCGCGCTGTGCGGCGCGGGTCGCGTCGGTGGCACGCGCGACCTGATATTCCGCCGACCGGACGCGCTCGACCGCGGCGTCGGCGGAGTGTTGCAGGCGTTCGCGGTAATGCGCCGACGCCCCCAGCGAGACCGCGACCGCGGTCTGTTCCACGGGAGCGACGGCGGTGGCCAGGCCTGTAATCCGGGTGGACAGCGCCTGTTCGCTCGCGGCTTTGTCGTGCGCGCGGGCTTCGTCGGCACGGGTCAGGCCGAGCTGCAAGGTCCGGACGCGGTGGATCCGTGCCAGCGTCTTGGCGCGGGCGTCAGCCACCGAAGACACCAACCAGCTCGGCAACGGCATCGCCCAGCGACACCTTCTCGTCCGAATCCTGGCGGATATACTCCATGATCGCGCCGTGGCAGGCGATCGCATTGTCGATCGCCGAGTCGGCACCCGCACGATAGGCGCCCATCAGCACGAGGTCGCGATTCTCCTCATAGGTCGCCAGATTGCGGCGCAGTACGCGCGCGGCCCTGACATGCGGCGCGTCGGCGATGTCGGTCATCACGCGGCTGACCGAGGGGCCGATGTCGATCGCCGGATAGACGCCGCGCTCGGCCAGCTGGCGGCTCAGCACGATATGCCCGTCGAGGATCGAGCGCGCCGAATCGACGACCGGGTCGTTGCCGTCATCGCCGTCCGCCAGCACGGTATAGATCGCGGTGATCGACCCGCCGGTATGGACGTCGACGCCCGCGCGCTCGATCAGGTTCGGCAGCATCGCGATGGCGGACGGCGGATAGCCCCGTGCGGAGGCGGGTTCGCCGAGCGCGAGGCCGATCTCGCGGCCGGCATGCGCGACGCGGGTCAGCGAATCCATGATCAGCAGGACCTTCTTGCCCTCGTCGCGAAACCCTTCGGCGATCGCGGTGGCGCGCAGCGCGCCGCGGATGCGGAGCACGGGCGAGTGATTGGCGGGCACCGCGACGACGACCGAGCGTGCGCGGGCGGCGCCGGCGACCTTGGTCTCAAGAAAGTCGGCGACCTCGCGGCTGCGCTCGCCGATCAGCCCGATGACGATCACGTCGGCCTGCGCGGCGCGGACGATCATGCCGAGCAGCACCGACTTGCCGACGCCCGACCCCGCCATGATGCCGACGCGCTGACCCTGGCCGATCGTCAGCAGGCCGTTGATCGCGCGCACGCCCACGTCCATCGGCTGAAGCACGCGGCCACGGTCGAGCGGCGACTGGAGCTTGCCCGCGAGCGGCCAGCGGCCGGCCCCGCGGATCGGACCGAGGCCGTCGATCGGCTTGCCCGCGCCGTCGACGACGCGACCGAGCAGCGCTGCGCCGACCTCGGCCTCGCCCGGAGGGCCGATCGGTTTGACCGGCGCGCGCGGCAGGAGCGCGGCGGGACCACCGAGATTCATCATCAGCGTACGCCCGTTACGAAAGCCGATCACCTCCGCCTCGACGCTCGCGCTGCCCTCGCCGACCTTGCACACGGTGCCGACGGGCAGGGTCAGCCCGACCGCTTCCATCAGCAGCCCGTCGAACGAGGCGAGTCGACCCGACACCCTGGGGGCCGCGACGAAATCGGCGTTGGCGAGCGTTTCGAGATAATCGGCGGTGAAGCGATTCAGCACTCAGGCGGCTTTCGCGGGCACCGCGACGCGGTCGATCGCGCTGGCGAGCTGGTCGAGCCACATGGCGGGGCCGTCCTCGACGATAGTCGACGCGCTTTCGAGCACGAAGCTGCCGCGGGCGACATTGGGGTCACCAGCGGCAAAGATCGACTTGGGCAGCGTGCCCTCGATCAGTGCGACGTCGTCGGGATGCAGGCGCAGCAACGCGGCCTCGGCGGAATCAGCGAGCAGTTCGGTCGCGGATTCGATCCGTCCGGCGAGCAGCTCTGGCGAGATGCCGATCTCGCCGACCAGCTTGCCGACCAGCAGCAGGACGGTCTGACGAAGCTGCGTCGCGACCCGGTCGCGGTCGAGCCGGTCGGTGGCGAGCGCGGCGGCGAGCGAGGCGAGCAGCGCCTGGTCGCGCGCGGCATTCCCCTGTGCCACCGCGGCTGCGGCGGCGAGGCCCTCGGCATAGCCGGCGGCATGCGCGGCGGCGAGCGGATCGAGAAAGCTCTCGGTCTCGCTGGCGGGATCGAGCGGATCCCAGCCCTCGGTCGGATTGCTGTCCTTGTCGGCGGGACTGAAATGCTTTGGCCCAGTGGCCGGCGCGCTCGGGGTGGGCGTCGGTGTGGGTGCGGCGCCCTGCGGCGCGAACCCGGTCGCCCGGCGCGGCGCGGCGGAGACACGATCGCGGATATCGGCAGCGGCAAAGCCCATTGGCGGCGCGAAGGCGTGCGCGAGCAGCTGCGCCGCGGTGTCGTGGCGCGCGGCGAAGCCCGCGACGAAACCGGATGCCCCGACAAACTTAGACATAGTCGTCCTCGCCTCCGCCCATCATGATCGTGCCGTCCTTGGCGAGCCCGCGTGCGGTCGCGATCATCGCCTTCTGCGCCTCGAGCACCTCGGCGAGCCGCATCGGTCCGCGCGACTCCATCTCGTCGCGAATGCCGTCGGCGGCGCGCGCCGACATGCAGCCGAGGAAGCGGTTGCGCACCGCCTCGTCGACGCCCTTGAGCGCCTTGGTGAGGATCTCGCCATCGACGTTGCGGATCAGCGTGCCTAGATTCTTGTCGTCGAGCTCGAGCAGGTTGTCGAACACGAACATCGCCTCCTCGATCGCCTTGGCGACGTCGCGGTCGATCTTGAACAATTTGGGCATGACGCGCTGTTCGGTCGCCTTGCGCGCGCCCGACAGGATCTTGGCCGCCTCGCGCGTGCCGCCCAGCGTCACGCCCTGGCCGCTCGACCCGGTGCCGGTGCGGTTGGCGAGCAGCGTGCGCAGCGTGTCGACCGCCTCGGGCGTGATCGGCCCGAGCCGGGCGATGCGGTGGAGGATATCGGGCTGGACCGCATCGGGCATCAGTTCGAGCACCTGGCCGCCGACTGACGCGTCGAGATTGGCGATTAGCACCGCGGCGATCTGCGGATGCTCCTTCTCGATCATCGCGGCGATCTCGCTCGCATCGAGCCAGTCGAGCAGTTCGAGCTCGCACGCCGCCTCGGCCGGGGTGATCCGTGCGAGCACGCTCTCGGCCTTTTCGCGGCCGAGCGCGCGGTTCATCACCGCCTCGATCTTGGGACGGGGGTCGAAGCCGATCGTCGTGCGCTCGCGTGCGCGGTCGACGAAATCGTCGAGCACCGTCTCGACCTCCTGCTCGGAGACATCGGCGACCTTGAACATCGCCGCGCCGAGCTGACGGACCTCCTCCGGGTCGAGCTTCTGAAGGATCGCGGCGGCTTCGTCCTCGCCCACCAGCATCATCAGCACGGCGGCACGTTCCACGCCGGTATAGGTGCGCAAGCCCTCCATCAGCGTGCGTCCGCCTTGATCATGTCGCGCACGGCGAGCGCGGCGCGGGTCGGATTGTCGCGGGTGAAGCCGCGGACCGCGCCGACCCGCTCGTCATAGCCGCGTGAGCTTTCGAGCTGGTCGAGGCTGACCGGGGGGATGACGACCGGACCGGTCAGGGCCTCGGCATCCTCGCTCTCGGCGCCTTCGATCGTCTGGCCGAAGGCGGGCCGCGGCGTCGCGTCCTCGCGCTTCGTCATCAGCGCCTTGGCGATCGGGCGAACGCCGAGGAGCAGGACGAGCAGCGCGATGACGATCGCGGTGCCGTTGCGCGCGAGTACCGGCAGCCACGCATTGTCGTACCAGGCGGGGCCGGTATCGGCGGCGGCATCGGCGCCGGCGAACTTGCGGCTGATCACCGTCACATTGTCGTTGCGCGTCTGATCGAAGCCGACCGCGCTCTTCACCAGGTCGGTGATCTGGTTGATCTCCATCGCGGTGCGGCGCGTCTTGTCGGGATCGCGGAGCAGCACCGCGACCGACAGACGCTTGACGCTGCCCGGGGTGGCGCGGGTCACCGACACTTCGCGGCCCAGGTCATAGGCGCGCTGATACTGGTCGGACTGCTTCATCGCGTCGGGGGCGGGGCCGCCGGCGACGGGCTGCGGCATGCCGGGATTGCCGGTCGCGGGCTGCGGTGCCTGGAGCGTGCTGGCGGCGGGCGGCGTGTTGCTGAGCGCGCCGGGGATGCCCCCCGGGGTCGCGGCGCCGTCCTTCTGGTTGCCGGTCCAGTTGCCCGTTTCGGCGCGCAGCACGCCCTGCTTGTCATAGCTTTCGCGCGTCGCCTGGGTCTCGTCGAGATTGACGTCGGCCTGGACCTCGGCGGTGAAGTTGCCGGCCCCCACCAGCGGGGTCAGCAGCTGGATCAGCTGGGTGCGGTACTTGTCCTCGACGCGACGCTGGATCTCGATCCGCTTGTCGCCCGCCGCGCCGACGCCGTCGACGCCGCCCGGCTTGGTCAGCAGCGCGCCCATCTGGTCGACGATCGTCACCGAATCGGGCTTCATGCCGGGTACCGACGATGCGACGAGGTTGATGATCGAGGCGACCTGTGCGTCGCTCAACGACCGGCCGCCCTGCAGTTTCAGGATCACCGAGGCCGAGGGCGCGGCATTGTCGCGGACGAACACCGAGGCTTCGGGCGTCGCGAGATGCACGCGCGCCTCGGCGACCGCGTCGATCTCCTCGATCGACCGGGCGAGCTCGGATTCGCGCGCCTGACGCAGGCGTTCGCCTTCCACCGCGCGGCTGACGCCCATCGGCAGCTGGTCGAGGATCGCGTAACCACCGGGTGCCGCCTTGGGCAGGCCCTGGCCGGCGAGCAGCATCCGCGCGCGCGAGTAATCCTCCTCGGCGACCGTCAGCGAACCCGTCGAATCGTCGATCCGGCTCTTGATGTTCGCGGTCGTCAGCGCGGAAGTGACCGCGGCCTTGTCGGCATCGGGCAGGTTGGTGAACAGCGTCTTCTGCGTCGGCGAGGACAGCGTCATCCACGCGAGCGCGGCGGCGGCGATCAGGCCGATCATCAGCACCATCGGCAGCGAGCGGCGTACCGCGGGCTGCGCGAAGGCGGACTTTATCTGTTTGAGCGGGTTAGCGAATTTCTCGGGGAGGCCATTGGCCGACGAAGCGGGGATGAGGGCAGTGCTCATATCATTACACCGGCATGCTCATGATGTCCTTGTAGGCGGACAGGAGTTTGTTGCGGACCTGCAGCGTCGCCTCGAACCCGACCGACGCCTGCTGGCGCGCTAGCATCACTTTGGCGATGTCGACGGTCTCGCCGCGCTCATAGCTTTCGCTGAGCTTGGCGGCCTGGGTCTGGCCCTCGTTCACGCTCTTCAGCGCGGTTTCCATCGTGTCGCCGAAGCTGACGGGTTTCGTCTCGGTCGGCGCGATGGTCGGGGCGGTCTGGCTGGCACGCGCGAGTGCCTGGTTGCGCTCGAGGATCTGCGAGCGCAGCGCCATGACGCGGTCGACGCTCATCGCGCCGCCGCCGATTCCGCTGACGCCGCTCATGCCGACATCACCCGGGCGAAGTCCTCACCCTGTTCGCGTGCCTTGGCGAGGCGATAGCGCAGCGTGCGCTCCGAAATGCCCAGCCGGCGCGCGGTCTCGATCCGGCTGCCGCCGCATGCCTTCAGCGTCTCGCGGATCGCCGCGAACTCGCTCATCTGGACAATGGTGCCCAACGTATCGGTCTGCGGTTCGGCGGGCGTCGCGGCAACGGGCACGAGCGGTTCGGCGATGGGCGCGACGACCGGCGCGGGGCGCGGGGCGAAGGTCATCGTCACCGGGCGATCGAACAGGATGTGACTCGCCTCGATCGTGTCGCCGCCGCAGAACAGCAGCGCGCGCTGGATCACGTTCTCGAGCTCGCGGACATTGCCCGGCCAGTCGTGCAGCATCAGCGCCTCGATCGCCGCGCGCGACGGCCAGGGAATGACGTTGCGGTTGCCGGCATGACGCAGGATCATCGTCGCGGCGAGCGCAGGGATATCCTGCGGCCGCTCGGCGAGCGACTTGGTGGTCAGCGGGAACACCGCGAGCCGGTAATAGAGATCGGCGCGGAACCGGCCGGCGGCGACCTCGCCCTGCAGGTCGCGATTGGCGCAGGCGATGACGCGGACGTCGATCGGCTGCGGCACGGTCGCGCCGAGCGGGACGACCTCGCGCTCCTGGAGCACGCGGAGCAGCTTGGCTTGAAGCGTCAGCGGCATCTCGGCAATCTCGTCGAGCAGGATCGTGCCGCCGTTGGCGGCGCGGAAAAAGCCCTCACCGCCCGATGACGCGCCGGTGAACGCGCCCTTCTGGTGGCCGAACAGCATCGCCTCAAGCATCGATTCGGGGAGTGCTGCGCAGTTGATTGCGATGAACGGGCCGGTCTTGCGCGGCGAACCATTGTGGATCGCGCGGGCCAGCACTTCCTTGCCGGTGCCGGTCGGACCGTTGATCAGCACGGTGATGTCGGCGGCGGCGACGCGCTCGGCGAGTGCGAGCAGCGCGAGCGATTCGGGGTCGGCGGCGGTCGGCATGTCGGGCCCGCCGATCAGCGCGCGGGCAAAGCCGTTGCCGACCGCAGTATCCTCGGCGGCAAAGCCGATCCGCGCGGGCGCGCCGCTGCGCGACGGGGTGACGCTGCGGCCTTCGGAGCCGATCACGACGGTGCGCGCGGGGTAGGCGACGGGCTCGCCCTCGGCGACGAGGAACAGGTCGTTCGCGCCCGGCTGTGCGGTGTCGAGCGATCCGATCCCGAAGCCCTGTGCACGCAGGGACGAGACGAGCGCATATTTGCGCGCCGTGACGGCAGCGGATGGAAAGATCGAGCGCATGAAGTCCCCCTGTGACGATTCGGGAATGCGGCCTTGAGGGTAAAGGCGCGGTTAAATCGTGCCGCGTCGCGGCAAACTATTTCCGGGCGCGTTCGCGCGCGCGTGTACGGGAGCGCGCCACGCCGGTGCGCGAGGGGCGGATTTTTTTTCCTAAAGCCCGGAGAAGCGCGGCCGTTACCCATCCTGACGGCTCGGTCCTTCGCCACGGGGGCGGCGGGGTAGCCGGCATGAAGGAGCTTAATCATGACTGTTATCGGGACCAACATCTCGTCGCTGCGCGCAGCTAGCGCATCGACCACCGCAAACGCTGCGCTGTCGACGGCCATGGAGCGTCTGTCCACCGGCAAGCGAATCAACTCGGCCAAGGACGATGCTGCAGGCCTCGCCATCGCATCGTCGATGACGGCGCAGATCAAGGGGATGAATCAGGCTGTCCGCAACTCGAACGATGGCATTGCACTTGCGCAGACTGCTGACGGCGCCCTCGGCGAGGTCACGAACATGCTGCAGCGCATGCGTGAGCTGTCGGTTCAGTCGGCGTCGGGGACCTATGACAACACCGATCGCGCAAATCTTCAGGCTGAAGTTGCCGAGCTTTCGGCGCAGATCACCAGCATCACTGACAATACGAAGTTTAATAAGGTCGCATTGTTTGGTACCGGGGACACGGTAATCAATATCCAGACCGGAGCGGGAAGCACCGATCAAGTTGCCCTGACGATCACTGGACTTGACCTCAGCACTGCAACAGACGCAGACATTTCCACTGCCGCTGGTGCCACTGCAGCCATCGGCCTCATCGACACGGCACTCGGCGCGGTGTCGACAACCCGTGCATCGCTTGGTGCAGGCCAGAGCCGCCTCGAGTCGGTCGTCAACAACCTGACGTCAAACTCGACGAACCTGTCGGACGCCAAGAGCCGCATCGAGGATGCCGATTTTTCGGCCGAGACGCAGGCGCTCGCCAAGGCGCAGATCCTGAGCCAGGCGTCGACCGCGATGCTCGCCCAGGCGAACCAGAGCCAGCAGGGCGTGCTGAAGCTGCTTCAGTAATCCGATCCCGGCGCCGGCACCGGCCCCCGATCGGGTGCCGGCGCCAGTCGGATCGCCTCCCGGTAAACGGGGCGCAGCGAACCCCGGTGGCCTCAAGGCCGCCGGGGTTTTGTGCATTGGGATGGCAGCGGGTCGGCTGAGCGAGGGTTGCCTTGCGCTATTTTCGCAATGGCGATCGGAGAGGCGGCGCGCATCCGCGCGGCGGCGGGATGATTCGCGGGCAACACATCATCGGCAATGTTCATACGCTCTATCCTCCCCCGCCAGAGGAAGGTGGCGCCAAAGGCGACGGAGCGGGGAGGACACGCAACAGCGGTTTTCCCTTTCCGCCCCCTCCGTCAGGCTGCGCCTGCCACCTCCCCCTTGGCGGGGGAGGATGAGGGGTACGTCAGACCTTGCGGGCGAGCGCGCGTTTCAGTTTCGCGTGCGCGGATGCCTTGATCTGGCAGACGCGGGCGGCGCCGATGTCGAAGACCGCGCCGATCTCCTCGAGGTTCATCTCCTCGACATAATAAAGCTGGATCACCTGCGCCTCGCGTTCCGGCAGCGCGGTGATCGCGGCGATCAGCGCGTCCCGCAGGTCGCTGTCGGCGAGCTGTTCGAACGCGTCGGGGGTGTCGTCGGCGAACCACGGCATGTCGTCGGCATAGACCTCGTCGATCGAATCGAACCGGATCGCGTCCGCGGTCACATAGTCGCTGCGCAGCTTGTCGATGCTGACGCCGATATGCTGGGCGATCATGGCGTCTCCGGGGGCCTTGCCCGTCTGGGCGGTGAGCGTGGAAATGGCGTCGGCATATTGCCGGCGGCGGCGCATCGCACCGCGCGTCGTCGTCGCCTGGCGCCGCAGTTCGTCGATCATCGCGCCGCGCAGGCGGGTCGCGACATAGGCCTTGAACGGCGTACCACGCTCCTCGAACCCGGCCGCGGCCTCGACCAGCGCGACGAGCCCGACCTGCACCAGATCCTCGACCTCGACGATGCTGCTCATGCTGCCGTGGACGTGCCAAGCGATCCGGCGGACCATCGCGAGAT
Organism: Sphingomonas sp. CFBP 8765; assembly: GCF_014841445.1. Taxonomy (NCBI): domain Bacteria; kingdom Pseudomonadati; phylum Pseudomonadota; class Alphaproteobacteria; order Sphingomonadales; family Sphingomonadaceae; genus Sphingomonas; species Sphingomonas sp. CFBP 8765. The sequence continues at coordinate 77,138 of NZ_JACYTY010000002.1, read as the reverse complement.
GCTGTTTGACGAGCTGGTCGGGGTCGCCGCTGGGGCGTTGCTGGGGACGATAGGTGAGGGGCCCCGTCGGGATTTCGCCGGCGCGCGCGGGGCGGGCCTTGTCGAACGCCGCCATCATCGGTTCGGCGCTCATGCGGCCAGCGCCTGCTGTGGTGCGCCGATGACCGCGACGACCTCGACCGCCTTGTCCTCGGGTACTTCGAAGAACGACATGACCGGGGTGTCGGGCAGGCAGGTGCGGACCAGCTTGCGGATTGCGAGGCGGATCGCGGGCTGGACGACCAGCGCGAACGGCTTGGCCTCGGCGATCAGCGGCTGCGCGGCATTTTGCAGCGCTTCGACGATGCGGCGGCCGAGATCGGGTTCGATGACGTGGCGGCGCGACTGGTCGGCGCGCATCGCCTGGCCGAGCAGCCCTTCGAGATGCCCCTCGAGCGTCATCACGCGGAGCGGCTCCCGCATCCCGCACAGCTTCTGGATGATCAGCGCGCCGAGACGCGGGCGGATCAGTTCGATGATCTCCTCGGCATCCTGGCTGCGCTGGGCGGCGACCGCGATCGCGGCGGCGATGCTGCGGAATTCCTTCAGCGGGATGTTCTCGGCGAGCAGGCCCTTGAGGACCTGGGTCAACGTGGTGATCGGGATCGGCGCGAGCGCGGTGACGAGTTGCGCCGCGCGCTCCTTCAGCCCGTCGAGCAGCGCCTGGACCTCGTCGGGGCCGAGCAGCTCGGACGCAGTCTGGCCGAGCAGGTGATTGAGATGAGTCGCGACCACGGTGCCGGGATCGACGACGAGATAGCCCGCGCCGGTCGCCGCATCCGCGTCCGCGGTCGAGATCCAGGTCGCGTCGAGCCCGAAAGTCGGATCCTTGGTGGTCTTGCCGATCAGCGAGCCGAACGCCTGGCCGGTGTCGAGCGCGAGCATGTCGTCGGGCGACACGGTGTCCTCCCCGACGACGACGCCGTTGACGATGATGCGGTAGACATAGGGGGCAAGGTTGATGTCGTCGCGGACGCGGACCTGCGGCACGACGAAGCCCAGTTCCTTCGACAGCTGGCGACGGACGCCGGTAATGCGGCCCATCAACGGCGATCCGCGGCGGTCGTCGACCAGCGGGACCAGGCCGTAGCCGATGTCGAGATTGACCTGCATGCCGTCGGTGACCTCGTCCCAGCCGATCTTCGACTGGTCGATCGCCTCGACGGGGGCGATGACGACGGGGGCGGGGCGACGCTCGATCTGGCGCAGCTTCCAGGCCGCGAACCCGGCGATCGCGGCGGCGGGCAGGATGACCATGTGCGGCATACCGGGCAGGACGCCGAGCAGCGCGAGGATGACCGCGACCGGCGTCCAGGTGCGCGGGGATCCGAACTGGCCGCCGATCTGGCCGGCGAGATCCTTGTCCGAGGTGACGCGCGTGACGATCGACGCTGCGGCGATCGACAGCATCAGCGAGGGAAGCTGTGCGACGAGCGCGTCGCCGATCGCGAGCAGGATGTAGTTGTGCGCGGCGTCGGCGATCGACATGCCGTGGCTGACGGGCCCCAGGATCAGCCCGCCAATGATGTTTGCGGCGAGGATCAGCATCGCGGCGACCGCATCGCCCTTCACGAACTTCGACGAGCCATCCATCGAGCCGTAGAAATCGGCCTCGGTGGACACCTCGATGCGGCGCGCCTTCGCCTCGTCGGGGGTGATGAGCCCGGCGTTCAGGTCGGCGTCGATCGCCATCTGCTTGCCGGGCAGCGCGTCGAGCGTGAAGCGCGCGCTGACTTCGGAGACGCGGCCCGCACCCTTGGTGACGACGATCATGTTGATGATCATCAGGATCGCGAAGACGAAGATGCCGACGACGTAGTCGCCGCCGATCAGGAACGTGCCGAACGCCTCGATGACGTGACCCGCCGCGCTCTCGCCCTCATGGCCGTGAACGAGCACGATCCGCGTCGAGGCGACGTTGAGGCCGAGGCGGAACAGCGTGGCGAACAGCAGCACGGTCGGGAAGGCGGAGAAATCGAGCGGCTTCTGCGCGTTCAGGGCGACCATCAGCACGGCAAGGCTGATCGCGATGTTCGCGACGAAGAAGATGTCGAGCATGAATGCCGGGATCGGCACGACCATGACGAGCACGAGCATCAGGATCGCGAGCGGCAGGACCGATGCACGGGCGTTGGAGAGCAGGCGGTTCATGGGTTCAGCCACCCATCTTCGCGAGCATCAGATAGGCGAGCCGCGCGGTGTCGGGCGTCGGCCGCAACAGGCTTGCCGAGGTCTGGCCCCCATTGAAACCGGCGTTCCGGGTGCCGAACCGGCCCATCGTCGACGTCGCCCAGGCGAGCGCGTCCTCGGCGCTTTCATTGTTGCCGGTGACGACCGTGCTGCCGTCCATGTCGAGCGCCTGCGCGGCGAACTGGACCGAGCCGGTCGTGGCCGAGCCGGTCGCGCCCGCGGCGGCGGCGCCGAGCTTTGTCGAGAATCGCTCGTAGATTGCCGACAGCGAGCGCGGCGTACCGTTGGACTCGTAGAAGACGCCGCGATTGGCGCGCGCGGCGGAGGGGAACAGCGCGGCACCGCTCGCGTCGGGATTGGCCTGCATCGTCGTCAGGAACTTCGACGCGCCGCCGAGCCCCAGGAAATGCGCCATATACAGATCGGTGCCGGTCGCGGTGCGGCCAAGCTTGCCCTCGAGCGCGTCCTTGTTGTCCGACGCATGTTCGGCCGCCATCATCGAGGCGGCGGCGGGATCGTTGCGCAGCGCGAGGATCGCCTGACGCGTGCCCGCATCCGCGACGCCCAGATGCCCGCCCGACGACTGGCCGATGCTGTCGGCTGCCCAGCCGAGCCCGTGCTCAGCGCCGTGCTTCTTGACGACCGCGAGCCAGCTCTGTTCGATGAACTGGTACAGACCCGACGCGCTTGACGTGCCCGCCTTGGCATTAGCGTTAAGCCCGCTTTCGAGCTTCGCCTGGCCGAGCAGATAGTCGAAATCCACGCCCGTCTTGCTGCTCGCAAGCGCGATCGCGGACTGGATCCGGCCGGTAGTGATAGGATTGACGGTCATCCCGCGAGTAATGTCCCTGTTTCAGGACACTACACAGCAAGGGGCGTGCCAGATCTTGCCCGGCCGCGCGGATCAGGCGTAGGCCGCACCCATGCGCGGGCGATAGCCGGCAATGCCGCCCTCGCCGGTCAAGGTTTGCAGGCGGCGGCGGACATTTGCCGCCATCAGGTTGGTATAGATGCGGCAGGTTTCGTTGAGGCGGTTCGCCTCGTCCGCCAGCTCGCGCAATTCGGGACCGGCAGGGCCGGTACCGAGCGTTGCGACCGCATTGATGCCGTCGAGCTTTTGCGTCGTCGCGCGTTCCAGCCCGGCCACGTCGTTGGATTTCAGCGCCGCGATCTCGGCATGCAGCGCGTCGATCACGCGCACTAGGGCGTCACGCCGGGTCATTCGGTGCCCATTCCAGTTTGAAGGCGAGGAGCCGGTCGGCGATCGTCGCGGGCAGGATCGGGAAGGTGCCGTTGGCGACCGCCTTCTTGACCGCGGCCACGCGCGCTTCGTTGATCGGGGCTGCGGCGGCCATCGTCCGCGCGAGCGCGATCGACGAGGTTGCCGAGGGTTCGGCCTCGACCGCACGGTCGGGCGTCTGCGCCAGGGGCTGGGCGACCGGCTGGGCGGGCGTCGTCGCGGCGATGCGCGCGACGCTGCGCTCGCCTCCCGTCAACGGCTTCGAGCCGATCGATTCCACCATGTCTGCACCCTCTGGTTCTTGCTGACAGAGGGAGAAACGGCCGGCGTGCGAAAAGCTTTAACAAAATTAATTCGTCCAGCCGGGCAGGGTCGCGCGGCCGCTGGCGACCGCGATCGCCTGGACCGGGGTGCGGGTGTCGTCGACCTTGACCATGAAGCGTGCGCCGGGGGCGGCATCGGCCAGCGCGACGCCCTCGCGACTGATCGAAAAGCCGTCGGTGCCAGCCTCGATCACGATCGGATCGCCGCGGCGGATGACGGGGGCGGCCTTCACGACCGGGGCATAGGCCGCACGGGTCGTGGCGGGCGTCGCGCCGGGGGCCGAGGCCGGGCGTATGACGGGGACGAAAATGCGCCAGGCGGGGCCGGCACAGGCGACGACCACCGCGTCATGCGCTTCGGTCCGCCACGACATCGCGACGGTCGGGCACGTCGCGAGCCGCAACCGCGAATCGACCGTCGTCCGCGCGCCACCCTCGGCGCCGATCGGCCGGCCGGTGAATGCCGAGACCGCGCGATCGAGCGCGGCGATATCCTGGAAGCCGGCGGACGGCGCACCGGCAGCGATCATCAACAGGGCGAGCATCATGAGGGGGTCCTTGGCGGTTCGCCGACAAAGGCTTGGGTGACGATGGCGGCGCGGCGGCCGGTGGTCGGCGACGTCGCGAGCGTCACGCGGCCGCGGGCGACATGGGCGATCGCGGCCGCGACCGCGCGCGCACGGTCCGAGGCGAGGATCGCCGCGCTGCGCGTGACAGGGTCGACATCGCCGCGCGAGCCGTCGACCGATCCGGTGACGGTGATCTGGACGCGCGGGTCCTGCACCGCGTCACGCGCCCAGGCCGCCAGCGTATCGGGTGACGTAGGCAGCACAGCCGAACCGACCGCGAAGTCGAGCATCCCGGCAGCGGCAACGGGCAAGGCCGTGGGCTTGGCCACTGCACGTGGCGCGGAAGCGGCGAGCGATCTCGACCGTGCGGTGTCGGCCGGTGCCGTCGCGGGTGAACCGAAGCCCTCGCGCAATCCGGCTGCCAGCGCCCGGGGCGCGAGGGGACGGTCGCTGGCGGTCTGCGTAGCCTGCAGGAGTACGAAGAAGCCGACGAGCAGCAAGGCGAGATCGGCGAGCGTAATCAGCCAGAGCGGACGCCCGGGCTGCGGCTCGGGATAATCACCGACCGTCATGCGACGCTCATCAACGGTGCGCGCGGGGCCTCGCGCGCGGCGAGCGCGACGAGTGGCGCCTCGATCCGGGCACGTTCGAACGCCTCGTTGCGGCCCTGTGCGCGCAGGCGGTTGGCGACCGGCATGAAGACGAGGTTGGCGAGCAGCGCGCCATAGAGCGTCGCGAGCAGCGCGATAGCCATCGCGCCGCCGATCGCGGTCGGATCGCTCATCGTCGCGAACATTTGGGCGAGCCCGATCAGCGTGCCGACCATGCCCATCGCGGGCGCGAGTTCGGCGGCGCCTGCCCAGACCTCGGCGGCGGCGACGTGGCGTTCGATCCGCGCATGGCGGCGATGCCGGATCAGCAGTGCCACGTCGCTGGCGGTCGCGCCGTCGACGATCGCCGCGATACCGGCGGCGATGTCGGGATCGGCGATGACCGTACGGTCGAGCGCCATCGCACCGTGGCGCTGGGCGATACGGCCGAGCGCGACGATCTGCTGGAGCAGTGCATCGCCGTCGAGCCGGGCGCGGCCGAGCGTCTTCAGCGCCGCGATCGCGCGGACCAGATCGCGCAGCGGTGTCCGCAAGGCGACGCCGAGGACCGTGCCGCCGCCGACGATGGCGAGCGCGGCGGGGTCGAGCAGATGGGCGAGCGTAATCATGTCCCGTAAGTCTTTGCAAGGGCCGGGCCAGTTCGCGATCCCCCGGTGAGCGGGACTCGCGCGGGCCGGCGGTTTGCACGCTGCGCGACGGGTCGGCACCACGCCTGCCGGTGCGATTGCCGCCACGTCTGCCGGGGCGGCAAGGCGTTGCCGGCCGGGTTGCCGCGCGCTTGCCGACGGGCGGCAAAGCGGCGTCATCCGGTCAGTGAGCGTCAACTGGCACGGGCATTGCTTTGGAAGGCTTGCGCAATCCAGCGCGGGAGTTCGGTCCAGTGTCAGGTGACTCGCTGTTTGGCGTTCATGGTGCGGCCCTCGAGGTGCGATCGCAGCGCATGGGGGTGCTCGCGTCGAACATCGCCAATGCCTCGACCCCCGGCTTCAAGGCGCGCGACATCGACTTCAAGTCGGCGCTCGCGTCGCTCGAGACGGATGGCGCGGGCGGGATCGACGCGGCGACCAAGTATCGCGTGCCGACGCAGACCTCGATGGACGGCAACACCGTCGAGCTGAACCAGGAGCAGACCGCGTTCGCCGAGAATGCGGTGCAGTACCAGACCACGCTGTCCTTCCTGAACGGGCGGATCAGCCAGGTCACCCGCGCGCTGAAGGGGGACTAAGCGATGGCCAATGCGCCGATGACGATTTTCCAGGTCGCTGGCCGCGCGATGTCCGCGCAGCTGTTGCGGATGAACACCACCGCGTCGAACCTCGCCAATGCGGGCGGCGTCGCCGGCTCCGCGGAGGCTGCGTACAAGACGATGAAGCCGGTGTTCCGCACCAGCTTCGACGCCGCCAGCGGGATGTCGACGGTCGATGTCGAGAAGGTCGTCACCGCCGGCGAGGCACCCGCCAAGCGCTACGATCCGAACAATCCGATGGCCGACAAGGATGGCAACATCTTCGAGGCGGCGGTCGATGAAACCCGCGAGCTGGTCGACATGATGGAGACCGCGCGCAGCTACCAGAACAATGTCGAGGTGATGCAGACTGCGAAGTCGCTGATCATCGATACCCTCAAGCTAGGCCGCTGATCATGGCAAGTTCCTTCGACTCGACGCTTTCGAACCTCGGCATCACGCGCGCGACGACCGCCGCGACGACGACCACGGCATCCAATTCGACGACGCTCAACCAGTCGGATTTCCTGAAGCTGATGACCGCGCAGATGCAGAACCAGGACCCGTTCAACCCGGTCGACAACACCCAGATGGTCGCACAGATGGCGCAGTTCTCGAGCCTCGCCGGTATTTCCGAGATGAGCACGACGATGAAGTCGATCGCCGACAAGCTGAACGTGACCAGCGCCAGCGATGCGATGGCCTATGTCGGCAAGACCGTGCTGACCGCGGGTGACACGGCCTATGGGCGGACCAGCGGCGGGCTGGCCGGCGGGATCGAGCTTGGCGCCGCGGCGAGCAACGTCAACGTCACGATCACCGATGCCAATGGCGGCGTGCTGAAGACCATGTCGCTCGGCAGCGCCGACAAGGGCACCGTGAACTACGACTGGGACGGCAAGACCGCGACCGGCGAGGATGCCGGGACGGGACCGTTCAAGGTCATCGTCAACGCCCAGAATAATGGCACGACCGTTGCATCACAGAACCTTGTCTGGGCGCCGGTCCAGTCGGTTTCGACGACGACCGGTGCCGCCATCCTCACGCTACCGGGCCTTGGTGAGGTCCCCGTCACCGCGGTTCGCCAGATCGGCTGATCGCCCGCTGATTGCCAGAATTCCAGGAGTAACCCGATGTCCTTCTATACCTCGCTTTCCGGCCTCCAGGCCTCGCAGACCGAAATGTCGACGATCTCGCACAACCTCGCGAACGTCTCGACCAACGGGTTCAAGAAGAGCCGCACCGAATTCGCCGACGTGATCGCGTCTAGCGTGTCGCTGAACCCCGCGCAGCAGATCGGCTCGGGCACCGTGGTGCAGGGCAATCGGCAGCAGTTCAGCCAGGGCAACCTCATCCAGTCGGCCAACGCGCTCGATCTCGCCGTGTCGGGCGACGGCTTCTTCGTGGTGAAGCCGAGCACGACGTCGCTCAACGTCAACTATACGCGCAATGGCGGCTTTCTGGTCGATGCCGATCGCTATGTGGTCGATTCGAACGGCAGCCATTTGCAGGTCTATCCGGTCGACGGCTCGGGCAAGGTCGTCGCATCGGGGCTCGATTCCGCGGTCAGTCTTCAGCTTCCCGCGACCAGCGGCAAGGCCGTCCCGACCGCGAACGTGTCGATGTCGCTGAACCTCAGCGCCAATGCCGCGATCCCATCGACGACGACGTTCGACCGGTTCGACCCGACCAGCTACAACCAGTCGGCGCAGACGACGATCTATGATGCGAGCGGCAATGCGCAGACGCTGACCAATTATTTCAAGCGCACGACGACGCCCGATGCCGCCAACGGCAATACGAGCAGCTGGGAAGTGTTCAGCTATGTCGGTGACAAGCCGATGACCACCAACGGTGCGGCAAGCGTCGAGCTGGACTTCGACACCACCGGCAAGCTGACCGCGCCGACGACTGCGGTCGCGTTCGACCCGTTCACCACTGCAGGCAGCAGCACGACGCAGCAGTTCGGCTTCACCTTCGGGCTCGACACCACGCAATTGGCATCGGCGTTCAACGTCGCCGCGCGCGCGCAGGACGGCAAGGCGGTCGGCCAGATCCAGGGCGTGACGATCGACGAGTCCGGCATCGTCAAGGCGAGCTTCTCGAACGGCGACACCCAGGCGCTCGGTCAGGTGATGCTCGCCAACTTCTCGAACCCCGAGGGTCTGCGCCAGCTCGGCAGCAGCTACTGGTCGGCGACCGGCATTTCGGGCGAGGCCAAGCTCGGCATCGCCGACGTCAACGGCTTCGGCAAGCTGATGTCGGGAACGATCGAGCGCTCGAACGTCGACATCACCGAAGAGCTCGTCTCGCTGATCGCGGCACAGCGCAACTTCCAGGCGAACTCGAAGGCCTTGGATACCGCGAGCCAGATCTCGCAGACCATCTTCAACATCCGCAGCTGATCCAGGGCGCGGACGGAGAACCCTGAATGGACAAGCTGGTCTACACCGCGGCGACGGGACTGCGCGCGCACATGGCGGCGCAGTCGGCGATCGCCAACAACATGGCGAACGCGTCGACCACCGGATTCCGTGCCGACCGCGTGGTGTTCGACCGGATCGACCTGAAGGGTGGCGGCCAGCAGTTCGAGGCGCGCGCGCCGACGTCGGAGGAAGTGACCGACGCCGACCGCGCGCCGGGGGCGATCCAGACCACGGGGCGGCCGCTCGACGTCGCGGTCACCGGCGCGACCGCATGGCTCGCGGTGCAGGCGTCGGACGGCTCCGAAGCCTATACGCGGCGCGGCGACCTGGAGATCGCTCCGTCGGGCGTGCTCCAGACCGGCGACGGTTTTCCGGTGATGGGATCGGGCGGTCCGATCACGATCCCGCCCTATGACACGCTCTCGATCGCGGGCGACGGGACGATTTCGATCGTGCCGCAGGGTGGCGATGCGAATGCGCCGCAGGTGATCGACAAGCTGAAGCTGGCCGACACCAAGGGGTCGGACACGGTCAAGGGGCTCGACAATCTGCTGCGCGTGCGCGGTGGCGGCGTGCTGCCCGAGGATCTCGATGCGAAGGTGCAGGGCGGGGCGATCGAGGGATCGAACGTCAACATGACGCAGGCGCTGGTCGACATGATCGAGAATCAGCGCAGCTACGAGGTCCAGGCCAACATGCTGAAGTCCGCCAAGGACATGGATGAAAGCGGTGCATCACTGATGCGCCTGCCGAGCTAAGGAAGGATTAGGCCATGAGCAGTTCCGCCATGCATATCGCGCGTACCGGGCTCGACGCCCAGGATACGCGCATGCGGGTCATTTCGAACAACCTCGCCAACGTCAACACGACGGGGTTCAAGAAGGATCGCGCCGCGTTCGAGACGCTGGCGTACCAGGTCGTGACCGCGCCGGGCGCGCAGTCGACGGCGGAGACCAAATACGCGACCGGGCTCAACCTCGGCACCGGCGTCCGGATCCAGGGCACCGCGCGGATCGATACGCAGGGGTCGATGCAGACGACGGGCAACAGCCTCGACCTCGCGCTCGACGGCGACGGCTATTTCCAGGTGCAGATGCCCGGCGGCACGCTCGGCTATACGCGCGCGGGCAATTTCTCGCGCAGCCCCGAGGGGCTGATGGTGACCAGCGAGGGTTATCAGGTGATGCCCGGCATCACCGTGCCCGAGGGGACGACCAACATCACGATCGGCCAGGACGGTACCGTCTCGGCGACGATCCCCGGCCAGTCGGAAGCGCAGCAGATCGGCCAGATCCAGGTCGCGAGCTTCGCCAATGGTGCCGGGCTCCAGGCGACGGGCGACAATTACCTGGTCGAGACCGCCGCGTCGGGCGCCGCCAATCTGGGCGTTGCCGGGCAGGATGGCCGCGGTCGCGTGCGGCAGGGGATGCTCGAAGCGTCGAACGTCAACGTCGTCGAGGAGCTGGTCGACATGATCGAGACGCAGCGTGCGTATGAGGTCAATTCAAAGATGATCTCGGCGACCGACGACATGCTGAAATACGTCAACCAGAACATCTGATCGCAGGGCGCATCATGGCACTTCCGATCCCCACGCGCGCGCCGATCGCGCTCCTCGCGATTGCCGCCGGCACGCTCGCGCCGCTGTCGGCGCAGGCCAGGCTGTTCGGCAAGAAGGCGCCGCCCGAGGACTTCACCGTCGCACGGCCGCTGCCCGTGCCGTTGGCGTCGCCCGCGACCGGATCGATCTTCCAGGCGCAGGACGGCTATGCCGCGCTGTACGAGGGCTGGCGTGCGCGGAAAGTCGGCGATCCGCTGACGATCGTGCTGGTCGAGCGCACCGCCGCGTCGAAATCCTCGGGCTCGAAGCTCGACAGCAGCGGCTCGGCCAGCATCACCCCGCCGACGACGGGCGCGCTCAACCTGTTCAACCGCGCCGATGCGACGATCAGCGGCGGGCGCAACTTCAACGGCGCGGGCGCCGCCGACCAGGCGAACTCGCTGTCGGGCGAGGTCAGCGTGACGGTCGCCGAAGTCTATCCCAACGGCACGATGCTCGTGCAGGGGCAGAAGCGCGTGACGCTCAACCGCGGCGACGAGTTCCTCAAGATCAAGGGGCTGGTGCGCACCGCCGATGTCGACCGCGACAACCGCGTGCTGTCGACGCGGGTCGCCGATGCGCAGATCTCTTACACCGGCAAGGGCGACGTCGCCCGCGCCGGCCGCCAGGGGTGGCTCAGCCGCTTCTTCTCCGTCGTCAGCCCTTTCTGAGGCCGTGACCATGCGCTTCCTGCTCACCCTCCTCGCCTCGCTCCTGATCGCAGCACCGGCGTCTGCAGACCGGATCAAGGACCTGGGCGGGTTCCAGGGGATTCGGTCGAACCAGCTGACCGGCTACGGCATCGTCGTCGGGCTGCCCGGCACGGGCGACGACAATCTGGAATATACCGTCCAGTCGCTGAAAGCCGTCGCGTCGCGCTTCGGGCTGCAGCTGCCGCCCAACGCCAATCCGGGGATGAAGAACGCCGCGGTGGTGATGATCACCGCCGAACTGCCGCCCTTCGCCAAGCCCGGCCAGCGGCTCGACATCACCGTCGCGTCGATGGGCAAGGCCAAGAGCTTGCGCGGCGGCAGCCTGATCATGACGCCGCTGCTCGGCGCGGATAACCAGATCTATGCGATGGCGCAGGGCAATCTCGCGGTCGGCGGGCTCGGCGCGGAAGGTGCGGATGGGTCGAAGATCGTCGTCAACATCCCCTCGACCGGGCGCATCCCCGAGGGCGCAACGGTCGAACGGGCGGTTGCGACCGGGTTCGACAGCGCGCCGATGCTGACCTTCAACCTTGCGCGTGCCGATTTCACGACCGCGCAGAACGTCGCGGGCGCGATCAATTCGAAGCTCGGCTTCGGCAGCGCGCAGGCGATCGACGCGGTTTCGGTCGCGGTCCGCGCGCCGGTCGGTGCGGACGTTCGTGCGACCCTGATGTCGACGATCGAGAATCTCGACGTGGTCTCCGCCGAGCCCTCGGCAAAAGTAATCGTAAATGCGCGCACCGGTACGGTCGTTATAAACTCCGCGGTGCGCGTGGGGCCTGCCGCAGTGACGCATGGGAAGCTGACGGTGCGGATCGACGAGAAGCCACAGGTGAGCCAGCCCGCGCCGTTCAGCCAGGGCCAGACCGTCGTCACGCCGAACAGCGCGGTCGCGGTCGAGGAGGAACGTCGCCCGATGTTCCTGCTGAACCCCGGCCCCAGGCTCGCCGACATCGTCAAGGCGGTGAACGCGATCGGCGCGTCGCCCGCCGATCTGGTCGCAATCCTCGAGGCGCTGAAGGAAGCCGGCGCGCTCAAGGCCGAGTTGATCGTCCTGTGAGCCCGATCGCAGCCCCCGGCCCGATCGATGCGGGCGGCATCTCGACCGATACGAGCCGGCTGAAGTCGAACGACAATCTCGACAAGGCGGGCAAGAAGTTCGAGGCGGTCTTCACCGGCATGATGCTGAAGAGCATGCGCCAGGCGAAATTGAGTGATTCGCTGTTCGAATCCAAGGCGCTCGACACCTTTACCGAGATGCAGGACGCCCGCGTCGCGCAGACCATGGCCGAGCACACGCCGCTCGGCATCGGCAAGGCGATGACCGATTTCCTCGCCAAATCGCAATCCGATCTTAACCCGGACGCGGCAGAGCCGTCGCCATGAGCGACCTCCTGTCGATCGGCGCGTCGGGCGTGCGGGCGTACCAGACCGCGCTGAACACCGTGTCCGAGAACATCGCGAACACCGGCACCGCGGGTTATACCCGGCGGACGACGAATCTCGGCCAGGTGACCTCGATCGGCAGTGGCATCAATGCGAGCGTCGCGACCGGCAGCAACGGCGTCACCGTCACCGGCATCTCGCGCTCGGCCGACACGTTCCGTTCGCTCGCGGTCCGCAACGCCGGGTCGGATCTTGCCAGGACGGAGACCGCGGCGGCCTGGCTCGGGCGGATCGAGACGTCGCTGACCGACAACAAGCTCGGCGATCGTCTCACCAGCTTCTTTTCCGCCGCGCAGACCCTGTCGGCGGACCCGACCTCGGTCCCGGCGCGGTCGGTGATGCTCGAATCCGCGACCAGCGCGGCCGCGGCATTCACCGCGACGGGCAAGGCGCTCGACACCGCAGCGGCCGATCTCGACACCGCGACGCGCCAGGCGACGCAGACGCTCAATTCGTTCGGCACCGCGCTGGCCAAGGTCAATGACGGCATCGCGCGTAGCCAGAAGGGGTCGACCAACGCCGCGCAGCTCGGCGACCAGCGCGACCAGTTGCTCGAGCAGATGAGCACGATCACCGATATCAGTACGGAGTTCGACGATCTCGGCCGTGCGACGGTGCGGCTGGGCGGCGCGAGCGGCCCGGTATTCGTGGCGGGCCCCGATGCAGGCAATGTCAGCTATCTGAAGAATGACGAGGGCGCGGTCGGGTTCGTCGTGCAGCGGACGGGCACGACATCGGCGGTGACGCCGTCGGGCGGCGCGCTGGCCGGCTATGCCGAGGGCGCGCAGAAGATCGTCGCGGCGCGCGACACGCTGAACGGCATCGCGACCGACTTCACCACGCAGGTCAACGCCATCCAGGCGCAGGGGCGCGATCTCGACGGCAATCCGGGTGTGCCGCTGTTCAAGACCGGCGACACGCCGACAAGCATCGCCGTTGCACTGACCGACCCGCGCGGCATCGCCGCGGCGGGCGCGACCGGCGGCGCGCGCGATGCGTCGAACCTGGCCGCGCTGCTCGCGACGCGCGACCCGACGACGGGCAGCGAACAGCGGCTGACCAACATGATCACGAGCAACGCGGCGTCGTTCGAGCAGCGCAAGCTGGTCGGCGATGCGCAGGGCGCGATCCGCGACGGCGCGGTGACCGCACGCGATTCGGGCAGCGGTGTCGACCTCGACAGCGAGGCGGTCGACCTGCTCCGCTTCCAGCAGGCCTATCAGGCGTCGAGCCGCGTCATCCAGACCGCGCGCGACATCCTCCAGACCATCCTCGAGATCCGGTAGGCCTTATGCAGATCGCGACCAGCCTGTTCTACGACCGCTCGGCGAAGGCGATGAATGCGCTGTCGAAGCAGGCGGACGCTTTGCAGACGCAGATCTCGTCCGGCATCAAATTCACCGCGCCCTCGTCCGACAGCGCCGCCTATCAGCGGCTGGCGGGGCTCGCGCGCGATGCCGTCGACGACAAGGCCTATGCCGCGAACCTGACGACCGCCGCATCGGTGCTGAAACAGTCGGACACCACGCTCAGTGCGATCACCGCGCAGTTGCAGCGCGTGTCCGAACTCACGGTGCAGGCGCGCAACGGCACGCAGAGCGGCGATGCGCGCAAGGCGATCGGCGTCGAAATCGCGGGCATCGTCGATACAATCGCGAGTCTCGCGAACGTCAAGGACCTGCGCGGCCAGCCGATCTTCGGCGGCGCGGACGGCGGGCCCGCGGCGGTGAAGCAGGCCGATGGCAGCTATGCGCTGGCGACGACCAGTGTCTCGCCGATCCCGGTCGGCGACGGCGCGAGCGTCCAGGCGAACGAATCGGCGTCGCGCGTGCTGCGCGCCGACGGCAAGGACACGCTGGCGGTATTAGGCGCGATCGCGACCGCGCTCCAGGCCGAAAGCTATGATCCCGCCGCGCTCGATACCGCACTCGACGATCTGTCGGCGGCGTCGGAACAGGTGTCGTCGATCCAGGCGTCGCTCGGCGCGCGCGCGTCGCGGGTCGATCTAGAAACCGCCCGGCTGAAGGACGTCGCGGTCGACCGCGAGGATACCCGCCAGTCGATCGAGGGCACCGACATCACGACGGCGATCACCGAGTTGCAGAAGACGATGACGATCCTGTCGGCGACTCAGGCGAGCTTCTCGAAGCTCAGCGCGCTGTCGCTGTTCGATTATCTTCGCTGAGCGCATTTATAGAACGGATCGAGCGGGTCCGGTAACCGGATGGCTACGAAATCCGGTTAATCCTCCGGTGACAGGGCCGGCATTCCGGGCTTTGGGGGAATTTCCAACACCATGTTTCCGATTATCGGCATCGTCGTCCTGCTCGTCATGGTATTCGGCGGCTTCGCGTTTACCGGCGGGGCGCTCGGCCCCGTGCTCGAGGCGATCCCGCACGAGATGCTCATCATCGGCGGTGCGGCCGCCGGCGCGCTGATCATCGGCAATTCGGGCAAGGAGCTCAAAGGCCTCGGCGGCGGGCTGATGAAGGTCTTCAAGGGCCCGAAATATAAGAAGCAGGATTATCTCGACGTCATTTTCCTCGTCAGCAAGCTGATGAAGATGCTGCGCGTCGACGGGCCGATCGCGCTCGAGCCGCATGTCGAGGACCCCAATTCCTCCGCGGTCTTCGCCGAATACCCCAAGCTGCTGAAGGACCATGCGCTGATCAACCTGATCGCCGACACGCTGCGCCTCGTCGTGGTGTCGAGCGGTACGCTCGACGTGCATGCGGTCGAGGAGGTGATGGACCAGTCGATCAAGACGCATCATCACGAGGAGGAAAGCGCGCACGGCACGCTGACCAGCCTCGCCGACGCGCTGCCTGCGCTCGGCATCGTCGCGGCGGTGCTCGGCGTGGTGAAGACGATGGGATCGATCGACAAGCCGCCGTCGGTGCTCGGCTCGATGATCGGGTCGGCGCTGGTCGGCACGTTCATGGGCGTGCTGCTGGCCTATGGCATGGTCGCGCCGCTGGCGAACCGGCTGAAGCAGGTGCTCGACGCCGATGCCTCGATCTACGGCGTGGTGAAGCAGATCATCATCGCCTCGCTCCACGGCCATCCGCAGCCGCTGGTGATCGAGGCGGCGCGCTCGGGGATCGCGCATCGCAACCAGCCGGGCTTCGCCGAAGTCTTTGACGGGCTGCGCGGGAAGTAGGATGGCACGCGCGCCGCACGGGGCGAACCAGCCGCCCAAGATCATCGTCAAGAAGGTCTATATCGAGGGCCATGGCGGCCATCATGGCGGTGCCTGGAAGGTCGCCTATGCCGATTTCGTGACCGCGATGATGGCGTTCTTCCTGCTGCTGTGGATCCTCGGCGCGACGACCGAGAAACAGCGCAAGGGCATTGCCGACTATTTCGCGCCGACGCTGATCGACACGCACACGCTGGGGATCGGCGGCGGGGCGCTGCTGGGTGGCGAGTCGATCCTGTCGAAGAACAAGATCGGTCCGCAAGCGGGGCAGACCAGCCTGCCGCAGATCGCCATTCCGAATGCGGGCGCGGGCGGCGCGGACACCGGCACCGGGCCCAAGGGCAACAAGAAGGGGCTCGACGCGCTGAATGCGGAGGATCGCCGCAATTTCGACGCGATGCGCCGCAAGGTGCTCCGCCAGATCGAACAGTCGAAGAACCTGTCGCGTCTGGCGAGCCACATCCGCTTCGTGCCGACGCAGGACGGGATGCGCATCGACCTGATCGACGATGCCGATTATTCGATGTTCGCGCTGGGCACGACGGCGCTCGACGCCAGGGCAGGCGATCTGATCGGGATGATCGCGGGATCCATTGCAGGGTCGGCGAACCCGATCATGATCCGCGGGCACACCGACAGCGTGCCCTATGGCGATCCGCGCGCGATGAACAACTGGATGCTCTCGTCGGGGCGCGCCGAGGCGACACGACGGCGGCTGCTCGCCGGCGGCACGCCCGAGGCGCGCTTCGAACGGATCGAGGGTGTCGCGGACCGCGAGCCGCTGATCGTCAAGAACCCGAGCGATCCGCGCAACCGGCGCGTCGCGATCACCTTGCTCTACCGTCGGGGTCGTTTCGGCAGCTAGCCCGGCGCGACGACCCGGCCGGTGTCCGCCGGGGTGGTGAGGGGCGGCAACGGCGCGTGCGCCCTGCCTAATGCGAAAAGGGGCCGGTGGCGAACCACCGACCCCTGTAGTCGCTCAGATCGGTCGACCCGCGTCGCTTATTCGGCGACAGCCTCGACCTTGCGCTTGCGCTGCGGCGCGGCAGCCGGGGCTTCGGTCTTGCGGGCGCCGGGCTTGCGACCGAGACCGATCTTCTTGGCCATGGCACGGCGGCTTTCCGAATAGGTCTCGGCGACCATTGGATAGTCCGGCTTCAGCCCGTAGCGTTCGCGATATTCGATCGGCGTCATGCCGTGCGTCGCCAGGTGACGGCGCAGTGTCTTGTACGGCTTGCCGTCGATCATCGAGATGATGTGATCTTTCGATGCCAGCGATTTCCGGACCGAGACTGCCGGGGTGTATTCGGCGACGGGCTCGACCACGGGCTCCTCCGTCGACGTGCCCAGCAATGCAGACACGGTGTCGTGCATCTTGCCGAGGAACGACGGAACCTCTTCGGCGGACGTGCGCGTATTGGGGTTTGTCAGCCACGCGATCGTCAGTTCGGTCGCCAATTCAACAGCGTTCAGCTCAATAATGTCTTCGGACATGATATGCTCCAGTCTTTGATCGACGCCTACGCCTATAGCACCCTATAATCAACATCCGATTTGAACCTATTATGCCATTTGCTATGCATTTTCTTCCAAAAGCCGTGCCGCACGGTATCAAGACGCAATTTTCCCGGCTTGGATGCAGTCTCGAGGAAGATCGGGAAGTGGTCTGGGCAGACACTTACTATAGGGGATAATGTCTGATATCTTCATTAACTATGATGCAGATCAGGCCTGATTGATCCGTGGAATGAATATGGGACCGATACCATGGACCTGAATGCTACTGCGGAGGAAGGACGGTCGACCCGAACCCGTCACTGTCTTTGACGGTCCTTCCGAAGTCTGGGGCGGCGTGTGGCTGAGGTCGGCCGGCTGAAGCCGGACGCGTGTGCCGCAGTGCATCGAACCCGGGCAGCAGGCCTAGCGCTGGAGCGCTGATCTGACGGGGGCGGACCGGGCTTCGGTTGCCGAGGTGGTCGGTAGTGTGTGAGCTAAGATCTGATTGCTTGGGGCATTGCCGATCGGCCGCCCGACGGATCGCCTTAGGCGCTGACCGTCGTCTCACCCACCTGGTGAGAATGGTGCCCGGAAGAGGACTCGAACCTCCACGACCTTGCGATCGCCAGCACCTGAAGCTGGTGCGTCTACCAATTCCGCCATCCGGGCACGGGGTAGGAGGGCGCCTCTAGTGGAGGGTTGCGATGCTTGTCAACAACCCTCTTGCTGGGGCAAAGGGCGGGCAGGCATAAAGAATTGGACGGACGGGCGATGAACGACAGACTGGTGACGCTGATCGGGGGCGGAGGTTTCGTCGGCCGCTATGTCGCGCAGGCGCTGCTGGCGTCGGGTGCGCGGGTCCGGATCGCACAGCGCGATCCGCGGCAGGCGTTTTTTCTCAAGCCACTTGGCGGGCTCGGGCAGACGCAATTTGTCGGCGCCGACGTGACCAAGCCCGCGACGATCGCGCAGGCGGTGCAGGGTGCGGACATCGTCGTGAACCTGGTCGGGGTGCTGGCGGGTGATTTCCACGGCGTCCAGGCGCTCGGCGCGCGGACCGTGGCGGAGGCAGCCGCCAAGGCGGGGGTCGGCGCGCTGGTCCATGTCTCGGCGATCGGTGCGGACGCCGCATCGGACTCGGCCTATGGCAAGTCGAAGGGCGAGGGCGAGGCGGCGGTCCGCGCGGCCTTCCCCAACGCGACGATCCTGCGGCCGTCGATCATCTTCGGGCAGGAGGATCAGTTCGTGAACCGCTTCGCCGGAATGATCGCCAAGGCGCCGGTCGTGCCCGTGCTGCGCGCTGGAGCCAAGTTCCAGCCCGTGTTCGTCGGCAACGTCGCGGACGCGATCGTCGCCGCGGCCTCGGCTCCCGAGACGTTCGGCGGCAAGACGCTGGAGATTGGCGGGCCGGACGTCATCACCATGGGCAACCTGATCCGCTGGATCGCCGCCGCGATCGGCCGCGAACCGTCGATCGTCGAATTGCCCGATTTTGCCGGGGCACTGATCGCCAAGGCCGGGTTCCTTCCAGGCGCGCCGATCACCCAGGATCAGTGGCGGATGCTGCAGAGCGACAATATCGTCACCGGGGTCGACGGGCTGAAGGCGATGGGGATCGAGGCGACGCCGATGTCGACGGTCGCGCCGGGCTGGCTCGTCCGTTTCCGCAAGGCTGGGCGGTTCGGTCGCCGTGCCGCAACTCGGGCCGACACCCAGGTGGACACGCATTCGGCGACCCACGTGGTCTGATCCCGATGCGGGTCCAGCCGCCATCGACACTGATCGACCAGTCCTGATTCACCGCGCTGCGGGAGCTTTTGCGTGTCCGAACTTCTTACCGTCATCCTTCTCGGCATCGTCGAGGGGATCACCGAATTCCTGCCGGTCTCGTCGACAGGCCATCTCATCCTCGCGACGCGGCTGCTCGGCTATGATGCGGGGCGCTGGGAGGTGTTCAACGTCGTCATCCAGCTCGGCGCGATCCTTGCGATCGTGGTCCTGTACTGGCGGACCTTCTGGGCGGTGGGCATGGGCCTCATTCGCCGCGAGCCGAAATCCTGGCTGTTTCTGCGCAATCTGGTGGTCGCCTTCATCCCTGCCGCGGTGATCGGGCTGGCGCTGCACCATTATATCGAGGCGCTGCTCGGCAATGCCGAGGTGGTCGCGATCGCGCTGGTCGTTGGCGGCTTCGCCATTCTAGCGGTCGAGCGGTTCGCACCGCGCAGCGACATAAGCGGTGTCGCTGACATCCCGCTGCGCACCGTCGTCGGGATCGGCCTGCTCCAGTGCCTCGCGATGATCCCTGGCGTCAGCCGCTCGGGCGCAACGATCCTCGGGGCGCTGGCACTCGGCGTCGAGCGGCGCACCGCCGCCGAGTTCAGCTTCTTCCTCGCCATCCCCACGATGCTGGGGGCGAGCGGGCTCGAACTGATGAAGAACCATGCGGCGCTGACCAGCGGCGAGGGTGTCGGCCTGCTGTCGATCGCGATCGGCGCGCTCGTTTCGTTCGTCGTCGCGTTGCTGGTGGTCAAATGGTTCGTCGGAATCGTCACCAAGCACGGGTTTGTGCCGTTTGCATGGTATCGCATCGCCGCGGGCTCCGCCGCGCTGGTATGGCTCCTATCGAAATAGGTCCGAGTCGGGATATATTCCGTGAGATTTGTGAATATATCCCCCGACCTGCGAGATTTGGCGTAATATATAGGTCAGTTTAGCTGACATAATAGGCGTTTTTGCCGTGACAAACCTTCGACGACGCAATAACGCGATTGTCGGAGGCATAAATGGCGAACGATTCGATGCTCAAATTCGTCGGGCGGGAGCAATCCTATCCCGACAAGCGTAATGCGGTGGAACGCGCGGACGATTTCCGCGAGATCGCCGCGCGCTATGCAGTCGAACCCGCCGAGGAGCAGGCGGGGCGCTGTTCGCAATGCGGCGTGCCCTATTGCTCGGTCCATTGTCCGCTCCACAATCATATCCCCGACTGGCTGCGCCTGACCGCTGAGGGCCGGCTTCGCGAGGCGTATGAGCTCAGCAACGCGACCTCGACCATGCCCGAGATCTGCGGTCGCATCTGTCCGCAGGACCGGCTGTGCGAGGGTAATTGCGTCATCGAGTTCACGGGCCACGGCGCGGTCACGATCGGCTCGGTCGAGAAGTTCATCACCGACACCGCCTGGGAGAATGGCTGGGTCGAGCCGCTGGTCCCCGGCAAGTCTCGCGGCCAGTCGGTCGGCGTGATCGGGGCAGGGCCTGCCGGGCTGAGCGCCGCCGAATATCTGCGCGGCCACGGCTATGACGTGCACGTCTATGATCGTTACGACCGCGCGGGCGGCCTGCTCACTTATGGCATTCCCGGGTTCAAGCTCGAAAAGCCGATTGTCATGCGTCGGGTCGAGCGACTGAAGACCGCGGGCATCGTGTTCCACGAAGGCTTTGCGGTCGGTGACGACGCCAGCCTCGACGAGCTGAGGCAGCGCCACGACGCGATCCTGATCGCGACCGGCGTGTACAAGGCGCGCGCGATGGACCTGCCCGGTGGCGGTTCCAATGGCGTGGTGGCGGCGCTCGACTTCCTCGTCGCGTCGAACCGCAAGGGTTTCGGTGATGCGGTCCCCGCGTTCGACGACGGCAGCCTGAATGCCGAGGGCAAGGACGTCGTCGTGATCGGCGGCGGCGATACCGCGATGGACTGTGTCCGCACCGCGATCCGCCAGGGCGCCAAGTCGGTGAAATGCCTCTATCGCCGCGACCGCGCGAACATGCCCGGGTCGCAGCGCGAAGTCGCCAATGCCGAGGAGGAGGGCGTCGAATTCGTCTGGTTGTCGGGCCCGCAGAGCTTCGACGGCGGCGAGAGCGTGTCGAGCGTCAGGGTGCGCAAGATGCGTCTGGGCGCAGCCGATGCGAGCGGTCGCCGCACGCCCGAACCCGATCCTGCCGGTGACTATTCGGTCGATGCCGACCTGGTCATCAAGGCGCTGGGCTTCGATGCCGAGGACCTGCCGACCTTGTTCGCGACGCCCGAACTGGGGGTAAGCCGCTGGGGTACCGTGCTGGTCGATGGCAAGACGCTGATGACCAGCCTCGACGGCGTGTTCGCAGCGGGCGACATCGTCCGCGGCGCAAGCCTGGTCGTGTGGGCGATCCGCGACGGCCGCGACGTGGCCGCGACGATGCACAAGTATCTCAAGGCGAAGGCGGCCAGCGCGAAGGTCGCGGCATGAGGCTCGGGTTTCTCGGGGCGGTGTTGCTGGCGGGTGCGGCAGTCCCGTCGGCGGCGCATGCGCAGGCAGCGCCTGTTGCCGCCGCGGCACCTGATCCGGCCCGACTTGCAGCAGCGCGCGAATTGATCGACGTCTTGATGCCTCCCGAATCGCGCGCGCGGATGATCGAGGGCATGATCGCGCCGATGTTGGGCAATCTCCAGCAGGGCATGGCGCAGAGCCCGATGTTCAGCAGCGCAATGGCTAAAAATCCGCAGATGCAGGCGCAGTTTGCCGCCTTCATGAACCAACAGCAGACTCGCACGCTGACGTTGATGCGCGACGGCATGCCGGGCATGTTCGATACGATGGCGCGTGCCTATGCGCGCCGCTTCGACGTCGCCCAGTGTCGCGACATCAAGGCGTTCTTCGCGACGCCGAGCGGACGCCTGTACATGCAGCAGTCGCTGACGATCATGGCCGATCCTGACGTCGCCGCGTGGCAGCGGTCGATGATGGAATCCTCGATGCGCCACATGCAGGCCGATGTCGCCGAATTCGCCAAGCAGGTTGCCACGCCCGAGCAAAAGAAGAAGTGACGATGACCGACTCCAGCACCGATCAGCGCCAATATCTCGCCGAGCACGGCATGTACCGTCCCGAATTCGAGGGTGATGCCTGCGGCGTGGGTCTCGTCGCCGCGACCGATGGCCGCGCGTCGCGGCGCGTCGTGCAGTCCGCGGTCGATGCGCTGAAGGCGGTGTGGCACCGCGGCGCGGTCGATGCGGACGGCAAGACCGGTGATGGCGCAGGTCTTCACATCGACCTTCCGCTCAAGTTCTTCGACGATGCGGTCGCCGCTTCGGGGCACAAGGTGCGGCCGAACCGGCTCGCGGTCGGCATGATCTTCCTGCCGCGCACCGATCTGGGGGCGCAGGAGGATTGCCGGACGATCGTCGAGAGCGCGATCATCGAGGCGGGCTATACCATCTATGGCTGGCGCCAGGTGCCCGTCGACGTGTCGGTGATCGGCCAGAAGGCGCAGGCGACGCGCCCCGAGATCGAGCAGATCATGATCGCCGGGCCGCTGCCCGAAGAACAGGACGCCGCCGAGTTCGAGAAGACGCTGTACCTGGTCCGCAGGCGTATCGAGAAGCGCGTGATCGCGGCGCAGATCCAGGGCTTCTACATCTGTTCGCTGTCGTGCCGCTCGATCATCTACAAGGGGCTCTTCCTCGCCGAATCGCTGTCGGTCTTCTATCCCGATTTGTGCGACCAGCGGTTCGAGAGCCGCGTCGCGATCTTCCATCAGCGCTATTCGACCAACACCTTCCCGCAATGGTGGCTGGCGCAACCGTTCCGGTGCCTTGCGCATAACGGCGAAATCAACACGATCCGCGGCAACAAGAACTGGATGCTCTCCCACGAGATCCGGATGGCGAGCCTCGCGTTCGGCGATAATTCGGAGGACATCAAGCCGGTGATCCCGGCAGGCGCGTCCGATACCGCCGCGCTCGATGCGGTGTTCGAGGCGATCTGCCGCTCGGGCCGCGACGCGCCGACCGCAAAGCTGATGCTGGTGCCCGAGGCCGCGAGCCCCGACATGCCGCCCGAGCACCGCGCGATGTACCAGTATCTGGCGTCGGTGATGGAGCCATGGGACGGCCCGGCCGCGCTGGCGATGACCGATGGCCGCTGGGCCGTCGCAGGCATGGACCGCAACGCGCTCAGGCCGCTGCGCTACACGTTGACCGTCGACGGGCTGCTGATCGTCGGATCGGAAAGCGGGATGGTTGTCGTCCCCGAATCGACGATCATCGCCAAGGGGCGGCTCGGGCCGGGCGAGATGATCGCGGTCGACCTCGACGAAGGACGGCTGTTGCAGGACCGCGCGGTCAAGGATCGCATCTCCGGCGAGGCCGACTATGCCGCGATGATCGGCGAGTTCCACACGCTGGCAGACCTGCCGTCGGTCGAGGACGCCGTGGTCCGCTATGATCGCGCCGAGCTGGCGCGACGCCAGGTCGCGGCCGGGCAGACGATCGAGGACATGGAGCTGATCCTGTCGCCGATGGTCGAATCGGCCAAGGAAGCGATCGGATCGATGGGCGACGACACGCCGCTCGCGGTCATTTCGGACAAGCCGCGGCTGATTAGCCAGTTCTTCCGCCAGAATTTCAGCCAGGTGACAAACCCGCCAATCGACCCGCTGCGCGAGCGGCACGTGATGTCGCTCAAGACGCGGTTCGGCAATCTCGCCAACATCCTCGACGTGCGCGACCAGCGCGAGCGCGTGCTGGTGCTCGATTCACCGGTGCTCACCGGTGAGCATTGGGCGCGGCTGAAGGCGCATTTCGGCGGCGCGGTCGCCGAGATCGACTGCACCTTCGACGCGGGCGGCGGCCCGGAGAAGCTGCGCGCGGCGATCCAGCGGATCCGCAACGAGGCCGAGCAGGCGGTCCGCCAGGGCAAGAGCGAACTGTTCCTGACCGACGAGGCGATCGGCGAGGACCGCGTCGGCATCGCCGGCGTGCTCGCGGTGGCGGCGGTGCACACGCATCTCGTCCGTCGCGGCCTGCGCTCCTATGCGTCGATCAACGTGCGCACCGCGGAATGCCTCGACACGCACTATTATGCCGTGCTGATCGGCGTCGGCGCGACCACCGTGAACGCGTATCTGGCCGAGGCCGCGATCGTCGATCGCCAGAGCCGCGGGCTGTTCGGTGATCTCGATCTCGCCGAATGCCTCCGCCGCCACCGCGTCGCGGTCGAAGAGGGGCTGCTCAAGATCATGTCGAAGATGGGCATCGCGGTCATATCGTCCTACCGCGGCGGCTATAATTTCGAGGCGGTCGGCCTGTCGCGCAGCCTGGTGAACGACCTGTTCCCCGGCATGCCCGCGAAGATCAGCGGCGAGGGCTATGCCTCGCTCCACGTCAACGCGACCGATCGCCACGAAGCGGCGTTCGATCCGGCGGTCGCGACGCTGCCGATCGGCGGATTCTATCGCCAGCGCCACACCGGCGAGACGCATGCCTATTCGGCGCAGCTGATGCACCTGCTCCAGACCGCGGTCGCGACCGACAGCTATACGAGCTATCTGCAATTCTCGCGCGGGGTGTCCGACCTGCCGCCGGTGTATCTGCGCGACCTTCTCCAGTTTAACTTCCCGGCCGAGGGCGTGCCCGTCGACCAGGTCGAGGCGATCACCGAGATCCGCAAGCGGTTCGTGACGCCGGGCATGTCGCTCGGCGCTCTCTCTCCCGAGGCGCACGAGACGCTGGCGATCGCGATGAACCGGATCGGCGCGAAGGCGGTGTCGGGCGAGGGTGGCGAGGACAAGTCGCGCTTCGTGCCGTACGCGAACGGCGACAATGCGAACTCGACGATCAAGCAGATCGCCTCCGGCCGGTTCGGCGTGACCGCGGAATATCTGAACGCGTGCGAGGAGATCGAGGTCAAGGTCGCGCAGGGCGCCAAGCCCGGCGAGGGCGGCCAGCTGCCCGGCTTCAAGGTGACCGAGTTTATCGCCAAGCTGCGTCATGCGACGCCCGGCGTGACGTTGATCTCGCCGCCGCCGCACCATGACATCTACTCGATCGAGGATCTGGCGCAGCTCATCTACGACCTGAAGCAGATCAATCCGCGCGCGCGGGTCTGTGTGAAGCTCGTCAGCTCGGCGGGCATCGGCACCGTGGCGGCGGGCGTCGCGAAGGCGCATGCCGACGTGATCCTGATCGCGGGGCATGTCGGCGGGACCGGCGCGTCGCCGCAGACGTCGATCAAATATGCGGGCACGCCGTGGGAAATGGGGCTGTCCGAGGTCAACCAGGTGCTGACGCTCAACGGCCTGCGCGGGCGCGTGCGGCTGCGCACCGATGGCGGGCTCAAGACCGGACGCGACATCGTGATCGCCGCGATCCTCGGCGCGGAAGAGTTCGGGATCGGCACGCTGTCGCTGGTGGCGATGGGCTGCATCATGGTCCGCCAGTGTCATTCGAACACCTGTCCGGTCGGTATCTGCACGCAGAACGACGCGCTCAGGCAGAAGTTCGTCGGCACGCCCGAGAAGGTCATCAACCTGATGACGTTCATCGCCGAGGAAGTCCGCGACATCCTCGCGCGGCTGGGCGTGAAGAGCCTCGACGACGTGATCGGCCGTACCGAGCTGTTGCGGCAGGTCAGCCGTGGTGCCGAGCATCTCGACGATCTCGATCTCAACCCGATCCTCGCCAAGGTCGACGCGTCGGATGCCGAGCGGCGCTTCTCGCTCTCGACCTTCCGCAACGAAGTGCCCGACAGCCTCGACGCGCAGATCATCAAGGATGCCGCGGCGGTGTTCTCGCGCGGCGAGAAGATGCAGCTGACCTATTCGGTGCGCAACACGCACCGCGCGGTGGGCACGCGGCTGTCGAGCGAGATCACGCGCAAGTTCGGCATGTCGACGCTCGCCGACGATCACGTCACGATCCGGTTGCGCGGCTCGGCGGGCCAGTCGCTCGGTGCGTTCCTCTGCAAGGGGATCACGCTCGAGGTGTTCGGCGATTCGAACGACTATGTCGGCAAGGGACTGTCGGGGGGGACGATCATCGTCCGGCCCGCGGTGAGTTCGCCGCTCGCCAGCCAGGACAACACGATCATCGGCAACACCGTGCTCTATGGCGCGACCAGCGGCCGGCTGTTCGCGGCGGGGCAGGCGGGCGAGCGGTTCGCAGTCCGCAACTCGGGCGCGACCGTGGTCGTCGAGGGCTGCGGCGCGAACGGCTGCGAATATATGACCAACGGAATCGCGGTCGTCCTCGGCGCGGTGGGGGCGAACTTCGGCGCCGGGATGACCGGGGGGATGGCGTTCGTCTATGATCCCGAGGGCCTGTTCGCAAAGCGCGCCAATCCCGAGAACATCACCTGGGACCGGGTGAAGTCGCTCCACTGGGCGGACGTCCTGCTCGACCTGGTGCGCGACCATGCGGATACGACCGACAGCAAATGGTCGAAGGGCCTGCTCGAGGACTGGGACCGGGTGGCACCGCATTTCTGGCAGATCGTGCCGAAGGAAATGCTGACGCGCCTGCCGCATCCGCTGGACGACAGCGCGGAGCTGGTCGCGGCGGAATAGCGGTGCTTCCACCACCCCGGCGAAGGCCGGGGCCCAGTTGAAAAGGTCGCAGTAACGGAGCGCGGTGCTTCGTTACCTACGGCCCCCAATTGGGCCCCGGCCTTCGCCGGGGAGGGGGAAAGAAGGGGGTTCACGCGGAGACGCGGAGACGCGGAGCTTGAATCCCCTCGTCGCTTTTCGATCGCGAACGGTGATGAAGGAGCTTCGCTCACAGCGAGCGCAACACCTCCGCGCCTCCGCGCCTCCGCGCGAACCCAATCTTCTTACGCACCGGCAAACCCGCGCTAGTGACACACCCGCCCGATGCCGCCTAAACGGACGCTATGTGGCAGCTTTATCAATTCCCCTTATGTCCCTTCTCGCGAAAGGTGCGCTTGCTGCTGGGTGAGAAGGGCATCGGCTACGAGCTCGTCCGCGAATCGCCCTGGGAACGGCGTGACGAGTTCATGGACATGAACCCCGCGGGGCAGACGCCGGTGATGGTCGATGCGTCGCGCGGCGTCGCGCCGCTGATCGATTCGATGGCGATCTGCGAATTTTTCGAGGAAACCGTCGAGAAGTCGGCGATGATCAACGGCACCGCGACCAACCGCGCGGAGATCCGCCGGCTGGTGACGTGGTTCGACACGCATTTCTATCGCGACGTGACCGGCCCCTTGCTCCACGAGCGGATGGTCAAGCGCCTCGCGCACCGCGCCGCACCCGATGCCAAGGGCCTGCGCGAGGCGATGAAGGCAGCGGTGGGGCATCTGGACTACACCGATTACCTGCTCGATCACCGCAACTGGCTCGGCGGCGCGACGATGAGCCTCGTTGATCTGGCCGCCGCGGCGCAGATCTCGGTCACGGATTATCTCGGCGGGATCGACTGGAAGGGGCACGACCAGACGGCACGCTGGTATCGCGGGTTCAAGAGCCGGCCGAGCTTTCGTCCCTTGCTGAGCGAGCGCATGGAATTGATCGCGCCGCCCGCGCATTACGACAATGTGGACTTCTGACGATGGCCGAGCCCGGAATCGCGTTCGACGACTTTGCTAGGGTGGATATCCGGGTCGGGACGATCATCGCGGTCGAGCCCTTTCCCGAGGCCCGCAAGCCTGCGTTCAAGCTGACGATCGATTTCGGTGACACGATCGGGACCAAGCGATCCTCGGCCCAGATCACCGACCATTATTCGCCCGAGACGCTCGTCGGCCGCCAAGTCGCCGCGGTGGTCAATTTTCCACCGCGGCAGATCGGGCCGATGATGTCCGAGGTGCTGACGCTGGGCTTTCCCGATGCCGACGGCAAGGTCGTGCTGATCGCACCGTCCGAGCCCGTCCCGAACGGCGGCCGCCTCTTCTGACGCGGCGCCGTCCGGGCCGAATACGGCCCGGATCCTAGCCCTCGAGGCTTTTCGAGCTCTGCTCGACCATGTCGCGCGACAAGCCGGGCGTGTTCAGGATCCGCTCGAGTTCCGCGCGCATCAGCCCGGCGCGTTTGGCGTCGAACCGGCGCCAGCGACCAAGCGGCGGCAGGAGCTTTGCCGCCGTCTGCGGATTGAGCCGGTCGAGCGCGATCAGATGATCCGCGAGGAAGCGATAGCCGCTGCCGTCGATCGCATGGAAGGCGCGCTGGTTCGCCGCGAACGCGCCGATGAGCGCGCGCGCGCGGTTCGGATTGGTCAGCGTGAAGTCGGGATGGCGGGCGAGCGCCGCGACGACCGTGCCGGTATCGTCGCGCGACGACTGGGCCTGGGTCTGGAACCACTTGTCGAGCACCAGCGGATTGCTGCTGTAGCGCGCGTAGAAGCGGTCGAGCGCCGCGTCGCGCTGTGCCGCCGTCGAGCTGACGAGCGCGGTCAGCGCGCCCTGGCGGTCGGTCATGTTGTCCGCCCCCTCGAACTGCGCGAGTGCCAGTTCGGCGGCGTCGGGGGCGTCGCTCGCCATGATATAGGCGAGCGCGACCGAGCGCAGCCGGCGCAGGCCCTTGCCCTCGGGCGTATAGGCAAAGGGTGCCGAACCGGCGCGCGCATGCGCCTGGCGCCACTGGCGTTCGAGCTGCGTGCCGAGATCGCGACGCAGGCCGTCGCGCGCGCGGAAGATGGCGTCGGGATCGACGATCCGCATCTGGTCGCCGATAAAACTCTCGGAGGGGAGCATCACCGCTTCGGCGATGAAGGCGGGGTCGAGATCGGGATCCTCCAGCGTCCGGGCGACCGCGGCGATCACACCGTCATGCTCCGCGCGACCCGTGCTCGCGCTGGCCACGAGCGTCTCGAGCATCAGCTGCTGCATCGCCTCGTACCGCGCGAAGGGATCGTCGTCATGCGCGCTGAGAAAGGCGAGATCCGCGGCGCTGCGATCGCTTTCGACCACGACCGGCGCGGAAAAGCCGCGATTGATCGACAGGACCGGGCGTTCGTCGATCCCCTCGAACCGGATCGTCTCGCCCGGCCCGTCGAGCAGGACGAGCCGTTCGTCGATCAGCGCGGTGCCCGTGTCGGCGCCGAACAGCTTGATCGCGAGCGGCAGGACCATCGGCGCCTTGTCCGGCTGGCCCGGCGTGGCGGGTACATGCTGTGCCAGGGTCAGCGTCGCGCTCTGCGCCACGGGATCATGCGACAGGCTCGCCGAGAGGCGCGGGGTGCCCGCCTGCGAATACCAGAGGCGGAACTGCGTCAGATCGATCCCGCTCGCCTCTTCCATGCTGGCGACGAAATCCTCGCAGGTCGCGGCGGTGCCGTCGAAGCGGTCGAAATACAGATCGGTCCCCGCCCGGAAGTTCTTCGGCCCGAGGATCGCCGCCATCATGCGGATCAGCTCGGCGCCCTTGTTGTAGATCGTCGCGGTGTAGAAGTTGGAGATCTCCTGATAGGATTCGGGGCGGACGGGATGCGCGAGCGGCCCTGAATCCTCGGGAAACTGCGACGCACGCAGGCCGCGGACGTCCTCGATCCGCTTGACCGCACGGCTGCCCTGGTCGGCGGAGAAACCCTGGTCGCGATAGACCGTGAAGCCCTCCTTCAGCGACAGCTGGAACCAGTCGCGGCAGGTGATCCGGTTGCCCGACCAGTTGTGGAAATATTCATGCGCGACGACCGCGGCGATCGCGTCATAGTCGTAATCGGTCGCGGTATCGGGGTCGGCCAGGATGTAGCGCGAGTTGAAGATGTTGAGCCCCTTGTTCTCCATCGCGCCGAAGTTGAAGTCGTCGACCGCGACGATGTTGAACACGTCGAGATCATATTCGCGGCCATAGGTCGCCTCGTCCCAGGCCATGGAGAGCGCCAGCGCCTCGAGCGCATGATCGGTCTTGGCGAGGTCCGCCTTGCGCACCCAGATGCCGAGCGAAACCTCGCGCCCCGACATCGTCGTGAAACGGCCCGAATTGACCGCGAGATCCCCGGCGACGATCGCGAAGAGATAGGAGGGCTTGGGGAAGGGGTCGTTCCATTCCGCCCAGTGGCGGCCATCGGCGAGATCGCCCTGTGCGACGGGGTCGCCGTTCGCCAGCAGCACGGGGAAGCGCGCCTTGTCCGCCGTCATCCGCACCGAATAGCGGCTGAGCACGTCGGGGCGGTCGGGGAAATAGGTGATGCGGCGAAACCCCTCCGCCTCGCACTGCGTGCACAGATTGCCGCCCGAGGCATAGAGCCCCATCAGCTGGGTGTTGCGGTCGGGGGCGATCTCGACCTCGGTCTCGACGACATGCGCGTCGCCCGACAGGGGGATCACCAGCTGCTCGCCCTCGAAATGCCAGTCGTTGACCGCGACGCCGTCGACCATGATCGACAGCGGTCGCTGGCCTGCCCCATCGAGCTTCAGCGGATCGCGGTGGTCACCGTTGCGGGTGACGGACAGCGTCGCGATGACGCGCGTCGCGGACGGATCGAGCGTGAACTCCAGCCGTGTCGTCGGCACCAGCCAGGCCGGCGCCGTATAATCCACCCGGCGAATGGCGACCGGGGCAGCGATGTCGGGCTGGGCGAGGCTGTGTTGGATGTCGAGCATAGACGTCGAATATAGGGGCCGTCGCGGGCTCCGCCAGCCAAAGCTTGCCGGGCTGTGCTTGCGTGTCGCGGCCGGCGTGCTACCCGGCTGCAACACGTTCGTCTTGCGAGGATTTCGGCATGTATCGGTTCATCGGCGCGCTCTCGGTGCTCGCCCTCTCCACGGCGACGCTGGCGCAGACGTCGGCCCCGCAACCGAAAGCCGCCGCGCCGACACCGGCAGCCGCATCGGGGTCCACCCCGGCGGCCACCCCGGCGGCAAAGCCCGACCCGGCGATCCTCAATGCACGGCTCGCAGCGCCGCTGCCGGCGGATCAGGCGGCGATGAAGGCGCACGTCCTGTTCCTCGCCTCCGATGCGATGAAGGGGCGCGAGGCGGGCAGCCCCGAGTTCGACATCGCCGCGCAATATGTCGCGGCGCAATTCTATGCCGCCGGTCTGCGGCCAGGTGGTGACGATGCCGGCTATCTGCAGCGCGTGCCGCTGGTCAGCTACAAGGCCGCGGACAAGGGCAGCTTCACCTGGACGCCGCAGTCTGGCGCCGCGCAGCCGCTCGTGTTTGCGGCAGATTATGTCCCCGCCGCCAACGGTGCGAAGGCGGATACCGCGGTGTCGGCGCCGATCGTGTTCGTCGGTTATGGCATCGACGCCCCGCAATACGGCCAGAACGACTATGCCGGCGTCGACGTGCGCGGCAAGATCGTCGCCTATTTCGGTGGTGCGCCGGCGCGGTTCAGCGGCGAGGAACGTGCCTTTTTCGGATCCGGCGGCACCAAGGCCCGGACCGCCGAAAGCAAGGGGGCGGTCGGCGTGATCACGCTCGAAAGCCCGCGCACCGCCAAGGCCCGCCCGTTCGCGCGATCTGCACAATTTTACGACGCTGCCCGGATGACCTGGGCCAACCCCGACGGCACCGGCAAGGTCGACGCGCCCGGCGCGCCGTCGCTCGGCACGCTGAGCGTCGCAGGCGCGACCAAGTTGTTCGGCGCGTCGTGGAAGGCGATCGCCAAGCAGGCGCGGTCGGACAATGCCAAGTTCAGGTCCGCACCGCTTGCGGGCACGCTGACGGTCGCGACCAAGACGAGCTTCGCGCCGGCGGCAAGCAGCAATGTCGTCGGCGTCATTCCCGGCACCGATCCGGTGCTCGGCAAGGAGGTCGTCGTGCTGTCCGCGCATCTCGACCATATCGGCATCACCCGGCCCGCGAACGGCGCGAAGGACGGCGATGCGCTCAACAACGGCGCGCTCGACAATGCGATCGGCATCGCCAGCCTGATCGAGGAAGCCAAGCGCTTCACGACCAGCGGCAAGGGTTCGAAGCGCACGTTGATCTTCCTCGCGGTCACGGGCGAGGAAAAGGGGCTGGTCGGCAGCGATTATTTCACCAACCACCCGACCGTGCCGCTCGCCAATATCGTCGCGGACGTGAACCTCGACATGCCGATCCTGACCTACAAGTTCGAGGACATGGTGGTGTTCGGCGCGGAGCGATCGACGCTCGGTCCGATCGTCCAGACGGCGGTCGCGGCGATCGGTGTCGGCCTGTCGCCCGATCCGATGCCCGAAGAGGGAATCTTCGTCCGCTCGGATCATTTCCGCTTCGTTCAGAAGGGGATCCCGGCGGTGTTCCTGTGGCCGGGGCAGAAGGGGCCGGGCAAGGCCGCGGTCGCCTATTTCATGGCGAACAATTATCACAAGCCGTCTGACGATCTGTCGCAGCCGATCCTGTGGGATCAGGGCGTGCGGTTCGTTGATGCGAACTACCGGATCGCGCGTGAGATCGCCGATGGCGCGGAGCGGCCGGTCTGGAATGCGGGCGACTATTTCGGCACGCTCTACAAGGGCCCGATGGGTCGGGCGGCGGCCGCGAAATGAGCCGGCTGCTCGTCTTCGGCCTCGGCTATACCGCGTCGCGGATCGCACGCCGCCTGGCCGGGGACGGGTGGCATGTCGTCGGCACGTCGCGCGACGGTCGCGACGGCACGATCCGGTTCGACGACGCCGCCGCGGTCATGACGGAGATCGCCGCGGCGACGCATATCCTGTCCTCGGTCCCGCCCGAGCATGACGCCGACCCCGTTCTGGCGCGCTACGGAGCGGCGCTGCTTAGAACGCGCGCCTGGCTCGGCTATCTGTCGTCGACCGGCGTCTACGGCGATGCCGGTGGTGCCTGGGTCGACGAGACCGCGCCGATCGGCGGCGGACGCCGGAGTGCGCGCGCGGCGGCGGATGCCGACTGGCTCGCGATCGGCGCGCGGACCTTTCGCCTGCCCGGCATCTACGGCCCCGGCCGGTCGCCGCTCGACCGCGTGCGCGAGGGCAAGGCGCACCGGATAGACCAGCCGGGCCAGGTGTTCAGTCGCGCGCATGTCGACGATATCGGCGCGGGCGTGATCGCGGCGTTCGATGCGCCGGCGGGCGCCTATAATCTGGCGGATGACGTTCCGGCGTCGCAGAACGACGTCGTCGCCTTCGCCGCGGCGCTGCTCGGTCTGCCCGCGCCGCCGTTCGTGACGATCGAGCAGCTGTCGGCGATGGGCCGTGGTTTCTATGCCGAGAACCGGCGGGTCGCGAACGGCAAGGCGAAGCGCGTCCTGCGCTGGACCCCGACCTGGCCGGATTACCGGGCGGGTCTGCGGGCGCTGAGCGCGATGACGAGTCCTGCCCCTGCGAGTACCGCACCGGCCACCGCCAGCGTCGACCAGTGATAATGCTCGAAGATCGTCGATAAGATCATCGCGATGACCGGGACGATCACCCCCGAATAGGCCGCCTTGGCAGGCCCGATCGCGCGGATGACGTTGAAATAGAGCGGGAAGGCGAGCGCGGAGGCGAAGATGCCGAGATAGAGGATCCCGGCGATATAGCCCAGCCGCAGCTCGAACACCGGCGGCCCGGTGGTGATCCAGGCGAAGGTCGCGTCGAGCGTCGCGCCGATCAGCATCGCGATCGCCAGCATCGGGGCCATCGGATAGCGTTTCGCAAACGCGCTGCCCTGCATGACATTGGCGATCGACGCGGCCAGGACGCCGCCCAGCGTCAGGGCGATGCCGATGGTCGCGGACTGCGGACCATGCGGATCGACCCGCGCCTCGTTGACGAACAGCAATGCGACGCCCGCCATCGCGACGGCGCACCCGAGCATCAATTGTCGCCCGAGCTTCTGCCC
The DNA here is from genome assembly GCF_014841445.1 of Sphingomonas sp. CFBP 8765. Lineage (NCBI taxonomy): Bacteria > Pseudomonadati > Pseudomonadota > Alphaproteobacteria > Sphingomonadales > Sphingomonadaceae > Sphingomonas > Sphingomonas sp. CFBP 8765. Next base: position 43,579 of record NZ_JACYTY010000002.1, on the reverse strand, counting down.
CAGGAAGATGCGGCCGAACACCGCGTTGGGGACGAGCAGCAACGCGAAGACCACCGCGACCAGCCCCGACGTCACATAATGCTCGGCACGGTAGACGAAGTTGAAGTTGAACGTGAACAGCGCGGTGCCGATGATCGCGGCAAAGGCGTAGCCGCGGGCGTCGAGCAGGAGGCTTTCGCGCTTCACCCGCGCATAGATGGCCATCGCAATGCCGGCGATGAGGAAGCGGTAGCTGATCGACCAGCTCGGCGGCACCACCGCGATCTGGTCGCGGATGACGAGCCAGGTCGACCCCCAGATCAGCGTGACGATCCCGAACGGGACCAGCACCGCCGCGCGCGTCGACTGGATCGGGGGTTGCGGCGAACCGGACGGCCCGGTCATAACGACCGGATCGCGTCCGCGAGCTGGTCGACCGGACCGACCGGTGTGTCCCACGCGGTCACCAGCCGGATCTCGCCCGCTGCCCAGTCATAGAAATCGAACCCCTGCGCGCGGAGCGCGGCGGCCTCGTCGGGGGTCGCGCGGAGAAAGACCTCGTTGGCCTCGACCGGATGGACGAGGCGGTCGCCCGCGGCCGCGGCCAGTCGCGTGGCAGCCTGGTTCGCGGCCTCGCCATTGGCGAGCCAGAGGTCGTCCTCGAGCATCGCGAGGATCTGTGCGGCGAGGTATCGCCCCTTTGACAGGAGCAGGCCCGCCCTCTTGCGGCGATACTGGGTGACGGCGGCGAGCTGGGGTTTGAAGAACACCAGCGCCTCCGCGCTCATCGCGCCGTTCTTGACGAAGCCGAAACTCAGCGCGTCGACGCCTGCGCGCCACGTCATGTCGGCGGGCGAGCATCCCGCATGGACCATCGCATTTGCAAAACGTGCGCCGTCCATGTGGAAGCCGAGGCCGCGCTCACGCGCGAGCGCGCCGATCTCGGCGACTTCGTGGGGGCGGTAAACCTGGCCATATTCGGTGGCGTTGGTGATCGAGATCGCGTGCGGCTGGACGCGGTGGACGTCGTCGGGGATCGCGTCGAGAACGGTGCGGATCGTCGACGGTGTCAGCTTCGCGCCCTCCCCATCGGCGAGGAACAGCTTGGCGCCGTGGGTGTAGAATTCGGGCGCGCCGCCCTCGTCGTTCTGGATATGCGCGTCGCGGTGGCAGACGATGCCGCCATGCGGCGGGCACAGCGCGGCGAGCGCGAGGCAGTTGGCGGCCGTGCCGGTGGGCACCCACAGCACCGCGACCTCGGTCTCGAACAGCGCCGACAGGCGGCCGTCGAGCTGCTGGCTCCATTGATCGCCCGCATAGGCGGTGTCGAGCGTATCGGCGGCGGCGATCGCGGCCATGACCTGCGGATGGATCTTGGCGGCGTTGTCGGAGAAAAAGCGCATGGTGAGGACATGCTGCGATGCAGTGATGGCGTCAACGGGCGCTTCGCCTGGGTCGCCCCCTTCGACGTCGTTATCCCGGGGCCTGACTTTCGTCAGGATGACGGCGGGGGATCGAACTACTGCCCCTCGTCAAATCCCGGTTCCTCCTCGGGCGGCCGGCGATCGTCGCGTGGTGGCCCATCCTCCGGTCGATCGCGGCGTGCGGGGCCGACCGAGATCGTCCCGTCCTCGCCCATCTTCAGGTTGAAGCCGAGCCCCTCGATCTCGCCGCCGAGCGGCAGGACGCTGTTGTCCCCGTCTTCGGGGGGCAGTGCATCGGGGTCGATTTCCTCGACCGGCGGCGCGGGGGCGGCGACGGGGGCGATGCCCAGCGCGGACTGCATAAAGTCGCGCCAAATCCGCGCCGGGATGCCACCGCCAGACAGGCCGGGATTCGAACTATTGTCGTCGTTGCCGACCCATACGCCGACCACCAGGTCGCGCGCGAAGCCGACGAACAGCGCATCCTTGTTGTCCGACGTCGTCCCGGTCTTGCCGAACGCATCGACCGTCAGGTTGGCGCTCCGCCCGGTTCCGTTGCGGATCGAGGCGGCGAGCAGATCGAGCATCTCGTCATGGATCTTCGGCGGCAGGGCGGTCGAACCGCCGGTCAGCGACTGATACCAGCCCTTTTCCCGAACATCGGCCAGCCCGCGCGGCTGCACCGGATAGGTCTCGCGCGCGATCGCGGCATAGGCGGCGGTCAGTTCGAGCAGCGACACGGTCGAGGTGCCGAGGCCGATCGTCGCCTCGTTCGGAATGGGCGTGGAAATCCCCAGGTCGCGCGCGGCCTTGATCACCGCCCGGACGCCGACCTGTTGCGTCAGCCGGGCGGCGGCAACGTTGGACGATCGGGCAAATGCCTGGCGCAGCGTGATCGTCCCCTGATAGCGGCCGTCGCTGTTCTTGGGCGTCCAGTCGCCGATCGTCACCGGGCGGTCCTCGATCGTCGAATCGGGTGTCATCCCCGCGCGCATCGCGGCGAGATAGACGAACAGCTTGAACGTCGATCCGGGCTGGCGACGCGCCTGCGTCGCGCGGTTGAACGGGCTCTTGCGGTAATCCTTGCCACCGACCATCGCGACGACCCGGCCGTCGGGGCGCATCGCCACCAGCGCGACCTGCGCCTCGCGCAGTCCGGCGCGCGCGACGGTGCGTTCGGCGGCGCGTTGCAGCCGCGGATCGAGCGTGGTCCGGACGGTCGTCTCGGTCTTCACCTCGCCCGCCTGGTCGCGCGCCTCGGGCAGGATCCAGTCGGCGAAATAGGTGCCGTTGGGGAGTTGCGTCGGGCGGTTCGCCAGCACGCGTTGCGGGCGGACCGCATCGCCCTCCGCTTCGGTAAGGAAGCCTGCGGCGACCATCGCGCCGACGACGACGGCTTCACGCTTGCGCGCACCCTCGAGGTTGGAGGTCGGGGCGAGCCGCGACGGCGCCTTGACCAGGCCGGCGAGCATCGCTGCCTGGCCGACGTTCAGCGCCGCGGGTGTCCGGCCGAAATAATGCTTGGCAGCCGCGCTGATCCCATAGGTGTTGTCGCCGAAATACACGTTCGACAGATAGCGCGAGAGGATCTCGTCCTTCGACAGCCATGCCTCGAGCCAGACGGCGATCATCGCCTCGCGGATCTTGCGCGTCGCGGTGCGATCCGAATCGAGGAACGCGTTCTTCGCAAGCTGTTGCGTGATCGTGCTGCCGCCCTGACGCACCCCGCCCGACCCGAGATTCGCCCAGGCCGCGCGCGCGATCCCGCGCGGGTCGATACCCCAGTGCGAATAGAAGCGGCGGTCCTCGATCGCGAGGAACGCCTCGCGCACGTGCGGCGGCAGCGTCGCCGCGTCGACCGGTTTGCCGATGATCGCGCCGCGCCGTGCGATCGGCGTGCCGTCATCGGCGGTCAGCGTGATCGAGGGCGGGGTCGGCGGCTGCAGTGATTTCGACAGGGGCGCGGTGATCGCCAGCCAAATGATCGCGATCACCAGCAGGATGATGCCGATACCGGTGCCGCGCACGATCCACCGGCCGATCCCGCCCCGCCTGCGCCGCGGTGTTGCGGGCTGGGGGTAGCCATCGTCCTGGCGGGGATCGTAATTGCCGTCCGGATCTTCGCCCAGTCGCTCGCGCTCATATTTCTCGCGCAGGCGTTCGCGCTCGGTGATCAACCGTTCGCGTTCATAGGCATAGGGCTCGCGTTCGCCGGACATGCCGGAGCCGGATCGGGCGGGGTCGAAGGGATCGGGGCGCATCGGATCGTTCCAGCGGTCGGGCATCTGGTGTGTTATCGTTCTATGACAGTTCGGACAAGCCTATGCGCACGCTTAACGTGTACGCGCGCTGAGCGACAGCATTGGCCTGTTGTCATCACCGGGCGAAACGGGGAAGAGCATAATGATGACGTTCGAACAGGGTGACACCGTGGCAGCTACCGACTCTCTATCGCCCTCCCTGCCGCTTGTCGTCGGCATTGGCGGGACGATCGGCGGCGTGTCGTCGACCGAGCGCGCATTGCGGATCGCGCTCGATTCGGTCGAGCGACACGGATACCGGACACAGATGTTCGGCGGCGCGGACATGGCCCGGCTGCCGCTTTACGATCCCAAGGCGACCGAGCGGACCGAGGACGAGCGTGCCTTTGTCGCGGCGGTGCGCGCGGCATCGGCGGTGATCATCGCCAGCCCGGGCTATCATGGCAGCATCTCAGGCGTGGTGAAGAATGCGCTCGACCTGCTCGAGGAAACCGCACGTGATGCCGAACGGCCCTATCTGGCGGACATGCCGGTCGGGCTGATCGCGACCGCCTATGGCTGGCAGGCGACGGGCAGCACGATCGCGGCGCTGCGCTCGATCGTCCACGCACTTCGCGGCTGGCCGACGCCATTCGCAGCGGCGATCAACACACAGGTGACGAAATTCGATGCCGAGGGCGGGGCGAGCGATCCCGCGGTCCTCGAGCAGCTTCGGCTGGTCGGCCGGCAGGTCGCGCGGTTCGCACCTTTGTCCGAACCGGCAAACTGACCGCGCGTCGCACCGCCGCGTCACCCGGGCCTGGCCCGGAATGACGCGGTGGGCGGGACGGGCCGGTGTTAGCGCAGCCCGCCGCCGAGCGCGCGATAGAGCTCGACCGCATTGGTATCGCGGACCAGCCGCGTCGCCAGCAGGCTCTGCTGCGCGGTGTAGAGCGACCGCTGTGAATCGAGCGTGTTGAGGAACGGATCGATCCCCGCGCGGAAGCGCAGTTGCGACAGGTTGAACGCGCCCGCCGCATTGTCGCGCAGCGACGTCTGCGCTTCGAGCTGGCCGTTGATCGTACCGCGGCGCGCGAGCGCATCGGCGACTTCACGGAAGCCGGTCTGGACGCTCTTCTCATAGGTAGCGAGCATCGCGTCGCGCGAGGCCTTGGCGTAGTCCAGATTGCCCTTGTTGCGACCGAAGTCGAAGATCGGCTGCGTGATCGACGGCGCGACCGACCAGGATTCGCTGCCCTTGCCGAACAGGTTCGACAGGCCGAGGCTCAGCGTGCCGAGCGACGCGGTCAGCGAGATATTGGGGAAGAACGCCGCGCGGGCCGCACCGATATTGGCGTTCGCCGCAATCAGCTGATGCTCGGCGGCCGCGACGTCGGGGCGGCGCAGCAGGACTTCGGAGGACAGGTTGGCGGGCAGGTTTTCCAGCGTCGGCGTCTTCTCCGGCATCCGGGCCGGCAGCAGGTCGGCGCTCAGCGTGGTGCCTGCGAGCAGGTTGAGTGCGTTCTGGTCCTGCGCGATGAGCGTCGTCGCGTCGGCGATGTCGGAGCGCGCCTGGTCATAGGTCGTCCGCGCCTGGCGCACTTCGAGTTCGGACGCGATGCCGATGCGGAATCGATCCTGCGTCAGCTTGAGCGTTTCCCCAAAGGCCCGTTCGGTGTCCTGCGCGATCTTCAGCCGATCCTGGTCCGCCGCCATCGTCAGCCAGGCTGTCGCGGTTTCCGCGATCAGCGACACCTGCGCGGCGTTGCGGTTTTCCTCCGCGGCGAAATAGGCCTGCTGCTGCGCCTGGGTCAGATTGCGGACCCGGCCGAACAGATCGATCTCCCAGGCCGAGACGCCGAGATTGGCCGAATAGATATCGAACCGGCCGCCGCCGGCGACCGCCCCGGCACCGGTGCCGCCGCCGCCGTTGCCGCCTCCAGTACCGCCGCCCGTCGTGCCGCCCGTACCGCCACCGACGGCGCCGAAGGGGGACTTCTGATAGGTTGCGCTGCCCGTCGCACCCAGCGTCGGGAACAGGTCCGCGCGCTGGACGCGATATTGCGCCCGCGCCTGCGCGACATTGGCAACCGCGATGCGGACATCGCGGTTGTTGTCGAGCGCGGTGCGAATGACGCGGCGCAGGCGGTCGTCGGTAAAGAACGCCTCCCATGCGGTGTCCGCGGGCATGATCGCACCCGCCGCATCGGTCGCCGCATAAGCCGGTCCGGTCGGCGTTGACGGAGCCACCGGAAGCTCGGGCCGGACATATTTCGGGGCCAAGTTGCAGCCGGCGAGCGTGAGCCCGGCGGCGAACGTCAGAGCGATTTTGCGCGAGAACATCGGATCAGGCCTCCTGCGGCCGCTGGTCGTGGGTCGTGGTGTCGCCGTCACGGGTGTCATCACGGTGGCGGTCTCCGTCCTGCTGGCCGGGCTTGTCCTGCTTGAAGACGCGCTTCACGAGCAGGAAGAACAGCGGCACGAAGAATATCGCGAGCACAGTCGCGGACAGCATGCCGCCCACCACCGCCCAGCCGATTGCGTTCTGGCCGCCCGCGCCCGCACCGCTCGACAGCGCGAGCGGGAGAACGCCGAAGATGAACGCGAACGAGGTCATCAGGATCGGGCGAAGACGCAGCTTGGCGGCCTCGACCGCGGCATCCGCCGCATTCATCCCGTCACCCATCTTTTCCTCGGCGAACTCGACGATCAGGATCGCGTTCTTCGCCGCCACGCCGATCGTCGTGATCAGGCCGACCTGGAGATAGATGTCGTTGTTGAGCCCCGCGACCATCGCCGCGAGCACCGCACCGAGCACGCCGAGCGGTACGACGAGGAGCACGGCGATCGGGATCGACCAGCTCTCGTACAGTGCGGCAAGGCACAGGAACACGATCAGCAGCGACAGCGCATAGACATAGGTCGACTGCCCGCCCGAAAGCTGTTCCTCATAGCTGAGGCCGGTCCACTCATAGCCGATGCCGGGGGGCAGCTTGGCCGCCATTTCCTCCATCGCCTTGATCGCGGTGCCGCTGCTGACGCCGGGTGCGGGCGACCCCATGATCTCGAACGAGGCGACGCCGTTATAGCGTTCGAGACGTGCGGGACCGTAGGTCCAGCCGGTGGTCGAGAAGGACGACATCGGCGTCATCGCGTTGGTCGCGCCGCGGACATAGAAATTGCCGAGGTCTGCGGGCGACTTGCGGAACGGCGCATCGGCCTGGACGAACACCTTCTTCACGCGACCGCGGTCGATGAAGTCGTTGATGTACGATCCGCCGAACGCGGTGCTGACGGTGGTGTTGATGTCCGCCTGACTCAGGCCGAGCGCGCCTGCCTGGGCCTGGTCGACGTTCAGTTTGAGCTGTGGCGCATCCTCCAGGCCGTTCGGACGGACCTGCATCAGGCGCTTGTCCTGGCTGGCCATGCCGAGCAGCATGTTGCGTGCCTCGAGCAGCTTGTCGTGGCCGACGCCGGCATTGTCCTTCAGCATGAAGTCGAAGCCGTTGGCGTTGCCCAGTTCCTGCACGGCGGGCGGCACGAAGCCGATCACCATGCCGGCGCGGATCCCGGCGAGGGCCTGGTTCGCGCGCTGGGCGACCGCGGCGACGGTATTCGCGTCGCCTTCGCGATCCTCCCACGGCTTGAGCTGGATGAAGGCGAGACCGACATTCTGACCCTGGCCGACAAAGCCGAAGCCACTGATCGTGAAGATGCCCGCAATGTTGGCCTTCTCGTCGACCAGGAAGTGATCGCGCAGCTTGTCCATCGTCCGCGCAGTCTCTTCCATCGTCGTGCCCGTGGGCATCGACACCTGCGCGAACATCAGGCCCTGATCCTCTTCGGGAAGGAAGCCCGAGGGCAGTCGCAGGAAGACGAACAGCATCGCGCCGACGATGACCGCATAGACGATCATCGTCCGTACCCAGCCCTTTTCGACGCGGCGCAGGCCCTTGCCATATCTGTCGACGCCGCGATCGAAGGTCCGGTTGAACCAGCCGAAAAAGCCCTTCTTGTCGCCGTGATCCTGCTTGGACGGCTTCAGGATGGTGGCGCAGAGTGCGGGCGTCAGGATCAGCGCGACCAGCACCGAAAGCACCATCGACGAGACGATGGTGATCGAGAACTGGCGGAAGATCACGCCGGTCGAGCCGCTGAAGAACGCCATCGGCAGGAACACCGCGGACAGCACGAGGCCGATGCCGACCAGCGCGCCGCTGATCTCGTCCATCGATTTCTTGGCGGCCTCCTTGGGGCTCAGCCCCTCTTCCTGGATCAGGCGTTCGACATTCTCGACGACGACGATCGCGTCATCGACGAGCAGGCCGATCGCCAGCACCATGCCGAACAGCGTCAGCGTGTTGATCGTGAAGCCCGCGACCTGAAGCACGGCGAGCGAGCCGAGCAGCACGACCGGCACCGCGATCGTCGGGATGAGCGTGGCGCGGAAGTTCTGGAGGAAGAGGAACATCACGAGGAAGACGAGGATGATCGCCTCGATCAGCGTGTGGACCACCTGTTCGACCGACAGCCGGACGAACGTCGAATTGTCGACCGGATAGGCGATCTTGACGTCGGCCGGGAACTGCTTGGCGATCTTCTCGACCTCGGCCTTCACCAGCGTGACGGTGTCGAGCGCGTTGGCGCCCGGCGCCAGCTTCACGCCGAAGCCTGCTGCCTGCTTGCCGTTGTAGCGCGCCTGGAAGCTGTAGTTTTCCGAGCCCATTTCGACCCGGGCGACATCGGCAAGGCGCACGGTGGCGCCGCCGGTGGCCGAGCGAATGATGATCTGGCGGAACTGTTCCGGAGTCTGCAGACGCGACTGCGCGGTGACGGTCGCGTTGAGCGCCTGGCCCTTGACCGCGGGAAGGCTGCCGACCTGACCGGCGGAAACCTGTGCGTTCTGCGCGGTGATTGCCGAGGTGATGTCGGTGACGGTGACGCCGAGGTTCGACATCTTGAACGGATCGACCCAGATCCGCATCGAATATTGCGCGCCGAACACCTGCGTGTCGCCGACGCCCTTGATCCGGCTGAGCGGATCCTGGAGCTTGGAGGCGATCAGATCGCCGAGATCGACCTGGTCATGGCTGCCGTCCTGCGAATAGGCGGCGATCACGAGCAGGAAGTTGGCGGTCGCCTTGGTCACGCGAAGCCCGGCCTGCTGCACTTCCTGCGGCAGGAGCGGGGTCGCCTGTTGCAGCTTGTTCTGCACCTGGACCTGCGCGATGTCCGCGTCGGTGCCCTGTTCGAAGGTCAGCGTGATCGCGAGATTGCCCGCGCCATCGCTGGTCGATGCAAAGTAGCGAAGGTTGTCGATCCCCTTCATCTGCTGCTCGATGATCTGCGTCGTCGTGTTCTCGAGCGTCTGCGCGTCGGCGCCCGGATAGGACGTTGCGACCGTCACCTTGGGCGCGGCGATCTCGGGGAACTGCGCGATCGGCAGCGACCGGATCGCCAGGACGCCGGCCAGCATCAGGATGATCGCGATGACCCATGCGAAGATGGGTCTATCGATGAAATAGCGTGACATGAGGCGTTACTTCCCGGCCTGCGTGGAGGCGGCGCCGCCAGCTGCGGCATTCCCGGCAGCGTCCTTGCCACCGGCCTTGCCGACCTGCTGCGGAGCGGCGGGCTTGACGGTCGTGCCGGGGCGCAGGTTGAGCAGCCCCTCGACGATCAGCTTGTCGCCGGGCTTCAGCCCGCTGGTGACGATCCACTTGTCGCCGATCACGCGGTCGGTGACGACATTGCGCTGCTCGACCTTGTTCTGCGCGGTGACGACCATCGCGGTCGCCTTGCCGCGCGGATCGCGCGTGATGCCTTCCTGCGGGGCCATGATCGCCTGGCTGCGGATACCCTCGACCAGCTTGGCGCGGACATACATGCCCGGCAGCAACAGCCCGTTGGGATTGGGGAAGCTGGCGCGCAGCGTGACCGCGCCCGTCGCGGGGTCGACGGTCACTTCCGCGAATTGCAGGCGACCCTCGATCGGATAGGTCTGGCCGTTGGGCAGGATCAGCTGGACGCGTGCGGTACCGTCGCCGCGCGTCACGCCGCCCGACGCCATCGCCGCCTTCAGGTCGAGCAGCTGCGCCGCCGACTGGGTGACGTCGACATAGACGGTGTCGGTCCGCTGGATCGTCGCGAGCGCGTCGGTCTGCCCGGTCTGGACGAGCGCGCCGGCGGTGAAGATCGAACGGCCGATACGACCCGAGATCGGCGCCTTGATGCGGGTGAAATTGAGGTTCACGCGCGCGGATTCGACCGCTGCACGCTGCGCTGCAACATTGGCACGCGCCTGTTGTGCGGACGCGGTGGCGTTGTCCGCCTCCTGCTTGCTGACCGCGTTCAGCGCGACGAGCTGGCCGTAACGCTGCGCCTGGAGTCGGGTCGCATTGATCTGCGACTGCGCGGCGCCAAGCTGGCCCTGCGCAGTGCCGAGCGCGGCGCGATAGGGGGCGTCCTCGATCTCGTAGAGGACCTGGCCCGAACGGACCATCGCGCCCTCGGTGAACAGGCGACGGCGGATGACGCCCGACACCTGCGGCCGCACTTCGGACGTCTCCACCGCGGCAATCCGCCCCGGCAACTCGGTGGTGAGCGTCACCGCCTCCTGCGCGACCGTCACGACGCCGACCGTGGGCGTCGGCGGGGGCGGGGGGGCCTCTTCCTTGCTGCACGCCGCCATCAGCGCCAGCGCGGCCAGGGCCACCGATCCCTTGAGATTCAATCGCTGCATGTTGAGCATCCCGACGTCCGTGCAGAAGAGTTCACCGGAATGAACGTTCATTCCGCTTGCGCCGCCGCTATGGACGTGCGAACGCCGGGTCAAGTTAAAACGTCGTCCGGAGTGGAATTTTGAGTGCAGTGCAACATGAGAAGTCGGCGCGTTCGCACATCGTTGATGCGGCCCGGCATCTTTATGCGACGCAGGGATTCCATCAGACGTCGATGGCCGAACTGGCTGCCGCTGCGGACGTCAGCGTCGGCCAGATCTACCGCCTGTTTACCGGCAAGAACGCGCTGATCCAGGCGCTGATCCTCGAGGATGCCGAGGCCAAACTCTCAGACCTGCGCAAGCTGACCGACGACGTGTCGACGGGGCGGCTGTCGATCGAGCGCGGATTTGTCGAGCTCGCGCGGCGGTCGCTCGCCAAGGGGGATGAGGCGTTGTCGTTTGATATTATGGCGGAAGCGCATCGCAACGGCGAGGTCGCGGACACGATCGGTTCGCTGTGCGCGGGGTTTCGCGCGGTGGTGCGCGATCTCGCCTGCGTCGCCAATCCCGCGTTGTCGGCGGATGCGCTCGACGGCGCGGAGGAGCTGGTGCTGGCGTGCATGTTCGGGCTGGGGCATCGGACACTGTCCTGTCCGCGGCTGTCCGAGACCGAGACCGCAGAAGTCACCGGGCGCATGATCCTCGCGGCGCTCCACGCGCTCTGAGACACGACACGGTGTCCTGACGACGGGGCAGGCGGCCCCGTTTGGCGGGCGGGCGGCGGTGCGGGGCATTACCGATTGTTGCACTGCGGCGCGCGAAGTCGGATAAGCGGTCCATGACCGAAACGACACGACGCGACATCATGATGGCCCTTGCGGCCACGGGCCTGTGGCCGGCGGCGGCACTGGCACAGACGGGGGCGGGCACCCCCCGCAAGCGCGGCGCCGCGGCGTCGTCCGCCCCCGCGCTGGGCAAGCCCGAGTCGTTTTCCTGGGAGGCTCTGCAGCAGCGCGCCGCGGCGCTGGCGCGCGCGCCCTACCGCGCACCGGCCAAGGTCGCGGCGGCGGAGGCGATCGATTATGATGCGGTAGGGTCGATCAGCTACAAGCCCGAACGGACGCTGGCGGGCGGCATCCGCTTGTTCCCGCTCGGCCGTTATGCGCCGACCCCTGTCGCGATCCATGTCGTCGAACGCGGGCAGGCGCGCGCGGTCGACTTCGCCGCGGATCTCTTCAAGACCGAATCCGGGCATCACGCCGCCCTCGGCATCGCCGGCTTCCGCGCGGTGTCGAGCGACGGCAAGAGCGACTGGATGGCGTTCATCGGCGCCTCTTACTTCCGCACCGCCGGTTCTCAGGATCAATATGGCCTGTCCGCGCGCGGTATCGCGATCGACACGGGGATCGACGGCAAGGAGGAATTTCCCGCCTTCACCGCCTTCTGGATCGAGGCGACGGGCGCGCAGAGCTATACCGTCTATGCCCTTCTCGACGGGCCCAGCGTGACCGGTGCGTACCGCTTCGTGTGCCGGTACACCGACGGGACCGATGGCGGCGTCGTCCAGGATGTCTCGTCGACGATCACGCTGCGCAAGGACGTCGCGCGGCTCGGCATCGCGCCGGCGACGAGCATGTTCTGGTATGGCGAGGGCAATCGCGCCGCGGCGATCGACTGGCGCCCCGAAATCCATGATTCGGACGGGCTGGCGATGGCGACCGGTGCCGGCGAGCGGATCTGGCGTCCGCTCGCCAATCCCGCGACCCCCACGCTCGACAGCTTCCAGGATGACAATCCGCGCGGTTTCGGCCTGATCCAGCGTGACCGGGCGTTCGATCATTACCAGGACGACGGCGCCTTCTACGATCGCCGCGCGAACCTGTGGATCGAGCCGAAGGGCGATTGGGGCAAGGGCGCGGTGACGCTGTACGCCTTCCCGACCGCGAGCGAGACGGTCGACAATATCGCCGCCTTCTGGGTGCCCGCCGCGCCGGCGACCGCTGGCAAGACGATGCAGTTCGACTATCGCCTGACCTGGTCGTCGCGCGATCCGTCGGTCGCGCAGGCCGCGCATGCGGTCGAGAACTGGCGTGGCTCGGCCGGCCGGCCGGGCGCCGAGCCGACGCCGGGCGCGCGGAAGGTCGTCGTCGATTTCGTCGGTGCGACGCTCGCCGGTCTCGACCGGTCGAGCGGGGTGACGGTGCAGGCCGATGTCAGCCGTGGCCGGGTCCTCGCTAGCGCCGCCTATCCGGTCGTCGGCCAGCCGAACCGCTGGCGCGTCACGCTCGATGTCGCCCCCGAACGCGGCGTCCTGGCCGATGTCCGGCTGTTCCTGAAGCGCGGCGGGCAGTCGCTCAGCGAAACCGTGCTGACGCAGGTGGGTTGAGCCATGACCGTGGACAGCCCGGGCCGCCCCGGTCATCCCGCACTTCCGGCACGATTGCCCGCCGACGTCCCGATCGACATGCCGCTGCAGAATTTCCGGGCGCGCGGCACCGGCGGCGGGCCGACGCCCGACCCGCTGGCCGGACCGTCGAACGGCTCGGACACGCTGACCTCGCCCGAGGGCATGTCGTCGCGGCGACTGCTCCTGTTCCTGCTGACGATGCTGCTCGCCACCACCGCCTCCGCGGCGGTCCAGGATTCGCTGCTCGGCGACGGCATCGATCTGTGGGACGTCGCGCTGCTCGTGCTGTTCTTCCCGCTCTTCGCGTGGATCGCGTTCGGGTTTCTCAACGCGCTGATCGGGTTCGTCCTGCTGATGACGCGGATGCATCCCGGCTTCGTGCCGGTGCCGCAGAACCGCCAGCCGCTGACCGGGCAGACCGCGGTGCTGATCCCGGTCCATAACGAGGATGTCGACGCGGTATTTGGCCGGATCGCGCGGATGATGCACGCGATCGAGGCTGCGGGCGAGGCGGGGAGCTTCGCCTTCTTCGTGCTGAGCGATTCGGGCGAAGAGTCGGGCGCACAGGAGGTCGCGGCCTGGGAGGTGCTCGCACCTGGATCGCGCGTCCCGCTCTATTATCGCCGCCGGACCGACAATGTCGCGCGCAAGCCGGGCAATGTCGCCGACTGGGTCCGGCGCTTCGGCGGCGGCTATGATCACATGCTGGTGCTCGACGCGGACAGCCTGATGAGCGGCGACGCGATGATCGGCATGGCGCAGGTGATGGAGCGCCGCCCCTCGGTCGGCCTGTTGCAGACGGTGCCGACGATCCGCGGCGCGACCACGCTGTTCCAGCGCTGGATGCAGTTCAACAGCCGGCTCTACGGCCCGATCTCGACCGCCGGTCTGGTCTGGTGGTCGGGGTCGGAGGCGAGCTTCTGGGGGCATAATGCGATCATCCGCACCCGGGCCTTTGCCGAAAGCTGCGGCCTGCCCGTGCTGCCTGGCGGCCCGCCGTTCGGCGGCGCGATCATGAGCCACGACATGGTCGAGGCCGCCTTGCTGCGGCGGCGCGGCTGGGCGGTCCACCTGATCATGATCGACGACAGCTATGAGGAGTTTCCCCCGACGCTGATCGACATGGCGGTGCGCGACCGGCGCTGGGCGCAGGGCAATATCCAGCATCTGAAGCTGCTCGGGTCGGACGGGTTCCATCCGGTCAACCGGCTGCAGCTCGCGATCGGGGCGTCGGCGTACATGACGTCGCCCGCCTGGCTGGTCCTGATCCTGACGACCATCGCGCAGGCCTTTGCCGGCGAAAGCAAGCTGGTCGAGGCGACGACCTCGGCGCGCGTGCTGGCGCTGACGGTCATCCTGCTGTTCGGCCCCAAATTGCTCGGGATCATCTGGGCGGTGTCCGACCGGAGCCGGCGCGCGGCGTTCGGGGGGGCGCGGGCGATCATCGCGTCAGCCATTGCCGAGATCCCGCTGTCGATGCTGTCCGCGCCGGTCATCATGCTGACGCAGACGATGGACCTGATCAGCATCTTCCGCGGCCAGCCCTCGGGCTGGAGCCCGCAGAACAGGGATCGCGACGGGCTGTCGATCGCGGATGTCGTGCCGCGCTATCGCTGGCATCTGGCGGCGGGGGTCGCCCTGCTCCTGATCTCGCCCGCCGTTCCGATCACCGCGCTGTGGCTGGCGCCAGTGACGCTGGGGCTGTTGCTGTCGCCGTGGCTCGCCAAATGGAGCGCGAGCAACGCGGCGGGGAGCCGCGCTGACGCGCGCGGCCTGTTCCAGGTGCCCGCCAGCGGCATCGACCAGCTGCCCGCGACCGAGGCGTCGGCGCTCCACGCGATCGCGCACTGACGCGCGACGCGCGGCGCCGCCGACGCTACCGCACGGCTTCGGCGGAGGCCGAAACGGCTGGGGCGGATGCGGCGGCGATCAGCGTCGGGGCATCCGCGACGAACCGGTCGAGCACGCCGTCGGCGACCCGGATCGCACCGTCGAACCGCGTCGCACCGGGGATGGTCTGGACGGCCGCAGCCTGTGCGGCGAGACGGCGCGCTTCGGTGAAATAGCCGGGGGCGGCCGTGCCGTCGTGGTTCGCGGCGTCAAGTCCGGCGGCGGTCATCTGCAACGCGCGACCCCAGATCTGCATCGCATCGAGCCAGGGCCGAGCCTGGTCCGCAAAGCCCGGATCGATCGTGCCCGAGCGGATCGTGTCGGGCGCCGCCGCGAGGGCGTCGGCCGCCCTGGCCAGATCCGCGAGCGCGAGACCGCGGGCGGCCGCATCGCCCTCCGCCAGCGCGAGGCGCACGGCGTCGAGCTGGGCCTTGAGCCTGGGCGCCTGGGGCTGCCAGGGCTGGCTGCCGAAGGTCGGGGCCAGATGCTGCGTGTCGAAGAAGCTCAGCAGCGCCGCGGTCGCGCGCGCATCGCCGCCCGCCAGCTCGCGGGCGGCGAACTGCCACGTGCGGTCCGCGTCATAGTCCTTGTCGTTCCAGCCGAACGCAGCAACGCCGGTCACCGCGACGCGGCTTGGCGCCTCCTGGTTCATCGGGTTCGACAGGATCCCCGTCAGTTCGCCCGCCAGCCCCGCCTCGCGCCGCGCATAGGGCGCGAGCAGCAGCCGCCCGGTGGTCTGCGCATAGTCGTTGACCGGATAATTGTCCCACAGCAGCGTCTTGCGCCCGAAGGCCTTGGTCGCGGTCTTCGCATCGGCGATCGAGATCGCGGGGGGGACGACATCGGTGCCGGTCCACTGCACCACGACGCGGGGATCGAGATATTTGCGCAGCGCCGCCTTGTACGGGGTTTCCTTCGCGTCGTAATATTCGGTCGGGACCATGATCAGCGGGCGCGACGACGGATCCTTCGCGAGCAGATCCGCCTGAACCGCGTTCAGCAGGCGCGATTGCGCGATGCCGGCGGCTTCGGCGCCTGATGGTCCGAAACTGGCCTTGTCCCGCTCGCAGTTCCATTTGGTATATTCGATGTCGTCGAGCGCGACGTAGAAGCTGTGGACGCCGATCGATCGCAGCGCGGCGAACTTGCGTTCGAGCGCCTGAGCATCGGCGGGGTCGGAGAAGCACACAGATGGGCCCGGCGAGACCGCATAGACGAAATCGACATGATTGCGCCGTGCGGTCGCGACCAGCGTGCCGAGCGCGGACAAAGTCGCCGCGGGATAGGCCTCGCGCCAGCGATCGCGCGCATAGGGATCGTCCTTGGGGCTGTAGACATAGGTGTTCGCCTTGACGGTGGCGAGGAAGTCGAGATGCTTCGTCCGGTCCGCCATCGTCCAGGGCTTGCCGTAAAAGCCCTCGATCGTGCCGCGCATCGGCATCGCGGGATGATCGTGGATCACCAGCGCGGGAAGGACCGCGCGTGCCGCGAGCTGTCGGAACGTCTGGACGGCATGGAATAGTCCGTCCGCGTCGTGGCCCGCCAGCGTGATGATGCCGCTGTTGCCCGCCGCGAGCGTGGCGATCGTATAGCCTTCGGGATGCGTGTCGCGGACGGTACCGGCGCGGGCCAGCGCGTCGCGGACGATCGCGGTATCGCCGGTGCCGAGCAGGATGTGCGGGCGATCGGGGGCGGCGGGCAGCCGCCGTGCGGTCGTGATCGTCGTGACTCCGGCGGCGCGCAGGATCTCGCGGACCAGCGCGACGCTGTCACCGTCGGTGCCGGCGGGGGCGACGAGCACCACCGATCGGCCGAGCGTTATCGTGCCGGCCTGAAGCGCGACCGACGTCGGCGCGGGGAAGATGGCGGGCATCGTCACCGGCTGCGCGGCACCCTGCGCGGAGACCGTGGTCGCCAAGCCCGTCGCGATCAGGGCCGCGTACGTCCCCGTCATGGCCATGCATCGCGTCATAACAGCTCTCCGGTATTTCATTGGTATTATGAGAGCGGTTTAGGCACAGGACGGCGTCACGGCAAGGCGTCGCTGCCATGGCGGCCATTGCCGACAGACTTTGGTCAGGATGGGGTGACCGACCTTGGGCCCCTATCGCAGGGCCGGCGGGACGTCGGGTCCACGCGGCGGTCGGATGAAAAAAGCTGGTGCTGCCGGTGAGGATTGAACTCACGACCTCAGCCTTACCAAGGATGCGCTCTACCACTGAGCTACGGCAGCACTCGTCGACATCGCTGTCGGCGGAGTGGGGCTAAGAGACGAGGGCGGGACGATTGTCAAGGCGTCGCGCGACGATGTAGAGCGTTATTATGCAATCGAACGATGAAAAGGCGGCGGAAAAAGCGGCCCGCATGGCCGCCGCGCTGCGCGAGAATCTGCGCCGTCGCAAGGCGCAGGCGCGTGCCGCGGCGGCCGAGCCCGCCGCGGCTCCCCCTACGGATGAGCCGCCTGTGGACTGAGGCGGTCAGCCGATCGGCGCGCATTTTGCCTGAAGCCAGGCGAGGTCGTCGCCGGTCATTTCGGGCGAGAGCGTGTCCAGCACCTGCGCGTGATAGGCGTTCAGCCACGCGAGTTCGGGGTGGGTGAGCAGCGACGGCTCGATCAGCGTGCGCTCGATCGGGCAGAAGGTCAGCGTCTCGAAACCGAGCATCGCGCGGTCCGCGCCGGGAATCGTGCGCGGTTCGATCAGCAGCAGATTCTCGATCCGGATGCCGTATTCGCCCGCCTTGTAATAGCCGGGCTCGTTCGAGAGCATCATGCCGGCACGCAGCGGCTCCATCGCCGCGCCGCCGGGGTAGTTGGGCGAGGCGATCCGCTGTGGCCCCTCGTGCACCGCCAGATAGGCGCCGATACCGTGACCGGTGCCGTGCGCGAAATCGAGCCCCGCCTCCCAGAGCGGACGGCGGGCGAACGCGTCGATCTGGCCGCCGAGCGTGCCGTCGGGGAAGACCGCGGTCGCGATCGCGATATGGCCCTTGAGCACGCGGGTGAAGCGGTCGCGGAGCTCCTTGCCCTGTTCGGGTGCGAGCGCGCCGATCGGCATGACGCGCGTCACGTCGGTGGTGCCGTCGGCATATTGCCCGCCCGAATCGACCAGATAGAGCTGGCCGGGCTCGAGGGGGACGTTCGACTCTTCGGTGCAGTGGTAGTGCGGGCTGGCGCCGTGCGCGCCGGTCGCGGAGATCGTGTCGAACGACGTGTCCTTCAGCAGCCCGGTCGCCTCGCGGAAGGCGAGCAGCTTCGCGGTGGCGGACAATTCGGTCTCGCTGCCGTCGGCGCAGTCGGTCTCGACCCAGCGCAGGAAGCGCGCGAGCGCGGCGCCGTCGCGGACCGAGGCGGCGCGGTGGCCGGCGATCTCGACCGGGTTCTTGAGCGCCTTGGCGAGCACGACGGGATCGCGCAGCGCGAGCACCTTGGCCCCGCCCGCGATCAGTGCGTCGGAAATCGCGGCGACGGCGCGTTCGGGGTCGGCGGCGACGCGCTTGCCCGCATAGTTGCGCAGCGCGGGCTGGAACGCGGTGCGGTCATGGACGCGGACCGCGTTGCCGAGATGCTGGCGGACGGTGTCGTCGAGCTTTTCGGGTGCGACGAACAGGTCGGTGGTGCCGTCGGCGCCGACGATCGCATAGCTGAGCGCGACGGGGGTGTGGCTGACGTCGTCGCCGCGGATGTTGAGCGTCCAGGCGATCGAATCGAGCGCGGAGAGCACGACCGCGTCGGCGCGCTGTTCGGCGAGCCAGTCGGCGATCCGCGCGCGCTTTTCGGCGGACGAGGCGCCGGCGAACGCGTCTGGCTGGATGGTGATCTTCGCAGGCGAGGGCGCGGGGCGGTCGGTCCAGATCGCGTCGATCGGGTTGGCGTCGACCGCGACGAGCTCAGCCCCGCGATCGGCGAGCACTGCGCTGGCTTCGGCGACCCAGGCGCTGGTGTGCAGCCACGCGTCATAGCCGATCCGCGCGCCCTCGGCGACGTGGGTGCCGAGCCAGGCGGCGACACTGGTCTGCGGCACGGGGGCGTATTCCCAGTGATCGCCATCGACCTGTTCGCGGACCTGGAGCGTGTAGCGGCCATCGGTGAAGATCGCGGCGCGGTCGGCAAGGACCGCGGCGCTGCCCGCCGAGCCCTGGAACCCGGTCAGCCAGCCGAGCCGCTGCGCATAGCCGCCGACATATTCGCTCATATGCTCGTCGGTCAGCGGCACGACGAAGCCGTCGAGGCCGGCGGCGGCGAGATGGGCGCGCAGGGCGGTGAGTCGGGTCGGGCTGGATCGGGTCATCGGGGCTTTCGTCGATCTGAATGTTGTGAATGTTGAGACGCTGGCAGCAAAAAATGCGGCGTTGTCAGGTCCAGCGTGCCGGTCGGGTGCCGCGCGGGCGGGGCGTGTGCGGGCAATTGGGGCCGGGACAGGGCATGGCGCGTGTTGTGACAGAAACGCGGCGTGTAGGACAGCGGGGTTTGCTTGCGGGGGTGTCGGGCCGTCACCCCGCCACCCCCCCCGTTCGTCATCCTGACGAAAGTCAGGACCCAAGGTTATTGGCCTCGGCGCTTGTGGCTCTGGGTCCTGACTTTCGTCAGGATGACGGGGAGGATGACGGGGGGAAGGATAACCGGGGCGCGGGCGTGGTGCGTTGGCTTCCGGTCGTGGGGGCGGTAACAGGGGGGATGACCATGAATTCCCCTGCCATCTCTTCGCCCGAGACCCCATCCGTGCCGCCGCGTGCCGAGCAGCGGCCGCACAGCTTCACCGCGCATGGCGTGACGATCGAGGATCCCTATGCGTGGCTGAAGGATCCCAACTATCCCGAGGTCGATGACGCGGACGTGCTGGCGTATCTCGCCGCCGAGAACGCCTATTTCGAGGCGCAGATGGCGCCGCACAAGGCGCTGACCGACACGTTGTACGAAGAGATGAAGGCACGCATCAAGGAGGACGAATCCTCGGTCCCGCAAAAGGACGGCGACTGGCTTTACTGGACCGCCTACGAGACCGGCGGCCAGTACAAGAAATGGTGGCGCAAGCCCGTTGCGGGCGGTCCGGACGAGCTGCTGCTCGACGAGCCCGCGCTCGCCGAGGGGCATGAATATTTCCGGCTCGGCGCGTTCTCGGTCAGCAATGACGGGCGCTATCTCGCCTATGCGATCGACGACAATGGCAGCGAGCGGTTCGAGGTCCGGGTCAAGGACCTGAACACCGGCGAGCATCTGCCCGACGTCATCCCCGGGATGCTCAGCGAGATCGTCTGGACCGCGGACGATGCGGGCTTCCTCTACGGTCTGGCGAACGAGCAGTGGCGGACCGACAATGCGCGGTTCCACCGGCTGGGCACGCCGATCACGGACGACGTCGTGCTGTTCCACGAGGAGGACGAGGGCTTCCGCGTCGGCGTCGGCGAGACGAGTTCGCGCAAGTGGATCGTGATCGCGACGAGCGACCATGTGACGAGCGAGATCTACCTGCTGCCCGCGCACGAGCCGCTGGCGGTACCGATCCTGGTGTCCGCGCGGAAGGTTGGCCGCGAATATGACGTCGACGAGCATGACGGGACGCTGTTCATCCACACCAACGACGTCGATCCGAACTTCCGCCTGTGCACCGCGCTGGTCGAGGAGCCGGGCGCGTGGACCGAGCTGATCCCGGCCAGCCCGACCTTCTACATGACCGGGGTGGAGTGCTATCAGGACTTCTTCGTGGTCGACGGGCGAGAGGACGGGCTCGATCAGATCGCGATTCACCGGTACGAGACGCCGACCGAGGGCAAGCGGATCGAGTTTCCCGAGGCGAGCTATGTCGCCGGGCTTGGCGATAATCCCGAATATGACATGACCGTGCTGCGGCTCGGCTATGAGTCGATGGTCACGCCGGGGACGGTGTACGATTATGACGTCGATACCGGCGAGCGGACGATGCTCAAGGTGCAGGAGATTCCGAGCGGTTACGACGCGGCGAAATACGCGACCGAGCGGCTGAAGATCACCGCGCGGGACGGCACCGAGATTCCGGTGTCGATCGTCTATCCGGCCGGGTTCGTGCGCGACGGGTCGGCGCCTGTGTTCCTCTATGCCTATGGCGCTTACGGCTATGCGATCCCGCCGGGCTTCTCGACCGGGCGGATGAGCCTGCTCGACCGCGGCTTTGCCTATGCGATCGCGCATATCCGCGGCGGCGATGACCTTGGCCAGCAATGGTATCTCGACGGCAAGCTGGAGAAGCGCGAGAACACGTTCAACGATTTCGTCGACGTGGCCAAGGCGCTGGTCGACGCGAAGTGGACGTCGGCGGGGCGGATCGCGATCGCGGGGCGGTCTGCGGGCGGCGAGCTGATGGGGGCGGTGGTCAATTCCGACCCCGCGCTCTGGGGCCCGGTAATCGCCGACGTGCCGTTCGTCGACGTGCTCAACACGATGCTCGACGCCGAGCTGCCGCTGACGCCGGGGGAATGGCCCGAATGGGGCAATCCGATCGAGGATCCGGCGGCGTTCGCGCTGATCCGCTCCTATTCGCCGTACGACAACGTCAAGGCGCAGGCCTATCCGCCGATGTTCATCAGCGGCGGGCTCAACGATCCGCGCGTGACCTATTGGGAGCCCGCGAAATGGGCGGCCAAGCTGCGCCTGATGAAGACCGACGACAATGTGCTGTTGCTCAAGACGAACATGGGCGCGGGGCATGGCGGCAAGTCGGGCCGGTTCGAGTCGCTGCGCGAGGCGGCGGAGGAGCATGCGTTCGTGCTGTGGCAGTTGGGCGTCGCGGGATGATTCTTGGTTCGCGCGAAGGCGCGAAGGCGCGAAGATTTAGAGTTTTCGCGCGGAGACGCGGAGGACGCAGAGAGAAGATGCACACCATTCTCAGCGTCCTCTGCGCCTCTGCGCGAACCACCCTTCTTCGCGCCTTCGCGCCTTCGCGTGAACAAAGGTCGGTCGCCGCGTGACGATCGAGACGTTGGTGGCGCGGTACGGCGTCGTGGCGATTTTTCTCGGGGCAGGGGTCGAGGGGGAGGCGGCGGTCGTGACGGGCGGGGTGCTGGCGCATCAGGGGCTGGTGTCGCTGGCGGGCGCGATGGCGGCGGCGGTGATCGGGTCGTTCGTTGCGGACCAGCTGTTCTTTGCGGGCGGGCGGTATTTCCGCGAGTCGCGCCCCGTTGCGGCGATCCGGCGGCGGTCGGCCTATGCGCGCGCGATCGACCTGCTCGAACGCTATCCGCGGCGGTTCATCTTCGCCTATCGCTTCGTCTACGGAATCCGCACGGTCAGCCCAATTGCGATCGGGACGAGCCGGATTTCGCAGCGCGTGTTCCTGGCGGTGAACCTCGCCGCGGCGATCGTGTGGGGCTGTGTGTTCAGCGCGATCGGCTATGCGTTCGGCAATGTCATCGAGGAGATGCTGGGGCGGATCGACACCGGGCGGCTGATCCTGCTCGGCGCGGCGGCGCTGCTGCTGGTCGGCGGCGGCTGGTTCGCGTGGCGGAAATGGCGGGAGCGCAGCGCATGACCTTCACGATGACGATCACCGCGGCCGAGGCGGATATCGACGAGCTGGGGCACGTCAACAATGCGGTCTGGGTCCAGTGGATCCAGCGGATCGCGACCGCGCATTGGGAGGCGGTCGCGCCCGCCGAGCACAAGGCCGCCTATGTCTGGGTCGTGACGCGGCACGAGATCGACTATCGCGGCAGCGTGGTCGCGGGCGAGACCGTGACCGGCGAGACCTGGGTCGAGGGCGGGCCGAAGGGCGCTCGGTTCGACCGGCATGTGCGGTTCGTCGGCGATGACGGGCGCGTGAAGCTGGACGCGGTGACGACCTGGGCGCTGCTCGACCGGGCGAGCGGGCGGTTGCTGCGCGTGCGGCCGGAGATTGCGGCGCCGTTTTTTGAAGGGGCGGGCTGAAGGTTTGGGGTGAGGGTTTTGGCCTCACTGGCCCTCACCCTTCCCGCGGCAAGGGCCGCGGGCCCCTTCCCTCTCCCCCAAGGGGAGAGGGAGTTAGCCTGAGTTTCTCAGGCCCGTCGCGATCGCGTTGATCGACAGGAGGATGCCTTCGCCGATGCGTGCATCCTCTTCACCGGCGCGGCGGCGCTTGATCAGTTCGATCTGAAGCAGGTTGAGCGGTTCGATATAGGGCAGGCGGAGGCGGATCGAAGCTTCGAGCGCGGGGTGTTTTTCGAGCAGGCGCGACTGGCCGGTCGCATCGAGCAGCCCGTCATGCGTCTGCTGCCAGCCGTCGCGGATCCGGCCGAAGACGGTGTCGCGCAGCGCCGGATCCTCGACCAGCCCGGCATAGCGTGCGGCGATCGCCATGTCGGACTTGGCCAGCACCATCTCGAGATTGGCGAGCGCGGAGGCGAAGAGCGGCCAGCCCTGCGCCATGTCGCGCAGCAGCGCCTTGTCCTCGAACCCGGCGAGCGCCTGGCCGACGCCGTACCAGCCGGGAAGCATGACGCGCGCCTGCGCCCAGCTGAACACCCAGGGGATCGCGCGCAGATCCTCGATCCGGTCGGACTTGGTGCGGCTGGCGGGACGGCTGCCGATCTTGAGCCCGGCGATCTCGGCGATCGGCGTCATCTGGCGGAAGAAGGTGCGAAAGCCGCGCTCGTCGCCGCCGACAGTGCCGTAGACGAGGTCGCGATAGCTGTGGAACGCGGTGTCGCTGAGCCAGTCCATCGCGGCGCAGAAGCGCGTGGTGTCGGCGTTCGACAGGCGTTCGGGTTCGAGGCTGGCGAGCAACGTGGCCGACGCGATCGCCTCCAGATTGGTCATCGCGGCGTCGCGCGTGCCGTATTTGGCGGCGATCACCTCGCCCTGTTCGGTGATGCGGATGCGGCCCTGCACGGTGCCGCCGGGTTGCGCGCGGATCGCCGCGAAGGCCGAGCCGCCGCCGCGCCCGACCGCGCCGCCGCGGCCGTGGAACAGCTGCATGCCGACGCCCGCCTGCTCGAACACGGGCCTGAGCGCGGTCGAGGCCTTGGACAATTGCCAGGTGGAGGTGAGGTAGCCGCCATCCTTGTTGCTGTCAGAATAGCCGATCATCACCTCCTGATGACCGCGCGCCTTGGCGATCGTCGCGATCTCGGGCAGCGCGAACCAGGCGGTCATGACCGCGGGTGCGGCCTCGAGATCGCCGATCGTCTCGAACAGCGGCACCGCCATGATCGCCGCGCTGGGCGTGTCGCCGGGGCGGTAGAGCCCGACCTCCTTGAGCAGCAAATTCACCTCGAGCAGGTCGCTGACCGACTGCGCCATCGAGACGATGTAGTTGGTGATGCAGGCGGGGCCATAGGCGGCATGCGCGTCGGCGGCGGCCTGGAGGATGGCGAGCTCGCCCGCGGTCTCGTCGCTATAGGCGGCAAAGCGGGTGGTGAGCGGACGCGCATTGGCAAGTTCGCGGCGGAGCAGCGCGACGCGCGCGTCCTCGTCGAGCGCGAGATAGTCCGGCTCGACGCCCGACACCTTGAGCAGTTCGGCGACGACGCGTTCATGGACCGCGCTGTTCTGGCGCAGGTCGAGCGTGGCGAGGTGGAAGCCGAACGTCTCGACCGCGCGGATCAGCCGGCCGAGCGCGCCGCCGGTCTTGAGCGCGGTGCCGAGTCCGTGCGCGAGCGTGACGAGATCGGCGCGCAGATCGGCCGGGCTGGCATAGGGCGCGCCGGTGAGGCGGCCGGGGCGCGGCGCGGCCTTGCCGGTCAGTTTCTGCTGCGTCGCGGCGAGGCGCGCATAGATCCCCGACAAGGCGCGGCGATAGGGTTCGTCGGCGCGGCTGGTGGCGTCGTCGCCGCTTGCCGCAGCGAGCGCCTCGACCGCGGGGTCGGCGACGGCGTGCTCGGTCGAGATCGAGAGCTCGGCGCCGAGCGCGTGGACCGCCTGGCAATAATAGCCGAGCACCGCCTCGCTGGCGCGGGCGAGCGCGGTCTTGAGCGAATCGGCGGTGACATAGGGATTGCCGTCGCGGTCGCCACCGATCCAGCTGCCGGGCTTGAGGAAGCTCGGCGTGCGTTCGCCGAGCGCGCGATCCCAGCGCTGGTAGAGCGCGGGCAAAGCGGGGAGGAAGACGTCGCGCAGATAGCTGAGCGCGGTATCGACCTCGTCGGTGACGTAGAGCCGGTCGCGGCGCAGCACGCGCGTCTGCCACAGCAATGCGATCTGGCGCAGGATCGCGTCGTCGACCCGGTCGCCATCGGGGGTGGTGTCGCGACCCGCATCGCGCAGCGCGAGCAGCTCGGCGATGCGGTTGCGGTGGTCGATCATGCTCTTGCGCCGCACCTCGGTCGGGTGCGCGGTGAGCACGGGGACGATCAGCGCATGGTCGAGCAGCGCGCGGACCTGCGTCCGGTCGATCCCCTCGGCTTCGAGCTGCGCGATCGCGGAGGCGAGGTCGGCGCCGTGTTCCGCCGCGATCCCCTGCCGGTCCTCGGCCAGATTGGCGAGCATCGAGAACAGCATGAAGCCGCGGACGAAATCGAGCGTCTCGTCGAGGCTGAGCTTTTCGAGGCTGAGATCGACCGCGGCGTGATCGTCGGTCCGGCCCTCGGCGAGGCCGCGGTGTCGCTCGACCGAGGCCTTGCGGATCGTCTCGGTCGCCTCGAACAGACGCGGTCCGCCATAGCTGCGGATGACGTCGCCGAGCAGCGTGCCGAGGAAACGGATGTCGGAATTGTTCGCGATTGCGGGAAGACTGGCCATGCGCCTTGCTGCGCTGCGACAGGGATCAGGTCAACCGCCGAACCCGCAATCGGCGATGAAATCCGCGCCTGAAGGCGTGCGGTCAGGACATAAAATTACTGACGATCATCGCCCCTCGCGCTTGCGGGCTTCGGCGCGCTCTTCGGAGGTGACGGTGCCGTCGTGGTTCAGGTCCATCCGGTCGAACCATCGCAACGTGCCCTCGCTCCACTCGACCTCGGTGATCACGCCGTCCTTGTTGCGGTCGAACGCCTTGATCCGCGCATTGGGGGAGGGCAGCTCGTCCTTGGTGATGCGATCATCGGCGTTGCGATCGAGCGTGCGGAAGCGGCGTTCCATGCTGGCGCCGAAATCGAGCCGCGAGGTGACCGAGGGGGGGACGAAGCCAACCGCGCCGGCATCCGCCTCTGCGCGCTGCGCGTCCTTGTCGCCGCACCCTGCGACAATCAGTCCCGCCGCGATCACACCCATCATCACCCGCATCGACCCGTCTCCCGCACAATGCTGCGCGGCCGGACGGTCACGCTTCGAGTTCAATGTCCCAGTAGAGCCAATCATGCCAGGTTTCGTGCAAATAATTCGGCGGGAAGCTGCGGCCATGTTCGTGCAGATGCCAGTTGGTCGGGCGGATCGGCTCGAGATGGAGCGGCATCGCGGCCTGGCGCGGGGTGCGCCCGCCCTTTTTGAGGTTGCACGGCGCACAGGCGGTGACGACATTTTCCCAGGTGGTGCGCCCGCCTTGCGCGCGGGGAATGACATGGTCGAAGGTGAGATCGCGCAGCTTGCCGCAATATTGGCAGGTGAACTTGTCGCGCAGGAACAGGTTGAAACGGGTGAAGGCGGGAAATTGCGACGGTTTGACGAATTGCTTGAGCGCGATCACCGATGGGAGCTTGAGCGCGAAGCTGGCGCTGCGCACCTCGCGTTCGTAATTGGCGACGATATCGACGCGATCGAGGAAGACAGCCTTCACGGCGGTCTGCCAGGGCCAGACGCTGAGCGGATAATAGGAGAGCGGCGTATAATCGGCGTTGAGCACGAGCGCCGGACATCCATCCGGGTGGCGTATCAGGTCGGGGTGAAACACGGCTCCTCCCACAAAAGTCCCGGACGCGCTTTCGCGCACCGGCATGACAGGGTCATGACAGCACGGCGCGGGACATGGGGTCAAGTCCAGTGAACAGCGCCGAATTCGTCACGACGCGGTTCGCGCCCAGTCCGACCGGGCGGTTGCACCTCGGCCATGCGTTGTCGGCGATCCGCGCGCACGATTTTGCGCGGGCGCGGGGCGGGCGGTTCCTGCTGCGGATCGAGGACATCGACATGGGCCGCAGCCGGCCCGAGCATGTCGCGGGAATCGTGGAGGATCTGCGCTGGCTGGGGCTGGACTGGGACGATCTGTCGCATCAGTCGGCGCGGCTCGCATCCTATCAGGCGGCGCTCGATGGATTGAACGCGCGCGGGCTGCTCTATCCGTGTTTCTGTACGCGCGCGGAGATCGCGGCGAGCCTGTCGGCGCCGCATGCCGGAGACGCCGCGGTCTATCCGGGGACGTGCCGGAAGCTGGCGCCCGCCGAGGTCGCGGCGCGGATGGGCGAGGCGCATTGCTGGCGGCTCGACATGGCCGCGGCGCTCAGCGTCACGGGACCGCTCGACTGGGTGGATGCGCGGGCGGGGACGGTGCGGGCCGATCCGGCGGCGCAGGGCGACGTGGTGCTCGCGCGCAAGGACGCGCCCGCCAGCTATCATCTCGCGGTGACGCTCGACGATGCGGCGCAGGGTGTCACCGACGTGGTGCGCGGCGACGACCTGTTCGCGGCGACCGACATTCACCGGCTGTTGCAGGCGCTGCTGGGGCTGCCGACGCCGCGCTACCATCACCATCCGCTGATGCTGGGGGCGGATGGCGCGCGGCTCGCCAAGCGCACCGGCGCGCCCTCGCTCGCGGCGATGCGCGAACGGGGGGAGGACGGGCTCGCGGTTGCCGCGGGGGTGCGGGCGATGCTGGCGGGGGATGCGCCCTATTCGCCGTCATCCTGACGGAAGTCAGGATCCAGGGTTACGACGTGCGGCGTGTTTGGCTCTGGATCCTGACTTTCGTCAGGATGACGGGTGGGGGTGGTGGGGCGCTGGCGATGCCCCTCGTCATCCTGACGAAAGTCAGGATCCAGGGTTACCGGGGGGCGGCGTGTTTGGCTCTGGGCCCTGACTTTCGTCAGGGTGACGGGGTGGGTGGGTGAGCGCGGAGGACGGGGTCAGCGGGATTGACGGGGTGGGTGGGGTGACCCGGCCCCGTCGCGCCGGACGGATCAATAGAGGCCGGGGACTTCGCGTTGCGGGGTGGTGGGGTGGTCGGGGATCAGCAGCGCGCGCGTGGGGAGGTCGGTCGTCGGCGTGGGCGTGCTGGTGCGGGCGGACGCGGTGGCTGCGGTTGCGGTGACGGGCAGGCAGCTGCGGCCGGCGAGGAAGTCGATCGCCTGCCGCGTCGAGGCTTCGCGCGGGTCGCCGAGCGGATAGCGGATGTCGTCCTCGGCGCGGCAGCTTGCCTCGACCGTGCCGGCGAGCCCGTCATAATAGGCGCCCTGGCGTGCGGCGTTCTGCGTCGAGAGTGCGACCACGCGCAGACGGTCGTCGCAGGCAGCGCGGTCGAGCCCGATCTGGCCGACGGGCTTGCCATAGGTGTTCGTGCCGATCAGCCCGGCAGCGCTGTGCAGATACGGGATCATCGCGTTGATGACGAGTTCGCTCGCCGAGGCGGTCCCGCCCGTGCCGATGAACGCGACGCGCGTCGGCGCGATCGATTCGGGCTGCGGCGCGAAGAAGCGCGTCGTGTTGTTGGCGGATTTTTCGGTGCGGAAGGTCGTGTAGCTCGAGACTTCGGAGGTCGCGCGGTTGCGACCGAGCAGGTCGGTCATCAGCTCCGCGATCGAGATCAGCCCGCCGCCATTATAGCGCAGGTCGATGACGATATCGGTGACGTTCTGCGCGCGGAAGCTGGCGAAGGCGGCGCGCAGCGCGGGGTCGGCGGTCGAGATGAAGGTCCGGAGGTTGATATAGCCATAGTTGCGGCCGCCATCGGCGATGACCTTCGCGCCGTAGCGGCTGGAGACCGGGAGCAGCGCGAAATCGGTCTTGGTCAGCGTGATGTCGCGCGTCCCCTGCGCGTCGCGGATCTGCAGCACGCGGCTGGTGCCGACCGTGTCCGGGCCGAGCGCGGTCGAGACGCCCGCGCTGCCCTCTGCGGCAAAGATCGCGCTGACGGTCCGCAGCGTGTTGGCGTTGGTCCCGATCGCGACGATTTCCGCACCGCGATCGACCTGCGCCGCCAGCGCGGCGCCGCCTTCGAAGGATTCGATGACATAGGCGCGCCGCCCGCTGCCATCGATGCCGAGACGGAAGCCGAAGCCGGCATTGGACCCCGCCTCATAATAGGCGTCCTCCTCCTTGATCGACGTCAGATAGGTGAAATAGCGGTCGCGGCGCTGGCCGCGCGCGGTCGCGGTGAGCGCATCGATATAGGCGTCGACGGTCGTATAGGGCGTCGGGTCGAGGCTGGCGGGCAGCGTCTCGGGGAACAGATACCATTCGCGCAGCTGCGCCGCGGCCCAGTCCTGCCGCTCACGCAGGCTGCACCCGGCGACGGTCGTCGGGGTGGTCGTGCCGGTGGTCGGGGTGGACACCCCGGGCGTCCCGCCGGTCGATCCCGACACCGCGCCGGAGTCTCCGCCGCACGCACTCAACATAGCCAGCATCGCCAGGCTGGCGCCGATCCGTCCGTTACGCATACTCATTCCCCCATTTGTCACGATGCTAGCCGGGAAGATCGGGGCTGTCAGCGTAGAATTCCGCCCGTTTCGAGGCTTGTCCGACGACCGGCGGAACGGCCATTGCGGGGCGGCGCGCGCATGCCTAGATTGTCGTCATGAACACCTTCCTCGTCATCCTCCTGATCGCGGCGATGATCGCGACGCTCGTTGCTCTGGTGCGCGGGGTGGTGACGTTCCTGCAGGACCAGTCGGCGCAGGTGAAGGACGGGGGGCCGAGCGCCGCGTCGCTGAAATCGAACCGGATGATGCAGCAGCGCATCTTCTTTCAGGCGATCGCGATCCTGATCGTCGTGCTGATCCTGTTTGCCGCGGGCCGGACCTGAGCCCGAAGGGCCTAACGTTATGGTAAAGCTGAACAAGATCTACACGCGGACCGGCGACGCGGGGACCACGGGGCTGGTCGACGGATCGCGCGTGTCCAAGGCGTGCCCGCGGATGCAGGCGATCGGTGATGTCGACGAGGCGAACAGCGCGATCGGCGTGGCCGCGGTGGCGCTGGGCGATCATCCGCTTGGCCGAGCGCTCGAGCGGATCCAGAACGACCTGTTCGATCTCGGCGCGGACATCGCGACGCCGGGCGAGGATTTCGCGCCGTCCGAAATGACGCTGCGGATCATCGGTTCGCAGGTCGAGCGGCTCGAAGGCGAGATCGACGCGATGACCGCGCAGATGGCGCCGCTGACCAGCTTCATCCTGCCGGGTGGATCGCCGGGTGCCGCGGCGCTGCATCTGGCGCGCGCAATCACGCGCCGCGCCGAGCGCGCGGTGGTCGCGGTCGACGACCCGATCAATCCGCTGGCATTAGCGTATGTTAACCGCTTGTCGGATTTCCTGTTCGTCGCCGCGCGTGCGGTGAACCAAAACGGGGCGAGCGACGTTCTTTGGCGACCGGGGGCAACGCGCGGATAGCGCTCCGTATCGCTGCATCCTTTTATAAGGGGTCATGCCGCGTGCATCGCCCGCACGAGGACAGTCGATGCCGAACCCCGTCCCCACCCATAATCCTGCGACCCTGCCTGATACAGACGCGCTCGGTGCGCGGTTCGCCGCCGTGCGCGACCTGTCGATCGCGCTGGCCGCGCCGCTGTCGGATGCGGATGCGACGGTGCAGTCGATGCCCGACGCGTCGCCGACCAAATGGCATCTCGCGCATACCAGCTGGTTCTTCGAGACGTTCGTGCTGCGCGATCATGTCGCGGGCTACCGGCTGCACGACGAACGCTTCCCGTTCCTGTTCAACAGCTATTACGAGGCCGAAGGCCGGCGGCATGCGCGCGACCGGCGCGGGATGATCACGCGGCCGACGCTCGACGAGGTCCGCGCGTACCGCGTGCATGTCGATGCGGCGCTGATCGCGGCGCTGCCCGACCTGCCCGAGGCGGCGCGCGAGCTGGTGGCGCTGGGCTGCCATCACGAGGAGCAGCACCAGGAATTGCTGGTGACCGACATCCTCCATTTGTTTTCGGAAAATCCGCTCGAGCCCGCGGTCTGGGCTGCGCCGCGCAAGGTGCCGGTCGAGATGCCGGGCGCGATCGGCTGGATCGAACGCGACGCCGGGATCGCGCGGATGGGGCATGACGGCGACGGCTTCGCGTTCGATTGCGAGACGCCGCGGCACGACACGCTGCTCGCGCGCCACGCGATCGCCGACCGGACGGTGACCAATGGCGAATGGGCGGCGTTCATTGCCGATGGCGGCTATAGCGAGCCGCGCCACTGGCTCGCCGATGGCTGGGCCTGGGTGAAGGCGGAGGGCATCGTCGCGCCGATGTACTGGGAAGAGCGCGACGGGGGCTGGACGCGGTTCGGGCTCGACGGGCGGCGCGCGATCGATCCGGCGGCGCCGGTGACGCATGTCAGCTTCTACGAGGCGGACGCCTATGCCAGCTGGGCGGGCGTCCGGCTGCCGACCGAGGCCGAATGGGAGGCCGTTGCGGCGGACTATGCCGGCGATGGCGGCAATCAGATGGATGCGGCGGGCCCGGTCGAGCCGCGGCCGGCGCGCGCGGGCGACCCGGCCTTTTTCGGCGACGTCTGGGAATGGACGGGGAGCGCCTATCGGCCCTATCCCGGCTTCCGC
This sequence comes from Sphingomonas sp. CFBP 8765, assembly GCF_014841445.1. NCBI lineage: Bacteria > Pseudomonadati > Pseudomonadota > Alphaproteobacteria > Sphingomonadales > Sphingomonadaceae > Sphingomonas > Sphingomonas sp. CFBP 8765. The sequence continues at coordinate 12,327 of NZ_JACYTY010000002.1, read as the reverse complement.
GCGGTCGAGGGGGCGGTCGGCGAGTATAATGGCAAGTTCATGAGCGGTCAGTTCGTGCTGCGCGGCGGGAGCTGCGCGACGCCGCGCGGCCATGCGCGGGCGAGCTACCGCAATTTCTTCTACCCGCACCAGCGCTGGCAGTTCACCGGCGTCCGGCTCGCCAAGGATATCTGATGTTGAAGCGTGAAATCGAAGACGGCGAGCAGAGTCTGGCCGATCCTGCGTTCCGGGCGGACGTGCTCGCCGGGCTGGAACGGCGGCCGCGCGCGATTCCGGCGCGCTGGTTCTACGACCGGCGCGGGTCGGAGCTGTTCGAGGCGATCACCGACCTGCCCGAATATTATCCGACGCGGACCGAGCGCTCGATCCTCGAGACCGCCTGCCCCGAGGTCGCCGAGATTGCCGGCGCGGGACGTGCGGTGGTCGAATTCGGGTCGGGGTCGTCGACCAAGACGCCGATCCTGCTGAGCGCGGTGGCGCCGTCGGTTTATGTGCCGATCGATATCTCGGGCGATTTCCTGCGCGAATCGTCGCGCGTGCTTGCGGCGCAATTCCCCGAGCTGCTGGTCCTGCCGTTCGAGGCGGATTTCATGCGGCCGCTCGCATTGCCGAAGACGATCGCGGACACGCCCAAGCTCGGTTTCTTTCCGGGGTCGACGATCGGCAACATGATCCCGCTGATGGCGGTCGACCTGTTGAAGGCGATGCGCGCGTCGCTCGGGATCGGCGCGATGCTGCTGATCGGGATGGACCGGATCAAGGATCCAGCGGTGCTGGTCCCCGCCTATGACGATGCGCAGGGCGTGACCGCGGCGTTCAACATGAACCTGCTCGAGCGGATCAACCGCGAGCTCGACGCCGACGTGCCGGTTGAGGCGTTCCGGCACATGGCGGTGTGGAACGACGACCGCGCGCGGATCGAGATGCATCTCGAGGCGCAGCGCGATGCCGCGTTCACGATCGAGGGGCGGCCGTTCGATATCGCCGCGGGCGAGACGATCCACACCGAGAACAGCCACAAATACGGGTCGCGTGATGCGCGAATCCTGTTGCGGTCAGGCGGGTGGACGCCGATCCGCGAATGGACCGATCCGGCAGGGTTGTTCTCGCTGTACCTGGCGGAAGCGCAGGCGGAGCGGCCGGCGCCGTAAGGGCGGGGCAGGTGCTTCGACTTCGCTCAGCACGAACGGGGGGCGTAGTTCGCGGCCCCGTTCGCCCTGAGCGCAATCGAAAGGCGCGCCGTGTGCGCGCCGCTTCGACTTCGGTCGCTTGTGATCAGCGGCCTGCGGCGTCGTCCGCGTTCATGGGCTCGTCGCCCTGCTTCTTGGCCTCTTCGTAGCGCTCGATCGCCTCGATCGTGATGCGCTTGGCTTCCTCGGCATCGCCCCACTTGCCGACGCGGACCCACTTCTTCTTCTCGAGGTCCTTATAGTGGGTGAAGAAATGCTCGATCTGCTCGAACACGATCTCGGGCACGTCGGCACGGCCGCCGACGTTCGAATAATAGGGGAACACGTCGTTGACGGGGACGCAGACGAGCTTCTCGTCGCCGCCGGCCTCGTCCTCGAGGTTGAGCACCGCGATCGGGCGCGCGCGGACGACGCAGCCGGGGATGAACGGCGAGCGCGCGATCACGAGCGCGTCGAGCGGGTCGCCATCGGGGCTGAGCGTGTGCGGCACGAAGCCGTAATTGGCGGGGTAGCGCATCGGCGTGTGCAGGATGCGGTCGACGAACAGCGCGCCCGAGGCCTTGTCGAACTCGTACTTCACGGGCTCGCCGCCGGTCGGCACTTCGATGATGACGTTCAGATCTTCGGGCGGATTCTTGCCCGTCGGGATGAGGTCGATACGCATGGCGGTCCTTTCAGAAATGGCGGTGCCGGCCGCTTCCCCGTGGGGAGGCGGCCGGCACCGGAAAAATATCAGAACTGTCAGCGCGGCATCAGCAACTTGTCCAGTCCGCCGTCACCTGTACCGACCTTCTCGAGCCGCGGATAGCGCGGGCCGTCATGGTAATCGAGCGAGACGTCGCGGAATCGCTCGTTGTTTTTTACAGTCAGACGGATCGGCAGCTTTGTGCCCTGGGCCGCGAGAATTGCCGCTTTCATGCGGTCCGACGAGTAGGACTCGCCGTTGACCGCCTCGATTTCGGTGCCGACGTCGATCCCGGCGCGGAACGCGGGGCTGTCCCAGATCGAGGCAGTCACGACGCCGTCCTTGTTCATCACCAAGCCCAGCGAATAGCTGACATCGGTGCCGCGGCTCTTCTCCGCCTGCTTCAGATACGGGCTCTGCACGGGGCCATAGACCAGCTTGTAGCCGTTCATCGCAAAGCCGTTGATCGGCGCGGGCTTGCCCGTCTCGGTCAGCCGCGTGTTGAGGAAGCCCGCCCAGTCATAGGGCAGGATGCCGTTCAGCGTCTTGGCGACGTCGTCGAACGTGTAGGTGACCTCGCCATAATCGCCGTTGCGGATGCCGAAAAAGGCTCGCGCGAAATCGTCGATCGACTTGGTGCCGCCCGACTTCTGGCGGAGCATCGCGTCGACCTCCATCCAGACCATCAGCCCTTCGTTGTAATAATCCTCCGAGCGCTGCCAGCTGGTCCAGCCCTTAGGACGGCGCGACGAGATGACCGGATCGTTGGTGGTGTCGATCAGCGGGCGCCACTGGCGACCCTGCGCGGTGTCGTAGGTGCCCAGAATCGAGGCATAGCCGTCGAGCGTGTCCTGCTTGCTGACCAGACCCGAGCGCGCCTGGAGCACATAGCCCCAGAACTGCGTCTGGCCCTCATAGACCCAGAGCAGCGAGTTGCGCATCGGCGTGCGGAAATCGGGCGTCCACAGGTCGGCGCCGCGGCGGAACTTGCCGTCCCAGCTGTGCGTGAATTCGTGCGGCAGCAGGTTGCGGGCCGACGCGCCCGTCTCCCATTCGGTGAAATAGCCGGGGCGGACGCCGTTTTCCGAGCTGCGATGATGTTCGAGGCCAATCCCGCCGAGCTGATCGGTGATCGAGAGCAGGAACTCGTAATGATCATAATGCTCGGCGCCGAAGGTGCGCGCGGCCTGATCGACGAGACGCTTGTGTGCATCGATCTGTTCGGGCTTGGCGGCGAGCTGGTCGGGGGTGTCGGCGAAGACGTTGAGGTCGACCTTCGGGCTCAAAGGCCAGACCTTGCCGTACTTGCCCGCGAGGATCGGCGAATCGACGAGGATCTCGTAATTGGTCCGGTCATAGGCATAGGTCGCGCCCGACACCTTGGCGGGGACCGCACCCGCGGCGGTCCAGCCGGTCGGATAGGTGACGGTCATCTTCACCGGGATCTGACGCGTATAATAGCCGGCGGGATAGAGGCTGACCGAGTTCGGCTGGAGGCTGATCATCGTCGGCGTCATGACGACACGGCCCTGGTCCGCCTTGGTCGCGGAGATGAACTGGAAGGTCGCGTCGAGCTGTTTGGTGCCCGCGGGGACGTCGATGTGGAAGGCGTAGACGTCGACCGGATCGCGCGTCCAGGGAAGGATCCGGCCGTTCGCGCGGATCACCAGCCCGGCGAGCTTCTCGATCTCGCCGCGTGGCGCATGGTTGCCGGGCAGCCATTTCGGGAAGAGCAGCGCCATCTTGCCCGATTTGGCGACGGGGATCGTCTCCTTGACGCGGAAGATGCCGCGCTCGGTATCGGTCGCGTCGATGTCGAGCAGGATCGTGCCGGGATAGGGCGTGTCCTGCGCGGCGGGGATCGTGTCGACGAACGGCACCGGCTGTGGTGCGGTGTTGCCGGCGGGGACTTGCGCGACCGCGGGAAGTGCAGACGCGAGCAGGGATGCGACGAGAAGCTTGCGGATCAAGGAAAAGGCCTTCCGGCAGAGAGACGATGGTCAAGGTGTAAGCGGCAGAAAGGGCAGTCGTCCAGCCCTTTGCCGGGGTGTATAGTTTCGCGTCGCAGGCGTTTGGTGCGTCGCGCTTTGCCACATGCGCCGTCATCCTGACGAACGTCAGGATCCAGGGTTACGGGCGGTGGTGTTTATGGCTCTGGATCCTGACTTTCGTCAGGATGACGGAAGGGGCAGGGTCAGCTGCTGCCGAGCACGTTGATGGTGAAGGCGAGCACGCCGATGTTGAAGACGAACGCGGCCATGCACTGGCCCAATGCGACCTTGCGCACGCGCCGCGACGTGATCTCGACGTCGGAGGTCTGGAAGGTCATGCCGAGCGTGAAGGCGAAATAGGCGAAGTCCCAGTAATCGGGCTCGGCGCAGGAGGGGAAGTCCAGCCCGCCCGCGTCGCTGCCATCCGCGGCGTCGCTGTAGAACAGATGCGCGTAATGCAGCGTGTAGACCATGTTCGAGAACAGCCAGGCGAGCACCAGGGTCGTGACCGAGATCAGGACCGCGACGAGATCGGTCTTGCCCTGCAATTCCTTCGCCACCGCGACGAGCACGACGATCAGGATCGTCCCGCTGAACGCGAGCAGCACCGTGCGGTTGGCGTCGTTCTCGTCCGCATAGCGCCGCATCCGCTCCGCGGTGGCGTTGCCGAACAAGGTCGCGACGGTGGCGAGGAACAGGACCGCGGCGATATCGAACGCCGCCATCGTGCCGCGGCCCAGCCCCAGTCGGGGGATCAGCGCGACGAGGCCGATCGCGAAGACGCATGCAAACAGCACGAAGCGCGGCGGGGCGATGCGCCGGCCGAGCCCCCAATAGCGGACGTCGTTGCTCATGTGACGGCGCTAGCGCTTCGCGGGCACGTCGCCTAGATACGCGCGCATCATGGCCAGAACAGAAACCCCGCGTCGCATCCGCGGCACTCAGGACATCTTCGGCGACGAGCAGCGCCGTTTCGCGCATGTTCTCAGCACCTTCGAACGCGTGCGTGCGCTGTATTGCTTTCAGCGGATCGACATCCCGGTGTTCGAATCCACCGCGGTGTTCGCGCGCTCGCTCGGCGAGACGACCGATGTCGTGTCGAAGGAGATGTACACATTCGAGGATCGCGGCGGGGATTCGCTGACGCTGCGGCCCGAATTCACCGCCGGGATCGCGCGTGCCTATCTGACCGAGGGCTGGCAGCAGTTCGCGCCGCTCAAGATCACGACGAGCGGCCCGGTGTTCCGCTATGAACGCCCGCAAAAGGGGCGGTTCCGGCAGTTCCACCAGATCGACGCCGAGGTGATCGGCGCGGCCGAGCCCGCGGCGGACGTCGAACTGCTGGTGCTGGCGGACCAGCTGCTGCGCGAGCTCGGCATTGCGGACGGGGTGACGCTGCAGCTGAACACTTTGGGCGATGCCGAGACGCGTGAAGCCTGGCGCGCGGCGCTGGTCGCGCATTTCGAGGCGCATCGCGGTGAGCTGTCCGAGGACAGCCTGACGCGGCTCGAGAAGAACCCGATGCGGATCCTCGATTCGAAGGATCCGAAGGACCGGCCGATCGCGGACAGCGCCCCCGATATCGACGCGTATCTGACGCCCGAGGCGCGCGCGTTCTTCGATGCGGTGACCGCCGGGCTCGATGCCGCGGGCGTCGCGTGGGAGCGCAATGCGCGGCTGGTGCGCGGGCTCGATTATTACCGCCACACCGCGTTCGAGTTCGTGACCGACCGGTTGGGGTCGCAGGGGACGGTGCTGGCCGGTGGGCGCTATGACGGGTTGATCGGGTCGCTCGGCGGGCCCGAGACGGCGGGTGTCGGCTGGGCCGCGGGGGTCGAGCGGCTGGCGATGTTGCTCGACGAGCCGGCGGCGGCCGGGATCGACGCGGTGGTCGTGCCGATGGGTGCCGCGGCCGAAGCGCGCGCGACCGGCATCGTCGCGGACCTGCGGCGTGCGGGCGTCGCGGTCGAGATGGCGTACAAGGGCAAGATGAAGGCGCGGATGGCGAAGGCGGATGCGCTCGGCGCGCGGTTTGCGATCATCCTTGGCGATGACGAACTCGCCAAGGGCGTGGGCGCGGTGAAAGCGCTCGCGACCGGCACGCAGACCGAGGTCGCGTTCGCCGATCTGGCGGAGGCGCTGCGTTGAGCCTCCCCGTCATCCCGGCGCAGGCCGGGATCCAGCGCCATGAAGGCTGCGCCCGGTCACCCTGGATCCCAGCGTTCGCTGGGATGACGCAAGAGGGAGCGTCCGCATGACCCAGATCTCCCCGGACCGGATCCGCGCGATCGAGGCGCGGCGGGACGAGTTGCAGGCGCTGATGTCGACCGGCGACCTGCCGTCCGACCGCTTCGTCGCGGTGTCGAAGGAATATGCCGAGCTCGAACCCGTCGCGCAGGCGGCGACCGAAGTGCGGCGGCTGCGGCAGGAGGCCGAAAGCCTCGCCTTCATGGCCGAGGATGCCGATGACGAGTTGCGCGCGATGGCGTCGGAGGAGCTGCACGAGAACCGCACGCTGCTCGAGACCGCGGACCGCAAGCTCGCGCTCGCGTTGCTGCCGCGCGATTCCGCGGACGAGCGCTCGGCGATGCTCGAGGTGCGCGCCGGCACTGGCGGCGACGAGGCGGCGCTGTTCGCGGGCGACCTGTTCCGCATGTACCAGCGTTATGCCGAATCGCAGGGCTGGCGGGTCGAACTGATCTCGGGATCGTCGTCCGACGCGGGCGGATTCAAGGAAGTCGTCGCCAGCGTGACGGGGCAGGGCGTGTTCGCGAAACTGAAGTTCGAGAGCGGCGTCCACCGCGTCCAGCGCGTGCCCGCGACCGAGGCGGGCGGCCGGATCCACACCTCGGCGGCGACCGTCGCGGTGCTGCCCGAGGCGGAGGAGGTCGACGTCAAGATCGACGACAAGGACCTGCGCATCGACGTCTATCGCTCGTCGGGGCCGGGCGGCCAGTCGGTCAACACGACCGACTCTGCTGTGCGGATCGTCCATATCCCGACCGGGCTGACGGTGATCCAGCAGGACGAGAAGTCGCAGCACAAGAACAAGGCGAAGGCTTTGCGCGTGCTGCGGACGCGGCTGTACGAGGCGGAGCGCGACCGGTTGCATGCCGAGCGTGCGGGTGCGCGCAAGTCGATGGTCGGGTCGGGGGATCGATCGGAGCGGATCCGGACGTATAATTTTCCGCAAGGCCGCGTGACCGATCACCGCATCAACCTGACGCTGCACCGGCTGCCGGAAATCGTCGCGGGCGATATGGGCGAGCTGATCGGCGCGCTGGTGTCGCAGGACGAGGCGGACCGGCTGGCGCAGCTGGATGGCTGAGCCTGGCTGCTCCCCCCCATCCCGCGTGCGGGAGGGGGCCGGGGGGTGGGCGCGCGGCGTGTTCCAGGAAGGCGCCGCGTTCCGGTCTTTCGACACATCGCCGACAGTGCGACCGCGGTGAGCGCGAGCCCACCCCCCAACCCCCTCCCGCAAGCGGGCGGGGGGGTACGTCAGGCCCTCGCCACGGCGGCCACGCGCTTCGCCTTCTCCGCCACCCCCCGCCTCGACGCTGAATTGCTGATGGCGCATGCGCTGGGCGTCGAGGGGAACGCGATCCTGCTCGATCCCGACCGCTACGCCGTCCCCGCCAGGTTCGCTGCGCTCGTCGAGCGTCGTCTCCGGCATGAGCCGATCGCCTATATCACCGGCACGCGCGGCTTCTGGTCGATCGATCTTGCGGTCGGGCCGGGGGCGCTGGTACCCCGCGCGGACAGCGAGACGCTGCTGATCGCCGCGCAGGCGCATTTTGCCGGTCGTGCGCCCGCGACGATCCTCGATCTCGGCACCGGCCCCGGCACGCTGTTGCTCGCCGCGCTCGACGAATGGCCCGCGCGCGGTCTCGGCATCGACTTTTCGGCGGACGCGCTCGGCTATGCGCGCGCCAATGCGGCGGCACTCGGCATGGCGGATCGGGCGCAGTTCGTGCGTGGCAGCTGGGCGGACGCGATCGAGGGGCGGTTCGACCTGATCCTCGCCAACCCGCCCTATATCGGTACCGCCGAGACGCTGCCGCCCGAGGTCCGCGATCACGAACCGCATGCGGCGCTGTTCGCAGGCGCGGACGGGCTCGACGATTACCGGATCCTCGCGGCGCAGCTCCCCGCGCTGATCGCGCCCGGCGGCGCGGCGGTGATCGAGATCGGCGCGACGCAGGCGGCGCCGGTCTCGGTGCTGCTCGAGGCGCAGGGGCTGCACGTTGCGCTACATCATGATTATGGCGGAAACCCGCGTGTCCTGCTTGCGCGATGACCGGCGCGACTTGACGATTATGGCCTGCCGCCGCATATTTCGCTTGTGGGAGGCCCTTCCGGGCCGCTATCACGTGGGCAGGGGCACGCAATCTCGACAACTTGGTCGTTTTTGAGCGTTGACCCGCATCCTTCGCCTTAAAGTCGCTGCAGTCCGGCGGCCCTGGCAAGTCCGACGCATCGTCATCGGTGCGCGGCGGGGGGTTTGCACCGCATTTCGGAGCACGACCAGATTTTGGTTCGACGACTGAGGACACAAGCTTGATCAACAACCGGCAAGCCGGCCGCCGTCGCGGTCGTGGCAACAATAATAATGGCGGCGGTGGCGGCGGTGGCGGTCAACGCCAAGGCGGCGGCGGTGGTGGTGGCCAGGGTGGCCGCGACACCGGCAACCGCATCGACAGCCGCGCGCGCGGCAACGCGAGCCAATTGTACGAGAAGTACAAGAACCTGGCGCGCGACGCGCAGATGCAGGGCGACCGCGTCAACATCGAATATTATCTGCAGTTCGCGGATCATTATTTCCGCGTGCTGAGCGAAACCCGCGCGCGCTTCGAAGAGAGCCAGCCCCAGGCGCAGCAGCAGCCGCGTCGCCAGCAGCCGTTCGATCTCGACGGCGACGACGATTATGGCGACGAGGGCGAACCGATCCGCTCGGGCGAGCAGCAGGGCAGCCAGCAGAACGGCCAGCAGCACGGGCAGCAAAACGGCCAGCAGGGATCCGGCGACCAGGCGGCGATGGCGAATGGCGGCCAGTCCAATGGCCAGTATTCGAACGCCCGCGCGCCCCGTGAGAGTCAGGGCCGTGATAGTCAGGGCCGTGATGGCCAGGGTCGCGACGACCGCTCGCAGCGGGACGATCGCCCACGCTACGACGCGAACCGCAACGAGGGCCAGCGTGGCGAGGCTCGCGGCCCGCGGATGACGCAGTCGCGCGACGAACAGCCCGGTGACGAGCAAGGCCAGCAGCGCGAGGCCCAGCCTCGCGAAAACCAGGGCCGTGACGAGTATCGCGATGCCCCGCGCCGCGACACCATCCGTCGCACGCCACGCGCCGCGCGTCCGGTCCAGGCCGAGTCCGAGCAGCAGGGCGAGCGCATGGAAGAGGTCGCCGCGCGCAGCGTAACGCCGGCCACGCCCGACGCAGCCACGTCCGACGACCGGTCGTCCGCGCCCCAGTCCATGGGCGAGCCGGTCGACGCCGCGGCCGCGAGCGCCCCGGCGCCCGCGTCGGACGGTTCGGGCGAGGAGCAGCCCCGCCGTCGTGGTCGCCCGCGTCGCGACCGCAGTCTCGACGCGCCGGTCGCCACGGACGATGCCGCACCCGCGGCGTTCGACGCAGACCGGCTGCCGCCATCGCTCGGCATCTCGGCCTCGGCACCCGCACCAGCTACCGACGCTTCGGCGGACGGCGCAGCTGCGGAAAAGCCGCGTCGCCGTCGCGTCCGCGTCGCCACCGACGAGGTCGAGGCGGGCTGACCGTCGCGCCAGACGGCAAAATCGAAAAAGGCCGGTACCGCGACGCTGCGGTATCGGCCTTTTTTCGTTTCATCCCGCGGCCGCGCGCATCGCCCGGACGGCTAGTCGATCCGAGTCACGTCCTCGTCATGGCCGCTGCCCGAACTCAGGAAGACGAGCCCCATCAACAGCCCGGCCATGATCACCGATCCGCCGACCCCACCGAGAATCGCGAGCATCGTCACGAGGTGCAGCGCCCCCTGAAGATGCGCCATCGCGACGATGACGCCCGCGGCGCAGATCGCTGCCGCCAGAATCATCCACGCTATGATCGTCCGGAACCGGCCCCAGGCGAACGCGGCATAGTGAGGATCGTCGAGTCCGGTCGGTGTCTCGGCAGAAGGATCGGTCATCGCTTTTCATTGCCGCGCAAACATGGTTTTCTCAAGCCACGCGCATGGAGACGCGACAAGGAGAGGCGGAGATGACGATCGCGACGATCCTCGAGACGAAGCGGCGGACCGGTGACGGCACGCGCGCGGACATGGTGCTGTCGTTGCACCCCGATGCGAGCGTCGCGGACGCGGTGGCGATGCTCGCGGAACAGCGGATCGGCGCGGCGCCGGTGCTCGACGACGGCCGCGTGGTCGGGATATTTTCCGAGCGCGACGTGATCCATTGCCTGCAGGCCAAGGGCGCGGGCGCGCTGACGCAGCGGATCGGCGACGTGATGACGCGCGCGGTCAAATCGGTCGCGCCGACCGAATCGGTGATCGGCGCGCTGTCGCTGATGACTCAGCGGCGGATCCGGCATCTGCCCGTGATCGACCATGATCAGCTCGTCGGCTTCGTCTCGATCGGCGATCTCGTCAAATTCCGGATCGACCGGATCGAGGCGGATGCCGCGGCGATGCGCGCCTATATCCAGTCCGCCTGACCCGCGGACCCGGTCAGGGCGTAACGGGGCGTTTGCGCAGCACTGCGACGAGCTCGCCCAGCGCCGCGCGCGCGAAGGCGAGCATCCCGCCCGCATAGACTACGCCGCCGACCGCGAGCAGCACCGCGAGTCGCCAGACCGGATCGAGCACTGGCAGGCGCTGATCGACCAGCCAGACCGCGAGCGCCATCGCGATCGCGGCCAGCGCGGGCGACGCGACCGCGCGGGCGACCGCACGTGCGGGGACGCCGATCACCGGCAGGCTCCGCCACGCACTGATCGCGAAATAGAGGGGATAGGCCGCGATCCAGGCGAGGCCGAGCCCGGTCGGCCCCCACTCAACCCCGATCAGGAACGCGGTGCCGAGGATCGCCGCGCCGGTCGCGCCGTTGCGCACGCCGATACCCGGTCGCCCGCGCGCATCGGAGGCGGGGGTCAGCAGCACCTGGAGCGTCATGAACGGCATCGCCAGCGCGAGCAGCCGGACGATCGGTGCGGTCTCGACCCATTTCTCGCCGAGCACGGTCAGCACCAGCGGCTCGGCGGTGACCGCGAGCCCGAGATAGAAGGGCATGGCGACGATCATCACCAGCCGCACGCCCTTGACGAACGCCCGTCCGATCGCGTCGGGATCCGCCTGCATCCGCGCATAGGCGGAAAAGGCGACTTCGTTGAGCGGCGGCACGAACTTGCTGACGAAGATCTGCGTGAGGAACAGGCTGGTCGTGTAGATGCCGAGCATGTGCGGCGAGAACCGGCGCCCGGCGATGAACACATCGGCCTGGCTCTGCAGGAACCAGAAGAGCTGGCTCGCCGCCATCACCCCGCCATAGCGCGCGATCCGGCCCGCGCCGCGAAAGTCGAAGCTCGGCCAGACCAGCGACCGCGCGCTCCACGTCATCATCGTACCGCGGACCGCGAACAGCACGAGCGGGGCGATGACGAGCGTCCATACTCCCAGTCCGTAGAGCGCGCCGCCGAGCGCGGTGCTCGCCGAGGCGATCGAGGCGGTGATGTTCGCCTTGGCCTGATGGCGAAAATCCATCGCGCGTGACAGCAGCGCATAGGGCAGGGCGATGAACGGCGTGGTGAGATAGAGCAGCGCCTGGACGCGCAGCATGTCGGCGACGACCGGCTGGCGGTAATAGGCCGCGGCGAGCGGCGCGAGCACCAGCTGCGCTGTGGCCAGCGTCGCGTTGAGCAGGATCAGCATGCCGAAGAGCTGGCGCACCTCGTGGCGGCTGATCGTCGCCTGCTGGATCAGCCCGCTCGCCAGGCCATAGCCGTTGAGCATCGCCATGAAGGTCAGGATCACCTGGCACATCGCGAACAGCCCGTAATCGGCGGGCGCAAGGATGCGGATCACCAGGAAGGTGGCGCTCCACTGGACGAGTTGCGCGACGATCTGGCTTCCCGACCGCCAGATCAGCGCGCTGCGGACCTGTCCGGCGAGCGGCGCCGGGGCGGCCAAGCCGTCGATCGGCCCGTCGGGCGGCCGGGCCGCCAGCGGGTCTGCCGCCGGCGGGGCGCTGGGAATCGGCGTGGTCATCGGACCGGCCCTATAATCGCCTGCGCTTCACAAGCACTTAAGAAAGCTGCGCGAGGATGCCGCGTCGCGTCCCTTGCTGGCACGCAGGGGCGTCGTCGTCGTGCCCTGCACGGCCCACACACGCTGCCTGGGGGCGTAAGTCGGTCGAAATGAAGAAAATTGCCATAAAAGTGAAATTTGCGTTTGACGGGATTGGGGAGTGGGCCTAGAGGGGTGTCACC